>SUVB01000051.1 GCA_015062205.1 Desulfovibrio desulfuricans
CAACTACGTTTGTTATGCGGAAGTCGTTGGGGCCAAACAATTACGACAAGGCAAGAAAAATACCTATAAAATTGAGCAGAATAATGCACTACAACGGCACTGGTTGGGACGTTTTCGCAGACGGACGCAAATTGTCACCCGATCTTTGGATATGTTGAACAAAAGCATTGCGTTATTTCAGCGATTCCGCGTGAATGGGAGTATAAATGAACTTTTATCATTGATAAGGTGAAAGTCTCCCCGCAGAACACACCTTGACGCGGCAGGACGCGCCCCCTATAGTTCCCGCACGCGCGCCTGCGCGCAACTGCGTCCGTAGCTCAGTTGGATAGAGCAGGAGCCTTCTAAGCTCTTGGTCACGGGTTCGATTCCTGTCGGGCGCACCAAATAACAACAAGAGGATACACGAGAATTCCGTGTATCCTCTTTTCTTTTTTGGTGACCATTTGGTGACCAACGGCTCAACGGCGCAAAGCGCGGGAAAGTCACGCGCTTCGCCGGGTAGCCGTGACGGTTTCACTCCACGCTCCCGGGAAAGGGCGCGATTGTAGCCTTGGCGGCGCCTGCGGCCAAGGCGGAAGGGAAGTTTCAGCTATGGCGCCGAAGACGGGCGAATTTTCCTTCTCTTTCTCGCCTCTTCCCCTGCCTTTCCCTTTCTTCTTCTCCGGGCATGCCGAAGGTCGCAGACGGGCGGCTGCCGCTCTGCTTTTATCCCCGGGGCCGAGGGCAAAAAAGGGAAGCCCTGCGGTGCGGGGCGTTCGGAACAGGAAGAACAGTGGATGCCTTCATGGTAAAGCGCGAATAAGGTAGCGCACGGCCATCTTGGCCGGACGAACTTCCTTTGCTGTCGGCGCCACTCTGGATAAATCAATACCGAATTTATGCGCACCCAAGAGTGACTGCTGCGGGGCAGACGCCCTTTTGCCTGTCGCTTCCGGCCACAGCGTCGTTTCCGGGTGAAAACGGGGCTGAACCGGACTTCCGTGAGGCTATGAGAATCCGGCAGGCCCTGCAAGGCGACGGACCTTGCGAACCGGGCTGGAATGTTTGTGATGGCGGCGTGGGAAGTTGAATTCTAACTTCAACTCTCTAATACCGTATATTTTTTCTTGTTTGTAACCTTTGAGTGGGATTGGTAGCAGGGCTGAATCCGCGAGTTCCCCAGCGGGCTGGGCCTCTGTTTTCTTGTTTGAAGAAGTTTCTTAATGTATCAACACCATTGTTATTGGAATGAAAAAAATAGAAAGAATTGTTGTATATGCTACAGCTTGAGAACCAAAATCACTATCAGCTTTATAATAAGCGCTCAAAATTGCAGCTTGCATCATAACAGGCAAAGAAGACTGAACAATGAATACATTAGAGATAAAATCCTGCAATTTGAATAACCGCGAAATGCTAAACATAATAATTGGTGCAATTATCATTCGTCCAATAATTAGTAACACCATATCCTTGCTTAAATTAATATGCTTAAAACCCATATCGTGTATAGATATGCCGATGAACATCATGGCAAGCGGCGTCGTCAGATTTCCTAAATTCTGGGCGGCAAGTTTTATAAAATCCGGAAGGTCAAGGCCCACTGCCGTAAAGAAAAGGCCAGTAATAAAGCCAAGTAATGGTGGTGAAAAAATCTTAGAAATTTGTATATGCCTTTTATTCATAACAGATTTATCTTGAACGTCAGAAATAATAGCATACTGTCCTATAGTCCAAAAAAATATTGTGCTTGAAACATAGTATAAAAGAACATATGGCATTGCACTTTCACCAAAAAGTGAAATATTAACTGGAATCCCAATAAATATAGTATTTGAGTTTGATATTGCAGCACAAAACAGTCCGAAATGTTTACGATCGACATGAAAAATTTTCGCCATCGTTATAGCTATGAAAAATACAATGCATACAGATATAAATGAAGGTAAAATTCCCCTAAACATTTCTAGCATGTTGTCTCTATGGAAATTTTGCATTATTGTATACATAAGATATGGTGGAAGTGAAATATTCGTAATAATGCGTGGAAACATTGTGCGTGACTCGCTTCCGACCCACTTTAAGGCGGCAATCGCATATCCTGTTGCTCCCAGAAGCACAAGGACAAAAACTCCCTGAAGTGCATGCGCGAATATCATATTTATATATCCTCATTTAATGCATGTAAAATACTGACTTGAAATAATTATATTCAATTATCAACAATGAAAGATAATCAGGGCATCCTACTTCCTATGACGTTTGATGCCCAGTCTTCGCATTTTATTCTGCAATGTGGAGCGAGGCACTCCCAGCAGGGTAGCCGCTCCATCCGGGCCGGAAATGCGCCACGCACACTGGCGCAAAACTGCCAGAATATGCTCACGTTCATTTTCTCTCAAAGTCATCGCATCCGTAGCAGATTGGCAGGAAGTTGCCGATCCGGCTTTCGCCGACGTATCGCCGGACGAATGTTCATCCCATGCATGAAGCATGTCAGCTACAAAGGAATTTGTCACAGATGAATCAAGCGAATGGAGCAGGATGCGGTTGACGATATTCCGCAGTTCGCGGATATTTCCCGGCCAAGCATGTTCATACAATGCATTTATAACAGAGCGCGACAACTTTGGCGGATGAATTTCATACTGGCGGGCAAATTGCTGACTGAAATGCTCTACAAAGAGCGGGATGTCATCCCTGCGCTCCCGCAACGCAGGCATGCGGATGACAACAGCAGCCAGTCGATAATAGAGGTCACGACGCAGCAGCCCCTCTGACATGGCTGCGGCCAGGTCACGGTTGGTTGCGGAAATTACGCGTATGTCCACTCCTACCGGCACGGCTTCACCCACACGCTCAAAAGAATTTTCTTCCAGCACCTGCAGCAGCTTACTTTGCATCTCGGTACCCAATTCCCCAATTTCATCAAGGAAAAGCGTTCCGCGCTGCGCCAGCTCGATACGTCCGGTTCGCTTTGCCGTCGCCCCGGTAAATGCACCCTTGGCGTAACCGAACATTTCACTCTCGAACAGGCTGGGAGCAAGCGAAGGGCAGTTGACATGAATAAAATTTTCCCGGTGCCTTGGGCTGTGGTCATGCAGCCAGCGTGCCAGCATGCTTTTGCCGGTGCCGGTTTCCCCCGTGATGAGCACGGGGATGTTGAACTTGGCAACTTTTGCGGCCACCTTCATGGCATTTTGCATCTGGGGCGTGTCCAGCAAATGGTCTTCCAACGTTAGGCCGAAGCGTTCCACTCGATCTCCCGTCGCCGCATTCCGGGCCTCTTCACCGCGCTCCCAGCGTTCTTCGGCCAGCACCGCGAACAAAAACGTCGTGACGACAGGACTCAATTCCAGCAGAAAATTCAGGATCTCAACAACATTATCGGGCTGCCGCACAAAGGACACATGAAGGGTCGCCATGATTTCCCTGTTGAAAATCAACGGAAGCGCTATGGTGGCGTTAAGCCCCACAGAAGACAGCGGCATGGGGGCATTCCCCAGATTTTGAGAACGGATGTCGTTAATGACCACGGGCTTGCGTGAAGCGATGGCAAGGCCTGCCACGGTGTTTCGGGCAACACGCGTATTTGAAAGCGATTCCACGACAGTGCCGTCGGCCGCTGTAAAAAGATTGAGGAATTCCCTTTCGGCGTCATAAAGGTTGATGCAAAACCTGTCATAATGGAAAATATGGCGGAGTTGTTGTGCCAGTACCTGAAAAAAGGCGTTCCTGTCCATCTTGCCGGCTACAATGCCTGCCAGATGGTGCACTACCCGTCCCACAGCCAAGGAGGGATCGCCCAACCCATGAGCATCCATTCGATACCCCCGCCCGCTCTGCTTACATATGGGCATTATGCCCACATATCAGCATAAACGCCTAAAAAACAGCCAAATTGTCCACCCGCACTTCCCATGCACCGAAAAAAATTTGTTTTTTCAGCATATTACAGAATATGCATCTATTGGCATATTTCTTGCGAAGCTTGCGCAAGCAAAGGCAAGTCCAAAGTTTTCATAATTGATTGCATTATGCAATATATCTTCACACTTTGGACGGAATGTATTTTATACGTTTGCCGTTGCCTTTGCAAGTTGGACATTCACAATTCAGCAAGGAGTTTTTTATGACAACACATTTCGTTGTTCATGAGCCTGGAGACAGCGTTGGGGTGGTCGTCGTAGAAGGCATTAAAAAGGGTGACAAGCTGAATGGTTGGGTCATGGATGGTGACACTACAATGGAATTTGAAACACTTGATGACATACCCATCGGCCATAAGATTGCCCTCAAAGACCTTGCTGTAGGCGATACTGTCATAAAATACGGAACTGACATCGGCAAGGTGGTGAAACCTATCAAACGCGGCGAACATCTGCACGTTCACAACGTAAAAACCAAGAGGTGGTAATCCGATGAAAAAATCGTTTATGGGCTATCGCCGTGACAATGGCCGCGTAGGCATTCGCAATCATGTCATCATCCTCCCCTTGGACGATCTTTCCAATGCCGCCTGCGAAGCGGTGGCCAATAATGTCAAGGGCACGCTTGCCTTGCCGCATGCCTACGGCCGGCTCCAGTTCGGCGAGGATCTTGATCTGCACTTCCGCACGCTCATCGGCGTGGGGTGCAACCCAAATGTGGCGGCCGTTGTGGTCATCGGCATCGAACCGTTATGGACGCAGCGCATCGTGGACGGCATCGCCAAGACAGGCAAGCCGGTTGCGGGCTTTGGCATTGAGAAGCACGGCGATCTGGAAACCATCCGCATGGCCTCGCTCAAGGCCAAGGAGTTCATGCACTACGCCACCGAGCTGCAACGCACCGAATGCGCAGTCAATGAGTTATGGGTTTCCTGCAAGTGCGGCGAGTCCGACACCACATCCGGCATTGCCGCCAATCCCACTGTGGGCAACGCGTTTGACAAACTTTGGGAAGCGGGCGCCACGACGCTGTTTGGTGAAACCACTGAAATTACCGGCGGCGAGCATCTTGTCATGGAGCGCTGCGCCAACGAGAAGGTGCGCGCGCAGTTCAAGGCTTTCTTTGACCGCTACGCCAAAGTGGTGGACGACCACAAGACTGACGACCTTTGCGATTCCCAGCCCACCAAGGGCAACATTGAGGGCGGCCTGACGACCATTGAGGAAAAGGCTCTGGGCAACATCCAGAAAATCGGCCGCAAGGCGCCGATCATCGGCTGCCTTGACAAGGCGGAATCGCCCACAGGCCCCGGTCTGTGGTTCATGGACTCCTCCTCCGCCGCTGCGGAAATGGTGACGCTGTGCGCCGCCTCCGGCTTCGTGGCGCACTTTTTCCCCACCGGGCAGGGCAACATCATCGGCAACCCGATACTGCCGGTCATCAAACTTTCGGCCAACCCGCGCACCGTCCGCACGATGAACGAACACATCGACGTGGACGTCTCCGGCATCCTGCGCCGCGAAATGAATCTGGATCAGGCCGGCGACAAGCTGCTGGAAATGCTCTTCCGCACCTGCAACGGGCGCAATACTTCCGCTGAAGTGCTGGGGCATCGCGAATTCATTATGACGAGGCTGTATGAAAGCGCCTAGCACCGCTAGCGGCGCTTTCCCCAGGCAAGGGATTTCGCAAGGCCCTTTCTCCAACCCAAGGAGATCCGTATGAAAATGTTTCGGACATTGTCGCTGCTGGCCGCTGCAATCTCACTGGCCATGACGGCCGGGCTCGCTCTGGCGGCTGACTATCCCAGCAAGCAGATCAACATGATCATGGCCTTTTCCGCCGGCGGCTCAAGCGACGTGCAGGCCCGCATCATGGAGAAATACTGGAATAAATATGCGAACCAGCGCTGGACGTTCATCTACAAAACCGGCGCCGGCGGCGCACTCGGTTTTGCCGAGATAGCCCGCGCCAAACCGGACGGATACACCATCGGCGGGCTGAACATGCCCCATATCGTTCTGCAGAAACTCGGTCAGAACGCCCAGTTCGACCCGCAGAAGAGTTTCGCCTACATCTGCCAGGTGGTCAATGATCCGCAATGCGTTGCCGTGAAAAAGGGCAGCCCCTTCAAGACCATGAAGGAACTCATGGACTATGCCAAGGCCAACCCCGGCAAGGTGACGGTGGGCATGTCCGGCAAGCTCTCCGGCCACGGTCTCATGTTCCTGGATTTCAAGAAAAAGTATCCTGACGTCAAATTTGCCGACGTGTACTATAAGGGCGCGGCCGAGCAGAATGTGGCGCTGCTGGGCGGCGAGGTCATGGTAATCTTCGGCAATCTCAACGACGTGATGCGCGCCACGGACCAGATGGATGTGCTGGGCATGGCCAGTGAAAAGCGCAATCCATTTCTGCCCAATGTGCCCACGTTGCGCGAGCAGGGCTATGACATTGTGTCCGATATCCGCCGGTGTTTCGCCGCGCCTGCGGGCATCGGCGCAAAGGAACTCAAGTACCTGCGTGACACGTTCCGCAAGATTTGCACCGACCCCGGCTATCTTGCCGACATGAAGAAGGCCGGCCAGCCCGCAGAATACATGGATGGCCCCGCCTTTGAGGCGTACGTGAAGTCGCAGTACGGCAAGGCCGAGAAGGCCCTTGGAGAGGCCGGCATGCTCAAGAAGTGACACCGTGTAAACATTCAGGGGCAGGCCGTGCGGCCTGCCCCCTGAAGCAGGTGCGACCCGTCCAGACAGGAGGGTGCCATGAACGAGTTCCTTCTTCCTTCCTTCCTCAACCTCCTCCAACCTCTCAACATATTCCTGATGATTGCCGGCCTGGCCGGCGGCATCGTCGTTGGCGCGCTGCCCGGCCTCACTGCCACCATGGGCGTGGCCCTCATGGTTCCCGTGACTTTTTCCATGGATCCCATGAACGGCCTGGTCATGCTTGGCGCCATCTATGTGGGCGCCATCTACGGCGGCGCCAACTCCGCAATCCTTATCTGCACGCCGGGCACGCCATCTTCCGTGGCGACCACCTTTGACGGCTGGCCCTTGTGCCAGGCGGGCAGGGCCGACGAGGGGCTCTACACATCCCTGCTTTCCTCATCCTTCGGCGGCATTGTCGGGTCGCTGTTTCTGCTCTTCCTGGCAGCGCCGCTGGCCGAGGGGGCGCTCAATTTCGGCGCCTCGGAAAACTTCTGGCTCTGCCTTTTCGGCCTGTCCACCATCGCCGTGATGAGCGCCGACAACATGGGCAAAGGGCTTGTTTCCGGCGCTGTGGGCATGCTGGTCTCCACTGTGGGCCTTGATCCCAATTCGGGCAGTCCCCGCTTTACGTTCGGCATCTATGAGATGGTGCAGGGCGTGGCAGTCATCCCCTGCATGATCGGCCTGTTCTCCTTTTCGCAAGTCCTCTTCCTTATAGGTTCGCAGCGGCAGCACATTGCCGACTATCACCCCCGCAAGGGGACATTCGGCCGGATATGCCGCTACCTTGTGTCACGATGCAAGATGGTGCTCATGCGCTCCTCCGTTCTGGGCACGCTGATAGGCATCCTGCCCGGCGCCGGCGGCGAAATCGCCTCCATCATCTGCTACAACGAGTCCAAGCGCTGGGACAAGGATCCTTCCCGTTTCGGCAAGGGGTGCATTGAGGGCGTGGCATCCAGTGAAAGCGCCAACAATGCCGTCATCGGCGGTTCCATGATACCCATGCTGACCCTTGGCATTCCCGGGAGCGCCGTGGCAGCCGTGCTGATGGGCGCGCTGCTGGCGCACGGCCTGCAGCCGGGCTTCAAGATCTTCACGGCCACCGGCGAGTTGACGTACACCTTCATTGCCTCGCAGTTCGCCGTAAACCTGCTTATGATTCCCGTCGGCTTTGTGCTCTGCAAGTGCATGGCCCGCCTGCTCAACCTCGAACTGAGCATGGTGGCCATCGCCATTGTGGTTCTGGCCTATATCGGCGCCTATGCCATCAGCAACAGCATGCTGGATCTTTGGATGGTGGCGCTGTTCGGCGCTGTCGGATTCTTCGGGGGCATGGTGGGCTGGGACGCGGGCGCCATGGCCCTCGGCGTCATTCTCGGCCCCATGATTGAGGAGAACCTCGGCTCCTGCCTCCAGCTTGCGCAGGCGACGGACGGGGGGCTGCCGGCCGTCATGGGCGGCGGCTACATCAACAAGGGGCTGATTTTCGCCCTGGCCCTCTCGCTGCTGACACCCTTCCTGCTCAAATGGAAGAAGACCCGCAATGCCGCAAAAGCAAAGGTGGGCCAAGATGCGTAAAAGCACGGCCGATGTATTGGCAGGCGTCGCCTTTCTGGCTGTGGCCCTGGCATTCTGGGTGCAGCTGGACGCGGAGGAGGGCATCAGCCGCATATTCCCCTTGAGCCTCATCGTCTTCATAACTCTGGGGGGGATGTGGTGCATTGCCAAGGCCCTGTGGCGCAGAACCCGCGAGAAAGACGGCGATTCCCCCACGGGCGGGACAAGCTGGAAGCGTGTGGGCAGCATCGCCGTCTTGAGCGTTCTCTACGGCCTCGGCATTCCTACGCTGGGTTTTTTTGCCGCCACGGGAACGTTTCTTTTTGCAGCCTTCCTCGCACTGAACAGCCGGCAGGAATCCCTCGGGCGCAAAGCGCTCCGGGCCCTGCTGTTTGCCGCGTTGTTCAGCCTGTCCATCTGGGTGGGCTTCGTGAAGCTGCTCAATGTGCCGACCCCGGCGGGGCTGCTGTTTTAACAATTCCGGAAGGTTTCCTCCTGTCGGGCATTTTCACTGTCATGCCACGGGGGCAGGGGAGCTGTCCCGTTTCAGAAAGGAGAGCATCGTGACAAAAGTGGTTATCAGCGAATTCATGGATCCGCATGCCGTGGAAAGCCTCGCGGCTCAGCAGCTAGACGTGGTGTATGACAAGGAACTCGTCAACCGGCCTGGCGAGCTTTTGGCCCTGGCGCGAGAGTGTGACGCCCTCGTGGTGCGCAACAAGACGCAAGTGCGGGGCGACCTGCTGGCGGCCGCCGGCAATCTGCGCGTGGTTGGCCGCCTAGGCGTCGGGCTGGACAATATTGACGTGCAGGCCTGCGAGGCAAGAGGCATCCGCGTTATCCCCGCCACCGGGGCCAACAGTGTTTCCGTGGCGGAATACACGCTGGCAGGGCTGCTCATGCTGGCGCGAGGGTGCTACCAGCGCTGCAGCGAAGTGGCGGCAGGCAAATGGCCCAGAGAGTCCATGCTTGGCGGAGAAATCTACGGCAAGATTCTGGGCCTGCTCGGCTTTGGCGGCATCGCGAGGGAAGTGGCGGCCCGGGCCAGGGCCTTCGGCATGCGCGGCATCGCCCACGATCCCTTCATTCCCGCCGACGCCCCTGTGTGGAAAGATTGCGGCGTTTCCCCTGTCTCACAGGAGGAACTCCTGAGCGTGGCCGACGCCGTGAGCATCCATGTTCCCCTGACGGACAGCACACGCAACCTGCTGGATGCAGGGCGCATGGCGCGCATGAAAAAAGGCGCTTTCGTTATCAACACCTCACGCGGCGGCATCATCGACGAGGTTGCCTTGGCACATGCGCTGAAAAACGGCAGCCTCGGCGGGGCCATGCTGGACGTTTTCTCCAGGGAACCCCTGGAGGCCGGATCGCCGCTGGCAGACGCGCCCAACTGCCTGCTGACCCCGCACATCGCCGGCGTCACCCGCGAATCCAATGCCCGCGTGAGCGCAATGATTGCGGAAAAGGTTGCCGACGCGCTCAAGGAGACCAAGTGATGCGGCTCTCGTACGACCAAATGCGTGAACTCGGCCTCACGGCGTTTCGCGCTGCCGGGGCTTCGGAAGATACCGCCGCCTGCGTGACTGACGCCCTCCTGCTGGCGGAGCTGGATGGGATGCCCTCCCACGGGTATTCCCGCATTCCATTTTATGTGGCGCAGGCAAAAACCGGCAAGGTCAAGGCCCAGGCCACTCCGACAGTGAGCCATCCCCTGCCCGCCATGACTGTTGTGGACGCTGCCTGCGGATACGCGTTTCCCGCCATCGGCGCCGGCCTTGCTGCGGCCATCCCGCGAGCCGGACAGTACGGCATCGCCTATGTGGGCGTGCGCAATTCCCACCATTGCGGGATGCTCGGGCATTATGCGGAACGCATCGCCGGCGCGGGCCTTATCGGCATGGCCTTTTCCAATTCCCCGGCAGCCATGGCCCCCTGGGGCGGCTGCAAGGCCAGCTTCGGCACCAACCCCATTGCGTTTGGCTGCCCGGTGCGGGGGGGCGATCCCATCGTGGTGGACATGTCCTTGAGCAAGGTGGCGCGCGGCAAGATCATGAACGCCAAGCAGAAAGGGGAACGCAGCATCCCCGAAGGCTGGGCGCTGGATGCCGACGGCAGACCCACCACCGATCCGGAGGAGGCTCTCAAGGGCACCATGATTCCTCTTGGAGATGCCAAAGGGGCCGCACTGGCGCTGATGGTGGAAATCCTCGCAGCCTCACTCACGGGGGCGCACCACGCTTTCGAGGCCAGTTCCTTTTTCGAGGCTGAAGGCCCTTCGCCTGCCATTGGGCAGAGTTTCATTCTCATCGCGCCTGAAGCGGTCAACCCCGGTTTCCCGGCGAGCCTTGCCCGACTGATGGAGCATATCACAGACCAGCCTGGGACGCGGTTGCCGGGGGCCCGCCGTTTCGCACTGCGCGCGCAACGGCGCCGGGACGGGCTGGAGCTGCCCGACGCCCTGTACGAAAAAATACTGGCCTGCTCCCGCTGAAGCGACCGGCGTCGCAATGTCCTCCTGCGACGCCGGCCACTTCCGCGCGGGATATGGAGAGAATTGTCATGCGGTACGCCATACACCCGCCCGCAGTTCCTGTCCCGGCATCGCTCCTCAACACCTTTACCGGGCTGGCAGTGGCGGATATTTGTGACGCTCTCGGCCGCAACGCTGCGCTGCCTTCCGACATACGCCCAATCGGCCCTGTGCGGCTCCTGGGTACAGCCTATACAGTGCATCTCCCCGCAGGGGAGAATCTCCTGCTCTATTACGCTGTGGACAATGCCCGGCCGGGCGATGTGCTGGTTGTCGCCTGCGGCGGCTACACGGAACGGGCCGTCACCGGGGAGATCATGGCGCACTACGCGCGCTCCCGAGGACTGGCCGGCATGGTGGTTGACGGCGCCGTGCGGGACGCCGAGGCATTGCGCGCCATGGATTTCCCTGTCTATGCGCGGGCTGTTTCCCCCAACGGGCCTTACAAAAGCCCTTGCGGCGAAATCAATGCTCCTGTGGGCATCGGTCAGGTGGTCATTGCGCCGGGCGACATCATAGTTGCCGACGGAGACGGCGTCGTGGCCGTCCGGCAGGAGGAGGCGGCGGCTGTTGCAGCAAATGCGCGCAGTATCGCAACTGCCGGACATGAGAAATTGCAGCGCATACTGCAGGACGGCATTGCCGATTATGAATGGCTATACAAACGCCTGGCGGAAACCGGCTGCGCTGTGGACGGACCGCCGCATGGGAAAAACGGCGATGAGCGCCGACGTTGAACGGATTACGGCTCTGGGCACGGGCAATGCCAGCGCCCGACAGTACTACAATACCTGCTTCATCCTGCGGGGCGGTTGCGGAGGGCCGGTGCTGGTGGACGGAGGTGGCGGCAACCGCATTTTTGACCAGCTAGACGCTGCTGATGTGCCCTTGGCAGATATTCACGACGCTGTACTGACACATGCCCACACCGATCACCTCTTCGGCATGCTCTGGGTGCTTCGGGGGGTGGCCACTCTCATGAAACTGGGCAGGTACGAGGGGAGTTTCACCTTGTACTGCCATGCCGCATTGGCAAAATTTGTGACGGATTTCGTGAAAATGTCGTTCGACGCAGGCATGGGGGCATTTCTTGGCAACACCCTGCGCATTGCATCGGTGCGGGACGGCGAAGCTCGCGTGGTCGCCGGGCGCGAGATGACCTTTTTTGACATCCGCAGCAGTAAACTGCGCCAGTATGGCTTTGCACTGCGCTTGGCAGGAGGCGGTCGCCTCGTGTTTGCCGGAGACGAGCCTTTGGCTCCGGCCCTGCATGACCTGGCCCGGAATGCGGACTGGCTGCTCACTGAAGCGTTTTGCCTTGCCTCCGAAAGCGGAATTTTCCATCCCTATGAGAAACACCACAGCACGGTCAAAGATGCCTGCCTGCTGGCTGAAAAACTGTCAGTTGCAAACCTGGTGCTTTGGCATACTGAAGATTCCCATGGTCCTCAACGCAAACATGTCTACCGGGCCGAGGGGAGGCGCTATTTTTCAGGAAATCTCTATGTCCCTGATGACATGGAAACCATTCCTCTTTCAATCAATGCCGCAGACGGCAGAAGGGGCAAGTCGGCAGGTTCCGCATGTTCGGCAGGCTAGCGGCGTTGGCAGCGGCTTACGCCGCAGGACTGCGTTTCTCATACGGGTTCATTCAAGCGGCAGAAGGAATTCAGCGGCTTGCCTGGGGGTGTACGGTGGATGGGAGATGAAATTATCGGCGCTGGGCATGGCTAATCCTTCCAAGCCGCGTCTCAAGACCGCAGGCAGCACCGCCTGCGTTGGTCATAATGAAAAAACGGCTTGAAGGTTAACATGTTAGCCGCCCCCAAAGTATTCAGCTGCGACGTCGGCCGGTGTCCCCGTACGCGTGCGAGGGTCAGCTGAATCCAGGCTCATCCTGGGCCGCCCCGCGTTTCCTTCCGAACATCCCCCGGATTTTTCATTCCGCAGGGGGCGCGTTCTGGCCCTGCGCGGCAGCCCTTCTGAACAAGGGACGCCGCGCGCCTACGGCTGCGCATTTCCGGCCGCAGACGCGGGCTTCCCGGGGACGGAAGCGCCGCCGAGGCACTGATATTCGGCTACGGCCTGCATTTGCACGCACTGCATGCCGTAGCCGTTGAAAAATTCATTGACGCACTTCTGCTCCACCCCGCCGAAAGCCTCTGCGCCCTCATACCCCCAGGCCCGGCACTTGGCCTCGGCCAGGGCCAGAGCGGCCCCGGGCGTGGTTTCGGGAATTTCCCTGTCCGGATTCCAGACAATGCCGATGCGGACGGTCGCGTCACTTTTGCTGCCGCCCAGGGCCACGGGATCCTTGTGTACGGGCCTGGCGCAGCCGGACAGCGCCATCAGAGCCGCCATCGCCGTAACGAAAAAAATTTTATTCATATATCCCTCGTGGTTATGCAAAAAGCTGCCGTATGGCGGCAGTGCATTGTTCCGGCTCCGGTTGCGGATGCCGGAATTGACGTATTTGTAAATATAAATTAATCTATATTCAACCCATTATTTCCCGCCCTGCATCGGCATCAGGAATCGCCGCTGCCCAGAATAACCGCGCGCCGCTTCCCCCGACCGGGGCGGGAAACTTCCGGGCGCTGCCGTCGCAGTTCCTCCACACGCCTGAAGAAATCGACGGGATCCCTGCCGAAAACCGCGAGCAGGGCATAGAGGGTTTCACAGGTCACATTGACGCTCCCCGCCTCAATGGCGGCGATATAGCTCCGCGAGCGCTGCGCGAAATCGGCAAGCTGGGGTTGCGTCAAACCGGCATCGCGGCGGGCTTCCGCCACGGCAATGGCGATGGCTTGGCGGAGATGGCTGGTATCCATGCCGCAACGCTACAACAAGGATTGACTATAAAAATCCTATATAGTAGATTTTTGTCCGCCTGCCGCACACCACTGCCGAACACAGGAGAGACCATGGATTCATGCACCATTGAGGCAAACGGCGCTTCCGGCTCCATCCTCGCGCCCGGGGAGCTTTTCACGCGGGAAGCCCTGCTGCTGGCGGCCGCCGAGCACACGCACGCGTACCATGTCGCCTTTCATCCCGAGGGGGCTTCCTCCGTCAGGATAACCCTGACCCGCAAGGACGGCGGCGCTGCCGTCACCGGGACGGCCCTGCGGAATTTCATGAACAGCCTCATTGATTGCGGAACCTGGCTGGAACTGGAGAACAGCTTCGGCGTCACACGGGACAGAATCGTGGAACAGGCCTTTTCCCCGACAAGGACTTAACGTGTACACCATCCTTCCCTTCAATTTCGCCCGTTGCGGCGGCGAGGTGCTGCTGGTCAACGAGGGCGGCGTGTTCACCTTTGTGGATGCGGCAATCTTCGAGCAATTCATCCACCAGCGGCTGGACGTTCACAGCGAGGCGTTCCGCGACCTGGAGAGCGGGCTTTTTGCCGCCGCAGGCGACGCGGCGGGGGCCGTCCGGCGCACGGCGGCGCGCTACCGCTCCCGCATGGCCTTTCTGCGCGACTTCACGGCGCTGCACATGATGGTCATCACCCTGCGCTGCAATCAGCGCTGCGCGTACTGCCAGGTTTCCTGCGCGGATGAGGACGCGGCCCGTTACGACATGCCCGTGGCCACCGCGGAAAAAATCGTCGATTTCATTTTCTCCTCGCCGACGCGCTGCCCGAAAATCGAATTTCAGGGCGGCGAGCCCACGCTGAACTGGCCCGCCGTCACGGCCACGGTGGAAAAGGCCGAACAACTGGCGGCCCGGCAGGGCAAGGATGTGGAATTCGTCATCTGCACCAATCTCCTCGCCGTCACAGATGCACAACTGCGCTACTGCCGGAACCACCGCATCCAAATTTCCACCTCGCTGGACGGACCGGAAGCGCTGCACGACAGATGCCGCATCGCGCGCGCGGGCGGCGCGACGCACGCCCGAGTTCTGGAGCGTCTGGACAGGGCCCGCAACATATTGGGAGGGGACGGCGTTTCGGCGTTGATGACCACGACGGCATACTCCCTGAATCATCTGCGGGACGTTGTGGACGAGTATGCCCGGCTGGGGATGGACGGCATTTTCATCCGTTCGCTGAATCCCTACGGCTTCGCGGCGGAAGATGCGTCGACGCTGGGCTACCGCATGGAAGATTTTGTCAAGAAATACATTGATGTTCTCGACTACATCATCGCCCTGAACCGGCGCGTCTACTTCCCCGAGTACTTCGCCACACTGCTGCTGACGCGCATGCTCACCGCCCGGTCAACGGGCTTCGTGGATTTGCAGTCGCCGAGCGGCGCGGGCATCAGCGGGGCCATTTACGACTTTGACGGCTCGGTCTTCCCCGCTGACGAGGCGCGCATGCTGGCCCGCATGGGCGACAGGCATTTCTGCCTCGGCAATGTCCACCGCGATAGCTGGGAACAGATTTTCGCCGGCCCCCGGCTGCGGGCCCTGACCCGCGCGTCCTGCACGGAAACCACTGTGCCCTGCGCCTGGTGCGCCTACCGCGCCTTCTGCGGCACGGACCCCGTGCGCAACTATCTGGAAAGCGGGAACGAGCGGCGGAACATGGCGGGCTCGCCCTTCTGCGTCAAGCACAAAACAATTTTCAACAGGCTGTTCTCCCTCGTCCGCCACGCCACCGAACAGGAAAAGGACGTCATCTGGAGCTGGATAACCCGCAACCCGGAGCTGGCGCGCCGTGAAGACCGTCAAGGGTAAACCTTCGGGCCGCTTCGCCCCCGTCATCGGCATTGCCGCCAGGGAGCGCAGGCCCTTCTACGCCCGTGCGGGCCATATCTTTGTGGGGGAAACGTCCGGCGTCCATACCCTGGGGTATGCGGGCTGCGTTCTCTCCGGCCCCGGCGGCGGCCTGTGGCAGCCGGACACCGTGGCCTGCGCCGACATTGACCGGATTCACGAGGGCGACATCCTGCGGCTGACCGCCGACGGCACGGCTGCTGTGGTCTGGGAGGCAGGCTCCGCCCAAAACGCCTTTCTGCTGACGGAGGCCTGCAACTGCCGCTGCCTGATGTGCCCGCAGCCTCCGAAACCGCACGATCCCCGGACGCTTGCGGAGGCGCATGCCATCCTGACGCTGCTGCGCGGCCGGAATCAGGAGGCCATGTGCATCACGGGCGGCGAACCCACCCTGCCGGGCGACGGCTTTATCGCCTTTCTGGGCAGATGCGCCGCCGAGCATCCGGAGGCGGAAATCTGCGTGCTCACCAACGGCAAAACCTTTGCCGACAGGGAATTCACCCGGCGCGTGGCGGCAGTCGCCTCCCCGAAGGCGACGTTCTGCGTCTCCCTGCACGGGGATGTGCCCGCCCTGCATGACGCCGTTACGGGCGCGGCGGGCAGCTTCGCCGCCACGGAAGACGGCATCTACAACCTGGCCCTGCACGGACTGCGTATTGAAATCCGCCATGTGGTCACACGCCTGAACTACCGCCGGCTTCCGCAATTCGCACTCCATCTTGCCGCCTATTTTCCCTTCTGTTCCCACTATGCCCTCATGGGCATGGAGCTGTGCGGCTGCGCCGCGACGAACATGGCCGAGATAGGCATCGCGCCGCACGAGTACAGGGAGGAACTGGCCCGGGCCGTCCTGACGCTGCACAGGCGGGGGCTGCCCGTCTCCGTATACAACGTGCCGCTCTGCCTGTGTGATGCGCGGGCGCGGCCCTTCGCGCGGCAATCCATTTCCTCCTGGAAAAACATCTATCTGCCGCCCTGTACAAGCTGTTCACGGCAGTCGGCGTGCGCCGGATTCTTCAGCACGTCATCCCCGCTGCCGCTTGAACATATACAACCCTTTACCGAGGTGACCGCATGAAAAAGCTCATCTATTACCTGTTTCTGGCCGCCGGCCTCTTCACCACCGGCTTCGGCAGCGGCACGCCCGCCGTACAGGCAGCCGCGCCCGCGATCCGGCAACTGGACGCCTCCTCCCCGGCCGCATCCGACATGCTCTATTTCTCGGATGTGCAGCAGTCGCAGCAGGGGGACACGCTGATTGCCGCGCACTACAGCCACCGCAGCCATTCCAGCCACCGCAGCCACTACTCCAGCCGCTACTGATTCCCTGCGCGGGCCGGGCGTACGGCGTCCGGCCCGCACATTCCTCCCCGCCGCAGTACGAAGAAACCACGCGCCCGGCTGACGGCAAGACACTGCGCCCTGCCAAGGGGGCGGAGGCCGACCGCGGGCGCATCTTCCGCCCGGCACGGCGCTTGGACTTTCGCCCGCTTTTCATGTACTGCATTCGTGCCGTCGCAGCACGGCAACGGAGGCAAGCGGCATGACAAAAGACACGCCCGCCGCGTACTGTTCCCTCGCGGATATCCGCGGCGCGCGCCGCGCCTTCATTGTGCTCCTGCTGGCCTTCCTGGCCGGTTTCGGCCCCCTCTGCACCGACATGTATCTCCCCGCGCTGCCGGACATAGCGCAGGAGTTGTCCATCCCCACGGCGCTGGCGCAGGCGAGCATCGCGGCCTGCCTGCTGGGCCTGGCGCTCGGGCAGATCGTCATCGGCCCCATTTCGGACGGCATCGGACGCAAGGGCATCCTGCTGGGCTCGCTGGCCCTGTTCGTCGCCGCATCCGCGCTCTGCGCCCATGCGCCGTCCGGGGAGACCTTCCTCGCCCTGCGCTTCCTGCAGGGGCTCGGCGGCTCGGGCGGGGCCGTGCTGTGCCGGGCGCTGAGTTGCGATTCCTTCACGGGCTCGCGGCTCACCAGCTTCATGGCCATGTTCATGGCCATCACCGGCATCGCCCCCGTTATCGGGCCGCTGGCCGGCGGCGCCATCACCACCACCGCTGTCGGCTGGCGCGGCATCTTCTATCTGCTCGCCGCCATCGGCGCGGCGCTCTGGCTCGGCTGCCGCCTCGCCATGCCGGAAACCCTGGCCCCTGAAAAACGCGTGCGCGGCGGCATGGGCGCCTCCTTCCGCAACATGGGAAGCCTCTTCCGCCAGCGGGCCTTCCTCTGGTATGCGGGCGTGCAGGGATTCACCGCCGCGGGCTTTTTCTGCTACATCTCGGCCTCGCCCTTCATCTTTCTGCATATCTACGGCTTCAGCGTGGAGCAGTTCAGCCTCTTCTTCGGAACCAACGCCACAGTGCTGGTGGTCTCCTCCCTGATTACGGGCCGGCTGAGCGGACGTTTCGGCGACAGGGCCCTGCTGGCGCTCGGCAATTTCTGCCGCGCCCTCGCCTGCCTCGCCATCCTGGCCGTGGCCGTGCTGCGCCCGGCCTCCCCCCTTCCCATGATGGCGAGCCTCATGATTATGCTTGCCGCGCAGGGCTTCACCAAGCCCACCAGTTTCACCCTGGCGGTCATGGCGCAATCCGTGGGCGCGGGCGCGGCCTCCGGCATCCTTGGCGTGACGTTCTTCATCTGCGGCGCGGCCGCCTCGCCGCTCGCGGGCGTCGCCGGGCCGGAGAGCGCCCTTCCCCTGGGCGTGATGAGCGCCGTTTCCGGCATCGGCGCACTGGTCTGCACCCTGTACGGCAACCGCGCCTTTGCCGCCGCCCCGGAGAGGGCCGGGAACGCCCGCGGCCTGCTGCGGCGCTGAAGCCGCCCCGGCGCACAGCCGCGTCTTCGTCGGCGCGTCGCTTCTCCTGTCATCCTTCCGTCATGGCCCGAACCTTGCATATCCCCTAGCAACACGCTGCTTCATATTTCAAGCCGGAGGATGACATCATGACGACTGCAACCGCTCACATGTCCGCCACATACGTTATTTTCAGCGCGTTCAGCATGGAAGTGGAGCTCAGCGACGGCCGCCGGGTTTCTGTGCCGTTGGGCGCTTTCCCCCCGCTCTCCCGGGCCACTCCGGCCCAGCGGGACAACTGGATTCTCACGGATGCGGGCGCCTGCGTCAGCTGGCCGGAAATCGGCCAGAACATTCCCATTGACAATCTCTACATGGCGTCCGACGCCATGACCGGCCGGATGGCCATGTATGCCTGAACCCGGCCGGACGCGCGCCTTCCCGCTTCCGGGCCGACGCTTCCCCGCAGACGCCGCCAACCACTGCGGGGACGCTGACGAACCGTTTTTGCCGCGCCGCAAAAACTGCCCCCGCATGTGCCGCAGGCAGAGGACGCCGCACCCGCACCGTGCCGGGCCGCCCCCCCGGATGCGCGGGATGTCCGCCGCTTTTTCCGCCTTCTGCAACCCTGCCCGGACCATTCACGTTTCTGACGCCAGTCAGCAAACGCCGTAAAAATTCGCAAGATGTCGAACGCTGCGCCGAAGCAGATGCAGTTTCTGCCCGAAACCTGTTGACGGGTATGCCGGATGCCGGGGGCAGAATACTGCTGTTCCCGTCGCGCTGCCGGTTGGGGATGCCGCGCCCGTTGATGAATTTGAAAATAAAATTCAATTTTATTGACAGGGAGCATATTCTATGGCACGAAAGCGTCAGCAACCTTACAACGCGGAGTCATCAGCAGCATGAAACAGCAGCGCACTTCCTCACAGGCTTCCGACGTAACGCACCGCTTCAGCCACGATAACCTGCACATCGCGCTGGACACGCACTTTGACCCGCCGCAGGCCGATGCGCTTATCAGCCTGCTGCACGGCAACCAGGCGCGCTGCAAACGTATTTTTATCGACGTCCGCCGGGTTTCCCACCCGCATCCCCTGGCCGTAACCGCGCTCAAGACCGAACTGCGCGGTCTGGGGTCGGAACGCGTCATTTTCAAGGGCAAGTGCGGCTTTGACCTTGCGGTCAACGGCAACAGGGTCCTCCTGCTGAAGGAGCGGTCCGGGCACGCGGGCGGGCATGTCTGCAAGGGCAACTGCGCGCATTGCAAGTGCGGCCGTCACAAAGCCGAACAGAACGCCTGAGCGGATTGGGCGGACTGACGCAAAAGGCTCTCTGCCCCGGCGCTGTCCGAAGGCTTCCGGCACAGGGCGGAGTCGCCGCAGGCGTATCTGCGCGCCTTGCGGCGACACGGCGCAGGCTGAACACAGCGGCCGCCGACACAGCCCGACGGGGAAACTGCCCCGCTCGCGCCGTTGCGGCACGGGAAAGCAGCCCGTTATGAAGGGAAGGCGCGGGCTGCAGCAACCGGACGGGGGGCACGGCCGCCCCGAAATTCCCGACCTCGCCTGCGCGCTCTTCCCGTGCGCAGGCGCAACCCGCCGTTTTCCCTCCGAAACGGCGGTTTTGTTCTTCGGCAGGGGCGCGACGACAGGCCGCGTCTCAGGCCTGTTCCCCGAACAGCGCCTGTTCCACATCCGCGCACAGGGCGTGATACACGGGCAGGTGCAGTTCCTGCACAAGGGCGGTCTCCGTCTCCGGCACGGCGATATGAACATCGACCAGTTCCGCCAGAGCGCAGGGACGGCTCCCCGTCAGCCCGATGGTGCCGATGCCCAGAGCGCGCGCCACCTGCAACGCGGCCAGCACGTTGGCCGAATTTCCCGACGTGCTGAGGGCCAGTAGCACATCGCCCGCGTGCCCCAGGGAATAGACCTGTTGCGCGAACACGTATTCCGGGCGCACATCGTTGGCAAAGGCCGTGGGCAAGGCCACCCCGGCCACCAGCGAAAGCGCCGGGATGCCCTGCTGCAGTTCGGCGGCCAGCGGCTCCGGGCAGCCCCCTTCCCGCAGCCGGCGGACGCGCTCGGGCGCGAGCCTGCGCGGCAGCAGAAAACCCTTCATCAGTTCCCCCACAATATGCTCGGCATCCGCCGCGCTGCCGCCGTTGCCGCACGTCAGCACCTTGTTGCCCCTGCACGCCGCGGCAACAATCATGTCCACGGCAGCCTCCATGGCATCCAGCTGCGGCGCCAGCTGCGGCAGCCGCACGATGCATCCGTCAACATACCTGCCCATGCTCTCCCCCTCCGGGTTGCGCCGCACAACGCGGCTCCGCAAGACCTTTCCCCCGCCCGGCAACTTTTTGTCCCGGGCAGAACGCGCGCCTGCCGTTCTGTCTGCAGAATTTCGGCAAGTGTTCCACACGCGCGGCAAAAAAGCCAGCCCGCAGCCCGGAAATATTGCCGTTTTCGCACTGCAGCCATAGACAAAATTTTATGTTTCCGGCATGATGCAGTGAAAACGCCATGCAGCAGCGGCCCCGGCCGCCGCCCTCTGCGTTCTTCAACGGCTGTCGCTCTACCGCGCGAACTTTTTTCCTGCATCTTTACGGAGTCCCGTCATGCATGCACTGATCAAATGTTTTCTGCTGCCCGCCCTCCTGCTTGCGCTGCCGCACCTGCCTGCAACCCCCGCAGCGGCGGAACCGGCCTACAGGACGGCTGTCACCAGTTCCCCGCAGAGCGATCCGTGGATGCGCCGCGACGGGCTGACCGTCACCCTGCGGATAGACGAAGCCCGCTGCAAGAAGGAATACGGCAAGGACTGGTTCCGTCGTTGCGCCGCCGCGCCTGCGGGCGAGGCCGGCCGCCTGGTGAACGGCGTGAAGATGACCCCGCATGTGGACGGCAAGTGGCGCTGGATCGACGAAGACACCATGGAATTCACTCCCTCCAAGGGAACGCTCGCCCCGGCCACGCGCTATACAATCTCTCTGGAGAACGTCTCCCTGCCCGAACGGTTCTCGCTCAATCGGCGGGTGAGTTACGCCACGCTTCCCCAGGCCGTGCGCATAAACAAGGAGACGTTCTGGATTGACCCCTCCCCCAAGGGCGCGCATGCCGTTTCCGTGCCCCTGCGCTTCATCTGGCCCGTGACCACACGGGACATGGACGCGCGCATCAGCATTGCCCCCGGCGACGCCAAGAGCGGCCTTTCCTTCGGCCCGGCGCGCCTTGTCTGGAATGAACGCCGGGATGAAGTCGTCGTCACCGCGCCGGTGACGGCCCTGCCGGCAAACAATGCCGCCGCCCGCATCACCATCGCAAACCTGCCCGCCTTCACCGAGGATTCCGGCAAGTGCGTCGTCGCGGCCGCGGGCAAAAACACGCCCAAAGACGTCACGGCGTCCTTCAGCGTCACCGGCAGCTCGCGCATCATGGATGTGAAGAACATCGTCATCCGGCCCGCCTATGACGACAAACTGAACAAGACCTACCAGCTGGAGGTCACGACAACCCTGCGCGTCCTGCCCTCGGAAGTGCTGCAGCGGTTGACCCTGATCCAGCTGCCCCTCAAGCTTTCCGACGGCGCAGGCAAACCGGCGGACTGGACCAGAATGCCCGCCATCAGTGCGGAAGACATCCAGAAGGGCGTCAAGCTCCAGGCCGAACTGCTCCAGCCCGCCAACGAACCCACGGACAGGCTGCTGCTGCGCCTCTCCGCCGAAGCGGGGCGCGGTCTCCTGACGGCGGTGGACGAAGGCCTGCCCTCCATTGCCGGGCCGCGCACGGCCAAGGTGCGCCGCTTCATCCTCAATGTGCCCTCCCCCGGCAGGGAAGTGGGCTTCCTGCAGCCCGGCAACGTGCTGAGCCTCAGCGGCCAGAAAAAGCTGGACGTGTACGCCGTGGGCGTCACTTCCGTGCGCTGGCGGGCCGAGCGCGTGCGTGATCCCTTCCTGGCGCTGGCCGCCAAGGAGTCCTCCTTTGAGGAACAGACGGCGGAAATGGCCGTCATGAGCGACGCCGTGGAAGGCCGCATGGATGTGGACGGCAAGACGCAGGGCAAGGCGGCCTTCCCCGTGCTGGACCTGGCCCCCCTGCTGCGCGACGGCAAGGAGGCCACACACGGGCTCATGCGCGTGACGCTCACCGGCTATGACGGCGACGAACAGGTCGCGGAGAGTGCGCGCCTGCTGCTGATTACCGACCTGGGCCTCATCGTGAAAAACGCCGGCGACGGCACGCGCACGGTCTTTGTGCAGCATCTGGCCAAGGGCAAGCCCGTGGAAGGCGTGGAAGTGCGCCTGCTGGGCGCCAACGGCGTCGCAGTGCACAGCGCCGTCACCGACAGTCAGGGCCGCGCCGATCTGCCCTCTGCCGAGGGCCTCACGCAGGAAAAGCGCCCCGTGGCCGTGGTGGCCGTGGCCAAGGCAGGCGACGGTCAGGATCTGGCATGGCTCTCGCTGGACGACAGCGCACGCTACGTGGACTACAGCAATTTTGACGTGTCCGGCCGCAACACCGCCGCCGACGGCCTCAACGCCTCCGTCTTCAGCCAGCGGGGCCTCTACATGCCCGGTGAAACCCTGCACTTCGGCTGCATTGTGCGCCGGCACGACTGGAAGCCCCTGCCGCAGGATCTGCCGCTGGAGGCGGTGCTTGTCAGCCCCACCGGCGCGGTGGTCATGCGCCGCGCCTTTGCCGTGGGGGCGGACGGCCTGAACAGCTTTGACTGGAAAAGTTCCGAAGATTCCCCGGTGGGCGTGTACCAGCTGGATATCGGTCTGGCCGAGAGCGGACGAAAGGGACCGGGCAGCTTCGTGCTGGGCAGCGCGCGCGTGCGCGTGGAGGAATTCCAGCCGGACACGCTGGCCCTGTCCGCGTCGTTTACCCCCGCCGCGCCCAAGGGCTGGATCCGTACGGGCGTCGGCGCGCCCGAAGCCTGGGCGCAGGCCCGGCTGGACAACCTCTACGGCGAGGCGGCGGTCAATCACCGCGTGAAGGCCGTCCTGCGCACGGAAAAGGGCCTCCTGCGCTTCCCCGGCTATGAAGACTACACCTTTTATGAAGCGCCGGACTTTGACGGCGAGGGACAGTCTCTCGACCTGCCCGACGCCTTCACGGACGAAAAGGGCGCGGCGCGCTTCGCCCTGCCCCTGGGCCGCCTCCAGGCGGGCACGCTGCGCGGCGCGGTGCTGCTGGAGGGCTTTGAACCCGCAGGCGGCCGGGCCGTGACCCGCCGCATTGAGACCCTGTTCTCCCCGCTGGAGACAGCCGTCGGCTACAAGCCGGAAGGCGGGGCCAACAACCTTGACTATATTCCCCAGAACGCCAAGGCTTCCCTGCGCCTGCTGGCGCTGAACAACGATCTCGCCCCCGTGACCCTGCCCGGGGTCGAAGCCGTGTTTTCCGCGCGGCGCTATGTCAACAGCCTGGTTACGGACGCCAGGGGCGCGTACCGTTACGAGGCCACGCCCGTGGATACGGAACTCTCGCGCAGTGTGGTGCAGCTGGACGCAAAGGGCGTTTCCCTGCCGCTGCCCACCAAGGAGGCGGGCGACTTCCTGCTGACCCTGCGTCAGCCCGACGGCACGGTGCTGAGCATGATTCCCTACACCGTGGCCGGCACACGTCTGGCCCAGCCCGACGGGCTTTCCACGGGTTCGCTGGCCAAGGGGGACCTGCGTCTCAAGCTCGACAGGCAGCACTACGCCCCCGGCGATACCGTAAAGCTGCGCCTTTCCACGCCCTTCGCGGGCACGGGCCTGATTACGGTGGAGCGTGAAACCGTGCTGGCGCATGCCTGGTTCACGGCCCAGCCGGGCGAAAGCGTGCAGGAAATCCGCCTGCCCGCAGATTTCCAGGGCAAGGGCTACATCAACGTCTCCTACGCCCGCGCCCTGGATTCGGATGAAATCTACATGGCCCCGCACGCGGCGGCTGTGGCCCCCTTCACGGCGGGCATGGATCAGCGCGACATGAAACTGGCCTTCAGCGCCCCTGCACGCGTGCTGCCGGGCGGCGTCATCACGGCGCGCCTCACCGCCGACGTGCCCGGCAGGGCGCTGGTCTTCGCCGTGGACGAAGGCGTGCTGCAGCTGACCAATTTCGCCACGCCCGACCCCCTGCGCGACCTGCTGGGCGACCGTGCGCTGGGCGTGGCCACCCTCACGGCCTTTGACCTGCTCATGCCCGACCATGCCCGCCTGCAAGGGCGCATCCCCGGCTTCGGCGGCGGCATGGCAGGCCCCGGCGGGCGCTTCCTCAATCCCTTCAAGCGCAAGGGGGAACCGCCCTTCGCCTTCTGGCAGGACATTGTGCCCGTGGACAAGAACGGCACGGAAATACGCCTTACTGTGCCGGAATACGTGAGCGGCAAGATACGCCTCATGGCCGTGGCCAGCTCCGCCCCGCAGAATGATGTCGCCCGCGCCGGCCGGGCCGAGGCCTTCACCGAGGTGCGCGGCACGCTCATCCTCAAGCCGCTGCTGCCCCTGGCCGTGACGCCGGGCGACGAGTTCGACGGCGCCGTGGTGGTGGCCAACACCGTGGAAGGCAGCGGCAAGGGCGCGCGCGTGCGCCTGACCATGGAGAGCGCTTCCGGCGGGCTTGCCTTTGCAGAGCAGCCCGCCCCCAAAAGCCTGGTTGTGGACGAAAACGGCGAAGCCACGGTGCGTTTCCGCATGAAGGCCCGGGATACGCTGGGCGAAGCCGCCGTGCGCTTTGTCGCCACGCTGGAAAAGGCCGACGGCGCAAAGCCCTCCGTGCGGACGCAGACCGTCTCCGTGCGGCCGCCCGTGCCGCGCCTGCGCACGGAAACCATGACCGTGCTGCGCGGCCCGGCCGTAGTGGACGTCCCGCGCGACATCTACCCCTTTGAGGCGAAAGGACAGGCCGGCGTGGCCGCCCTGCCCGTGCTGGCGCTGCGCTCCCTGCTGGCCCGGCTGGATGCCTATCCCTACGGCTGCACAGAGCAGCTTATCAGCCGCGCCCTGCCCTATGCGACGCTGCTGGGCATGCCCGAAACCCGCCAGGAAGTGCTGCGCAGCCCTGACGTCGCGCCGGAGACCCTGCGCAAGCGCGGCAATGCGACCATCAACATGGCGCTGGCCGCCATCGGGAACGCCTCCGGCTATGACGGCGTGAGCCTGTGGCCGGGCGGCGAAGCCAATGATTTCGTCACGGTCTACGCGGCGGACTTCCTCCTGACCCTGCGCGAAAGCAGAATCGCCACGCCCGGCGGGCTGGACGAAACCGTGCTGAACACGCTGGAGCGCATCGTGGGCCGCTCGCCCGCCAACATCAACGATGCCCGCACCAAGCTGTACGGGGCCTGGGTGCTCCAGCGCGACGGCCGCATCATGACGCAGGAGCTTGAACGGCTGGAGCAGTGGTTCAAAAACAATACCCGCGGCTGGGAAACTGACGTGGCCGCCGCCTTCCTGGCCGACAGCCGCCGCATGCTGCGCCTGCGGCGACAGGCGGACCGCACCATGCCCAACAGTGTCAACGCCAACGACGATCCCTTCTTCTCCACCGGGGCCGCCAGGGCGCTGTATTCGCTCATGGTGCTGCAGCACTTCCCCGACAAGAAGCAGCACATGCCCATAGCGGCCCTGCTGGACGGCGCGTTCAACACGCACGCCACCACGGTGGACATGGCCCTTGCGGCCCGCACCCTGCTGTTGCTGAACGAGAATGCCGCAGCCGGACTGGACAGCGTGGGCCTGAGCTGCGCGCGCTACGGGCAGGGCTTCACGCCCGCTCCCGGGCATGTTGCGCGCCAGGGCGCGGCGCTTACGCTCAACGCGCCCGGCTGCGCGCAGTACAAGGTTGACCTGCCCTCCGGCGCGCCGGAGCTGCATCTGCTTGTCAGCACAGAGGGCTTTGACCGCAAGCCGCCTGCCGAAGACGGCGGCAACAAGCTGGAGCTGCGCCGCCGCTACCTGAATGCCAGGGGCGAGGCCGTCACCGGCGCGAAACTGGGCGATGTGCTCACCGTGGAACTGGCCGTCCAGCCGGAGAGCGGCATCAGCAATGTGGTGCTGGTGGATCTGCTGCCCGGCGGCCTCGAACCCGTGCTGGAAAAGGACGGGGAACGCGAGTCGCAGGAAGGCCTTGTGCGCTTCGAGCGGCGCGAGGACCGCGCCATCTTCTTCACCAACCTCAGCGGCGAACGGCAGGTCTTCACCTACAAGGCGCGCGCCGCCACCCGGGGGCGCTTCACCCTGCCCTCGGCCACCGGCGAAGCCATGTACGACCCGGCCACCAACGCCCATACGGGCGGCGGATACATGACCATTGAGTAAGCGCCTCTTCTCCGGCGGGGGGGGCTCCCGAAAGGCCGACGTCCTTCGGGAGCCCCCGGCCGGGCGGAAGCCGAACCGGCGGCGCTTCCGCCTGCTCGGCCTCGCCGCATGCCTGCTGTGCCTGCCGGCCTCCGCGCTTCTGACCTGGCTGATCTTCGCCCCATGCCCGCACCCGCTGGACGGGCGGGATTTTTCCCGCATTGTGCTGGACAGGCGCGGCGGCATGCTGCGGGTCAGCCTTTCTTCCGACCAGAAATACCGCATCCGCACGCGCCTGACCGACATCCCCCCGGCAGCGGTGGACGCCGTACTGCGCTATGAAGACAGATTTTTCTGGCTGCATCCCGGCGTCAACCCCCTGGCCCTGCTGCGCTCCGCCTGGGGCATCGCCACGGGTGGACGGCGCATGGGCGGCTCCACCATCACCATGCAGGTGGCCCGCCTGGCCTATGGGCTGGAAACAGGCCGTATGGGCGCCAAGCTGCGACAGATCGTCCTGGCGCTGCAACTGGAACGGCATTACAGCAAGGAAGAGATTCTGGAGGCCTATTTCAACCTGGCCCCCTACGGCGGCAATGTGGAAGGGCTGGGAGCCGCCGCCGCGTGCTATTTCCACAAGTCCCCGGCGCAGCTGACCCCGGCGGAAAGCGCGGCCCTCATGCTGGTGCCGCAAAACCCCGCGCGGCGCAGGCCCTCAGCCGACAACACGGTTTTTCTTCAGGCCGTCCGCCGCCTCAATGAAACGTGGTTCGGCCGGGAGGAAAGCGCCCCCCTGCGCGTGTACTCCCCGCAGGACATGCCCTTCGCCGCGCCCCACCTCTGCGCCGAGCTTCTGGCGCAACCGGCGGGCGGCACTGTGCTGCGCACCACCATCGACCCCGCAGCGCAAAAAAGGCTGGAGCGGCATCTCGCCCGCTTCGCCGCGCGCAACGGGGCCTACGGGCTGCGCAACAGCGCCGCCCTGCTGCTGCACTGGCCCAGCATGGAAGTGCGGGCGCTGGCCGGATCGGCCAATTTCTTCAATGCCGCCATCGAGGGCCAGGTGGACGGCACGCGGGCGCGGCGCTCCCCCGGCTCCACCCTCAAACCCATGATCTACGCCCTGGCGCTGGAGCAGGGCCTCATCCATCCCCTGACCCTGCTGGCCGACACGCCGCGCGCCTTTGCGGGCTACGAGCCGGAAAACTACGACGGCGCGTTCCGCGGCCCTCTGGCTGCGGCCGAGGCACTGCGGGCCAGCCGCAATGTGCCCGCCATCGCTCTGGCGGCGCGGCTCTCCCGCCCCAATCTGTATGAATTTCTGCGCCGGGCGGGCGTGCAGTTCGCCGCGCCGGAGGAGCACTACGGCCTGGCCCTGGTGCTGGGCGGGGCCGAGGTCAGCATGCGCGAACTGGTCGGCCTGTATGCCATGCTCGCCAACAAAGGGGTGTGGCGGCCCCTGCGCTTCCTCGCGGACGCGTCGCCCGCAACTGCGGCTCTGCCTCTGCTGACGCCCGAAGCCGCCTTTGTGACCCTCTCCATGCTGGAAGCGCCGGACCCGGACCGGCGCGTCCGCGCGCGAAACGGCGTCACCCTTCCCGTCCGGCTCAAGACGGGCACCTCCAACGGGTTTCGCGACGCCTGGGCCGTGGGCCAGTTCGGGCCGTACATTCTGGCCGTGTGGGCGGGCAATTTCAACAATGCCGCCAATCCGCTGCTGGTGGGCGGTTTGGCGGCCGCCCCCCTGCTGCTGGACATGGCGCGGGATCAGGCCGCCGCCGAAACCATGAGCGACCCCTTTGCCGAACCCGCGCCCGGCCTCAATGTGGAACGCATAGACGTCTGCGCGGCCACCGGCGACACGGACACGTCCCTGTGCCCGGAAACCCGGACCACATGGTTCATCCCCGGAGTTTCGCCCGTGGCACCCTCCGGCGTGTTCCGCACCATCCTTGTGGACAGGACGACCGGGCTGCGCGCCTGCGCCCCGCAGGAAGGCCGCACCGAGACGCGCGTCTGGGAATTCTGGCCCAGTGACCTGGCCGCCATGTTCGCCCGCGCTGGCATGCCCAAGCCCCCGCCGCCGCCCTATGAGGAACAGTGCCGCCAACAGCTGAAGGCGGCCGGTCGGCCGCCAGTCATTGTGCAGCCCCGGGACGGGCTGGTCTATCGCAAGGCCGCCTCAGGCGGCGGCGGAGAGCAGCTGGTGTTTCTGGCGCATGCCGAAGCGGGAGTGCGTAATCTGCACTGGTTCGTCAATGAACGCTATCTGGGCAGTTCCGCCCCCGGCGAGCCCCTGCTGTGGCGGGCGTCCACGGGCGATGTCACGGTGCGCGTGGTGGACGACGCCGGACGCGCCGCCCTGCGGACCGTGCATGTGCGCCCCGCGCCCTGAATGGGGAAACGCGCCTGCAGGGGGGCAACCTGCCGGCGCAGGCATGGTGTGGGCAGGAACGGAAGCCCCTAACGCGCGACACGGAAGGCCGCCCGCCGGAACTGAGGAGGGGGGGACAGGAGGCCGCGGCCGTGCGGCGCGCGACGCCGGAACACAGCACGCCTATTTCTGGCAATGGGAACAGCAGACAGTCGTACGGCCCGCCACGCGGAGTTTCCGGAGTCGGCGTCCGCAGCTGCGGCAGGGCTGCCCGCCGCGCCCGTACACGGCAAAGCTGTTCTGGAATGCGCCCACGTTGCCGTCCGCATCGCGGTAATCGCGGATGGAACTGCCGCACTGCTCGATGGAGCGGCGCAACACATCCCGCAGGCAGCGCAGCAGCCGCGCGCATTGCGCCTCCGTGAGGGTGGAAGCCTTGCGCCGCGGGTCCAGCCGGGCGGCAAAAAGGCTTTCATCCGCGTAGATATTGCCCACGCCCGCCACGACTTTCTGATCCAGCAGCACGGCCTTGAGGGCCGCATGTTTCCCGACGAGGCGCGCGGCGAAATCCGTCTCTTCCATTTCCAGGGGTTCCGGCCCCAGTTCACGCCAGAACGACCATTGCCGCAGCGTGTCCGGCGCGCAGGCCAGCACCTGCCCGAAGGCGCGCACATCGTCAAAGAACAGACGGCTCGCCCCCTCCGGCCCCTTCCCCGGGCAGGCGAGGTCAAACACGCAGCGCGTGTACGGGCCGGGCGCGGCATCGACGGGCCAGGTCATAAGGCGGCCCGTCATGCGCAAATGCACCACCAGGCGCAGTTCCCCGGCCGCGCGCACGGCCCCGTCCCGCGCCCCGGAGGCATCCAGCCACAGCAGAAGGAGTTTGCCGCGCCGCCCCACATCCGCAATGCGGCAGCCCGCAAGACGTTCCAGGGGCAGGCTCAGCGGGTGCAGGCTGGAGGCGCGCAGCAGAACCGCGCCGGTGATGCTGCGGTCCTGCACATGCGGCCGCAGGGTGCGGGCCACGGTTTCCACTTCAGGCAGTTCCGGCATGCGTGCATATGCGCCGCACGAGCGGCGGGGCTTAGTCGTTGGAGGAAAGATAAATATCAATGAGCCCTTCGGGCGGCGCGATGCGCACGGCAGGTCCCTGCCTGTCAAACTGCAGGATAAATTCCGGCCTGGCGGGGAACAGCACTTCGCGGTCGTCATCCGTCAGTATGGCCCAGACTTCCTGCCCGGCGGGATATTCCACATGGTCGAGCCTGCCCAGACGACTGCCGTCGGCCAGCAGCACGGCGCAGCCCAGCAGATCCTGCACATAGGCCTCGTCATCCGCCGGCTCCGGCAAGGCGTCGCGCCGCAGCAGCAGCCTGCGGCCGCGCAGCGCTTCCGCCGCCGTACGGTCGGCCACGCCTTCCAGCAGGACAAGGGGCCTGCCCCTGTGCCTGCGCACAGAAAGCAGCCGGATGCGGCGTGGCTCTTCCCCGGGGCCGCCCTGCAGCCACAGGGGCGTGTCCAACAACAAGGGGGAGTTCGCATGCCAGTCGATGCAGAACTCCCCTTTGATGCCGTGGGGCCGCGTCAGCGTGCCCATATGCAGCCAGTTTTCCGTCATACTGCCGTCGCGCCTCGAACAGCCTGACGCATCAGGTCACATGGAATTCCGGCGATCCGCGCCGGGAAAATGCCCCGACGCGCAGCAGGGAAACGGCCCGCCCGCGAACAGCCGCGCGAAGTCGCTTCCGGCCTCGCCGCCGCGGCCCGGAAGATTATTCCAGAATTTCCAGTACCGTGCGCTTCTTGCACTTGATAGAGGCGGCTCCCAGAATGGTGCGCATGGCGCGGGCCGTACGGCCCTGCTTGCCGATGACCTTGCCCAGGTCTTCCTTGGCGACCCTGAGCTCCAGCACCGTTGTCTGTTCGCCTTCCACTTCACTGACTTGCACTTCTTCAGGGTGATCCACCAGGGATCGGGCAATGTATTCTATCAGGGCCTTCATGAATAACCTCCATCGGGGGCAACCGGAATGTCGGTAAAGCCGCCATCCGGCGCGAGCGCCGGTGCGTTTCGCTGTGAAGGGTCGGACGCCGAACCGCCCAGCCGCTCCACCCGTCACGCCCCACGGCAGGTCTCCGTGTAAAGGGTCCGGGGTAGATACAAGCCTGGACTTTCCCTGAGAGCGCCCGCAGCAGCATTGTTTCCGGCATGGCCGGAACCGCTGCGGACACGCTGCCTCGCCACCAAGAAGATGCGGAATGCGCTATGCCATGTGCTTCTTGATCAGCACGCGAACCGTATCCGTCGGTTCGGCACCGCGGGCAAGCCATTCCTTGATTTTATCCGCATCCAGCTTCACTTCCGCCGGGTCGGTCATGGGGTTGTAGTAGCCAAGAAAATCCAGCGGGCGTCCGTCGCGGCGGGTTTCATCCGTGGCGGCCACCACCCGGTAGAAGGGGTGCTTCTTGCTGCCGAGGCGGGTCAATTTCAACTTTACTGCCATGAGTGCAACTCCCTTGGTTATTGATGACATAGTAACGTCGCACAGAAGAAAGGGCAAGAGGCGCAAGGCCTTCCGCCGCAAGGATTTTCGCCGCCGTCTCCGGCGGCCCGTCCCTGCCTGCGCACTATTTTTTCCTGCGCTTGGGGCGTTCCCTTTTCTTGCGTTTTTTCGATGTCTTGCCGGAATTTCCACTCCCGGCGGGCATGGGGGGCAGCCCCTCCATGCCGGGGAATCCGCCCATGCCCGGCATGCCGCCGGGGGGCGTGATGCCGGGGGGCATGCCGCGCATGCGGGGCATGGCAGGCATCCTGCCCTTACCCCCGCCCATCATGCCCTGCATCATGCGGCGCATCTGCTCAAACTGCCGCACAAGCTGATTCACCTGCGCCACGGTGACGCCCGCGCCCTTGGCAATGCGCGCGCGTCGGCTGCCGTTGAGGATGTCGGGGTTATGGCGCTCGGCCATGGTCATGGAATTGATGATGGCCTCGGTGCGCGCGAGTTCCTTCTCCGGCATGGCGCCGCCGGCCTCCGCCAGCTTTTCGCGCAGCCCCCCCAGCCCGGGAATGAGCTTGAGAATGCTGTCCAGCGAGCCCAGCTTCTTGATGCGGCGCATCTGCGTGCGAAAATCTTCCAGATCGAAACTGGCCTTCTTCAGCTTGCGGGCCAGTTCCTCCGCCTCCTCGGCGTTGATGGCGCTCTGCGCCTTCTCCACCAGGGTGAGCACATCGCCCATGCCCAGAATGCGCCCGGCGATGCGGTCGGGGTGAAAGACCTCCATCTCCGACAGCTTTTCGCCCATGCCCACGAATTTCACGGGCGCGCCCGTGACCGCGCGGATGGAAAGCGCCGCGCCGCCGCGCGCGTCGCCGTCCATCTTGGTCAGCACCACGCCGGTAAGGCCAAGGCGCTCGTTGAAGCTCTCGGCCACGGTCACGGCATCCTGGCCGGTCATGGCGTCGGCCACGAACAAAATTTCCTGCGGCCGCACGGCCTCCTTGATGGAGGCCAGTTCCTGCATGAGGGGCTCGTCCACATGCAGACGGCCCGCCGTATCCAGCAGCAGCACCGTGGCCTGTTCCTCGCGGGCCCTGTCAAGCGCGGCCCGGGCGATATCCACGGGGTTCATGTCCGTGGCGGAGGGGTAGCAGGGCATGTCCAGCTGCTTCGCCAGCACGGTCAGCTGGTCTATGGCCGCCGGCCGGTACACGTCGGCAGGGACCAGATAGGGCCGCATTTTCTGCTTGCGCAGCAGGTTGGCTATCTTGCCGGCAGAAGTGGTCTTGCCCGACCCCTGGAGGCCCACCAGCATGATGACGGCAGGCTCGCGCCCCTGCAGGTTGAGGCCCGCCGTCTCGCCGCCGAGCAGCGCCACCAACTCCTCATGGACAATCTTGACCACCTGCTGGGCAGGGCTGACGCCCTTGAGCACTTCCTGCCCCAGGCATTTCCCGCGCACGCGTTCCACAAAGTCCTTGACGACCTTGAAGTTCACGTCCGCTTCAAGCAGGGCCAGCCGCACTTCGCGCAGGCCCGCCTGCACGTTTTCTTCAGTAAGCCGGCCGTGTCCGCCGAACGAACGGAATACGCCTGAAAGTCTGTCGGAAAGGCTTTCGAACATGAAGACCCCGTTACACGTCTACCCTTGCCTTTGCGTGAAAGGCAAAGCCTGCGGCGCAGCCGCGCCGTTCCCGCAAAACCGCGCCGGGCGCAGCACAAGGGGGAAGTGCCGGTTCATAGGCTATTTGCCCGGAACTGTCAAATGCCCGCGCGCCGCCTGCTGCCGCGGAAGCCCCCGTCAGAAGGTCACGCCGCAGGGCGGGGGGAACGTTCCTTCCAGCGGCAGCTCGGGCAACATGAGAATCTGTTGCGCCACTGTGCGCATGAGGTCGTCGTTCCAGGGCAGGATATCGTAGATCTCCCCCACGCGCGCCACGGGACGGCTCTCGACCTCCCCGGCGTCGGAGAGAAAATAGAGCAGCATGCCCGAGTCCTCGTCGCCCTCCACATGCCGCGTGGAGCTGCCCCCAAGCGCCCAGCCGCCCGGCACGCGCAGGCAGCCCCGCAAAAAATGATCGCCGGTGACGCGCCAGGCCTGCGCGTGTTCCAGCCGCCCATCCCCGGCGGGCGTGAAGCGGTGGAACACGCCTTCCGCCGAAGAGCAGCAATAGATGTCGCCCCCGTGCTCCGTGACGGAATGCGGGCAGTTGAGCCCGGAAGCGGCAATGCTCGATACCGTCCGGCTGCCGTGACGCCTCATGTAAAAGAGCACGCCCAGGCCGTCCTGCTTCCAGCCGGGGCGGCCCTGCTTGAGAAAGGCGAAAGGCTGGTAGGAAAAGGCGGACGCCAGGATGCCGTCGCGCCAGGGGATCATGTCGTTCAAATGGATGGCGTCCGGCGGCAGGGGGCATTCCCAGCCGTCCAGAGGAGCGTATTCCATGAGGCGGCGCCCGTCGGCGTAGAGCAGCACGCGGGAATTGCCCGTATCCGCCACGCCGAGCGCATCCCGGCCCAGAGCCTTGACGCTGTGGGCCAGATTCTCATGCGGTCCCGGCAACGGGATGACGCGCGCGCCGTCCGCCCCCAGGCCGGTCAGCGTGTTGTCCGAGGCAATCCAGAGTCTGTCCGCCCCGGCGTGCACGCCGCACACGCGCAGACGGTTGCCGGGGCAGTACCAGAAGGGAACCCTGGCGTCCCAGTCATAGCCCACCAGAGAAACAGCGCTGTTCACGCAGCCGAGGAGCAGTTTCATGACCACAAGCCTTTTTGTGTTGATGCGGGGGAAGGCTCTCAGGAGAGCCCGTGCCTGTCGCGCAGGTTTTTGGGGGGTGCGTCCGGCAGGCCGTCCGCCCTGCAGCAAAGCATAAAGCCTCCCCCGTTTCAAGGCGGGCTGCCGCCGGCTTCAGCGGCGACCGCTCGCGCGCAGCGCCTGCCGCAGCGTTTGCGCCACATCGGGAGCGTAGTAAGACTCCGCCAGCCCGGCAGTGAAGAGTATCTGCCGGTCATTGAGAACACCCCGACGAATGCCCTCCGTCAGCAGGGGCAAAAGCTCCCCGCCCACGCCCGCCGGAACCGAACAGGCCAGCATAAGATCCGCGGCCTCCGCTGAGGGGCGGAGGTTCCAGGCCCGACAGGCGAACTCCAGGCCTGTGTCCGGGCAGGGGTCATCGTCGCTCTTGGCGAATCCGAGCGCCAGGGAATGTTCCATGATGCGGTAGATATGCCCCATGACGAGCAGATAGTCCGCCACATGGCGCGCATTGGCGAGCATGGCGGGAAGCGGCCTGCAGGCGCAGGCCCTTTCCGGCGGGATTTCCCGCAGGGCCGCAAGCGTCAGCGCGCCCGCCCCGGCCGTGTCATGTTCCCGCAGGCGCAGCAGGGCAAGCCGGAGGAAAGGGAAAGGCCCGGCCGTGCCGCACACGCTCCTGTACAGCTGTTCCGCCCGCCGCAGCCGTCCCCGCCGGATCTCCATGTCGCCCAGCAGCAGCACGCTCTCCACGTCTGCTGCCCTGCCCCCGGTAACAGCCATATTGAGAAGGCGCACAGGCTCCATGACGTCGCCGCCGAAACGCAGAAGATGCCGGCAGCGCGCACGGGCCTCGCGCAGGCGGCGCACATCCCCGTCCGCCCGCGCGTTGGCGGCGTCGCCACGCTCAAGGGCGGTCAGAAACTCTGCGGCGCGAACCCGTGACGTATGCCGCTCGCGGCAGACGCGCTGCCCCTCGGCGGCCATCCCTGCAAAGAGCGCCGGACGCGCCAGCATGTCCGCCGCGCGCTCCAGCAGATTGCCGGGCGTGAAACAGACCAGGTGCTCCCCGTCCGCAAAGCAGTCGCGCAGGCCGTCGCCCTCTTCCGTCAGCAGCGGCGAGCCGGAGGCCAGCCCCTGAAACACGCGCAGCGTCAGCCCGTCAAACAGATTTTCATTGAGCACCGCAGCCGACGCAGCAAAGATATCCTGCATGACGTCCACAGAAACGCCCTGCCGCACACGTACGGGCACATGCCGCTGCAGCAGCGCGAGCAGGTTGACGCGCTTGCAGCGCTGCGGGGAGGTGAGCCCCACAAACGCCACCTCGCGCCGCCTTTCCGAAAGGGGCTTCCTGAAGCAGCCTTCGCCCACGCAGAGGGGCAGCCACATCGCCCGGATGCCCTGCGCCCCCAGCTGCGCCACAGAGGCTTTCTGATCCACAAACACATCATCCGCCAGGCCGCATATGTCGCTCAGCCAGAACATGTTGAGGCTGGAATCAATGCAATAGAAAACGAGCCGCCCTTCAAAATCGTGCATATCAGCGGGCAGGGGGTGGCCGCCGTAGAGTTCCAGAATCGCCATATCCACCTTGCGCCCCGTCGCCGCAGCAGCCGCCGGCAGGCTTGCGCCGGACTCCGGCAGGGGAAAAAGTTCGTGCCCCAGCAGTTGCAGCCCCTCCCGCAGAAATCCCCCCTGGTACAAAATGTTCATGCGCACCCCTGTTTCGCTGATCTGAAAAGCAACCGCCGCGGGCGCATGCCGTTCCGGAAGCAGTCCCTCCGGTCAGGCTCAAAGGAACCTTCGCCCCGGGGGTATGCAACATTTGCTGTCGCATTCCAACGGGCGGCGCCCACGGTTCAGCAAACGGCGCGCCTCTCCGCGCAATGTCTCCATTGACATCCACAGCGCAAGAGGCTAACCTTATAGATTATAATTTAGTAAATCATTTCAGCAAGCTATATGAGGACGTCATGTTTACCAACCGCGGAAAAGCGCTGACCTTCGACGACATTCTGCTCATCCCCGGCTATTCGGACATTACCCCGGACGCCGTGGACATTGCAACGCAACTCACCCCTGAAATCCCCCTGCGCATCCCCCTGCTTTCCGCCGCCATGGACACCGTGACGGAATCGGCCATGGCCATTTCCATGGCGCGCATGGGCGGCATCGGCATCATCCACAAGAACATGCCCGTGGCCCGCCAGCGTCTGGAAGTGGAAAAGGTCAAGAAGAGCGAAAGCGGCATGATCCTTGACCCGGTCACCATTTCGCCCAACAACACGGTGCAGGAGGCCCTCGACCTCATGGCCGACTTCCGCGTGTCGGGCCTGCCCGTGGTGGAGGACGACCGCCTGGTGGGCATCCTCACCAACCGCGACGTGCGCTTTGTGGAAGACGGGCATGCCGTGCGCGTGGCCGAGGTCATGACTTCCGAGAATCTGGTGACGGTGCCCATGGGCATCTCGCTGGAGGAATCCAAACGCCACCTGCACGAACACCGCATCGAGAAGCTGCTGGTGGTGGACGAGGCCGGGCATCTGCGCGGCCTCATCACCATGAAGGACATCGACAAGGTTCAGAAGTACCCCAATGCCTGCAAGGACGCCAACGGCCGCCTGCGCGTGGGCGCGGCCATCGGCATCGGGCGCGACTGCGAGAGCCGTGCGGAGCAGCTGCTGGAAGCCGGGGCGGACGTGCTGGTGCTGGATTCGGCCCACGGGCATTCCGTCAATGTGCTCAACGCCATCCGCAAGGTCAAGAGCGCCTTTCCCAAATGCCAGCTCATCGCGGGCAACGTGGCCACCTACGAAGGGGCCAAAGCCGTGCTGGAGGCAGGGGCGGACACCGTGAAGGTGGGCATCGGCCCCGGCTCCATCTGCACCACCCGTATCGTGGCCGGCGTGGGCGTGCCGCAGGTCACCGCCGTCATGGACGGCGGCCGCGCCGCCCGCGAAATGGGCCGCTGCTGCATCGCCGACGGCGGCATCAAGTTCTCCGGCGACATCGTCAAGGCGCTGGTGGTGGGCGCGCACGCGGTCATGATCGGCTCGCTCTTCGCGGGCACGGAGGAAAGCCCGGGCGAGACCATCCTCTACCAGGGCCGCACCTACAAGATTTACCGCGGCATGGGTTCCATCGACGCCATGAAGGAAGGCAGTTCCGACCGCTATTTCCAGGAAAAGAGCAAAAAGCTCGTGCCCGAGGGCATCGTGGGCCGTGTGCCCTACCGCGGCCCGGTCATGGAGGCCGTGTACCAACTCATGGGCGGTCTGCGCTCCGGCATGGGCTATGTGGGCGCGCACAACCTTGAGCAGCTTTTCGAAAACACCACGTTCTGCGAAATTTCCCCGGCGGGCCTGCGTGAAAGCCATGTGCACGACGTGGTCATCACCAAGGAAGCGCCCAACTACCGTATAGAGAACTAGCATTCCCCGCATGTTCCGGGCCTTCCGCCTCCCTGCGGCGCGGCAGGCCCGCCGTCCCCGCACGGCGCATGCCGACAGAGGCGCCCGGGGCAAGCAGCGCCAGACGAGGAACATCATGCCCAGCAAGGTCATCATCATTGACTACGGCTCACAGGTCACCCAGCTCATCGCGCGCCGGGTGCGCGAGGCCGGGGTCTACTCCGAAATCCATTCCTGCGTCACCACTGCCGGGCAGGTCCGGGCCATGCGGCCTGACGCCCTCATTCTTTCCGGCGGCCCGGCCAGTGTGGGCGAAAAGGACGCCCCTGCCCTTGACCCCGGTTTTCTTGAGCTGGGCGTGCCGGTACTGGGCATCTGCTACGGCATGCAGCTGCTGGCGCAGGAACTGGGCGGGCAGCTGGCCCGCTCGCTCACGCGTGAGTACGGCCCGGCGGAACTCACGCTCGCCGCGCCCTGTGCCCTCTGGGAGGGTGTGCAAGGCCCCTCGCGCGTGTGGATGAGCCACGGCGACAAGGTGCTTGCGCCGCCGCCGGGCTTTACGGTGACGGGCCGCACCCCCACGCTGGACGTGGCGGCCATGGCCGACGAACGCCGCAACATCTATGCCGTGCAGTTTCACCCGGAAGTGCACCACAGTGTGGACGGCGAACGCATCCTGCAGAATTTTCTGTTCAGGGTGGCGGGGCTTGCGCCGGACTGGAACATGGCCTCCTTTGTGGAACGCGTGGTGCCGGAGCTGGCCACGCAGGCGGGCGACAGCCATGTGGTCTGCGCGCTCTCCGGCGGCATTGATTCCACGGTGGTGGCCGTGCTGCTGCACAAGGCCATCGGCAAACGCCTGCACTGCATTTTTGTGGACAACGGCCTGCTGCGCATGGGCGAGGCCGAGGACGTGGCGACCTATCTGCGCAAGCACTTTGACCTCAACCTCACGGTGGTGCAGGCGCAGGAGCGCTTTCTCTCCCTGCTCAGGGGCGTGGACGATCCGGAGAAAAAGCGCAAGATCATCGGCCGCACCTTCATTGAAATCTTTGACGAAGAGGCGAAAAAACTGCCCAGAGTGGACTTTCTGGCGCAGGGCACGCTCTACCCCGACGTCATCGAATCCGTCTCACACAAGGGCCCCAGCGCCGTCATCAAGAGTCACCACAACGTGGGCGGCCTGCCCGAAACCATGAAGCTCAAACTCATTGAACCCCTGCGCGAACTCTTCAAGGACGAGGTGCGCAAGGTGGCCGCCGAACTGGGCATGCCCGACTCCATCGTCTGGCGGCATCCCTTCCCCGGCCCCGGTCTGGCCATCCGCGTGCTGGGCGAGGTTACGGAAGAACGCCTGGGCATCCTGCGCCGGGCGGACAAAATCGTGCAGGAGGAACTGCGCGAATCCGGCTGGTATCGCAAGGTCTGGCAGGGCTTCGCCGTGCTGCTGCCGCTCCGTACCGTGGGCGTCATGGGCGACGGCCGCACCTACGAGCATGTTATCGCCCTGCGGGTGGTGGACAGCGTGGACGCCATGACGGCAGACTGGTCGCGCCTGCCGGCTGACCTGGTGGCGCGCATCTCCGGCCGCATCATCAATGAAGTCAAGGGCGTCAACCGCGTGGTCTACGACGTGTCCTCCAAACCGCCCAGCACCATCGAGTGGGAGTAGGGGCATGTTCGGCATAGGCAGTACGGAACTGCTGGTCATCCTGGTGGTGGCCCTCATTGTGCTGGGCCCCAAGAGTCTGGCCAAGGTTTCGCGCACCCTCGGCAAAGCCATGGGTGAATTTCGCCGCGTCTCCACGGATTTTCAGCGCACGCTCAATGCCGAAGCCGCGGAGGATGACCGGCGTGAACGCCGAGAGGCCGCCGCCAGGGCTGCACAAGCGGCCAAGGAATCCAGGGCGGCCGCCCGGGGCGGGGCAGATGCGCCCCCCCTCGCGTCGGAGGCCGCTTCTGCCGACACCACGCCGGAAAGCGCTTTGCATGCGTACGACGCACAGGCCGCAGAGGAAACGCAGGCGCACCCCGTCGCGCCGCCCGCCGGAAGCCCGCTGGAGGCCGCGCTGGCCAAAACCCGCGCCGCTGCGGAAGCCGCCTCGGGGGCGAACCATGCGGCCATGTCCGCTGCGGCGTCCGGCACTCCTGACAAGGGCGACAAGGCATGAAGAACGACCTGCTGCATCCCGTCCGGCCGGACGCAACGCGCTCCGAGATCGATGCTGCGACGGCAGCCGCCGCAGCCGCGAGCGGGGACGATGCCGTGACGGCAGCCGCCGCGCCTGTTCTTCCCCCTGAAGACAGTACGGGCTTTCCGGAGGGTGCCGCCGCGCCCGACGCGGGCAGCGCGGATACGGCAGCAGACAGCGCGCCCGGAACCGACGCAGCGAAGCCGCAGGAAGGCGGCGATCCCCCTCTCCCCCCCCCGGCGACGGCTGAAGACACCCCGGCCCGGAGCGAACCGCCCTCGCCGCCCGCCGCCCCAGGCGGCACGGCCCCGGCACAGGCCGACGCGGGCGACAGCGCCGACAACACCATGAGCCTCATGGATCATCTGGCGGAGTTGCGCACGCGCCTCGTGCGTTGCTGCGTTGCCGTCATTGCGGGATTCTTCGTCTGCTGGGCCGTGGTGGACCCGCTCTACAACGCCCTGGTGGACCCGCTGCTGGCCGTGCTGCCCCCAGGTTCGCATGCGCAGTACACTACCCTGCCCGAAGGCTTTTTCACCCGCATGTACATTGCCTTCATCGCGGGCGTGTTTCTGACGAGTCCCATCCTGTTCTACCAGATCTGGGCCTTCATCTCGCCCGGCCTGTATGAGGAGGAAAAACGCGGCATTGTGCCCATCGCCTTCATGTCGGCCGTATTCTTCGCGGGGGGCGGCGCCTTCTGCTATTTCATCGTCTTCCCCTACGCCTTTGCCTTTTTTGTGAGCTTCGCCACCGAGAGCATCGTGGTCACGCCCAAGATCAGCGACTATCTCGATTTTGTGCTCAAGCTCATCCTTGCCTTCGGGCTGGTCTTTGAAATGCCGCTGTTCTCCTTTTTCCTGTCGCGCATGGGCGTGGTCACTGCCGCGCGCCTGCGCAGCTGGCGGCGTTACGCCGTGCTGCTCATTTTCATTGCGGCGGCCATTCTCACCCCGCCGGATGTCGTTTCGCAACTGCTCATGGCCTGCCCCATGCTCCTTCTCTATGAAGTGAGCATCCTGGTGGCCGCCGCTGCGGGCAAAAAACCCGGGCCGCGCGCCGCAGCAAAGGCCGCAGCGGCATCCGACACCGCCACCCCCCCGGAGGGAGCATGAACGACCCCGCCCCCCGCAGCGCGACGCGCCGACGCGCCAGCGCGGAAACCGACATACAGCTTGCGCTGACCCTGGACGGTCAGGGCCGGACCAACGTGAAAACCGGCTTCGGCATGCTGGACCACATGCTCACGCTGGCGGCCTTCTGGGCCGACATGGACCTGAGCCTGACCTGCGCGGGCGACCTGCAGGTGGACGCCCACCACACTGTCGAGGATGTGGGCCTGACGCTGGGCGCGGCACTGCTGGAGGCTCTGGGCGACCGCAAGGGCATCGCCCGCACAGGGTACGGCCGCGTGCCCATGGACGAGGCCCTGGCCGAAGTGACGGTTGACCTCTCCGGCCGTTCCTGGCTGGAATGGCGCGGCGACGACCTGCTGCCGCCGCTGCTGGCCGGGGAGGAAAAGGACCTCTGGCGCGAATTTTACAAGGCCCTTGCCGGCGGGGCGCGCTGCAATCTGCATGTGGAGTTTCGTTACGGCAAGAACGGCCATCATCTGCTGGAATCGGCCGCCAAGGGGCTGGGCATTGCCCTGGCCCAGGCCGTACGCCGACACGGCACAACCATCCGAAGCACCAAGGGAGGACTGGATTGATGCTCTCACGACTCCGCCTGTTGCTGCTGCCGGCGCTGATTATCGCGCTCATAGCCTGCGCATGCAGCCGCCGCCCGCGCAGCACCGCCGACGTGCCGCGCACGGTTTCCCAAGCATATGTTGTTCATGTGGCCCCCTTTACCCAGCCCATCACCTCGGGGCAGCTCATCACCGGGCACATTCCCGAGCCGCAGGGCCGCATCGCCGAGGAACAGCTGCCCTCTCTGGACCAGCAGATGCGCACCATCCTCTCCACAGAGACCAAAAGGCGCTACAAGTTCATCACCACCGTCGACCACCCCAAGGACCTCACGCGCTTCCACAGTTCCGGGCAGCCCCAGGCCCTGCCCCTGTGGCTGGCCTACGGCAAGAAACAGGGCGCGCAGCTGCTGCTGGTGCCGCAGGTGCTGGACTGGCACGAGCGCGAGGGCTCCGGGGCGGGCGTGACCAACCCGGCCCATGTGCGGGTGGAATTCTTCCTTCTCAACGTGGACAAGGGGCTCATCATGGGCCGTTCCGTCTTTGAGGAAAAGCAGCAGGGGCTAGTGGACAACCTGCTTAACGTGGGCTCGTTCATCCAGCGCCGCGGTCAGTGGGTGACAGCCGAACAATTGTGCGTGGACAGCATCCGCAAGGCCGCCAGGGATCTTGGTCTATGATTCTCTTCCCGGCTGTGGACATCCAGAACGGCAAGGCCGTGCGCCTCAGGCAGGGGCGCGCGCATGAGAGCACCGTCTTTGCCGAAGACCCGGTGGAAGTCGCCAAAAGCTGGCAGGCGCGCGGCGCGCGCCGCCTTCATGTGGTGGACCTGGACGGCGCATTTGACGGCGCGCCCAAAAGCCGCGACATCGTGCGCCGCATCTGCGCCGCCCTGTCCATTCCCGTACAGCTCGGCGGCGGCATCCGCGACATGGCCACGGCCCAGGCATACCTTGACGCCGGCGTCGCGCGCCTGATCATCGGCACGCTGGCGCTGGAGCAGCCGGACCTCTTCGCCGCATTCTGCCGGGCCTTTCCCGGCCGCATCGGCGTCTCGCTGGACGCCGAAGGCGGCAGGCTGAAAAGCCGGGGCTGGGTGGCGGACACGGGCCTGAGCGTGGACGACGCCCTCCCCCGTCTGCTCGACGACGGCGCGGCCTTTGTCATCTATACGGACATCGAGCGCGACGGCATGCAGAGCGGCGTCAATATGCCCGCGCTGGAACATCTGGCCACGCTCTCCACCGTACCCGTCATTGCGGCGGGCGGCGTGGCCACGCTGGCCGATGTGCAGAAGCTCTACCCGCTCACCCGCAGCACAAGGCTTGCGGGGGCCGTCAGCGGCCGCGCCCTGTACGAAGGCACGCTCAGCCTGGAAGAGGCCAACGCCTGGATCGACGCGCAGGGCTGACCGAACCCGTCCGTCAGGATGGTCTGCCCTCTGCTGCGGCAGCGAAGCAGGCCGCGAGCATTGCGGCACGCCGCCGCAGGAAGCGCCCCACATCCGGCAAAACGTAGCGGCTGCATGCTTCGCGTGTTTCCGAACAATGGAGAAACAGGTCATGGGCACAACGCTTGAAAAGCTGCTGCAGCGCTGGCGCGCCCTCTTTCCGCGCCGGCGGGCCGTGAGTTGGCGCGGCAGTTGGCTGTACAACGGCTACTGCGCGGACTGCCGCCTCTGCTGCGGCCCGCAGGAAGAAGCCGAGCCCTTTCCCATGAAGCTGTTGCCGCACCAGCTGCGGCCTGACCTGGCAAAGGATTTCTACCTGCTGGACGCGGAAACCGCCTGTCTGGACCGCCGGGGCTGCCGCTCCTGCACGGAACGCGGCTGCCGCCTGCCGCGCGCGCAACGGCCTGCGGCCTGCGGGCTTTTTCCCTTTGTGCTCAATGCGGACGCGCTCCTGCTCTATCTGCGCTGCCCGGCCACCCTGTTCACTCCGCCGGCCCGCATGGAAGCCATCGGCCGTGCGGCCGCGCAGTGGCTTTCAGGCTTCAGCCGCGAGGATCGCACGCGCATCGCTCTCAGCCTGCCCGCCGCCGTGCTGGCCGACCGCTACATGGACCTGCATATACGCGTCTAGGACGCGGCGCGGCGCCGCACCCTGCGTTCACGCGCCGCCGAGGCGCTCCAGCATGGCGCGCACGCGCTGCGCGTAACCGTGTTCCGCGCGCAGACGTCCCCGCCAAGCGCGGCGCAGGTTCAGAACCTCGCGCGGACGCGCGCGCAGGCGCTCCAGCCGGGGCAGAAAATCCTCCGGCCCGCGCAGGGTCATGGGTTCCGTCAGTTCCCGGGGAAAGATGTCCAGCCCCTGCGTCGCGTCGCTGAGCAGCAGACCGCCGCAGGCCCAGACGTCAAAATGGCGCTGGCTCAGGCTGCGGGGCAGCAAAAGACTCGTGACGTTGAGCACGGCCCCTGCCCCGGCATACAAGTCCGGCAGGGCCGTGTAGTAATCCACAGGGGGGAGCAGTTCCGCGCCGGGCAGGAGCGGCCCCCAGCCGTCATCACCCGCCACGCGCACGCCGCCGGGCTGCCCGGCTCCGGCGGCCAGCAGCCAGCGCACGCGGTTGGCCCGGGCGCAGCGTTCCGCGCCGAGGCCCATGCGCCGCACGTCGTGCCCCGGCCAGAGCGCCCCGCCCAGCCGCTCCCGCCACCAGAAGAAGTGCGGCGCGTCTTCCGGTCCGGAACTGCCGCGCAACCGTTCCGCCGCCGCCGCTTCCAGCGCCGGCGGCACGCGCGCGGCGGCAAAGAAGCGATCCCTGTCGGGAAAGGCGGAGCGCCCCACAAACAACGGCGGCCCTTCAGGCTCCCGCAGGTCGGCGTCCGCCCGCCACATGTGCGGGGCCACGGCCAGCGGCAGGGCATGCACATGCCGCGCCCCCTCCGCCCGCAGTGACGGCACGAAGCCCGCGTCCGTCACGAAAAGATGCGCCTCGCGCCACCAGGGCAGACGCAGGCCCGCCAGCACATGCCAAGGATTGTCCACAAACCATACGGCCACCGGCACGCCCAGCTCCCGGCAGAGGTGGAAAACGCGCCCTTCCGCATCCAGCCCGCGCAGATTGACCGAAAGCAGCCAGGCCGGACGCCCCTGCGACAGAAGCCGCCGCCAGTTCCGGACAAAGTCCGCCTCCCCGGCGGCGGAGCCGCCCCGCACGCCTTCCCCCAGCGGCGACGGCACACGTTCCAGAATGGGGCCGAAGCCGCAGCATGCCAGCGCCGCGCGCAATTCCTGATGCAGGAGCTGCGCGTCTGTGCCGGGAAGCAGCACGGCGCGCCGCGCCATCCCGTGAGCCGGCGCAGTCCTGCCCGCGCCGCGCCCCGCTCCGCAGGCAGCCGCGTCCAGCCGTCCCAGCAGCGGTCCCCAAAAGGCCGGGTCCAGCCGCAGGCCCGCCCGGTAGAAGAAACGGCGGCAGGAAGACGCCAGCCGCACGGCCTCGTCGGGCGACACCTCCCGCCAGTGCCGGGGCGGCTTGCCCGTCTGCGCGGCAGCGCCCCCGTCGTCCGCGTGTTCCCCTGCGGGCTGCGCCGCCAGCGCCGCGCGCGTTGCGGGGGAATCCAGCCAGTACACGGCGCGCATGCCCGCAAGGAAAGGCAGTTCCCACGGACGGCCCGGTCCCAGCCCCAGCAGCAGGGCGGCCTCCCCCGCGCCCTCGGCGCTCCAGGCCTCCGGGCCGTCGGCAAGACTGCACGGACGGCCGGAAAAATCGGGCAGGCTGACACGGTGCGGACGCCGGAGGGCATGCTCCGGAACACGGCGCGGCGAGGCGGATTCCTTCATGGCTTCACCCTGCCGCTTTTGCTCCCTGCATGCAAGCCCGCGCGCCCGCCCCTCCGCCCCGCGACGAAAGCCCCGCATCGCCTCTTGGCGTGCGCCGCAAAAAAGCGTATGCTTGTTTGCTGGCAGGTTGCATGAAGGAATATCGCGATCATTATTTTCTGAAGGCCAAGCGCGAGCATTACCCCGCCCGCTCGGTCTACAAGCTCAAGGAGCTGGACGCCAGGTTCCGCCTGCTGCGCCCCGGGCAGCATGTGCTGGACCTTGGCGCGGCCCCCGGTTCATGGTCGCTGGGCGCGGCGGAAAAGGTGGGCAAAAAGGGGCTGGTGCTGGCCTGCGACATTCAGGACACGGCAACGGTCTTCCCGCCGCAGGTCGTCTTCATGCGCGAGGACGTGTTCAGCCGCTCGCCGGAGTTTGAGGCCAGGCTGGAGGAATTCGGCCCCTTCGATCTGGTCCTCAGCGACATGGCCCCCAGCACCACGGGCACCAAGTTCACGGATCAGGCCCGTTCGCTGGAACTGACGCTGGAGGCCCTCGCCGTAGCCTGCCTGCACCTGAAGCAGGGAGGCGGCTTTGTGGTCAAAATCTTCATGGGGCCGGACATTCAGGAACTGCTGACGCCCATGCGCAAGGCCTTCACCTCGGTGCGTTCCTTCAAGCCCAAGAGTTCTCGGGCGGAAAGCAAGGAAACGTTCTTTGTGGGCCTCGGCTTCCGCGGCCGGGCGGCAGCGCCCGCAACGGATGCGGCGGCAGACGGACCTGTCCGCGACGCGCCGCCGGGCGTGTGATTTTTCTACTCTACAAAGGTTCGGAGGTTTTATGTCAGGTCACAGCAAATGGGCCAACATCCAGCACCGCAAGGGACGCCAGGACGCCAAGCGCGGCAAGGTGTTCACCAAGGCCGCCAAGGAAATCATCATCGCCGCCAAGTCCGGCGGGGACCCCGCAGGCAATCCCCGTTTGCGGGCGGCCATCGCCGCAGCCAAGGCCGTCAATCTGCCCAAGGACAAGATTGAAGCCGCCATCCGCAAAGGCACCGGCGAAGACGCCGGCGGCGACCTGACCGAGACCTTCTACGAAGGCTACGGCCCCGGCGGCATCGCCATCATGGTGGAAGTGGCCACGGACAACAAGAACCGCACCGTGGCCGAAGTGCGTCACCTCTTCACCAAACACGGCGGCACCATGGGCGAGAACGGCAGCGTGGGCTGGATGTTCGACCGCAAGGGCGTCATCGCCGTGGAAAAGGCCGCCTACCCCGAAGACAAAATCATGGAAGCCGCGCTGGAAGCCGGGGCCGACGATGTGCTGGACGACGAGGACGTGTGGACCATCCATACGGCAATGGCCGATTTCACCGCCGTGCGCGACGCTCTCGAAGCCGCGGGCATCGTCATGCAGGGGGCGGAGTTGGCCATGGTGCCGCAGAATCTGGTGGCCATAGACGCCGAAATGGGCATGAAGGTGCTGCGCCTCATGGACGCGCTGGACGACAATGACGATGTGCAGAACGTTTACGCCAACGCGGATTTCCCGGACGACATGCCGACGGAATAATCCCTTTGCGCTGCCGGGCGGCGGGATGTTGCATGCCTGCCGCCCGGCGGCACAGCCCTTCGCGGTTCTGCGCGGGCAGAACCGATGTTTTTGCAATGGCGCCCTCCCCTTCGCCCGAGGGCAACAGCCAGGCGGTCTGCATGCAGGCATGGAACATTGAATTTCGTAATCTCAGCGCAGGCTACGGCAGTCATGTGGTGCTGCGCGACATCAATGCCGTCATTCCGGACGGCAAGATCACCGTCATTCTGGGCGGCTCCGGCTGCGGCAAGTCCACCCTGCTGCGGCACATCATCGGGCTTTCGCGCCCCCTGGCCGGTCAGGTGCTGCTGGGCGGTCAGGACCTCTTCGCCCTGCCGCCCGGGGAATTCCGCCGCATGCGCCGACGCATGGGCGTGCTTTTTCAGGACGGCGCGCTGCTGGGCGCGCTGACGCTGGCGCAGAACGTCACCCTGCCCCTGAGCGAGCATCTGCGCCTGCCCAAGGCCCTGCTGCGCGAGGCCGGGTTGCGGGTGCTGCGCATGGTGGGGCTGGAGGATTTCGCAGATTTTTATCCCAACCAGCTTTCCGGCGGCATGCGCAAGCGCGCGGGGCTGGCGCGGGCCATCATCGCCGAGCCGCGCATCCTGCTGTGCGACGAACCCACCTCGGGGCTGGACCCGGTCACTGCCGCCCGCATGGACGCCCTGCTGCTCTCCATGCGCCGCCGCTACGCGGACATGACCATTGTTGTGGTCAGCCACGATCTGGCAAGCCTGCGCGTCATTGCCGAACATGTGCTGGTGCTGGGCGAGGGGCGCGCGCTCTTTTCCGGCTCTCCGGAGGCGCTGGAAGCCGACGATGATCCCTACCTGCGGCAATTCCTGCACCGCGAGGCCGGGGACGACGGGGCAACCCTGCGGGAAGCTGCCGACCCGGCCGTGACGGCGGCGCTGGATCGCTGGCTGGCCTCATAGCGTTGCCGAACATATGCCCGCATGCACGGCGGGCGGGCTTGAAACTTTGCCGTGGCGCATTTATACTAGCACTCGTCTGCTGTGTCTGTACAACCTTTTCCTGTCTATCAGGGAGCAGCCATTCCCGTATGAATACTGCACGTGAAACCGCCGTGGGCCTCTTTGTGCTGCTGGGGCTGGCCTGCGTGGCCTATATGGCCGTCAAGCTCGGCAAGATGGAAGTTTTCGGCGGGCAGGGCTTTGAGCTTTCCGCCGGTTTTGACTCCGTGTCCGGCCTGCGCGTGGGCGCGGATGTGGAGTTGGCCGGCGTGCCCGTTGGCCGCGTGATCAGCATCAGCCTTGACCCCGACCCCGTGCGCAATCAGGCCGTGGTGCGCCTGCGTCTGAACCGCGATCTGCAACTCTCGGATGACAGCATTGCCTCCATCCGCACCAGCGGCCTCATCGGCGACAAATTCGTCAGCCTTTCCCGGGGCGGTTCCGAGCGCCTGCTGCGCTCCGGCGACACCATCACGGAAACGGAACCCGCCGTTGATATCGGAACGCTCATCAGCAAATACGCCTTCGGAGGAGTCAAATAGCCATGTCCATTCCTCTGCTGACGCGTCGCGCCGCTGCAGGCCTGCTCTGCCTGCTCCTGGCGTCGGCGCTGCATGTCGCTGCGGCAAACGCCGCCTCGCCCGCCCGTCAGGCGCTGGAGACCTCCATCAACCGCGTGCTTGCGGCCATCAAGAACCCCGACTACGTCAACCCGGCCACGCGCGGTCCGCTGCGCCAGCAGATCGAGGACGAGGTCCTGCATATTTTCGACTTCAGGGAATTTTCCTCCCGCACGGTGGGCCCCCGCTGGAAAACCTTCAGCCCGGCCCAGCAGCAGCAGTTCAGCGACGCCTTCGCAGACCTGCTCATGACAACCTACCTGAGCAAGATTGACGGCTACAACGGCGAGCAGGTGCTGTACACGGGCGAAGTCACGGACGCCAAGGGCGACCGCGCTGAGGTGCGCACCGTCATCACCATGAAGGACGGCAAGAAAGTGCCCGTGGCCTACCGCATGCTGCCCAAGAACGGCACATGGCTGGTCTATGACGTGCTTGTCGAAAACATCAGCCTTGTCAAAAATTATCGCACGCAGTTTCAGGACATGCTGAATTCCGGCAGCCCGGATCAGCTCATCGCCAGAGTCAGGGAAAAGGCGCAAGAGGTGCGGCAGGGCCATGCCCAATAATGCTTTTACGGGGAGACGCGGCGGCGTCCTGCCGTGCTGCGTTCTGGCGGTCGCGCTGTGCCTTTTGGCGGCGGGGAACGCTGCCGCCGCTGCCGTCCCGGCGGAACCCGCCCCCTCCAGCGTCTACGGCAACGCGCCCGCGCTGGCGCCCGGGGCCGTCACGGTGCATCCCTACGGCTCCCTGAAGGCCGAAGGCAGCCTTGACGATTATGACAGCGAACCCGCCCAGGGCATTGCCGATCCCCTGGAATACTGGAACCGCTTCTGGTTCCATTTCAATGACATTTTCTTTGTCTATGTGGCCAAGCCCGCCTACCGCGCCTGGGAATTCATCACGCCGCACCAGCTGCGCAGCGGCCTGAAAAACTTCTTCTCCAACCTGCTCTTCCCGGTGCGCTTTGTGAACAACCTCCTGCAGTTCCGCTTCATGGAGGCCGGGGTGGAGTTCGGGCGCTTCATCATCAACACCACGACCAGCGCAGGCTTTGCGGACGTGGCCAAACGCCACAAGACCATCGTGCCCGTTGACCCCACCGGCGAGGACTTCGGCCAGACGCTCGGGCGCTGGGGCATCGGGCACGGCATCTACCTAGTCTGGCCCTTCATCGGGCCCAGTTCCCTGCGCGACACCATCGGCCGCGTGGGCGACACGCTGGCCGAGCCCACCTTCTGGCTGAATCCCTGGCCCCTGCTCTATGAACCCAATTACTGGGAACTGAAATGGGCCGTCGGCGGCGGGCTGCGCTTCAACGCCCTGGGTGACGTCCTGCCCCTGTACGACGATCTGAATTCCGCCGCCGTGGATCCGTACATCGCCATGCGCGAAGCCTATGTCAACTTCCGTCAGAATCAGGTGCTGCACTGAGGGGCGCACGCAGCGCAGCTGCGGCAGATATCCAAAGGCGTCGCCCTGCGCGGCGCTTTTTTTTGTCTGCCGCTTCTGGTATACGTTCTCTCCATGAATGCTGCTTGTGCCGCCGCTCCGGCCCTCCCGCTGCTCCACCTGGAGCAGCTTTCCGTCACCTTCGCCACGGAGGCAGGCCCCCTGCCCGCCGTGCGGGGGGTGGATTTCAGCCTCTGTGACGGTGAAACCACCTGTCTTGTGGGTGAATCCGGCTGCGGCAAGAGCCTTACGGCCCGGGCCATCCTGCGACTGACGCCTGAAAATGCCGTCCTGAGCGGACGCGTGCTGCTGCGCGGCACGGATCTGCTGGCCTTGCGCGAAAAGGACATGCAGGCCGTGCGCGGCAGAAAAATCGGCATGGTCTTTCAGGAACCCATGACTTCGCTCAACCCTGTGCTGCGCATCGGTGAACAGGTGGCCGAACCCCTGCGCCTGCACATGGGCCTGCACAAGGGCGATGCGCGGGATGCCGCCATGGAACTGCTGGCCGAAGTGGGCATTCCCGCGCCTGCCGAACGCTACGACGAATACCCGCACCAGCTTTCCGGCGGCATGCGCCAGCGCGTCATGCTGGCTATGGCGCTCTCCTGCCGCCCGGCCCTGCTGCTGGCCGACGAACCCACCACGGCCCTGGACACCACCATACAGGGGCAGATACTGCGCCTGCTGGCCGCGCGCAGCCGTGAACGCGGCATGGCCGTGCTGCTCATCACGCACGATCTGGGCGTGGCCGCGCGCATGGCCGGCAGCGTGGGCGTGATGTATGCCGGGCGGCTGGTGGAATTCGCCCCGGCCGCCGAGTTCTTCGCCGCCCCGCAGCATCCGTACGCGCAGGGCTTGCTGCACGCCGCGCCGGGCATGCATTCCCGCGGCCTGAACCGCCTGCCCACCATCCCCGGCAGCGTGCCGCCCCTCAACCGCATGCCCGCAGGCTGCCCCTTCCATCCCCGCTGCCCGCACGCCCTGCCCCGCTGCGCGGAGGCCATGCCGCCCGTGCGGGAAGACAGCGGCCACCGGGTCGCCTGCTGGAACGTGACGGCATAAACGGAGAATGCGCAAACGCCCCGGCGCGGCATCCTGCGATGCCGCGCCGGGGCGCTGTGCAATCCGTTGCGAACGCGCTTATGACAGCTTCTTGTTCTTGAGCCAGGGCATCATGTCGCGCAGGGTCTTGCCCACCTGCTCAATCTGGTGGTTGGCCTCGTTGCGGCGCGTGGTCAGGAACATGGGATACTTGGCGCGGGCCTCAAGGATGAAATCACGGGCGAACTTGCCGCTCTGGATGTCCTTGAGCACAGCCTTCATTTCCTTCTTCACGCTCTCGGTGATCAGGCGGGGGCCGGTGACGTAGTCGCCGTATTCCGCCGTGTTGCTGATGGAGTAGCGCATGCGGGAGAGGCCGCCCTCGTACATGAGGTCCACGATGAGCTTCATTTCGTGCATGCACTCGAAGTAGGCCATTTCCGGCTGGTACCCGGCTTCCACCAAAGTCTCGAAACCGGCCTTGATGAGGGCGGAGATGCCGCCGCAGAGCACGGCCTGCTCGCCGAAGAGGTCGGTTTCCGTCTCTTCGCGGAAGGTGGTCTCAATAACGCCCGCGCGCGTGCCGCCGATGCCCTTGGCATAGGCCAGGGCCTGCTCCAGGGCCTTGCCGGTGGCGTTCTGCTCAATGGCCACCAGGCAGGGCACGCCGCCGCCCTCGGTGAAGGTGCGGCGCACCAGATGCCCGGGTCCCTTGGGCGCGATGAGGTAGACATCCACATCCTTGGGCGGCTGAATCTGGCTGAAATGGATGTTGAAGCCGTGGGCGAAGAGCAGGGCCTTGCCCGCCGTCAGATTAGGCTTGATGTCCTTTTCATAGACGGCGGCCTGCACCTCGTCGGGCAGCAGGATCATGATCAGATCGGCCTGCTTGGCGGCCTCGGCGGCGGAGACAGGGGAGAACCCGTGTTCCTTGGCCAGTTCGTAGTTGGCGCCGCCGGGGCGCTGGCCCACCACGACCTTCACGCCGGAATCACGCAGGTTCTGGGCATGGGCGTGCCCCTGGCTGCCGTAGCCGATGATGGCCACGGTCTTGTTTTTGAGGCAGGCAAGATCCGCATCCTTGTCATAATACACTTTCATCTGAGCATCCTCTGGCGGTTAGACGGAAAACGACTTTCCCCCGCTCTGAAGCGTTTTCACCGTGATCCGCTCCGACGCAGGGGCGAAAAAGGCCGGACGACAATGCCGCTCGGCCGCTATCCGCGTTCCGGAAGGGCATACGCCCTCCCCCCATGTTTGTACAGCCGCCCCGCGTCGCCGGTTGCCGCCGGTCAGGGGCCGCAGTGCATGAAAACGCTACTCCACCTTCATGGAACGGCGCATGGCCACCGCCCCGGTTCTGGCGATTTCCTTGATGCCGAAGCGCTGCAGCAGGTTGAGGATGGCTTCCAGTTTTTCATGGTCGCCCGTGGCCTCAATGGTCATTTCGGTAAGGCTCACGTCCACCACCTTGCAGCGGAATATCTCGCAGGTGCGCAGCAACTCGCCGCGCATGGGGCCTTCGGCCTGCACCTTGACGAACATCATCTCGCGGGACACGGCAGGGATGTCCGCATAGTCCACCACCTTGATGACCGAGACGAGCTTGTGGAGCTGTTTCATGATCTGCTCCAGAATCAGGCTGTCGCAGTCTGTGGTGATGGTCATGTGCGAGACGCCTTCCTCCAGGGCCGGAGCCACGTTGAGCGAATGGATGTTGAACCCCCGCCCGCTGAACAGCCCCGCCACGCGGGAGAGCACGCCGGGCTCGTTCTCCACCAGCACGGAAAGCACATGTCGTTGCATAGCCGCCCTCCCTTACACCAGCAGCATTTCATCCAGCGCCGCACCGGCGGGAACCATGGGGTACACGTTTTCCTCCCGCTCGACGACGACGTCGATGAAGGCGGGATTGGGCGAGGCCAAGGCCTTTTCCAGCACGGTTACGAGCTCCGCGGGGTCAACGATGCGGTACCCTTCGGCCCCGTAGGCTTCGGCCAGCTTCACGAAATCCGGCTGCGCCTCCATGTCGGTGGAACTGTAGTTGCGTTTGTAGAAGAGTTCCTGCCACTGCCGCACCATGCCCAGATACCGGTTGTTGAGAATGACGACCTTGATGGGCAGCCTGTTGGAGACGACGGTGGCCAGTTCCTGAATGTTCATCTGCAGGGAGCCGTCGCCCGCCACGGCGATGACCTTCTTGTCGGGAAAGGCAAGCTGCGCGCCGACGGCGGCGGGAAATCCGTAACCCATGGTGCCGAGCCCCCCGCTGGTCAGCAGGGTGCGCGGCCTGTTGAAGGCGAAGAACTGGGCCACCCACATCTGGTGCTGGCCCACCTCGGTGGTGACAATGGCGTCGCCGCCGGTGATGGTGTAGAGGGCCTCCACGACCTGTTGCGGCTTGATGGCCTCGCCCTTCTGGTAGCACAGGGGCTTGTCCGCCTTCCAGGCGTCCACGGCGGCAAGCCAGTCCGCGTGCGCGCCCTGCCAGTCCTTGTCCGCCAGTTTGGCGTCGCATATCTCGGCCATGCCCTCCAGCGCCAGGCGGCAGTCGCCCACCACGGGCACCTGCACTTCCACATTCTTGCGGATGGACGTGGGGTCGATATCGATATGCACGATGCGCGCCTTGGGCGCGAAGGCCGCGAGCTTGCCGGTGACGCGGTCGTCAAAGCGCGCGCCCACGCACATGAGCACGTCGGCATGGTTGATGGCCATATTGGCGGCATAGGTGCCGTGCATGCCCACCATGCCCAGCCACAGGGGGTCTGTGGCGGGGAAACCGCCCAGTCCCATGAGCGTACAGGTGACGGGGATGCGCAGTTTGCGCGCGAGCCCGGTCAGGGCCTCGGCCGCATCGGACATGATCACCCCGCCGCCGGCCAGCAGCACGGGGCGCTCGGCATGGGCCAGTTCCTCCACCGCGCGCCGCAACTGGTTGAGGTTGGGCTTGTAGGTGGGATTGTAGCTGCGCATGTAAACTTCTTCCGGCCAGATGAATTCCGTTCTGGCCAGCATGACGTCCTTGGGCAGATCCACCAGCACAGGGCCGGGCCTGCCGGACCGCGCCAGATAGAAGGCCTGACGGATGGTCAGCGCCAGCTTGGTCACATCCTTGACCAGGAAGTTGTGCTTGGTGCAGGGGCGGGTGATGCCCACGATGTCCACTTCCTGAAAGGCGTCGTTGCCGATGAGCTGTGTGGGCACCTGCCCTGTGAACACCACCAGCGGGATGGAATCGCAATAGGCTGTGGCTATGCCCGTGACCGTATTGGTGGCTCCGGGGCCGGAGGTTACCAGGCAGACGCCCGTCTTGCCCGAGGCGCGGGCATAGCCGTCAGCCGCGTGCACAGCTCCCTGCTCGTGCCGGACGCGCACATGGCGCAACTCCGGATGACGCGGCAGTTCATCATAGATGTCAATAACCGCGCCGCCCGGATAGCCGAACAGCACGTCGACGCCCTCTTTCTTCAACGACTCAAGGAGAATCTGCGCACCAGTGCATTCCATAACCGTCTCCATGCCGAACAGTCCGGCTATTGGTTTTTCAGGCGATCCAGCATGGCCGTGAGCTGCGTCTTGGCCTCCAGCTTCTGCTTTTTCAGTTGCTTGAGGGTCTGTTCTTCGGTGGGCGTGCGGTATGTCTTGCTTTCCAGCTTTTCCACCTGTTTCTTGTAGAGGACGTGATCTTCCCAAAGGGATTTCAGCTCCGGATCAGTGGCAGCATATTTTTCCAGCAGTTCCAGTTCTTGCTGATCCATAAGAAATCTCCTGTGTTAAAAGTTCAGGGCGTTCCGCCCATGCCGGACGCGCGCCCCCGGGCGCACGCCGCTGTTATCGGGAAAAGGCCCGACCGCCTTCCGGCGGCCCGGCCCTGACGCTGCGCCGTCAGTGGAGCGTGGCCGCATACTGCGCCAGAGACACGACCACAATGCGATTGACAAGCTCAATGGCCAGCAGCACCACCACCGGCGAAAAATCCATGCCGCCGGTGTAGGTGAAGGGCAGCCACTTGCGCACGCGGTAGAAGACCGGTTCGGTCATGGTGCGCAAGGCCCTGACGATGGGGTTGTACGGGTCGGGCCGCACCCAGGTCAGCACTGCCGCGATGATGACAATCCAGAAATAGAGATTCAGCACGCCCCCGAGCACCATGGCGACGGCACTGAGGGTATTGGCAAACACGATCATGCGACCTCCGGCGAGGTGTTCAGGTCAACGCGGCGTTGCGGCCCGGCTGCCGGCCCGCAATCGGCGGCAGGCTGTCGGCCAGCGCCGCGCGCAGTTCTTCGAATGTCCGTGCGGTGATATGCCCCCGCAGTTCGTCGCCGCCCATGGCGGCGAACACGGTTCCCGCCCCCTCGGCGGCGGCCTTGTCATGCCCGGTGTCGCCCACAAAGAGCACGCGCGAGGGGGCGCAGCCCCAAACCGCGCAGATGCGCCGCGCGCCTTCCGGAGAAGGCTTGGGCGCGGCGGTATCCGCCGCAACCACAGGATTAAAATAGGAGGGCAGGGAAAAAATGTCCAGAACCGTTTGTATGCCCCGCAGACGCCGGTTGGTGTGCACAGCCATGCGCACGCCCCTGCCCCGCAGTTCGTCGATAAAGGGCCTGAACCCCGGCCGCAGCCGCAGCAGGGGCAGGATGTCGCGCTCGTACACGACCGCCGTGGAAACGACATGCTCTATCTGCGCGTGCAGGTGCGGCGGCACCATGTGCAGCAGGGCCTGCATGGCCGTGGCCTTGAAGCTGTACTCTTCCTGCTCGCGCGTCATGGGCGGCAGACCGAAATGGGCAAGCACCCGGTTGTAGAAGAGGTTGTTGGCCTCGCGCGAGTCGATCATCACGCCGTCGCAGTCGAAAATGACGCCGGCAAGCCCGCCCGGAAACAGCGCATCACTCATACCGCACGCCTCCAGGCGACCCACAGCCGTTCCGCGTCCAGCGGGGCCTGCCCCGTGGGGCGGGTGCGGCCCAGCAGCAACCGGCCCGGCGCGCGGGCCTCCACAGCGACAACGCCCTCCGCGTCGGAAAGCGCCTGCCCCCAGCGCGGCGCGGGAGTGAAATCCAGCAGATCAAGGGCATCCTCACGCATCTCGCCTTCCAGGGCGACAGCCGCCTCCGGCGGCAGAAAGAACAGAGCATTGGCGGCCACCGTGCGCCAGGACGGCGCAAGCCCCGCATCCGGCACGATGGGCGCGCTCAGGCGCGCAAGGTCGTCCGTCAGGGCCGCCGCGCCGCCCCCGCCCATGTTTTCGTCCGGCTCCACGCCGAGGGCCGCCGCGAGGCCGTCGGCCGTGGCTGTGAAACGCTCCGCCAGCCCGGCCAGTTCCCCCAGGCGCTCCTCCTGCTGCCATGCCCAGAGCAGGGCCTTCTGCGCCTGCTGCCGCGCCAGCATGTCCCTGCGGGCCGCTTCGGCCGCGCGGGCGGCGGCCGCATCACCGCGCGAAGCGCCCAGGCCTTCCAGCAGCGCGGCTTCCGAAGCAGCACGCGCGGCGGCGGCATTGCCCGCCACGGTCGCCCCCACCGGCAGGCCGGAGAGCGCCGCCTCGCCCATGAGCCGCAAATCCTCCATGCAGGCGGCCGCCTCACGCGGCGAGAAGGGGTAGTTCCCCGGGCACAGCCACCCTCCCTGCGGGACGTCGGGCAGCCCCGGCCACAGGCGCAGCGCGCCCGTCCATTGCGGCGACGCCGCGCCGTCGCGGGGGGCATGCAGCGACGGCAGAACAACGAGAAGCAACTGGCGCATCGGCACTCCTTTCTGAAGTTATTCAGCATAGCCGGAGCGCGGCGGGAGCGCAAGCAGCGGACCTGCGATTCCCCCGGGCCGATGCCCCCGGCCTTGCCGACGCAGGGCTGCAGCGCTGCCGTCCCTGCACCGAAGGGGGGAATCGCCGCCACCGCTGCGCCGGGGGCGCGCAACAGCGGGATTGCGACGCGTCTGCCCCACCGCAGATCCACCCGGTTGTATTGTCATACCGGGGTTCTTCGCATATAACTGCCGTACGGCCGCCCCTGCGCGGCCAGTGACACCATTGGGGCCGCAACGGCCCGGAATCAAGGAGTAGAGAGATATGGAACAGGGCACCATCCGCCTGAAAACAGGCCTTGCTGAAATGCTCAAGGGCGGCGTCATCATGGACGTCACCACCCCCGAGCAGGCCAAGATTGCGGAAGCAGCCGGAGCCTGCGCCGTCATGGCACTGGAACGCGTGCCGGCCGACATCCGCGCCGCCGGCGGAGTGGCCCGCATGGCCGACCCCACCATCGTCAGAAAAATCATGGATACGGTCAGCATTCCCGTCATGGCCAAGGCCCGCATCGGGCACTTTGTCGAGGCCCGCATTCTGGAAGCCATGGGCGTGGACTACATTGACGAGAGCGAGGTGCTGACCCCCGCCGACGACAAGTACCATATCGACAAGCGCGACTTCACCGTGCCCTTTGTCTGCGGCTGCCGCAACTTGGGCGAAGCCCTGCGCCGCATCGCCGAAGGCGCGGCCATGATCCGCACCAAGGGCGAGCCCGGCACCGGCAATGTGGTTGAGGCCGTGCGGCACTGCCGCCAGGTCATGGACGAAATCCGCCGGCTCTGCGCCCTGCCCGAGGCCGAAGTGGCCAACTTCGCCAAGGAAATCGGCGCGCCGCTTGAGGTGTGTCTGGCCGTGCGCAAGGAAGGCCGCCTGCCCGTGGTCAACTTTGCCGCCGGCGGCATCGCCACCCCGGCCGACGCCGCCATGATGATGCACCTGGGCTGCGACGGCGTGTTTGTGGGCTCCGGCATCTTCAAGTCCGGCGATCCGGCCAAGCGCGCCAAAGCCATTGTGCAGGCCGTGACCAACTACAAGGATTTCGCCATGCTGGCCGAAATCTCCCGCGACCTTGGCGAGGCCATGGTGGGCATCGACATCTCCACCATCCCCGCCGGCGAACGCATGCAGGAACGGGGCTGGTAATGGGCAGACTCGTGGGCGTGCTGGCCCTGCAGGGGGCCTTCCGCGAGCATGTGGCGGCCCTGTCCCGTCTGGGCGTGGAAACAAGGGAAGTGCGCCAGCTCAGGCACATGGACGGCGTGGACGCCATGATCATCCCCGGCGGCGAAAGCACCACCATGGGCAAGCTGCTCACCGACTGGAACATGATGGACGCCCTACGCGCCCGCATTGCGGACGGCATGCCCGTGTACGGCAGCTGCGCCGGGCTCATCCTGCTCTGCCGCGACATCGAGGGCTTTGATCAGCCCCGTCTCGGCGTGCTGGACGCCACGGTGCGGCGCAACGCCTTCGGCCGCCAGGTGGACAGCTTTGAGACGGATCTCGCCATGCCGGCGCTCGGCCCTGACCCAATACCGGCGGTCTTCATCCGCGCGCCGGTCATCACCCGCGTGGGAGAGGGCGTCGCGGTGCTGGCCGACATTGACGGTCAGGCTGTGGCCGTGCGCCAAGGCAATATCTTGGCCACGTCCTTCCACCCGGAATTGACGCCTGACACGCGCATGCACGAATACTTTCTGTCGTTCCCCGCATAGCCCCGGTTCACCGGCTTCAATGCGCAACGCCCCGGTCGAAAGGCCGGGGCGTTCTGGCTGGCATTGCAGGCGTGCGACGCGGCCGCCTTTTGTCCGCGCGTCCGCGCGATGCCGCTCTCTACATGGCAGCCTTGTAGATGGCCGCCACGGCCGCGTCCGTCATGAGGCGGGGGTTGGTCAGGGCGCAGGCGTCCTTCTGGGCATTGGCGGTCATGGTCGGAATGTCCTCCTCGCGCACGTTCTTGCCGTACTTCCTGCCGAGCGCCACCAGGCCTTCAGGAATGCCCACATCCTGCGACAGAATGTTGATGGCCCTGATGGCCATGCGCGACGCCTCGTCCGCGCTGAGGCCCTGCGGGTATTCGCCCAGCAGCCGGGCGATGCGGCCGAAGCGGCGGCGATTGGAGATGCGGTTGTATTCGCACACGTGCGGCAACAGGATGGCGTTGCACTCGCCATGCGGCAGATCATAGAACCCGCCGAGCTGGTGGGCCATGGCATGCACATGACCGAGGCTGGCGTTGTTGAAGGCCATGCCTGCCAGATACTGGGCATAGCACATGCCCTCGCGGGCCTCCTTGTCCTCCCCGTTGGCCACGGCGCGGCGCAGATAACGGTTGATGAATTCCATGGCCTTTTCGGCACAGGCATCCGTCATGGGGGTGGCGGCTGTGGAGACGTAGGCCTCCACGGCATGCGTCAGGGCGTCCATGCCGGTGGCTGCGGTCAGCGCGGGGGGCATGCCCATCATCAGCACCGGATCGTCAATGGCCACGCTGGGCGTGCAGCGCCAGTCCACAATGGCCATTTTCACCTTGCGCGACGTATCGGTGATGATGCAGAAACGCGTCATTTCCGATGCCGTACCCGCCGTGGTGTTGACGGCCACGTACGGAGGGAAGGGCTTGGAGGACTTGTCCAGACCCTCGTAGTCATGGATTTTGCCGCCGTTTCCCGCCAGGAAGCCCACGCCCTTGCCGCAGTCGTGCGAGCTGCCGCCGCCCAGCGTAATGAGGCTGTCGCACTGTTCCTCCTTGTACACGGCAAAAGCTTCATCCACGTTGTTGTCCGTGGGATTGGGCACGGTCTTGTCGTAGACGGCGTAGGACAGCTTTGCGGCATCAAGAATATCCGTTATCCGCTGCAGAATTCCCGCCTTGACGATGCCCTGATCGGTAACGACGAGAGGTTTCTTTCCGCCGATGCTCTGCAGCCGCGCCGGAATATCACCGGAGCAGCCTTCGCCCACAAGCGTGACATTGGGGATAAAAAATGACGTAACCTGCCCCATGTGCATGCTTTTAATGTCTGTACTCATTGGTGACTCCTTTTGCATAACGATAATGTTTTTCCGCTATACACAAAGCGCGGAGAGACTATACAGGTCTATAATACCCAATGAAAAATATTATGACAAGTATATAACAAAAATATATTTCAATATTTTTCCATATATTATTTGTAACGCAACTTAATTACAGCAGATAAAAATTTTTTATCTATACACAATATTGGTTGATCACACATACAAAACCATTTGTGATAATTGTAACATTTGCACATCATATTGAAACGACAAAAAAGCTGCCGTGGAATGTCGAAATTCCACGGCAGCTCCAAAAAGATGCCCGGCGCGCGGCAGGGCTATGTGGCAGAGGGGGCCCGGGACGCGTCCTGCTCCCGCAGCCTGCCGGGCCGGCACACGCAGTTGAGACGGCGCAAGTAGGCCTTGTGTTTGTCCAGGAAAAAGGCCAGGGGACGGGAAAATTCGCGCCCGAGGATGCCGTTCACCAGCAGCTGGCTTATTTCGCGCTCCCGTGTGAGCACAAGCTGGGAGCGCGCCAGCACGTTGCGGTCGGCCTCGGACATCTTGCGGATGAGCTGCCGGAACGCGTCCTGCGCGCGCGGCTGGTAGAACCACATGTACATCAGGTCCAGCGCATGGACGATGAAGGCGCGTTCCAGTTCCTTGCCGCGGGCTCCCCCGCTGCCGTTCAGCCCGCCGGTCCTGGCCAGCTTGACGAGAGCGTCCTCATCCGGAAAGAGCAGCTCAAGGTGCGTATAGCAGTCAAACAGCCCGGCCAGTTTGCTTTTATAATCCCAGCGGCGCATGCGCAGGTTTTCCTGACTGTCGGCATAGCCCTCAATGACGGAAGCCACGGTATCCGACGCCATCTTGGAAATGATGGCCGCGCCGGGCACGAGGAAGAAGGCCGGGTCAGGCACATGCAGCAGCGCCGCCAGCTTATACAGCGTCACATTGTAAAGGGCGGCCACCGGAATGGCCAGCAGGCCGCGCGCCAGCGCCCCGGCCGACACCCGCCAGGAGAAGCCCAGCAGGGCATTGCGGCCGCAAAGATAGACGGCGTTGATGAAGCTCAATACGCCGAACACGATCCACGGGCTTTGAGCCGTGGTGATGCCCAGCGTCCGTTCCAGCAGGCCCACGCGCACGAGCCCTTCCAGCAGCAGTACGGAAAAGCCCGTAAACATGAGCGAATTGCACAGACGGTTGACGTTGATCTGGTCTTTCCAGTGGATGAGCGCGCCCGGAGAAGCCCCGCGCGCCGCCACGACCATTTGCGTCACCGTGCGCACGCCGTTGATGCCGAACCAGATGAACGAGCCGAACCAGGCCAGGAACCACCATTCCTGCGTATACATGAAGGTCATAAACGCCGGCAAAAAGCCCAGCAGCACCTTGAGAAGATTGCCTCCCCTGAGGTAGGCCAGGCCCGGCGAGGCTTTCCGGCCCGCGTCCGTCCCAGCGCCGGAGGTCCGGGCAAGGCCGTTGTCGCGGGCAAGGCTCAGCCCGCCGAGATTGAGCACGTTGCCCTGGGGGCAGACGCGAAAGCCCACGCTGGCGGTTTTCCAGACGCGGCGCTGTTCCAGGCCCAGATGCGCGCAGCCGGGCAAATGCCGCAGAGCCCGCAGGGTGCGCTGCCAGAATGTGGGATTGCGGGGTTTGCTGTAGCGGATGAGTTCCTCAACCGGCGTACAGATGGGCAGTTCGGGCTGACGCCGTTCCCTGGGGCGGTCGTAGAACCTGCGGCCGCGCGCGGGCAGCGTGTCGCGCAGAACGAAGCCCATGCCGTAGGAGGCGCGGCTCACCGAACTGGTGCCCAGCCGCGACCCCAGGGGCTTGTTGCGGTAATGCTCCCACAGCTTGGGCACGTTGTGCAATATCTGCCGGAACTTGGCCGCGCGCTCTTCGTCCCTGTCGCGCATGCGGCGCGCCATCTCGCGTATCATCTGCTTGACGCGCGGTCCCACGCCCTCGTTGAGGGCCTGCTGCAGGTCGCTGATGGCCTTGAGGCTGGCGTGCCTGCCCTCCATCCAGCCGCGCATGTTGAAAATTTCCAGATGGCTGATGCTGCCGCCGCTGTCCCAGAGGAGTTCAGCCACATCTTCCGCGCTCAGCCCGGCCGTGGTCAGCACAAGCCGGTAGCCGGGCGTAAGGTCGGCCAGCTCGCGCGTGAGGTCCCCCGGCGAAAGGCGCAGCAGCGCGGGCAGGTCGGCCGTCCGGCAGGGCCGGGCGAGATCGGGCAGCTCCGGGTGTTCCTGCGGGGAGAGCCAGTGGTCGGCGATGTATTCCGCGTTGAGCGCATCCAGGCATTCCAACTCCACGCGGGCGTCCTCGTCGCCCCGTTCCGCAAGCAGAGCCGCGCGCCGCCGCAGCGCGGGGAGCACATGCTGGTGCAGCGCCTCGGCAAGATGCAGGGCAGAGGCCTGCCCCCGGCCCACATGGCGCAAAAAATTCTCGGGCGTCAGTTCAGGCACGGGGGTTTCCCATTGCGCCGCCAGCAGGGGACGCTGCCTTTCGTTCCACAGGGCCAGGCATTGCAGCACCCGCCCCCGCCGCCAGCGCAGCACCTCCCGCCCGAGACGCATGATGCCGGCCACCTTGGGGCTGTGCAGAAATTCCAGAAAATCCTCGTCGGAACTGAAGCCGCGCGGAATCCAGAGCAGGCTGATAAAACGGCCGTAAAAGGGCGCCTGGAATTCCAGGCCGATGCGCACATTGATGCCGGTGATCTCCGCAGCGCTCAGGATTTCCCTGGCGGCGTCCGGCTGAACCCAGTACTCATAGGCCACCGTCAGGGAGCGCATGCCCTTGATCCAGGCGTCCATGATCAGATGGGTGGGCGTTTTGCGCCCCTTGGTGTTGGCGTCATACACATGGTCGTCAAAGGCAAGCTGGTTCCAGCTTTCCGGCATTTCCGGCAGATGGTAGCGGGCCAGCATGTGCCGCACCACCTTGGGCGACCCCTGCATGGTGCGGCGAAAATCATGGGCCAGCTTGAGCTGTTCCAGCTCGTCGCCGTGGGCGCGCACCATGCCCTTCATGATCTGCATAAGCGCCCGCGCCGTATTGCGCCGCAGCGTGGTGTGCGCGCTGTTCAGCACCTCGTCATACAGGGTGCGCAGGGCCAGCAGACGGTCGCGGGCTTGGGTGCGCCCGGTCTGGAGATTGCGCAGCAGGTTGACCACGGCATAGGCCATGCGCGAAACCGGCGTGGCCACCAGTTCCTTGATGCCGTGCGGATGCAGGCTGGGATCGAAAAGAAAGGTTTCGGAAGGGTCGCCGTCCGACGCAAGGATGTTGTTGACCAGGGTGAGGATGTCCCTGTCCTGCCGGTCAAAATAAATGCCGTCCCATGTGCCGCTCACGCCCGCATCTCCTTGCTCCGTCGAAAAGCCGCGTGTGCGGGGCGGCGCACGGCTTCCGCAGCGGAAGCGCCGTCCCGCCCGGCGACGCATGCCGTCCGCCCCAAGCTTACCATAATTTCTATGCGTTACCGCGACGCGGCGTCAACGTCAAACCCTTCATCCCGCGCGAAACGGCCTTGCACGGCGGCTCGGCATGCGCCCTGCCGCACGTGGCCCGAAGGCCCGGGGTTTGCTGCAGCGGAACGGACAGAAAGGCTGAACGCGGATTTTCCCACAACACCCGCCTGTTCCGGCGGCTGTAAACAGATACGCCGCGTTGCAACTGAAGGAGGGAAACAGCGTGTCCCGCGCTCCTGCCGCTGCGACGGCAGAGCATTGCCCGTTACGGGGCGTTGCGGGCAATAGCGGCAGGAGCGGCTGCGTATGCGGGCTGCGACGACGGGACAGTGCGGCGCCGATGGGCTAGAAGGCCTTGCCGCCGAAAATCCTGTCCTTCAGCGAGGGCTTTTCCGCCGCGCCGGGATCCACCCAGTTCAGGACGACATGGCCCATGTCCCAGGCGAGGGAGCGCACGATGAAGCCGGGGGGATCGCCGGGATTGCGCTCATGGATGGAGAAGAGGTAAAAATCGTGCTTCGCGCGGCCCTCCATGAGCCCGGCCTGGGCCATGGACCAGAGCTGCGAACCGGAACGCGCGTCATAGATTTCCACGGCCAGCGAGACGGAACTCAGGCCGCTGTTGCCGCCGTCCACATATTCGTTGATGTAGCCGCCCACCACCAACTCCGCCCCGCGGGCCCGGGCAAGGGCAATGGCGCGGGAGGGCTCGTAGGGGCCGGCGCCGCTCGCGTATTCCAGCGAATGGAAGGCGTTGAGCGAAAGCCAGACCTGCCAGAACTGGCGTGAAATCATGTCGCCGAAGCTCACGGGGTCGGCAATCTGCTGCACAACGCGGAAGGGCACGAAAAGCGCGCGCGGGCGGTGGCCGATATCTCCCAGCGGGGCCACATAGACGGCCGGGGGCTGCCGGTGCGCGAAGTTGTTGATCTCAATCTGGTAGGGCGTGCGCAGGTCGCCGCTGACCCGGTATATCCTGCGGCTGTCGTCCGGGGCCTTGGCGCAGGAACAGGCCAGGGACAGGGTCAGCATCACAAGAAACGCCCGGCGCAGAATGCGCCATGCGAGGCAGAGGCCGCCAAACCGCACAACCTGATGTTTCATCGCAATTTCTCCGAAATGGGGCCGGTCTTCACCACGGGACGCGCCGCGCGCGCTTCGCCCGCGTGCCGACGCCGCTTTTCTGACACATGCAAAATCTGCGCCGGGAAAACGCCGTCGCGCCGGGACGCCGTCAGCCCTGCGCGGCCCTGAGCAGCTGCAGCGTCAGGGGCGCAAGCAGCGCCGCCACGGGCAAAAACCCCGCAAAGGTCTGCGGCCAGCTGAGCCGCAGGGCCGCGCGGCAGCCCACCAGAAGGCAGGCCAGCATCCAGATGAAGCCCGCAATGGAGCCCAGCAGCGGCACAATGCAGAGCAGGGAAGGCGCGGCGGCATAGGCGGCTATCTGAAAAATGCGGGAGAAATCGGGCCGGGGCCTGACCACAAAACCGTAGGCGAAATGCAGCAGCGTCGCCAGAATATAGAGCTGCGCCACGGAAACGCCGGTCTTGAGCAGAATGACGAGCGGCAGGCTGACCTGCGGTGAAAGCAGTTCCAGCATTTTGGCAAGCTCGGGATCGGAGGCCGCGCCGGGAGCCATGAGCGACAGGAAGACGCCGGCCCATACCCGCTCCACCACCACCTGAATGACGCTGATGACGAGATAGAACAGCAGGGGGCGCAACTGGGGCGCGTCGGGGCGAAGGCGGCTGAAAAACTGCGGCGCGCCGAACATGACCCGGACACAGGTATGGTAAAAGGCGGCTATCCAGCCGTCCGGAGCGGGAGCGGCCTCCCATGGATTGGCCGCCGCGCCGCCCGTCTCCTCGCCGGGATCCTCCCCGGAAGCGGCACGCGCCGGCTGCGGGCGGTCTGCGTCCCGCCTGCCGGGAAAAGGTTCCTCCCCTGCAGAGGCATTTCCCTCTGTTTCCGCCGCGTCCCTGCCCGCGGCAGCGGGAGCGGCAGGGCCTTCTCCCGCGCTCTTCCCGACCGAAGGCTCCGGCACGGGCGCGGCCCCCTCCTCTGGGGAAGGGAGCCCGCGTCCCGGTATGACCGCGCCGGGCGGCAGGGGATCGTCCTCATAGCCGCCGGAGACGTCGCCCCCCGTCGTGGCGGGACGCCCCCCCGCGTCGGCAACGCGGGAAGGAACCGCGTCCGGAGACGCGGCGCGGGCGTCGGGCAGAGGCTCCACAGCGCCCGTTTCCGGCACAAAGCGGAAACGGCAGGCGCAGTGGGGGCAGGTGGCAATGACCGTGCGCGCGGGCAGACGGTCCGGCGACAACGAGCGGCTGAAACCGCAACGCGGACAAGTTATGTTCACGCAGTGCTCCTTGAAAAGCCGGCCCGACGGCCGGCGGAAATCGCATCCCATTCTAGCCGCAGCCCCCCGGGCTGGCAAGCGCAGCGGCGCGGAGGCCGCGCCTGCGGTCTTTCATTTATGAAAAACGGCTGGCTCCACAACCTCTCGGCGCGGGCCGTTTCACAAACGGCGGGGCATACCGCCCCCCGGCCGGGCACTGGACCCCTTGCCGCCTTTTTGCCACAATCGCGCCGATGTTTCTGCAAAAGGAACGCATGCGCTGTCGTTCCCGCCGCTCAAGGAGGCCGCCATGTCCGAAACGCCCAAGGGCCTGCGCCTGCACATCGCCCTCTTCGGCCGCAGCAATGTGGGCAAGTCCTCGCTGCTCAACGCGCTCACGGGGCAGCAGGCGTCCATCGTGTCGGCCGCGCCCGGCACCACCACGGACCCAGTGGAAAAAACGCTGGAGCTGCCCCCCCTGGGGCCTGTGGTCTTTCTGGATACGGCCGGGCTGGACGACAGCGGCGAGCTGGGCCGTCTGCGCACGGAGCGCAGCCTGCAGATCATGGAACGCGCCGACGTGGCCCTGCTGGTGACGGAAAAGACGGCCTGGGGACCGCACGAGGCGCGCATCGCCGCACTGCTGCAGGAACGGAACATCCCCTTTGCGGTGGCGCGCAACAAGATGGACGCCCCGGCGGACGCGCCCCCCCCCTGTCCGGCAGGCGCGGGGGATGAGCCGGGCATCCCCGGCGGGCCGGACGCCGCCGTGCCCGTCATTGACGTTTCGGCCCGCAGCGGCCTCGGGCTGGACGCCGTGCGCGCGGCGCTGGCGCAGCTTGCCCCGGAGAGCGCCCTGCAGCAGCCGCCCCTGCTCGGCGACCTGCTGCCCGAACACGGCCTGCTGGTGCTGGTGGCGCCCATCGACACGGGCGCGCCCAAGGGCCGCCTCATCCTGCCGCAGGTGCAGGCCGTCCGTGACAGCCTGGACAGCCGCAAGCTCTGCATGGTTGTGACGGAGGGGGACCTGCCCCGCGCGCTGGACAGCCTGAAACGCGCGCCGGATCTGGTGGTCTGTGATTCGCAGGTCGTGCGCAGGGTCAATGAGGACACGCCGCCCCACATTCCCCTGACCACATTTTCCGTGCTCATGGCCCGCCTCAAGGGCGACCTGCCCGCGCTGGCGCGAGGCGCGGCGGTTCTGGAACGGCTCCGGCCCGACGACGCGGTGCGCATTCAGGAAGCCTGTTCTCACCACCCGCAGAAGGACGACATCGCTCGCGTCAAACTGCCGCGCCTGCTGCACAGGCTGGCCGGGGGCGAGTTGCGCATCGCGCTGGACGCCGGCAAGGAATTTCCGCGCTATGCTGCGGACTGCAGGGTCGTCGTGCACTGCGGCGGCTGCGTCATCACGCGCGGCCAGATGCTGGCCCGCCTGCGCGCCGCCGAAAAGGCGGGCTGCCCCATGACCAATTACGGCATGGCCATTGCTCTGGCGCAGGGCGTGCTGGAGCGGGTGCTCTCCCCCTTCCCCGAAGCGCTGCGCGCCTTCAGGGAAACGCGGGCGGGGGGCTGACCTTCCCTGCGGCATGCCGCCCCGGCCGGGCGCATCCCGCAGACCGGCCGCGCGCTTGCGTCCGCAGGCGCGAACAGATACACAGCGACGGGAATGATTTCATACGAAAAAGGCGCCTCCATGCTGCACACGCTCGCGCGCAGGGTCGCGGCCCTGCTGTTCGATCCGCAATTCCTCCGCTTTCTGCTCTTCGGCGGCATTGCCACCCTGGTCAGCTTCTTCGGCGGCTTCGCGCTCTATGCCTTCTGCTCCGTGCCCTACGCCCCGGCGGTCTTCATTGGTTCGGCCGCCGCCATCTTCGTCAATTTCGCCCTCAACTACGTGTTCAATTTCCACTACCACGGACGGTCCATGCAGGCCCAGTTCATCACCTTCGCCTCCGTGGCCGGCATCGGCACCGTCCTGACCACCCTGCTGGCCAAGGGGCTGCTGCACGCGGGCCTGTGGCTCTTCCCCGCCTGCGGCCTGCTGGATGTGGAAGTCGTCTGCCACGTCCTCGCCATCGGCATCGTCACGTTCTATTCCTTTTTCGCCCACAAATACCTGAGCTTCAATGCGGGCATTCTCGCCCCGCTGAAAAAGCTCCTTGACCGCACGGGGCGGGGCGGCCGCTAGACGCCCGCCCCGCAGGCGCGGAAACAGCGGCAGGGAACACGGCCGGAACAGGCGTTCAGCGGCGGCGCAGGAGCAGCCACTCCGCATTCTCGAAAAGCAGGTCGCCCGCGCCCAGCAGTTCTTCCCGGCAGTCCACGCTTCGCGTCAGCAGGAGGGGCGCTTCACCATCCTTCCACAGCGTGATCCATCCGCGCGGGTCCGCGGCCATGACGCGCTGCATGTCCACCCAGCGCCGGGCGATTTCCGGCTCCTTGGCGTAGTAGATGATGTTGCCGTCCTTGTGCACCGGGCTCATGGGGCAATGCGCCGCATAGCGCACGGCCATGAGGTCATTGTTGCTGAACACCAGTTCTCCCGGCCGGATATGCCGCCGCAGCGCCGACAGCGCCTCCATCTGCAGGGCTCCGGCCCGGACCATGCCCCGGCCCTCGGCGGTATCCAGAGCGGCAAAGCCCGAGACTTCGGCCAAGCAGTGCCGGGCGGCCAGCACCTGCTTGTCCTGCGAAACAAAAAACAGGCAGAGGGCCAGGCCGAACGCCGCCCCGCCCCGCAGCAGCGCCGGCAGCTTCGGCCAGACAAGGGCCAGCGCCGCCGTTGCCGCCAACCAGGAAAGGGGAATCAGGAAACGCGTGCCGCGCAGTATCTCCTGGCTGTAATTGTTGCGGCCGAGGATCGACGTCAGCCATATCTCCAGCGCACAGAGCACGCACATGCCCGCCATGCCCAGCGCCATGCCGGGCATGAGCGCCAGCAGGCTTTGCAGCCGCCCGGAGAGCCGCGCCCGGTTTTTCCAGGCGATCCACCAGCAGAGCGCGCCTAAGGGCAGCACCGGCTGCGTGAGGCTGTAGTGGGCAAGGATCTCCCGCAGCGAGAGCCACAGGTTCTGGAAATCCTCCGCAAAACGGAACGCGCGCACCTGGGCGAACAGCGCTTCGTCATGGGGCTGGGCGAGCATGCCGCCCAGCAGCCACCAGAGGTAGGCCGCCACGGGCAGGGCAAAACAGCCGGCGCAGAGCAGCCAGTGGGCGGCATGCCTGCGCCACGGCCGCCCCTGCGGCAGGAGGGCGAAGGCCATGAGCAGCATGGGGCCGAACATGAGCGTGCTGACCGTGTGCACATTGACGGCGCAGCCCGTGAGCAGCAGCACAAGGGGGCGCAGGGCGACACGGCGCACGGCGAGACAGGCCCCCATGAGCAGCAGCGGCCAGAGGTCGGCGAAAAAAATCCGGGGTATCGGGTCCGAATGCAGATTGCCCCAGAAGGTGCCGTAGGCCCAGTAGACGGTAATGCTCATGAGCAGAGAGAGAACGGCCGCCAGTGAAGGCCTGCCGAACAGCCAGCGCCCCAGCGCGTAATACATGAGAAAATGCAGGAAGATGCCCAGGCTGCCGACGTACAGCAGGTTGGTGGGGGCGTGATCCGTGGGGGAAAGCCAGCCCGCCAAGTCGGTGAGCAGGTTGGGAACCCCCGGCTCGTGCGGGAACAGGGGAACCACCGGATCCGCGGCAAAGGCTTCGGGGTGAAGCCGCGCCTCCAGAATCTGGGCGTACCATTGCAGATCGCTGTCGATATTGACGGCCCGGGGATTCATTGCCAGCGTGCCGTTGAGGGCGGCCAGACAAAACAGCCCTGCAAGCAGGACAAAAAGACCGTCAGCCAGTATGGTGCGTGACATGGGAAAAGCCGCCCGTTGAAGAAAGAAACGCATAATATTGCGGTTTCATACATATTATGGCAAAAAGAAACATTCAAGAACAATTTTATCCGCACCGGCTCCGTTCCGTCCCCCCCGCCACTGGACGCGCGGGGGCAGATGCACTAGCCTTGTCCAGATGAACACGCTTTTTCTTTTCGCGCACCAGGACGACGAGTACGGCGTCTTCGCCAAGCTCCACGAGCATTGCCGTCGGGGCGACGCCGTCCACTGCGCCTACCTGACCGACGGCGGCCCCCTGGCCCCGCGCCGCTGCCGGGAATCGCTGGCCGTGCTGGCCGACCTGGGCGTGGTGACGGCGCATGTACACTTTCCCGGCTGCGACGGCTCATGGCGGGACGGCAGGCTGTACGAACACTATGCGGACTGCTGCCGCTGGCTGGCCCGCCTGCTGGCCGGACTGGCCCCCGTGGGCGATGTGTACGTTCCCGCCTGGGAGGGCGGGCATCAGGACCATGATACGGTCCATGCCGCCGCCGTGGCCGCCGTGGCCCGGATGGAACAGCCGGCCCGCCTCTGGCAGTTCCCGCTGTACAACGGCTGGCGCTGTTCCCGGCCCCTGTTCCGAACCATGCTGCCGCTGCCCGGCAACGGCCCCGTGCGGCGCGACCCCATTCCCCCGGCCCTGCGCCCCCGCTATGTACGCCTCTGCCTGCGCTACCCCTCCCAGTGGAAAACTTGGCTTGGGCTCTTCATCCCCGTGGCCCTGCGCTATCTTGTCACGGGCGCGCAGCAGACGCAGGCGGTCCCGCTCCGGCGCCGGGGCAGGCCGCATGAGGGGCCGCTGCTCTACGAACGCCGCGGCGTCTGCACGTGGGAAACCCTCAACGCCGCGCTGGATACCGACCCCTTCGAGGTGCGCCATGAGTGAACACGGCATCGCTGTCGTCATCCCCTGTTTCAAATGCCGCCGCCACATTCTGGACGTGCTGCGCCGCATGGGCAAGGAAGTGCGCCGCATCTACGTGGTGGACGACTGCTGCCCCGAAGGCACGGGCCGCCTTGTGCAGGAAGAAGTCAGCGATCCCCGCGTGCGCGTGCTGTTCAATGAGAGAAACCTCGGCGTGGGCGGGGCCGTCATGCGCGGCTACCGCGCGGCGCTGGAAGAGCCGGAGAACCGGATCATCGTCAAGATCGACGGCGACGGGCAGATGGACCCGGCCCTGCTTTCCCGTTTCACGGCCCCCATCCGCCGGGGCCTGGCCGACTACGCCAAGGGTAACCGCTTCTACAATCTGGACCAGGTGTTCCGCATGCCCAAGATACGCATCTTCGGCAATGTGGCGCTGTCCTTCCTCTCCAAGTTTTCCACCGGATACTGGCAGATTTTCGACTTCACCAACGGCTACACGGCCATTGCCAGGGAAGTGGTCAGCCGTCTGGATTTCGACAAGATCGACAAGCGCTATTTCTTCGAGTCGGACATGCTCTTCCGCCTGAACATCATCCGCGCCGTGGTGGTGGACATTCCCATGTCGGCGCGCTACGGCGACGAAAAAAGCAACCTGAGCATAGCCAACTGCGTGGGCCGGTTCTTCTTCAAGCACTGCGCCAACATGGTGAAGCGCATTTTCTACAACTATTTTCTGCGCGACCTTTCGCTGGCGTCCCTGGAGTTGCTGCTGGGTCTGTTTTTTGCCGTCTGGGGCTGCCTGTTCGGCGGCTTCACCTGGTGGAACGCGCTGGAGCAGAATCTCACCACCCCGGCGGGCACGGCCATCCTGGCGGGCACCATGATTATCGTCGGCCTGCAGCTCCTGCTGGGCTTTTTCGCCTATGACATGGCCAACGCGCCCACACGCCCGCTGCACCTGCTTTACGACGACAGGGACGAGCCGCCCTCCCCCGACGAGGCCGGGCAGGCGTGACGCGGCCGTCCGCAGCCCCTGCCTGCGCAGTGCCGCACAGGAGAGCGCAGCCCCTCCGGGCGATGGAGCAGGGCCGGCGCGCCGGGAGCATCAGCCCCGGCAAAAGCGCGCGACCGCAACTGTCGGGGGAACTATGGCGCAGGGAACGGCACGGGAACTCCTGAACCGCCTGGCGCAAGAACGCCGTCTCGCATGGAAGGAGTGGCGCGCCCTGCTGGCCGGGGCCGGGGAAGACGACCGCCGCTATGCCGCGCAGCTCGCGCGCGGCATAGCGCGCGCGGCCTTCGGCAACCGGGTCTGGTATCGCGGCATCGTCGAAATCACGAACCATTGCCGCAACAACTGCCGGTATTGCGGCATCCGCCGGGGGCATGCCGCCCTGCCGCGCTACCGCCTTTCCGACCGACAGATACTGGACTGCTGCGCGTCCGGCCATGCCCTGGGCATACGCACCTTTGTGCTGCAGGGCGGCGAAGACCCGTGGCACACGGACGCGCGCCTCGTCCCCCTGCTGCACGAACTGCGCCGCCGCTTTCCGGACGCGGCCGTCACGCTTTCCCTGGGCGAGCGCAGCCGGGAAAGCTACCGGCGCCTGTACGACGCCGGGGCGCGCCGCTATCTTTTGCGGCACGAGACGGCCGACCCGCGGCATTACCGCCTGCTGCACGCGCGCGGACAGGACTTTTGGCGGCGCATGGAGTGCCTGCACGCCCTGCGCGACACGGGCTACCAGACCGGCTGCGGCATGATGGTCGGCTCGCCGGGACAAAACGCGGACTCGTTGGCGGACGACATGACATTCATGCAGGAATTCCGCCCGCAGATGATCGGCCTGGGGCCGTTTCTGCCGCACCATGCCACGCCCTTTCGCAGGCATCCCGCGGGAGACGCGGGGCTGACGCTCTTTCTGCTGAGCCTGTGCCGCATCATGTTCCCGCGGGTGCTGCTGCCCGCCACCACGGCCCTGCGGACGCTCCTGCCCGACGGCCTCACGCGGGGCCTTGAGGCCGGGTGCAATGTGGTCATGCCCAACCTGACGCCTGCGGCAGGCCGCGGCTACCGGCTGTACGACGGGAAACCCGATGCCGGCGACGCGCGCGAAAGCCTGTGCGCCCTCGGGCGGGAACTGGCGGCGGCAGGGTATGCGCCGGCCTCCGGCAGGGGCGACTACGCGCCGGAGGACGGCCCGGTCGGCGTGCAAGCCCGCGGGGGCGAGGGGCCGACCGAAGGGCCGGTCATGCCGTCGTGAGGACAGACGCGACAGGCCGCGCCGCATTTCGCGGCATGGAACGTTCGGCGGACGGGGCCGCTGAACGGTTCCGGACATCCCCCCTGCGAACGGGACGCTTATGAAGACCCTGCGGATAGAAGTGCGCGGCATTGTGCAGGGGGTCGGCTTCCGCCCCTTTGTGCACCGCGCGGCCGACGCCTGCGGGGTCAGGGGCAGCGTGGCCAACAGGGGTTCCTACGTGGAGATATTCGCCCAGGGCACGCGGGACAGGGTGGAACGGCTCCTCGGCATGCTCCGCAACGAGCCGCCGGAACGCTCGCTGGTCATGAAGATTTCCGCCACGGAAACGGATATCCCCGAAGCGCGGGAATTCGCCATTGTGGAGAGCGCGCGGGAAGAGGGCGACATCTTCGTCTCGCCGGACATCGCCACCTGCCCCCGCTGCCGGGAGGAGCTGTTCAATCCCGGCGACCGGCGCTACCTGCACCCCTTCATCAACTGCACGGCCTGCGGCCCGCGCCTGACCATTCTGGATTCCATGCCCTATGACCGCGAACGCACCAGCATGGGAGCCTTCCCCATGTGCCGGGCCTGCGCGTGGGAATACACGCACGCCGAAACGCGCCGCTACGACGCCCAGCCCGTCTGCTGCAACGACTGCGGCCCGCAGGTCTACATGCTCGACGGCGGGGAGCGCGGGGCCGCGGCCATCACGGCGGCGCGCCGCCGCATCATGGCGGGCGGCATCGTGGCCGTCAAGGGCATCGGCGGCTTCCACCTCTGCTGCGACGCGGGCAACGCCGCCGCCGTGGCCCGCCTGCGGCGGCTGAAACGCCGCCCGACCAAGCCCTTTGCCGTCATGCTGCGCGATATGGCCGCAGTGCGCCGCGAATGCGCAGCGGACACTGCGCGCGAGACCCTGCTGGACAGCTGGCAGAAGCCCATCGTGCTCCTGCCGCGGCGGGAGGGCGGCCGCCTCTGCGCCGGGACAGCGCCGGACAATCCCGCGGTGGGCGTCATGCTGCCCTATGCGCCCCTGCAGCTGCTGCTCTTCACCTACCCCGACGATGTGCCCATGACGGACATGCTCGTCATGACCAGCGCCAACGCCTCCGGCGCGCCCATCTGCCGCACGGAGGAGGACGCCCGGCGGGAGATTTCCGGCTTCTGCGACGCCATCCTCTCCCATGACCGCGTCATCCGCCTGCGGGCCGACGATTCCGTCATGGATATCGTGGACGGGCAGCCCTCCATGATCCGCCGGTCGCGCGGCTATGCGCCCCTGCCCTGCATCCTCTCCGGCGACTGGAAGGGCGCCGTGCTGGGCATCGGCGGCGAACTGAAGAACGCGTTCTGCCTGGGCCGCAACGAATTGTTCTACCTCTCGCCGCACATCGGCGACCTGGAGGACATCCGCACCGTGGAAGCCCTGCGCGCCTCCCTGACGCGCATGGAGGGGCTGCTGGAAATCCGGCCGCAACTGGCGGCCTGCGACCTGCATCCCCGCTACAACAGCGTGGCCGTGGCCGGGGATCTGGGCCTGCCGCTGCTGCCGGTGCAGCACCATTACGCGCACGTGGCCGCCTGCATGGCCGAGAACGACCGGCACGAGCCTGTCATCGGCGTTGCCTTCGACGGCACGGGCTACGGCTCGGACGGGACAATCTGGGGCGGGGAACTGCTTGTGGCCGACTATGCGGGCTTCCGCCGCGCGGGGCACATCCGGCCCTTCACGCTGGCCGGGGGCGACGCCGCCGCCCGCGAGGGCTGGCGCGTGGCCGCGGCCATGCTGCAGGCCCTGCGCGGCGGGGACGCAGCGGAAGAGCTGCGCGCGCTCGGGGTCTGCCCGCCGGAGGAGGCCGCCGTGGTCCAGGCCATGACGTCAAAAAACATCAACTGTGTGCGCTCCACCAGCGCGGGCCGCCTGTTCGACGCCGTCAGCGCCCTGCTGGGCCTGCGGCGGGCCTCCACCTTTGAGGGCGAGGCTTCCATGGCGCTGCAGTTCGCGGCGGAGGCGCACTGGCGCACGGTCGGGCAGGAGCCGGGCGAGGCCACGGCGCGCATGGCCGCCCGGCTGCACAAGGACGGGCGCGGCCCCCGGCTGGCGGAGGAAAACGGCGCGCCGGTGCTGCCCACGGAAACGCTTGTGGAAGACCTGGCGGCAGCCCGGCTGAACGGGGAGCCCTCCGGCCCCCTGGCCGCGCGCTTCCACGCGGGGCTGGCCGCCATGATCACGGCCTGCTGCGAGCGCATCCGCGAAGATACCGGCCTTACGACCTGCGCCCTGACGGGGGGGGTGTTCCAGAACCGGCTGCTCTCCTCGGCCTGCGCCCGGCTGCTGGAACAGCGCGGTTTCCTCGTGCTGCGGCACAGCCTCGTGCCGCCCAACGACGGCGGCCTTGCCCTGGGGCAGGCCGTCATTGCCGCATGGCGGCTGCGGCACGGCCGGTTGTGACGACAGCCCCTCACGGGCTTGCATGGAACAACGCGCCGGGCGCCGTCACGTCCGCAGCAACGCCTTTTTTGACAGTTGCAGGCAGCCTGCCATAGACAGCGTCCGCACAAAGCGCTTGCCACAAAGCCCCGCCATGGGATACCCTAGGAACGGCAGGCGTGCCGTTTTTCATTGGGCGCGCCCTTTGTCCGTATCTACCCGAGAGGCGCGCATGGAAGCTTTGTACAGTTTTTTGCAGCAGGTCAGCGATTTTGTCTGGGGGCCGGTGATGCTGGTCATGCTGGTGGGCACCGGCCTGTACCTGACATTGGGCCTGCACTTCTTTTCCTTCCGCAACTGGATCACGGCATATCGCTGCCTCTGGGCCGGGCGGAAGGATCAGTCGGAACGCGGTGAGGTTTCCCCCTGGAATGCCCTGATGACGGCCCTTGCCGCCGATATCGGCACCGGCAACATCGTGGGCGTGGCCACGGCCATTGCCGTGGGCGGCCCGGGCGCGCTGTTCTGGATGTGGATGACCGCCCTTGTGGGCATGATGACAAAATTTTCCGAAGTGCTGCTTTCCGTGCACTTCCGCGAGCGCACCCCCGCCGGCAACTGGGTGGGCGGGGCCATGTATTTCATCAAGAACGGCCTTGGCCCCAACTGGAAATGGCTGGCCACCTGTTTCGCCCTGTTCGGCATGATCGCCTGTTTCGGCATCGGCGGCATGGTGCAGTCCAACGCCATCAGCGTGAACCTGGAACGAACCGCAGGCGTGCCCAATGCCGTCACGGCCCTCCTGCTGCTCCTCCTGGCGGGCATGGTGCTGGTGGGCGGCGTGAAGCGCGTGGGCGCCGTGGCCGGCAGGCTGGTGCCCTTCATGGCCGCCATCTACGTGGTCATGTGCATGGTCATTATCTGCCTGAATTTCACGCGCATCCCCGCCATTGTGTGGTGGGTCATCAGCGACGCCTTCACCCCCACCGCCGCGCAGGGCGGCTTTGCCGGGGCCACGGTAATGATGGCCATCCGCATGGGCATGGCCCGCGGCGTCTTTTCCAACGAGGCGGGCCTCGGCTCCGCGCCCATGGCCCACGCCGCGTCCACGGCGGAATCCCCGCTGGTGCAGGCCAGCATCGGCATGCTGGACGTGTTCATCGACACCATCATTGTCTGCTCCATGACGGGCTTTGTGATTCTCATTTCCCTGACGCCCGAAGGCCAGCCCCTGTGGAGCTCCGGCCTCAACGGCGGCCTGCTCACCGCCGCCGCCTTCAAGGCCTCGCTGTCCAGCTTCGGCGAATACGGCGTCACCATCTGCCTCACGCTCTTCGCCTTCACCACGTCGCTCGGCTGGTGCGTCTACGGCGAGCGCTGCGTCATCTACCTCTTCGGCGACAGGGGGCAGAAGCCCTTCCGCATCGTCTTTGTCTGCGCCATTGCCCTGGGCGCCGTGCTCAAGCTGGACCTGGTCTGGCTGCTTTCCGACATCGGCAACGCGCTCATGGCCTTCCCCAACATTCTGGGCATTCTGCTGCTCAGCCCGGTACTGTTTCAGATTGTGCGCGACGAGGTCAGCAAGGACCCGCGCTTCGTGCTGTAAGGCGACCGCATGCGCGGCATGGACCCGCCCCGGCAGGTCGCTGACGACAGAAAAGGCCCCGGCGGCAACGCCGGGGCCTTTTGCGCCGCTGGGCGAAGGTGCTGCCCCGCCCTCCTGCCTCAGGGCAGGGGCGGCAGGATGTTGAGTCCGGTAAATCGCGCTTCCTGTTCCGGCGTCGGCAGCGCCTGCTGCGACGGCGAGAACAGGAACCACTGCTGATTCGCGGGATGCCAGAAGTGGATACGGCGGGCATGCAGCCCGGCATCGGCGGCGAAAGCGCGGATGGTCGGTTCCGTATAGGCGGCAAGTACGCTCTCCCCCTTGGGAAAATTGTCGAAATAGAACCAGCCCGAGCGCGTCTCGTCCGCGTCGCCCACGAAAAACGTGGCAAACAGCCTGCGCATGATATCCTTGCCGGTATGCGTGAAGATGGACAGCGCGACAATAACGTCAAAACGGACATCAAACGGGACGGAAAAATCGTCTGCGGCAGAAAAATGGGGAGATTTTACGGTCAGGATATCCTCGCCAAGTTCCTCCCGCAACGCCTCCTGCACGAGCCATTGGTTGGGTTCGACGCCGTAGTAGTGCCCCGCCTGAAGGTAGGAAATGAAAAAACGGCCGCCCCGCAGGGAGCCGCAGCCGAAATCCAACTGTGAAGCGCCGATGACGTCATACAGCCTGCCCGGCCCCACACAGGTTCTGTACGCCTTCTGTTCCTTGAACGAGCCTCAGCAGCGGATAGGAACGGGGGAACTCCGCGGGGAAGACCGCCCTCGCTACTGCCCGCGGATCCAGTACGTTTCGAAGCCGTCTTCCAGCTGGCCGTCCCTCACGCCGGTGAACCCCGCCTCCTTGAAGAGGTTGCGGTATTCGTCCTGCGTGCGCCGCCAGCCCCAGAACTGTTGCCGCCGTATGCCCAGATAATGCAGCACGCCGCGGATGAGGATCTTGATGGCGTTCACGAAGCTGCCGATGAAGGAATCCTCCTCCAGCAGCGAAGCGGAGAGCAGCACCAGTTCCCCGCCGGGGGCGAGCTGCGCCCGCAGCTCCCAGAGCAGGCGCTGGAACTCGCGCGTGGGAATGCCGTAGTCCACGGTGGAGAGGTAGATCATGTCGTAGTGCACGTCCGGGGGCAGGCACCCCGGGGGCAGACCTATGTAGATGCGATCGCCGGGAATATGCTCGCGCAGCCACCTCATGCCCACGGTGCTGGGCTCGTTGACGTGCAGTTCCAACTCCGGCATTTCATCCAGCAGGATCTTTTCCATGTAGCCGACGCCGCTGCCGATGGAGAGCACGCGCACGGGCTCCCTGCGGCCCGCAGGTTCCTGGGCGAGTTTGGCGCGCAGCTGCCCGAGAAGCCAGCGGGCATCCTTGCGCTTGTTCTCACACCAGACCGCAGGCAGGTCGTTCCAGTCCTTGTAGCGGCGGAAGAGTTCCTCGTAAAACACCGCGTAAAACTTGGGTTCCGCCAGATGGAAAAAGGAAAGGTGCGAAAATGTCGTAAACGGTATGCCTTGCCAACTTTCCTGATAAAAACGCCGCACGTTCACAGCCTCCGGAAGGGACACGGGGAATCGCCGGGCGCGCATCCCGCAGTTGTCAGTATAGACCAAGCGCCGGAAAGGCGCAATGCGGCGCGGCCGGCGCGACGCAAATGGCGCGCTATATATCCTTGGGACGGCGCATCTCCCCCACCCAGCGGGAAAGCCCGGTGCGGGAAAAAACCGCATCGGCGGGCTTCAAGGCGCTGAGGCGCTCCTTCAGCGCCTCCTGCGCCTCCCTGTCCGGAAACGCCACCGTGCAGGCCTTTCTGCCCCGCTGACGGAAGGCGTTCAGCCGTTGCGGGTCAAAGGCGGCGTCGCGCGCCGCATCGTCGGGCACAGGTTCATGGTACTCCGCAATGACCAGCATCTTTCTGAACTGCAGGACGAACTTTGCCCGGTACACAAGGCAGGCCTGCCCCGCCGCGTCAAAAGGGTTCTGCCCTGCCCGGAAGGCCATCAGGCTCTCATACAGCGTCTGCCCCGCGTGTTCATACTGCACGGCCTGCAGCACGGGAAAGGGTTCGTTATGCCCGTGATCCCACAGCCAGGGGTCCGTGGCTTCGGCCAGGGCGGTGATGAGCACGCCCTCGCCGTTCTCGTAGCCAGCAAACCACAGCCGCGCATTGCCCGGCTCCGTGACGCGGGTTTTCGGGATCAGATCGCGCCAGCCGGCCGTCTGCAGCACCATGCCCGGCGCGGGCACGAACTGGACCGCCGGTCGCGCGCGCGAGGCCAGCACCTGCTGCGAAGCCGCAGGAATGTGCGCAAGGCCGCGCAAGGGCGGCTGCGCGCCCATCTGCCGGACCAGAAGAAAGCCGCCTGCCAGCAGCACGGCAAACAGAAGAACAATTTTCATGCGCGCATCTCCGGGCATCAGGTTGCGATACGAACGCCCCGCAGGGCCGGAAACGGAGGGCACTCTACGCCAAAGCGGCCGGGAAGGAAAGAGCGTCCGCGCACGGCGCGGGCACTCCGCGGCGGGCTTGCGCCGTGCGGCTTCAGGCCACGCGGCCGGGCAGGCCGGCCAACGGCATGCGCATGGCGGTTGCAGGCGCAGACAGGCGCTCCAACCCGGCCCGCCGCGCTACCATTCCGGCAAAAAGCAGCGGCAGGCATAGTGCTGCGGGATACGCAGCACCTCGTCAAGAGGCAGGGCCAGGTAGCGGGCCAGCAGGACGCGCAGCACGCCCGCATGCGCGACGCACAGCAGCGCGCCCTGCGGATAGCGCTGCCGCCAGCGGGCCAGCGCATCCAGAGCGCGGCGCTGGACTGCGGCGAAGCTTTCCCCGCCGGGAGGGACAAAGTCGCCCATATCCCGGCCGCGTGCCGCGTGCGCGCCGGGCCAGCGGATTTCAATCTCTTCGCGGGTCAGGCCTTCCCAGCGGCCAAGGCTTATTTCGCGCAGGCCCGGCTCCACATGCAGGGGAACAGGCTCGAAATGCTCCAGCAGCAGGGCTGCTGTTTCACGGCAGCGGGACAAGTCCGAGGTGATGACGGCGCACAGCCGTCCGCGCAGGCCGGGCATGAACCCGCGCGCCAGGGCGCGCGCCTGCGCCCGGCCCGTTGCGCTCAGGGCAATGTCGCGCGCGCCGACCATGCGGCCTTCCGGATCAGGCGGCAGCGCGCCGTGCCGCACCAGCCAGACGCCGCCGCTCACGCCCCGCCTCCGCCCGACGGCATGGCGGCTGCGGCCGCCAGCGCCTCCTGCGCCATGTCGGCCGGAGCGCGCCCCGTTTCCGCCGCCAGACGCGCCTCCAGCAGGCGCGCCCTGTGCAGGCGTCCGGCGATGGCCGCGCAGGCTGCGGCATCTCCGGCATACAGCGCCATCTTCAGTGCAAAACGGCGCGCCAGCGGCACAAATTCCCCGCCACGGCAGTATTTGTCCGCCAAGCAGACCAGTTCGCGCTCCGTGATCGGCTGCGCGTCCGGCAGGCGCAGGTCACGATGGCCGCGCACCAGCGCGGCCATGCGCGGCAGGCCCAGACTGTCCAGCAGCTCGCCCCCGGCCCGTTCATGGCACGGCTGCCCCTTGCAGACATCGTGCAGCAGCCCTCCGGCCCGCGCCAGCTCAGGATCAAGCTGCGCAGCCATGCCCGCTGCCGTGCGGCAACGCGCCAGCTCTGCCGCAAAGCGGGCAGCCACGGTCCCCACGGCGCGGGCATGGCGCAGGCCCTTTTCCGGCACGGCGCGCAGGGCCAGCAAAACTTCCGCCTCCGCCGGGGAAAGCGCCTCCCGCGCGGCCGCCAGAGCCGACAGGCGCGTGTAGTCTTCCGGCGTGTCCATGTCTTGCAGCATCAGGGCATCGGGCGTGGGCACGAGGCGCCGGGGCAGGTCCGCCAGCGCGCCCTGCAGGCCGCCACGCCCGCCATACGCCAGAATGCGCGGCGCAGCGGCGGCGGGAATCAGGGGCGGATGCCCCTCGCGTCCGGCAAAGACGGGCACGAACACGGGCGGGGACGTTGCGGCGTCGGCTGCGGCGGCTTCCCGGGCGGCCGCCAGCAGGGCCTGCACAGTCAGCGGCCGCACCAGCGGCACATCCACGGGATGCACGAACACGGGGCGGCCCGGGTGCCGCCGCGCCAGCGCGGCCAGCCCCGTCCGCACGGAAGAGAACATGCCTTCTTCCGGCGCGGGATTGCGCGCTGCCGCGAGGCCCAGAACTCCGGCCTCCGCCTCCACGGCGGCGGCATAAAAGCCGCTCACGACCAGGATGTCTTCCAAACCGCAGGCCCGATACAGCCGCGCGACGGCGGCCAGTGCGGAACAGGCCGCGCGCCCTCCCGGCAAGGGCAGGGGCAGCAGGGCCTTGACCCGCCCCATGCGCTCGGCCCTTCCGGCGGCAAGGATTATAACGGTTGGCTGCATGACGCTCCCGGCGGATGTTGTGAACATGCGCGCCGAAAACAGCATATCATCGGGAGAGGCCCTTGCGCAAACAGCGGTTTCTGCCGCCAGGCGGCATGCGCGCGAATGTCCGCCCTGCCGCTTCTTGAAGTTCGGTATCGTGCCGCTGCCGGCAATGCGGAGGACGCGCCGGACCAGTTCGTCCGGATCAGGCGGTTTTCCTTGTATTCCGTGCAGGAGTCCGTTTCACGCAGGGGCTGCCGCAAAAGAGCAGGCCCCCGGTGACGCCGGGGGCCTGCTCTTTTGCCATGCTGCATTCCTGGTCGGTCAGGCCGGCTAGGGCAGCTTCATCCCCAGCAGTTTTTCCGCGTTGCCGCGGAAGAACTTCTTCTTGTGCTCTTCGGAGAAATTGAACCTGTCAAGGTCGTGAATGGCCTGCTTCAGATTGTAGCAGGGGTAGGCCGAACCGTACAGGATGCGTTCGCCGTCAAGCCAGCGCATGGCCTCGCCGTACATCTGGTTGCCGGGGGCGTCGGGATTGAGCATGTACAGATCCGGCAACAGCCAGATATTGGGCTGCACGATGCACAGGTTCACGACATGGAGCAGCCAGGGGTAGCAGGCGTGCGCCAGCACGATCTGCAGGTCCGGGAAATCCTGCGCGACGCGCTGCGCGGCCGCCGGATTGGAATAGTCCAGATTGCCCTGGAAGAAGCTCATGGTGAGCACCACCGGCACCCGGGCCTTTTCCAGACGCGCATAGATGGGGTAGAGAACATTCGCGTCCGCGAAACGCGGCGGCATGCAGTAGGCGGGCTCCATGGCGATGCCCTTGAAACCCATGCTCAGGCAGCGCTCCAGTTCGTCCATGGCGGCGGCCACGCCGCGCGACACGTCCAGGCTGCCGAAGGGAATGATCCTGTCCGGGTAGGCCCTGGCCATGTCGTTGATGTCGTCATTGGGAACGGAGGCCGTGTCGTCCGGCACCTGACGGCCGATGATGACGCCGGCGCTGATGCCCGCCTCGTCCATCTCTTTCCAGAAAAGGTCGATGGACTTTTCACGGGCGGCCTGGCTCGGCACTCCGTGCCATTTCTGGGGCGAGCTTTCGTTGCAGACAGGGTTGCCGTAAATGCCGAGATTGGTGAATTTCTTGTATGGCGGCCGCAGCCGGAAATCAAAAATCTTCATGACACACTCCAAGTATCTGAATTTGCATATTGCCATATGCCGGAACATGGAATTCGTCAACGTATTTCACGGCTGCTCCCGGGGCGGGCGGCGGCATGCGCGCCCTTGGGCAGCCGCGCGATGCGCGGCCCCGCTCCCGCGGCGTCGCGGAGAATGCGGCCCCGCACCGGGCCAAGCCGGGGCAGGGGGCTGCCGCAGGCGCAGGGCCCCGGCAGCAGGGAGGCCACGTCGCCCGTACGGTAGCGCACCAGCGGCATGGCCTCGCGCTGCAGCGTGGTGATGACCACCTCGCCCTCCTCGCCGGGCGGCAGCACCCGATCGCCCGTCATGGCGACAATTTCCACGTACACATCCAGCGCGCGCAAATGATAGCCGTCGTGGGCCGGGCATTCCACGGCGCAGCCATAGCCGGTTTCGGTCAGGCCGTAATGGTCCAGCGTCAGGCAGCCCCAGCGCTCCCGCAGAACGCGGGCCAAGCCCGGCGGCAGCGGTTCCGCGCTGGACAGGATGCCCGCAAGGCCGGGCGGTCCCGCATCAGGAAACTGCGGCAGAAGACGCTCCAGCTGGGCGGGCGCGGCCACCACGCAGTGCGGGCGAAGTTGCGCAAGCTGCCGCGCCGCCGCGCTGCCGCGCAACAGCTCCGGCGGCAGGGCGAGCACCTCCACCCCGTCGGCCTCAAGGGCCTGCCGCAGCAGGTCGGCCACGCCGTCCGGACGTTCCGCGCCCGGCAGAAGCACGACCAGCCGTTGCCCCCGCCCCGCCAGCCCGCGCATGCCCACGGCGAAAAACTGACGCGTGCGCGCAAGGTCCGCTTCCGTGAAGGCCAGCCGCTTGGGCGCGCCCGTAGTGCCCGAGGTGCGCAGCGTGACCATGCGCTCCACCGCCCCGCGCGACACGCAGAGAAAATCCTCCCAGCGCGCCAGGTCTTCGGGCCGGGTGAAGGGCAGACGCGCCAGATCATCCGGACCGGACACGTCAAGGCAATGCCCGCGCAGCAGCCGCGCGTAAAAACGGCTGTTCCCGCCCGCATGGCGCAGAACGCGCCGAAGGGCGGCCATGCGCGCGGCCGTGAGCCGCCGGGGCAGGTCTTCCGGCGATGCGCCGCACTGCCCGGCCAGCCAGGCGTCCAACGCGCAGGCGAACCTGCCGGGGGGCGGCGCTGCGCCCGTTGTCACCGCCCGTCCCCGTACAGCCGCGTGCCGTCCGCGGACGTGATGTTGTGCAGACAGAAGGGGATAAGCCGCCCGTCGGGCCGCGCCACATGGATGCAGCAGCCGCGCACGCGGTCCACGTCCAGACTCAGGGCGTCCTGAAAGGCCATGGCCGAAAGGGTGAAACGGCGTTCCGCCCCGGCCTCGGCCAGAAAGCGGCTGAAGCCGTCTGCGGCGGCGCTTTCGCGGCCGGAGGGCGTCGGCGCAGGGCCGCTCCCCTTCCAGTGCAGGGCCGTGAAGCGGCGGGATTGCCGCGCCCCCTCCGCCGCCGGAGGCGGCGCAAAAGGGGCCTGCGGCGCGGGCGCGCAGCAGGCGGCCTGCCCCAGCGGTTCCAGCGCGGGCGCGCCCTGCCGCTCCGTACGGCGGTACACGGCGCTGAAGGAGCAGAGTTCGTGCTCGCAGCCCGGCGGGTGCACATGGCCGGGACTGAACAGTTCCGGGGCCTGCTGCGCCAGCGCGCCCATCACTTCGGGCAGGGTCAGACGCGGGGCCTGCTCCAGCCGCCAGGGGTACCGCCCGAAAAAGGCGGCTGGCTGCAAATGCAGGCCGCGCACGGCAGGCCCCAGACGCAGGGCCAGACGCAGGAGTTCGCCCAGTTCGTCCGAATTGACGCCGCGCACGACGGTGGCCACCAGCACCACCCCCAGACCCGCGCGGGCGCAGTGCTCCACGGCGCGGCGCTTGAAGGCCAGACACTCCCGGCCGCGCAGCGACAGGAAGGACGCCTCGCGCGCGCCGTCCCACTGCAGGTAGACGGAATCCAGCCCCGCCGCGCGCAGCCGCGCGGCATATTCCGGGTCTTCGGCCAGCCGCAGGCCGTTGGTATTGAGCTGCACAAGGCCGAAGCCGCGCTGCCGGGCCAGGGAAAGGATGGCGGGCAGGTCGTCGCGCACGGTGGGCTCCCCGCCGGAAATCTGCACGTTGCAGGGGCCGGAGGCCTGCCGGAGGGCATCCAGCTGCGCGGCGACGACTGCCGGGGGCGGGTCCCCCGCGACCGCCTCCGCGCCCGCGACCGCGTAGCAGACGGGGCAGGCCATGTTGCAGCGCAAGGTCACTTCCACAAGGCCGGTGCAGGTGTGCTGGGCATGCGCCGGGCACAGGCCGCAGTCAAAAGGACAGCCCCCCGCAATGGACGTGGCGGGACGGGCAGGATAGGAAGGCGCCTTGGGACGCGACCAGTCCGCAAAGGCGGGCGTGGAAGGGCCGCCCTTCTGCGGCTCGCGCCACACGGGCACGCTGAAGGCCCCGTGCTCCGGGCAGCGCTTGCGCAGCAGGACGGCGGCGCCGTCGGGGGCTTGCTCGTACACGGCGTCCAGCCGCCGCAGACAGACGGGGCAAAGACTCTGGGTACGGCGCAGCATCACGCCCCCGCAGCGAGATCCAGCCCGTAGCTTTCGGCCAGCTCCAGGATCTTTTCCCAGCATTCGGCCAGCAGGTCGCCGCAAACCATAGGATCGGGCCGTTCCCCGGGCGCGCCGGAGGAAGCCCCCAACCCGGCGGCCACCTGCCCGCAGCGCAGGCCGCCGTACGCCTCAACGCGCGCATGGAACCACATGCCGTACTCGTTGAGCAGGGGCGTGAACATGGGGTGCGCCGTTTCGTCTTCCGAGCCCTTGCCCGCCGCCAGCGCAAGGGCGCAGGCCCCGCCCGTGAGCAGCCCGCACGGCCCGTCGGACTGCCCTATGCCGTGGCACAGGCCCTGCGCCGCGCGCACTGCGTCAGGACAGTCCCTGTTCATGGCCTGCGCCATGAGCAGCAGCAACAGCTGGCTGCAGCAGTAGCCCTGACGCGCCAGCGGCAGCAGTTCCATCATCATGGGGTGCATACGGTCTCCTTTTTTCGGGCGATCCACAATCCGTACCCGTAGCGGCGCGGAACCGAAAGAGCGCAGGCGCACGCCCCGCTTTTCGCCGGGTCTGTCCCGGCGGAAAGGCGGGACGCGGCAGGCCCGCTCTCCCCGTCGCCATACCAGAGCATGCGCGCCGCCAGCTCCACGAGGGCCCGGCTGTGATCCTCATACAGCAGCACGCCAAATCCGGCCTTTTCCAGAAAATCGCGCCACCCGGCGGCAGGGCGCGCGCCCTTCAGGCAGGAAGCGCCCTCCTCCCGGCCCGGTCTCCGGCCCGCCTCCTCCGCGCGCAGCGTCAGATCGCCCACAATGCCTATGCCGCCCGCTCGCAGAACGCGGCAGGCGGCGCGCAGAACTGCCAGGGGATCGTCCAGCAGGGAAAGCACGCACTCGCAGAGCACCATATCCGCGCAGCCTTCGGCCAGCGGCGGGCGGCGCAGATCGGCGCGCACAAAGGCTGACGCGGCGGCCCCTCCCCCTTCCGGCCCGTCCCCGCGGTCCAGCCCCACGGCGACATAGCCCCGCGCCGCCAGCAATTCCAGCGTGGCCCCACCCCCGCAGCCCCAGTCCTGCGCCAAGGCCGGGGGTCGCATCAGCCCCCGCGCCTCGCACCAGTCGAGCGCGCGGCGCGTCAGGGCGCGGCCGCCGGGCCGCCACGCGCCCCCTGCCGCAACGCGAAAATCCGCCCGCTCCCACAGCGCGCTCACTTGTCCTCCAGCAGCGCTTCCACTTCCAGCATCTTGCCTTCGGCCAACGACCTGGGCACCATCGTCAGGCCGCATTGGGGGCAGCGCGGCAACACCACGTCAAAGGCGCTGTTGAGATAGAACACCGATGTCCTGATCTGCTCCAGAGGCACGCCGCAACGGCCGCACACCCAGCGGCCGCCGTCCGGCCCGTAATTCGGCCCCATGCTCATGACCGCTCCCTCTTGCCGCCGTCGGTGCCGCTCTGGCAGGCCCTGACAACATCCTCGGCTTCCTGCCCTCCTGCGCCGGGGACAATCATGCGATGGCACCAGGCGTCGCGCAGTTCGTACTCCTCGCCCCGCTTCCGGTATGCCACCCAGAACGTCACCTTGCGCGGCCGCCATGAGCCGAGCCTGCACCCGTCTTCCCGATTCTCGAACCAGTGCCCGCAGGCTTCCGCCCCGGCCACGGCCTCCGTGACGTCTGTGAGCAGGATATGCCGTTCCTCCAGCCGCGCCAGCAGATCTGGGGCGACACGCAGGCGACAGGACGGCTTCGGCGGCTCGGGGACTGCGCCGCCGCGCGCCAGCAGACGCGCGCGCAGGGCCGCCCGGTTGGCCCGTCGGGCCGAAAGGCCCGGCCCCGGCGTCGCGCCCGAAGCGGGGAATGCCCCCGGCAGCAGCACATCCAGCAGATGCAGGCACTCCTTGCCCCCGGCGACCAAGCGGTCGCGGCACATGATGCACGAAGCAAGGCCGGGATGCGGCAGTTCCGCCGCACGCCGGTCCCCCATGACGCCGGCCAGTTCCGGCTGGGCGCACCACACCAGACCGCCGTAGCCGCAGCAGCCCGTGGTCGCGCCGGAAAAACGCGGTTCCTCAATGCGCGCGCCGCACTTGCGGGCCAGGCTGCGCACCGCCGCCAGCCAGGCCGCGTCATGCCGGGCGGCACAGGGATCGTGCATGGAAAACAGCTCGGGCAACGCCGCCTGCGCGCCGTCCGCACTGCCGGACAGGCCGTCCCGCAGCGCGCGCAGGCCGGAAGCGTCCAGCCCGTCCAGAACCTCCCACACCGAAAGGGCCTGCGCTTCGGGCAGGGTTTCACGCAACACCGTGAGGCAGGAGGCGCAGGCCGCCATGACGCGCGGGCGGCCCAGGCGTTCCCACGCCGCCCGCAGTCGCGCCGCGTGTTCGCGGAACAGCCGCGTCCGTCCGGCCCAGCGCGCGGGTATGCCGCAACAGGAGAGCATGAGCGCCACGCCCGGCGTCGGCCCCTCCGCAAGAACGGCGCGCAGCCGCTCGTAGAGCGCTGCCACCTGTTCCCCGCGCGAGGCTGCCAGCTGGCAGCCGGGGAAAAACAGCCACGCGGGAGCGCCGCCGTCCGCCCCCGTATCCGGCAGGGTCAGGGCGCAGTCCGGGCCGGAGGCGTTTTCCATGTCCTCCAGGGCAAACTCATGAGCGGAGGGCGGCATGAAGCCGCGCTCCACCATATCCTCGCGGGCGGCCAGACACAGCTCGGCCATGGAGAAATTTTCGGGGCACAGTTCCTCGCAGCGACCGCACAGGGCGCAGCCATTGATCATGGCATTGGCCGTGTGCAGGCCCTTGACGATGGCAGCGTTATTATACGCCTGCCGCGCATAGAGGCGCGGATAGCCCTTGTATTTTTGCAGATACGCGCATTGCCGCACGCAGATCAGGCACTCGCACTGCAGGCAGCGCTGCGCCTCGGCGCGGGCCTCCTGCGCGTCGAACAGCCCCTCGTCGCCCGCGCGGACGGCAGGTTCCACCTGCGGCACGGGCGCAATGCCCGTCACATCCGTATGCAGGGGGTTCTGCTGCCTGACGCGTGCGGCCGTCAGCGAAACCTTGCCCGCCAGGCGCTCCATGGTCTGCGCGGCCTGCCTGCCCTCCCCCGCCTGACGCGAGGACGCGATGAAGGCATGCCCCGTGGCCGTGCGCCCCGGCCGCCCCGCGCAGCAGATATTGCCGCGCCAGAGCAGCGTGTCCGGCTCCACGGCCGCCGTCTCCGGGGCCAGTTCCGGAAAGGCGTCCGCATCCAGCAGCACGGCGTCGTATTCTTCGGCCGCGCGCTCCAGCAGGGCGGCCTCCGCCTCCGACGGCGCGAAGACGACGTTCCGGGCCGTGAGGGCGGCCATATCTTCCGCCGCGAAATCCTTGGCAATGCCCTCCGTGGACTGCAGTTGCGGATAGCGCGTGAGCAGCGCGTCCAGGGGCGCGCCCCGGTGGAACACGGTAACGGGATAGGCCTTGCGCGCCAGATCCCACGCCGCGGCCAGCCCCGCCAGCCCCGCCCCCAGCACGGCCATGCGCAGACGCTTGGGCGGCAGGGGGAGGGTCCGCCCCTGCGGTCCTGCGGTCAGCATGCAGGCCAGCTCCAGGCCGTGCAGGGCCACGCTGCCGCCGAGGTCGCGACGCAGACAGACGTTTTCGCACGGGTGGTCGCAGATGCGCGCCATGATGCCCGGCAGGGGCAGGTGCAGCTCCAGCAGCCTGCGGGCCTCGCCCGGCCGCCCTTCGGCCATGCGGGCCATGAAGGCGCGCACGTCCAGACCGAAAGGACAAGCGGCGCGGCAGCGCGGCGGGCTCTCCTGGGTACAGTGCGATTCTATTTCGTGCAGGCGGTTCTGGTTCATCATGGCATCGGCTCGCTGCGCAGGATGACGCGGGTTGCAGAATGGCGGCGGACAAAGGCCCTGTTGCCGCCTTTGCCCGCCGGTTGCCGGTTTTTTTCGTCTACTTGGGCATGGCCTCCAGCACCTTGTCAGGACGGGCGGGCAGATGCCGCACGCGCGCCCCGCAGGCATTGTAGATGGCGTTGATGATGGCCGGATGCGGCGCGGTGAGGGGCATCTCGCCCACGCCGGACGCGCCGAAGGGGCCGTCCTTGCGCGGCGTCTGCACATAGACGATTTCCATGTCGTCGGGAATCATCCTGATGCCGGGCACGCCCGCGCCGCCCATGGTGGCATGCTTCTTGAGATCCTCATAATCCTCGGACAGGGCCAGGCCCACGCCCTGCGCCATGCCGCCGTAGATCTGGCCGTCCACCACAAGCTTGTTGTTGACCTTGCCGATGTCGGTCACGCAGACCAGCTTTTCCACCGTGGTCTTGCCGGTGGCGACCTCCACCGCCACTTCGGCCAGGAACAGGCCGTACATGTAGCAGGCGAAGGGCTCGCCCTGGCCCTTGGCGTCGCAGTCCCTGGCGGGGGCGGTCCACTTGCCGTCGTAGTGCACGGGGCGGCCGTCCGCCAGCATTTCGCCATAGGTGAGGAAGCCGCCGTCCGCCTTGCGCATGCCTTCCAGCAGCAGTTCGCAGGCCACGCGGATGGCGTTGCCCGTGACCACCTGCGAGCGGGAACCGCCCGCCGGGCCGGAATTGGGCGTCTTGCTGGTGTCGTTCATGACCAGGCGTATGCGTTCGGGCGCAAGGCCCAGCGGCCGCAGGGCCTCGTGGGCCGTGCCCAGCGCGCCGGAATCCGCGCCCTGGCCGTGGTCTTCCCACGAACTGCCGATGGTCACGGAGCCGTCGGCATTGAGTTCCGCCCAGGCCTCGGAGGTGTCCGGCCCGTCCAGGCCCGCGCCGTACACGCCGAGGGCGATGCCCGTGCCGCGCTTGACCTCCGCCGTGGAGCGCTCCTTCACGCGCTTTTTGGATTCCTCATAATAGGGGCGCATGGCCTTGAACATCTCCGGCAGGCTCAGGACTTCGGGCGCCTGTCCGGAAGGCGTGGTGTCCCCCTCCCTGTAGCAGTTCAGTTCGCGCAGGTCGAAAGGATCCATGCCCAGCTTCTCGGCCAGCTCGTCCATGAGCACTTCGGAGGGGAATTCCGACTCCGGCGCGCCGTAGCCGCGGAAGGCCGCGCCCCAGCAGTGGTTGGTGGCCACGGTGCGGCCGTGACCGCGGATGTTGGCTATGCCGTAGCCGGCGCCGATGTACTGCGCGCCGCGCAGGGTGAGCAGGTCGCCGAATTCGGAGTAGGGGCCGTGGTCCACGGTCCAGTCCGACTCCATGGCGAGGATCTTGCCCTGCCTGTCGGCGGCGAAGCGCACGGTGGTCCAGAAGGGCGAGCGCTTGCCGGTGTAGTTCTGCTGCTGCTCGTAGTTGTAGCGCAGATGGCAGGGACGGCCCGTGGCCATGACGGCCACGCCGATCAGCGCCTCCATGGTGGGGCTGAACTTGTAGCCGAAGGTGCCGCCGGCGGTGTTCTGCACCATGACGAGATCCTTGGGGAATTCCAGGCCCAGCCCCGGAGCGATCATCAGGGCGTGCAGATGCAGGCCGATGGATTTGGAGTGGATGACCACCTGCCCCTTGTCGTTGATGTAGCCGTAGCCCACATCCGGCTCAATGGGCAGATGGGGCTGGCGCTGGGTGTAGTAACTGCCCTCGACCACCACGTTGTCGGGATTGTTGAAGAAGGGGGCCGTATCCCCGCCCTTTTCCTCCAGCTGGTCGTAGTAGACGTTGGGCGTGCCGGGGTGGATCTCAATGGCGTCCGGGGCCATGGCCTCGGGGGCGCTCATGTATTCGGGCAGGAGTTCCAGGTCGAAGTGCACCTTCTCGGCGGCGGCGCGGGCGTGGGCCTCGGTGTCGGCGCAGACAATGGCCAGCGCGTCGCCGTACTGGAACACCTTTTTGTCATTGAGGATGGGGCGGTCCCAGCCGTCGCCCTTGTTGCTGGGGAAGGTGATGAGCCCGGTGATGCGGTTCTTGCCCTTGACGTCCTTGTGCGTCAGCACGCGGAACACGCCGGGCATCTTCTCGGCCTCCGAGGTGTCGATGCCCCGGATGTTGGCGTGCGATACCTTGGCCTGCGCCAGGGCCAGATGCAGCGTGTCGGCAGGCATGCGCACGGCGGCGTCCGCGCCGAATTCCGCAGTGCCCGTCACCTTGGCCACGGCGCTGGGACGGGGGATGGAGGAACCCCAGATGCGCCCGTCGGCAGGCAGCTTGAAGGTGATGTCGTCAAGGGTCTTCTCGCCGCGCATGACGGCGGCCGCGTCCATGACGGCGTCCACCAGCGGCTTGTAGCCCGTACAGCGACAGATGTTGTGGTGTTTCTGGAACCAGTCGCGCACATCTTCCCGGCCGGGGTCGGGATTTTCGTCCAGCAGCCCCTTGGCGGAGACGATGAAGCCCGGCGTGCAGAAACCGCACTGGGCCGCGCCGTGGTATATCCAGGCATGCTGGAGGGGGTGCAGGGCAGCGGGGGTGCCGATGCCCTCAAGCGTGGTGACGGCCGCGTTGTCAGCCACACGCCCCACCTTCATGATGCAGGAACGGGTCACCTTGCCGTCCAGCAGCACGGTGCAGGCACCGCATTGTCCCTTGCCGCAGCCCACCTTGACGCTGGTGAGATGCAGCTGCGCGCGCAGCACATCGGCCAGCATCTCGTCGGGGTTGACCAGTAAACGACGCGGAATGCCGTTGACGATGAGGGTTTTCGTTTCCATACTGACTCCTTTTGCTGGGAAAAACTCTCTGCCTCTCCGGCGTGCCGCACATGCGGCACGCCGGAGAGGCCTGGCGGCCGCTACTTGCCGAAGGGGCAAACGGGATACCGGCACTCCTTGCACTGGGAGCAGAAGCCCCCGTGCCCCAACGCCGCCACATCCGCCGCCGTGACCTCCAGGCCGGCCAGCAGGCGCGGCACAATGAGGTCAAAAATGCTGGCCTTGTGGTACATGACGCAGCCGGGCAGGCCCAGCACCGGCACGCGCCCGGCCGCCCCCTCCGCCTGCGCCAGCAGAAACATGGCCCCGGGGTACACCGGCGCGCCGTACCGGATCACTTCCGCCCCGGCGGCGCGGATGGCCGAGGGCGTGCGGTCATCCGGGTCCACGGACATGCCGCCCGTCACCACAACCATGTCCGCCCCCTGCGCCAGAAACTCCCGGATGGCCCCGGCCGTCATGGACACGTCGTCGCTGGTGAGCGTCTGGCCAACAATTGTGCAGCCAAGGGCCGTGAATTTCTCGTGCAGCACCGGGCCGAAGGCGTCCCGGATGCGTCCGTGGAACACCTCGCTGCCCGTGGTGACCATGCCCACCCGGGCGCGGCGCAAAGGCAGCACCTCAATGATCGGGGCGCGAACCAGGGCTTCCAGCCGCCGCAATTGTTCATCCTCAATCATCAGCGGTGTGACGCGCGCTCCGGCCACAGCGCGCCCCTTTGTCACAAACTGCATACTGTGAAGCGTGGCGACGGAAATTTCACCGATGCTGTTGACGGACTGCAGTGTCGGCACATCCACCCTAAGAAGTCCGTTACAGGATGCCGTCATATCAATGCGGCCTTCTTTCGGTGCCGTTTTTTCAAGATTTTTTCCGGCTACTACATTTACAATACGTTCTGCAGCATCATTTTCATGCACCATACCCGGCAGTGCTTCAAAAACATAGAGATGTTCCTTGCCTACAGAAAGAAGCATATCTATATCTTCTTCACGTATTCTATGACCTTTCCTGAAGATAGGCCCCTTGCTCTCCCCCGGGACTATGCGTGTGATGTCATGGCAAAGAATGCTGCCGACGGCATTGTAAACACTGACAGTTTTCATGGCTTGCTTTGACATGGCTTCTCCACGGTCTGGTTTACAGAGTATCTGCTATATACCATTTTGGCGACAAAAAGCAAAAGAAAACTTTTCCGCTGTAAACAGGCAATAACAACATGCTGATTTTACACAATATTTATACAAAGTTACCCTGTTCCCACAAAAAGCGTGACTATTGATACCAGCTTCTTCCCCCCGCGCGCGACATTGACAGGCGAACCTTTCTTTGCGAGAGGGAAGGAATTAGCCTGCGGTTTCGGCAAGCCGCAGGACGGGGCGGACCATCGCACCCGCCAAGCTGTTGTCACTCTTGCGGAGAGGCATATGAACGCGTTTTTTCAGTATATTTCCAACCGGCCCGGCCTGCTGGCGAGCGTCGCCTTTCTTTTGCTTGCGGGCGGCTGCTCGTGGTTCGGCGGCGCCGCCCCGCAGCCGGAAACGCCTCCCGGCCCCGTGACGGCCTTCATGGTCGGCGCGGGCACAGGCGAGAACGCCACGCTGGACGATCCGGATTTCGGCAGGGGCGTCAAGGTGAGCGTGGACGAGCTGTTCACCTCGGCCAAGGGTGAGGACTGCAAACGCGGCACCGTGCTCACCGACAGGGGCGAAGCCGAGGTGGTGGTCATCTGCCGCGGCGCGGACGGCCGCTGGACGCTTGCTCCCCGCGTGTGGGGGCAGGGTATCTCTCGGTAACGCCATGATACGCACGCTCTTTCCGGCACTGCTGCTGCCGCTGCTCCTCTGCGCGGGAGCGGCCTGCGCCGCTGACGAGCCGCAACCCTACGCGGCCAACCTGTTTCAGGGCAATTTTTCGCAAAGCGCCGCTTCCGGCGACAAGAACGCCGCCGTCATCGCCCCCGGCGATCGCGTGGTGCTGCGTCTCTGGGGCGGCGGCCTCAAGGTGGACGACACGCTTGTCGTCTCGCCGGACGGCCGCCTGGACGTGCCGGAAGTGGGCGTCATCCCCGTGGCGGGCCTGGGCTACGACACCCTGACCGAAGCCCTGCGCAGCAAGCTGGCCGCCGGCGGCCGCACGGACACGCAGATCTACGCCGCGCCCCTGGACGCCCGGCCGGTGACGGTTTTCGTCACCGGCGGCGTGACGCGCCCCGGCCGGTATGCGGGCGCGCCCGGCGACACCCTGCTGCATTTTCTGGACAAGGCGGGCGGCATCGACGGCCGGCGCGGCAGTTACCGCGATATTCGCCTCATGCGCGCCGGCAGGAAGGTGGCCGAACTCGACCTCTACCCCTTTGCGCGCCGGGGCGAGCAGCCCCGGGTCCGCGTGCAGGAAGGGGACACCCTTGTGGTGGGCGACAAGGGGGCCACGGTGACGGCCACGGGCGCAGTGCGCACATCCGCCCGTTTCGAGTTTCCCCGCGGCAAGGCCACGGGCGCGGCCCTTGCGGAACTGGCGGAGCCGCAGGCCAGGGCCTCGCACATCGCGCTTTCGGGCACGCGCAACGGCGCGCCCTACAGCACGTATCTGCCCCTGCGGGAGCTGCGCAACCTGAAGCTGGAGGACGGCGACCAGGTGCAGTTCATCGCCGACGCCCCGGGCAACACCATGATGATTGAGGTTCAGGGCGCGGTGCGCGGCGCTTCGCGTTTTCCCGTACGGCGGGGCGCGCGCCTGCAGGAGGTGAAGAACTTCATCGCCGTGGAACCGGAACGCGCCGAGCTGCAATCCATGTACATCAAGCGCAGGAGCGTGGCGGCCCGGCAGAAAAAGGCCATTGCCGACTCGCTGCGGCGGCTGGAGGAAAGCGCCATGACGGCCTCTTCCGGCAGCACGGACGAGGCCTCCATCCGCGCCAAGGAAGCGGAAATGATCTCCAAATTTGTGGAGCGCGCCAAGGCCGTGGAACCGGAAGGCGTGGTGGTGCTGGACGGCGGTCCGGACAAGGCCGACCTGGCGCTGGAAGACGGCGACGTCATTGTCATCCCGGCCAAAAGCGACGTGGTGCTGGTCAGCGGCGAGGTCATGTCGCCCCAGGCCATGCTCTGGAGCAGGAAGAAGGATGCGGACGACTACATCGCGGGCGCGGGCGGCTTCACCAACCGCGCGGACAGAAGCCGTACGCTTATCCTACACCAGAACGGGGCCGTCACGCAGGACGCCGGCGACATCCGGCCCGGCGACCAGATCATGGTGCTGCCCAGGGTGGAGTCCAAAAGCATGCAGTCCATCAAGGACATCTCGCAGGTCATCATGCAGGTGGTGGTTTCGGCGCGGCTGCTGCTGGGCTTGCCCTCGCTGTAGCGGTACGGCCCTCCCTCCAGCGCCCGCCGGAGCGCGCCGCCGCCCGCGGGATTGCGTCACACGGGCCGTCCGTGCCATACTGGAGCATGGTTTTCGCACTTTCCCATCCCGAACGCATGGTCGCGATCTGCCCCCTGTTCCGGGGCATGACCGCAGAAGAGGCCGTGCGCTGCCTGCAATGCAGCGGCGCGGCGGAAGAACGGCACGGCAGGGGCGCGCTGATCCTTGCGGAGGCCGATCCGCCGTCGCGGCTCTTCGTGCTGCTGGAGGGGGCTGTCAGCGTCTGTCGTGAATCCCTTGAGGGGCGGCGGGCCGTCATGGCGCGCATTGACGCGCCGGGCGAGCTTTTCGGCGAGGTGTACGCCTTTCTGGGCCGCCCCGGCTACGGCTGCAGCGTGCTTGCCGAGACGCCGGCGCGCGTGCTGGGCATTCCCGCCAAATTCTTTTTCGGCACATGCCCGCAAAGCTGCTCCGTGCACTCCCGCATGATACGCAACATGCTGGGCATTTTCGCCCGCAAGGCCTTTGTGCTCACGCGGCGCGTGGCCCTGCTCTCCTCCGGCAGCCTGCGCAGCAAACTGGCCGCCCTGCTGCTGGAACACCGGCGGGAGGACGGCTCTCTTGCATTGAACATGAACCGGGAGCAGATGGCCGACTTTCTGGGCGTCACGCGCCCCTCCCTCTCACGCGAGCTGGCCGCCATGCGGGCCGAGGGCCTGCTGCAACTGCACGGGCGCGGCATCCGCGTTTCCGACCCCGCCGCCCTGCAGCGCTTCTGCGAATACGTTCCCTCCTGAAACAACGCCGCACTGCCTTCACCCAACGCCACGCGAAGTCGTCGGCCGCGCCCGCGCCCTTCCGGGCGTTCCCGCCCCGGCCGGGCCGCCGCATTTTTTTCCAGAAAATCTCCGCACGGTAACAAATGTTACGGAAGCCACGCCGCCCCCCTGCTACAAGGAAGACGCCGCATACGCCGTTCCAAGGCGGCCCCGCTTCCCCGGCGGGCGACAACCCCCATCAACACACTCTCAAAAAGGAAACAACACATGAGTACTGCCATGTTCTGCTATCAGTGTCAGGAAACTGCGGGCAACAAGGGCTGCACACACGTGGGCGTGTGCGGCAAGAAGCCCGAGACCGCCGCCCTCCAGGACGTGCTGGTCTATGTGACCAAGGGCCTTGGGCAGATCGCCTCCCGCCTGCGCGCCCAGGGCGCGACCGTGGGGCACGATGTGGCCCGCATGGTGGCGGCCAATCTCTTCGCCACCATCACCAACGCCAACTTTGACGACGACATGCTGGCGGAGCGCATCCGCGCGACCTGCGCCCGCAACAGGGCGCTCGCGGCGCAGCTCCATGACGCCGGCGGCCTGTCGGACGCCGCCCTCCGGCAGGCCGGGGACAAGGCCTCCATGCTGGCCGGGGCCGCTGCGGCAGGCATCCTGAGCACCGTCGACGAGGACGTGCGCTCCCTGCGCTCGCTCGTCACGCTGGGGCTCAAGGGCATGGCCGCCTATGCCAAGCATGCGGACGCGCTGGGCAGGAACGATCCCGAGGTGGACGCCTTCATGCAGGAAGCCCTGGCCAAAACGCTGGACGACAGCCTCTCTGCGGCCGACCTCACGGCCCTGGCGCTGGAAACCGGCAAGATGGGCGTGAGTGTCATGGCGCTGCTGGACGCAGCCAACACCGGCGCGTACGGCCACCCGGAAATCACGAAAGTCAACATCGGCGTGGGCACAAGGCCCGGCATCCTCATTTCCGGACACGACCTGCGCGATCTGGAAATGCTGCTGCAGCAGACCGAGGGCGCGGGCGTGGACGTGTACACCCATTCCGAAATGCTGTCCGCCCACTACTACCCCGCCTTCAAAAAATACGCGCACTTCAGGGGCAACTACGGCAATGCCTGGTGGAGGCAGAAGGAGGAGTTCGAGAGCTTCAACGGCCCCGTGCTGCTGACCACCAACTGTCTTGTCCCCCCGCGCGAAAGCTACAGGAACCGCGTGTACACCACGGGCGTGACGGGCTTTCCCGGCTGCAGGCACATCCCGGGCGAGCCGGGCGAAACCAAGGATTTCTCGGCCATCATCGCCCATGCCAAAACCTGCCCGCCGCCCGTGCAGATCGAGACCGGCGAAATTGTGGGCGGCTTCGCGCACAACCAGGTGCTGGCCATGGCCGACAAGGTAGTGGAGGCCGTCAGGTCCGGCGCCATCCGGAAATTCGTGGTCATGGCGGGCTGCGACGGCCGCGCCAAGAGCCGCACCTATTATACGGAATTCGCGCAGAACCTGCCAAGGGACGTGGTCATCCTCACGGCGGGCTGCGCCAAGTACCGCTACAACAAGCTGAACCTGGGCGACATCAACGGCATCCCCCGCGTGCTGGACGCCGGGCAGTGCAACGACTCCTATTCGCTGGCCGTCATTGCCCTGAAGCTGAAGGAAGTCTTCGGCCTGGCGGACATTAACGACCTGCCCATCGTCTTCAATATCGGCTGGTACGAGCAGAAGGCCGTCATCGTGCTGCTGGCCCTGCTCTCGCTGGGCGTGAAAAACATCCATCTCGGCCCCACCCTGCCCGCCTTCCTTTCGCCCAACGTGGCCGGGGTGCTGGTGGAGCAGTTCGGCATCGGCGGCATCAGCACGGTGCAGGATGACCTGAAGGCTTTCTTCGGGTAGCGGCTGCGGCATTCTCCGTGCGGGAGCACGGGAACCACGCGTAACGGCGCGTCCGGAACAGGGCGCGCCGTTTTTCTATACCGGAAAGCAGAAACCGCATATAGATTTGACTACTATCGGCGCATGCGATAGCGATCATATCGTATAGATGAGATATGCAAAACATTATTGCGCCATATATACAGAACCAGTAACGTTGATTCAGCACATTACACTGCCCTGCAGCCTTGCCGCAGATCCGCTGTATGCAAAACCTCGCCTGCAGAGCAGCGCTGTCGCAACAGCGCCCCGGCCGACAGGCGGACATAAAAAAGGGGAGCCCGAAGGCTCCCCCCATAAACCCTGTCAGCAGGGCGTACCCTTAGAAGGAGTAGATGAAGGACAGGCGCACGTTCCAAGGATCCATGGTCGTGTCGTCTTTGCCGTTGAAGGCGGCGTTGCCCCACAC
>SUVB01000052.1 GCA_015062205.1 Desulfovibrio desulfuricans
AACGCGGCCGCTCCGGGTCGTTTCGCTACGGATGATTCTTGAACTTGTCGGCAAGCGCCTGCCGCCCGTCATGACAGGGCGTGCAATTAAGAATGCCCTTGCCCCAGTTGGTTTCCTGCCCCTTGGTCTGGTGGCATTCGCTGCAGTACTTCACGGATTCCTGCTTGGCAAGCATGGCCTTGTAGTCCTTGCCCGCGTCGATCTTGGCATTGAGGATTTCCACCGCCTTGGCGCACGCGTCGGCGGTGAGGCGCCCACATCGCTCGCTGCGCTTCTTGCTGGTGGCCTCCTCCTTATTGGCGTAACACCACTTGGAAACGGAGATATGGCAGAGCACGGCACCGTTTTTCAAAGTATCGGGAGACAGCACCAGCTGATCCGCGACCTCGCGAACCTTCCTGCCGTCTTCCAGCACCATGCGGACTGCCTGGGTCTTGAACTCTGATGAATACCGTGGTCGTCTCGCCATTCACGCCTCCTTGCAAAGAGTCTGCGGTTGGCGTCCACTTTTTGCAACCTACCTCATCTTTGAAGACAAGGTAGCCCGCGAGTACAATTACATGGTTTTCATCCCCGATCCCTTGCCCATAAAACGCAAGTCAGGCACCCCCGGCCAAGCCGGGGGCTTACCATTTGTTTGTTATGCCGCGACAGCGTGCGGCACAAATGTCAGACGGTTCCGAACAGGGTCAGCACCAGAAGCTGCCCCGCGAGGATGCGCAGGATCATGGTGAGGGGATAGACCGTGGCGTAGGCTGAGGCCGGCAGATCGCTTTCCAGATACTGCATGGAAAACGCCAGTGCCGGCGGGTCTGTCATGCTCCCCGCCAGCATGCCGCAGATGGCGGGATAGTTGATGTGCCACACCAGACGGCAGAACAGGGCCGCGGCGATGAGCGGCACAAAGGTGATCAGCGCGCCCATGCCCATCCAGGCAAGGCCCGGTCCGTGGACGACGGTTTCCACAAAGCCCGTGCCCGCGTGCAGCCCAACGCAGGCCAGGAACAGAAGAATGCCGATCTCACGCATGAGCAGGCCGGCCCCGGTGGTCATGTGCCAGGTCATCCCTCCGAAGCGCTGCACCCGGGAGAGGAAGATGCCCGCCAGAAGAGAGCCTCCGGCCACGCCCAGCTTGACGCCGGTGGGCAGGCCGGGCACGGCCACGGGCAGGCTGCCCACAAACACGCCGAGAAAAATACCCAGGAATATGGGCAACATTTGCGGATGGTTGAGAGCCTTCGGATTGTCGCCCAGCAGATCTGCGGCCTTGTCCAGCACGGCAACATCCGCAGCGGCTACGGTCACACGATCTTCCAGGCGCAGCTTGAGGCCGGATTTCGGGAGCAGGTCCGAGCCCGCGCGGCGGACACGCGTCACGCTCGCGCCGTCGGGCAGCGGCAGGGCCGCCAGCTTGACCAGCGCTGCCGGGCTTGTCACCAGCAGATCGCGGCGATGTCTGCCGTCGCCGGCATTTTCCCGCAGGCGGGGACATTGCGCGCGTTCAAGGTTCTCCATGTGTTGCAGTTCGCTTTTCACATCAATGCGAAAGAGTGCCCGCAGGAGCAGCATCGTCAGGATGATGCCGAAAATGCCGAAGGGATAGGCCACGGCATACGCCATGCCGATGACGCGCAGGCCGTCGCCCACTGCCTCCGTGCTCCCCCCCACCTGTGCCCACGCCTCCGATGCGGAGCCGAGGGCGGGCGTGTTGGTGACGGCCCCGCTGAAGAGGCCCGCCGTTTGCGGAATGGAAAGGCCGAAGCATTTCCAGCAGAACACGGCCATGAGCGCGCCGGAAACGACAATGAACACGGCCATGAAGTTCAGGCGCAGCCCCTGGTCGCGCAGGGATTCCAGAAAACCCGGCCCCACCTGCATACCGACGGCGAACACAAAGAGAATGAGTCCGAATTCCCGCGTGAAGACCAGCAGTCTGGGATCCAGCGAAAAGCCGAAATGGCCGAGGATGATGCCGCTGAACAGGATGCCGCCTATGCCGAAACGGATGCCGGCTATGCTGATGCGGCCCAGCAGAATGCCGAAAATAACGGTGGCGCTCAGCACAAGCACTGTCTGCACCGGCCCGTGCGTTACAAGCAGTTTGGCCAACAGTTCCATACGGCAGCCCTTTAGGCGGGGGCAACGCGCCCCCGCCCGCAGTTGATGCATGAAGATCTCTATGCCCCGGTGTGCCCGCAGCCGCAGCCTTGCAGCTTCCTGCGCAGGAATTCCGGCAGGATGCCGCGCACGGACTCCAGCGTCGCCATACGCCGCATGATGCCCAGCTGGTCCTGCAGGGGGATCTGTTTGGGGCAGACATTGTCGCAGGCCAGCAGGCCCATGCAGCCGAATATCCCGGTATCGTCGCCGATGAGGTCGTAGTAGTCCGCCGGGGTTCGATTGTCACGCGGGTCAATGTAGAACCGCGCGAGGCGGTTGACGGCCGTCGCGCCGATGAAGTCTTCACGCATGCGGGCAGTGCCGCAGGCCGCCACGCAGCAGCCGCATTCCACACAGCGGTCCAGCTCGAAGATGCGGTTGGCGAGGGCATTGTCCATGCGCTCTTCCTGCGCTTCGGGGTCGAACTCCTTATTGGTGTGGATCCACGATTCGATTTTCGCGCCCACATTGCGGAACCAGGTGCCCGTATCCACCGAGAGGTCGCCCAGCAGCTTGAACACCGGCAACGGATGCAGGGTGATGCGATCCGGCAGGTCGCGCGTCTGGGTGTGGCAGGCAAGCCCGGGACGCCCGTTGATGACCATGCCGCAGGAACCGCAGATGCCCGCCCGGCAGCAGAAGTCAAACTGCAGGGTTGCGTCCTGCTCTTCCCGTATCCGGTTCAGGGCGATGAAGAGTGTCATGCTGGGGTGTTCCTCCAGCGTATACTTCTGCATGTGCGGCGTGGAGGCAGGATCCAGCGGAGTGTAGCGGAATATCTCAAAGGTGAGTTTGCGTCCCATGATGGCGCTCTCCTATGCGTCCTGCCCGAAGGGCACGAGCTTGTCTTCGGCTATGTGTTCGCCGGGGATGATCTTGCCGCCGCCGTAGCCGCGATCGCCGGGCGGCAGGATAAAGAAAGGCGTGGCCGGCTCATACTTCAGGGTGGGCAGCGTGTCGCCCTCCTTCCAGTAGGCCAGGGTGCGCGTAAGCCAGTCTTTGTCGTTGCGCTCGGGATAATCCTCGCGGGCGTGCGCGCCACGGCTTTCCGTGCGCATAAGCGCGCCGTAGGCCACGCACAGGGCCAGCCGAACCATGCCGGGCACGCGTAACGCCATGGCAAGCTCCCCATCCGGCCCGGGACGGCCCCCTCCCTTGAGGCTCATGTTCCTGCAGCGTTCCAGAATTTCCTGCAACTTGTCCACGCCGGTCTGCAAGTCCTTGCCGTTGCGGAAAATGCCGACGTATTCCATCATCACGTCCTGCATGGCGTTGCGCAGGGCGTAGCAGTCCTCGCCCGTGCCGCGCCGGAGGGCGTCAATGCGCTCCCGCACCGCGCCGGCCGCCGCGTCCATATGCCGCGCCGTGAAGCTGCCCGCCTCCTCTCCCTGCAGGAATTCCACGACCTTTTTGCCCACGATGCGACCGGCCACCACGGTTTCGGCCAGGGAGTTGCCGCCCAGGCGGTTGAAACCGTGCATGTCCCAGCAGGCGGCCTCGCCCGCAGCGAAAAGGCCTTCCAGGCCGTAGGCTCGGCCGTCCTTGTTCACGCGCACGCCGCCCATGCTGTAGTGCTGGGTGGGCCGCACGGGAATAAGCTGGCGGATGGGATCCACACCCAGAAAATGCGTGCAGATGTCGTACACTTCGCGCAGGTTGGTGGTGATGTGCTGTTCGCCCAGATGGCGGATATCCAGCCAGAGGTGCTCGCCGTAGGGGCTTTTCACGCCGAACCCCTTGCGCATGTGTTCGGTCATGCGGCGGGAGACCACATCGCGCGAGGCCAGCTCCGCCTTTTCCGGCTCATAGTCGGGCATGAAGCGGTATTCGTTCACGTCCAGCAGCGTGCCGCCGTCGCCCCTGCATCCCTCGGTGACGAGGATGTCCGTGGGCACGGTGCCTGTGGGGTGGAACTGCACGGCCTCCATGTTGCCCAGGGGCACAATGCCCGTGTCCAGCGCGGTTATCTGTCCGCCGCCGTCACAGATGACGGCGTTGGTGGTGGCGCGGTAGATGCGCCCGAAGCCGCCCGTGGCAATAAGCGTGGCGCGGGCGAAATAGCCCGTGAGCTCGCCGGTGCGCAGGTTGCGGGCGACGCAGCCCAGACAGCGCGCCCCGTCGTGCACGAGGGCCTCGGCCTGCATGCGGTCATGCACTTCCACGCCCAGTTGCAGCATGCGGTTGTCGAGGGTGAAGAGCACGGCGTGGCCTGTGCCGTCCGAGGTGTAACAGGTGCGCCATTTGGCCGTGCCGCCGAAGGCGCGGGAGTGGATAAGCCCCTCATTCTCGGCCTTTTCCGTCGCCTGGAACGGTTTGCCGCCCTTGTAGTAGGTATGCTCGCCGGGTACCACGCGGTTCCAGGGCACGCCCATCCAGGCCATTTCGCGCATGGCAATGGGCGCGGTGGTGGCGAACAGGCGGGCCACCTCCTGGTCGCAGCCCCAGTCCGAGCCCTTGACCGTGTCCTTAAAGTGGATTTCCGGGCAGTCGCCCTCGCCCATGATGGAATTGCCCAGCGCCGCCTGCATGCCGCCCTGCGCCGCCGAGGAATGCGAGCGGCGCGGCGGGACGATGCTCAGGCAGATGACCTTGAAACCGGCCTGCGCCGCTTCAACGGCTACGCGCTCTCCTGCCAGCCCGGCGCCCATGCAGAGGACGTCACAATAAAAGATTTGCATTTCGCCCTCCCTGTTAACAGCCAAGGAACCAGACACGCGTCAGGGCGCACACGCCAAGCGCGAAATAACAGCCCATGCCTATCCAGACGGCCTTGCGCCAGCGCGCGCGGCTGGCCCTGCCGCAGACGCCGAATTTGACGGCCAGCCGGTAGATGCCGATGCCCGTGTGCAGGATGATGCTGGGCAGGAACACGGCGTGGAACAGCAGCCAGCCGTTGTGCAGCCGTTTGGCGCTGCCCGCCACCGTAATGGGCATGTCGGTCATGACCGTGTAGACGTGAAAGAACGCCCCGGCCAGGATGATGACAGCCGTGAAGACCTGCACAAGCCACAGCCAGGTGTCGAAATCCCGGAGCGCCCTGCTGTGCGCCGCGAAGATCTGCAGCTCCCCGGCGCGGAAGGGCATTTTGCGGGCCGCTATCCAGAAATGGAAGAGGATGAGCAGCACAATGAGCGGGGCGGCGATCTGCGCGGCATAGGTCACTTCCAGCAGCCAGCCGATGCCGTTGGTGATGGATGGGCTCAGCACCACACTGCCTTCAAGCACCAGATGGACGCAGATGAACAGGGCCAGGCACGCGCCGGAAAGCGCCTGCCAGAAATCCAGGCGGTTGCGGACGTCACCGGGGGAACGGGGGGTCATACGGCCTCCTGCAGTTTTTTGTACGGGGCCTGCCCGGCCTCATACTGGTTGTTGCCCAGGCAATCTATGACGACAATGGCGGGGAAATCTTCCACTTCCATGGCGGCAAGCGCCTCCGGGCCCAGTTCCGGCCAGGCGAGCACCGTGTATTTTTTGATGCTCCGCGCAATGAGCGCGCCCGCGCCGCCTACGGCGGCCAGATACGGCACGCCGTGCGCCTTCATGGCTTCCACGACCTCGGGCTTGCGGTAGCCCTTGCCGATCATGCCCTTGAGCCCCTCGGCCAGCAGACGCGGCGTGTAGGCGTCCATGCGCCCGGCGGTGGTGGGGCCGGCAGCGCCGATGGGCTGTCCCGGTTTGGCCGGCGAGGGGCCGACATAATAGACCACCTGCCCGCGCAGGTCCACGGGCAGAGGCTCGCCCCTGTCCAGGCATTCCACAAGGCGCTTGTGCGCCGCGTCGCGCGCGGCCAGGATAGTGCCCGAAATGCGCACGCTGTCTCCGGCGCGCAGGCTGCGGGCCGTGTCCTCGTCAAAGGGGGCGCGGATGTGTTTCACGGTTGCGTCAGACATGGCGCCCTCCTACAAGACGGCTTCGGCGTGCCGCGCCGCATGACAGTTGATGTTCACCGCCACCGGCAGGGAGGCGATGTGCGTGGGCGCCCATTCCACATGCACGGCCAGCGCCGTGGTGACGCCGCCCAGCCCCTGCGGGCCGATGCCCGTCCTGTTGACAAGCTCCAGCAGTTCCTTTTCGAGCGCCGCATAGCGCGGGTCGGGGTTCACGCTGTGCAAATCGCGAACGCAGGCCCGTTTGGCCAGCAGGCAGGCCAGCTCCATGTTGCCGCCCAACCCCACGCCCACCACCATGGGCGGGCAGGCGTTGGGGCCCGCGGCCTGCACCGCGTCCAGCACGGTTTTGCGCACGCCCTCCATGCCGTCCGCCGGGACGAGCATCCTGAGAATGCCCTTGTTCTCCGAGCCGGCGCCCTTGGGGGCCAGCCGCAGGCGCAGACCGTCGCCGGGCACGAGGCGCACATGCAGCACTGCGGGCGTGTTGTCGCCGGTGTTTTTGCGCTCGAAGAGCGGTTCGGCCACGCTGGACTTGCGCAGCCAGCCCTCCACATACCCCTTGCGAACTCCCGCGTTGACGGCCTCGGAGAAATCGCCCCCGACAATATGCACATCCTGGCCGATATCGGCAAAAACCACGGCCAGGCCCGTGTCCTGACAAATGGGCATGCTTTCGTCTGCGGCGATGTCGGCATTCTCCAAAAGCTGCCCAAGGATATCCCGTCCCACGGGGGAGGGCTCAACCTGACGCGCTGCCTCGAAGGCAGCGCGCATGTCCCCCGGCAGGCGGCAGCAGGCGTCGATGCACAGCCGCGCCACGGCCCCGGTGATGGTTGATGCGGTGATTTCTTTCATGCGCTTCTCCTTTGACTTGGTGCGGTGCGGCGCGAAAGGGCCGGCGGCAGTTCAGCGCATTTGGCGGGCCAGCCTCTTGCGCAGGTTCTCCGCCACGGTTTCCGGGGCAATGCACACGCGGGCCACGCCGCTCTCCTGAGCGGCCCTGGCCGTGGCCGCGGCCACGCGCGGGGCCACTTCCTTGTCAAAGGAGAAGGGGATGATCCTGTCGGCGCAGAGTTCGTTCTCCGGCACCATGGCCGCAATGGCGCGGGCCGCCGCGATTTTCATGGCGTCGTTGATGTCGGTGGCGCGCACGTCGATGGCGCCCCGGAAGATGCCGGGGAAGGCCAGGATGTTGTTGATCTGGTTGGGGCAGTCGGAGCGGCCCGTGGCCAGCACCGCCGCCCCGGCGTCCTTCGCCCGCTGCAGGGGCCAGATTTCCGGAATGGGGTTGGCCTGTGCGAACACGACGGGATCCTTGGACATGCTGCGGATCATGTCTTCATTGAGGGCGTCGGGCACGGAAACGCCGATGAAGACGTCCGCCCCCCGGATGGCGTCGGCCAGCGTGCCCTTGACCTTGTCCGGATTGGTGGCGCGGGCGATTTCGTCCTTGAAGGGGTTCATGCCCTGGGGCCGCCCCTCGTAGATGGGCCCGCGCGAGTCGCACATGATGACGTTCTTGAGGCCCACGGCCATGAGCAGCTTGATGATGGCCGTGCCCGCCGCGCCCGCGCCGCTTGTGACCACCTTGATGTCTTCGAGCTTCTTGCCCACAACCCTGAGGGCGTTGAGCAGGCCCGCCATGGTGATCACCGCCGTGCCGTGCTGGTCGTCGTGGAAGATGGGGCCCTTGAAGATGCCGCGCTCCTTGAGGGCGTTTTCGATGACAAAGCACTCCGGCGCCTTGATGTCTTCCAGATTGACGCCGCCGAACGTGGGGGCCATGAGCTCGATGAGCTCCACGATTTTCTGCGTGTCCTTGGTGTTGACGCAGATGGGGAAGGCGTCCACGTCGCCGAAGGTCTTGAACAGCAGCGCCTTTCCTTCCATGACGGGCATGGCGGCGGGCGCTCCGATGTCGCCCAGGCCCAGCACGGCCGTGCCGTTGGAGACCACGCACACGAAGTTGGAGTGGTTGGTGTAGACGTCGAGCATGGCTGCATCCTTGTGGATTTCCATGCAAGGTTCGGCCACGCCGGGCGAATAGGCCAGGGTCAGGTCGTCGCCGTCGCGGGCGGGGACCTTGACGCGCACCTCCACCTTGCCCTGATTGTCCTTGTGCAGGGCCAGGGCCTCCTCACGCAGATTCGTGATGCGGGACAAGCTTGCCTCCTTGGCTGATGGTAGCATCATATCATTTTCACATGGTTTCGGAGCGAAACCGCTTGACTTTGTTATCCGCCCGGTGATTGCCGCCGGCGTCGCGGCAGCGAGCGGCCAGATGTTTGTGTGAACAACCATATTGTGATAATATTCACATGTCAATGTCTCCCGCTGCCGCGTGTTGCCTTTTTTGATTGTGCGCATGCTTCTTTGGTATTTTCAGCAACTACACGGCGCACTTCATCCAATGCAAGCCCCGTCGCCTGAACAATTTGCTCGTCGCGCATACCCATTGAAATGAGATTGCGGGCAACATCCATGCGGCCAGCCGCTTCCCCCTCTGCCAATCCCTGCATACGGCCATGCTCTATAAACTCATCCTTCCAGCGCAAAGCGTTTTCTTCCAGCATGGAGGCAACCTCCCTTAAATCCACTATCTCTGAAATTCTTTTGTCCACGATGCCGACACGTTTCAATGCAACTCGTGTCACCCACTCGCCAAGAATACGTCGCAATTCTTCATATTCCGGCGAATTAAGACGTTTGTTGAAGTCGCTGACGGCATTTTTCAGTGCGTCGAGCGATTTTGCCTGTTCAAGACGTAGCAGCAATGTCGTGAGACTTCCTGAATATGGAAGACTATCTGCGTCAATCCTGCTTTCATCCAGCAGAAAATAACGTTGTTGTGGCTGATAGCGTTGCAAGTTCGCTGTTAGGGGGAGCATCAGTTCCGTGATGTCCCGCGCCGCGTT
>SUVB01000004.1 GCA_015062205.1 Desulfovibrio desulfuricans
TGCCGCCGTTCCCGCCCCCCAATGGGTGCGCCCCTGACACTACCGGCCGGATGTGTATCCGCATTCCGGCTGTCAAAAGACTTCCGGACGGAGCTGAACGCCTGACAACGGAAAGGGCGGCACAGCCGCCCTGGTGTTGTCAGGCCATGCAGTTCCGGCGCACCGGCCGGCAGCGGGTGGCAAAGGCATACGTTCGCCCACCTCTGCACGCCCAACACAGCGAGGCAATTGTTCAACATCTGCCTTACGACGCTTATCTGGAAATCGCTCATGCACTTCTTCCAACTAGTAGAAATATTTAGTTATTCCAATATGGAAAAGAACATTCTCGCCATCTAGGCCATGAATGAGTCTGGCAAATGCTTCCTTCTCCCGCGCCGTGCCGGTGGCAAGCAATGTGCCGTAGGCGATATAGGCCGGCTTGTGGCAGCGTTCAGCCTCATCCATGTAGTGCGTGCTGACCAGGACGGAGATGCCCCGCGGGCCAGCTTGTGCAGCTCCTCCCAGAAATCGCGGCGGGCTGTGGGATCAACTCCGGCAGTCGGCTCGTCCAGCAGGAGCAGTTCCGGCTGGTGCAGCATGCAGGCCGCCTGGGCAAGCCGCTGTTTCCATCCCCCTGAGAGCGAACCCGCCACTGGCGGGCCACCCTTGCGGGCCGAGGTTCTCAATGGCGCGGTCAACGGCCTCGCGCCGCCCCTCCATTTCATAGAGGCGGACCACAAATTCCAGTTTTTCCCGGATGCTCAGGTCTTCCCAGAGGGAGAAACGCTGCGTCATATAGCCCACGCGCCGCTTGATGCACGCGCTTTCCCGCAGGATGTCAAAATCCAGGCTGGTTCCGCTGCCGCTGTCCGGCGTGAGCAGGCCGCACATGAGCCGGATGCTGGTCGTCTTGCCGCTGCCGTTGGGGCCGAGAAAGCCGTAGATTTCACCCCGCTCCACGGTGAACGACACATCATCCACCACCTTGCGGCCGTGGAATCGTTTGCAGAGATGGCGCACGTCAATGGCGGGACTGTTCATGCCAGGGACACCGTGAGCGACTGGCCGGGATGCAGTGTGGCGGCATCGGCCGACGACTCGCAGGCATTCTCCGGCAATGGGTGATGACGTACTCGTACGGGCACGGCAACCCTGCAACAATTCAGGATGTTACAAGATTGGCGTTCCGCCTGTCGAACAGCTTCAGGGCGGAACTGAACGACGAGAAGCTCCGCTCGGGGCCGAACCCGCCGGCCGGGGGTCCATCCCAGCTGCAGGATTTCCCCCAGCGCCGAAAGCGCATCAACATTACCAAAGACTTGGTCGAATCCCCCCTTGCATTTGCAACCGCCTCCACCCAGTTGGTGCAAATTGCTTCGAGAAAATGAGAGAACGGCACAATATAATATTGACATTCAATTTCATAATGAATATACTAACATCATCAAATCGTTACCTGACAGGGAATTGCCATGACTCCTTCGCAAGTTGTCAGCGCGCTGCGCACACTTATTGCCATCCGTCAGCCTGTCTTCCTCTGGGGCGCGCCCGGCGTAGGCAAAAGTCAGATTGTTGCCGGGGTGGCTGCCGAATTGGGCTACGCTCTGAAGGATATCCGTGCCGTGCTTCTGGACCCCGTAGACCTTCGGGGGCTGCCCCGTCTGAGCGAAGGGCGTGCTGTCTGGTGTCCTCCGGCCTTCCTGCCTGACAAGAATGCCCCGGAACGCGGCATACTTTTTCTGGATGAACTCAACGCTGCCCCGCCCTTGGTACAGGCTGCCTGTTACCAGCTCATTCTGGATCGCGCCATCGGGGATTACCGCCTGCCCGACGGGTGGGCCATCGTGGCGGCCGGCAACCGGGAAAAGGATCGGGCAGTGGCCTATCGAATGCCGTCGGCTCTGGCTAACCGCATGGTGCATCTGGATTTTGAGACACTTCTGGACGATTGGCTTGCCTGGGCGCAGGGCGCGGGCATCCGTCCCGAAGTCTGCGCCTTTCTGCGATTCCGCCCAAAGCTGCTGCACGATTTTGACCCACAATCTGCAGACAAGGCGTTTGCCTCGCCCAGATCCTGGGAATTCGTTTCACGCGTGCTGGATGCCGGGCCGGACAGTTCCGTTGAATATGAGATATATCAAGGCGCCGTCGGATCGGGGGCGGCTGCGGAATTCATGGGTTTTCTTTCTGTTTGGCGCGGCCTGCCCACAGTGGACGCCATTCTGGATGCCCCGGATACTGCCGCTGTTCCCGAGGAACCCGCCGCCCTGTATGCCACCTGCGAGGCGCTAAGTCTTCGGGCCGGTGTTGCGACCATGGACGCTCTGGCCGAATACGCGAAACGGCTGCCCGCCGAATTCGGTGTGCTGCTTATGCGTGACGCTGTTTGCCAGAATACCGAGGTGGTGCATACCCCCGCATTCACGCGTTGGGCGCGGCAGAACGCCGATGTGCTGCTCTAGCTGCCGGTTATGGACGCCCGCATTTTCCCTTTGCCTGATGATGCAGCCCGTAACGCCCTGACGCGGGCACGGGCCTCTCTAGTGGCGGAGCATCCGTTTTTCGGCGCGCTGGCCCTGCGTCTGCGCTTCCGTCCCGACCCCACCTGCGCCGACCTTTGGACTGACGGAAAAACTCTTGCATTCAATCCGGCTTTTGCATCCGCACTCCCCGATGCCGCCCTCACGGGAGCCTTGGCTCACGAAGTTCTCCATCTGGCCCTTGGTCATCATTTGCGTCGTCAGGGGCGGAATGAAAAACTCTGGAATCGGGCTTGTGACTTTGCCGTCAACCAGGTGCTGCTGGAGTCCGGCTTTATTCTCCCGCAAGGGTTTGCCCACGACCCGGCCTATGCCGGTCTGCATGCCGAGGAAATATACGCGTCCCTTGCCGCCCTGCACGAACAATCCCTGAACAGGGGCGCACGTTCCGCGCGCGCGGCGCAAGAGGCTTCCGCCGCCGAGGGCGCGGGCTCTGCGCCTCTGGATGGGGGGGCACCGGCGCCCGAACCCGGGACGGCCCGTTCCGGTTCGGAGACGAAACGCTCCAAGGGACAGGAAGCCAAAGACGAGGCAGCCGGCAACAAGGCTTCCGACAAACGCGGCACAGCTCGTAAGGAAAAAGACGGCGCGGCCTCCTTCATTGGTGAAGTGCGCGACCATCCCGCTGTGCGCGATCCCCACGACGAGGCCGCCCGCCGGGGAGCGGAACAGGAATTGGACATTGCCGTCACGCAGTCGCTGCAGAGGGCGGCGCACATGGGCAGCCTTCCGGCTGGACTCGCACGGAGGATTAAACGCGCATGGCGGCCACACCTGGACTGGCGCGCACTGCTGCGCCAATTCCTGGAGGAATGCGCCCGCAACGATTACACGTGGACCACTCCCAATCGGCGCTACATCTACCAGGACATTTATCTCCCGTCGCGCCGCGAAGCCTGCCTCGAACGCGTTGTCCTGGCCGTGGACTGTTCCGGTTCAGTGGATGAGCCGTCCCTGGCAATGTTCTGCGCCGAGCTTTCCAGCGTGCTGGAGGCGTTTGACGCCACCCTCACCGTGATCTTCCACGATACAATCATACATAACTCGCTCACGATCACCCGCATGGATATGCCCGTGCGGCTGGAGCCTGTCGGCGGCGGCGGCACGGATTACCGCCCTGTGTGCCGCCGTATCGAGGAATCGGGAATACAGCCCGCGTGCCTGGTATGGTTTACTGACTTGGAGTGCTCCCGCTACCCCGAAACGCCGCCATACCCCGTGCTGTGGGTATGCAGCGCAACCGGTGCCCAGCCCCCGCCTTTCGGTCGGGTCATCCATCTTGCAGGGACTGACGCCTGAACGGCACCCGCCACAACGAAAAAGGAGCGTGCATGCGCATCGAATGGCATATAACCAAAAAACGCGGAAACCTGCGCCCCGTGTTGCACTACTCGGCCCACCTTGAGGATCACGAAAAGGCACTGGCCCTGCCGGAGGTCAGCATTGTCTCCACCATTCCCAAGCCCGAAGAGGATCGGCAGGAGTATTGCTATCCCGGCTGCCTTGAACGTGCTGAAGGGTACCGTCCCAAGGAATTCCATGTACTGGAAAGCCCTTCCCACAAGGGGCACTCATGGACGCGCAATCTGCTTCTGCCGTGGCGGGCGGACAATGACTACCCGGAAGTGGAGGCCTCCTTCCAGTGCCTGCGGGACGCTGTCGAGCGGGAAATAGCACACGCGAATTCCAGCCGACCGCTTGACGTCTCCGGCACGGTGAGCACCAGCGTTCAGGCTAAAGCCATGCTGGCCCCAGACCTTATGGCCGAACGCTTTTTGCGCCTGGCCGCACGTACAGGGACGCCCCGACAGTAAGCCCTCTGCTGCGGCTACACAGGCCTGCCTTCCCAGATACGGCTTAATGAAATTGATTTTCATTTTCTTGACAGCCCGTAAAAGATACCCTAGTATTCCAAAACCCGCTCAATCCCAAGCAGCTATTCCGGGTACTGTCCGACATTGATTGGATTGCGCGCGGAATATGCATACATAGGGCGGACGTTCATGTCCCTTTGTGTCCGCCCCGCCACAGGGTGTCCCTCTCCACAATCCCCTGTGTGGACATCCTGTGGCCTTCATCCGGAAGTGAGGGCAACTTTCATCATCAGAAAATTGTGGTCGGCCCAGCCCTGCGGCCATGACAACATATTGCCATCGAGGAGTAACTATGCGGAACATCTTTGGAATTTCATTGACCATGTTACGGAAGGGCGAAAAGGGGCAGATTCTGCAAATATGTTCAAAGGGAGAATTGGGCCGTCGCATCCGCGATATGGGCCTTGTGCCGGGTGTGCCTGTCATGCTGCTGGGCCGCGCCCCTATGGGCGACCCCCTGGCCCTGCGAGTGGCGGATACCACAGTAGCCCTTCGCAAGCGTGAGGCGGCAGCCATCCTCATCAAAAAATAGCAAGTATTGCAAAGCATTGCTGCGCACTGGAGCAATTCCGTGACAGACAGCCCTTTTGACGAAGCGGCCACAGCCGCGCCTGTTACGTCGAGCAGTGTGGGACGCCGCACCAATATCGGGGGCTTGGCCTATTCCCTGCGCATCGCCGTTGCAGGCAACCCCAACAGCGGCAAGACCACCATCTTCAATATGCTTACCGGCGCCCACCAGCATGTGGGCAACTACAGCGGCGTCACCGTGGAGAAAAAGGAAGGCATCCTGCGCCGCAAGGGGCGGGAGATCATCTTCCTTGATCTGCCGGGCACCTATTCGCTTTCGGCCTACAGCCCGGAGGAGCGCATCGCCAGCGCAACGCTGCTGGCGGGCACGGAACAGGCTGTGCTCTACGTTGCGGACGCGGGCCTGCTGGAGCGAAGCCTGCTGCTGGCGGTGCAGATCCGTGAGATGGGGCAATCCATGGTGTTGGCCTGCAATATGATGGACGAGTTGCGCGCCCAGGGGCGCGACATTGATTTCGCACAGCTCTCCGCCTTGCTGAACGTCACGGCCATGCCAACGGTGGGAACGAGCGGCCAAGGCGTGCAGGAACTCTTCAAAAGCGTGGAGCATACGGCGCTCTCCCCCGCACCTGCTCCCCTGCACGTGCCGTACGGTCCGCTGCTGGATCCGGTACTGGACGAACTTGCCGCCTTGGTGGAACGGGAACACCCTGACGCGTTGCGCCGTTACGGCGCAGCCCCGGCCCGCTGGATGGCCCTCATGCTGCTGGAAGGCAGCCCGCCGGCCTGGGACGCCGTGCGCGCCGCAGGGCAAGAAGCCGAAACGGCCGCCCGCGCCCTGTGTGAAAAGGCGGACGCCGCTGCGCAGGCTGAGAACAGGCGTGTGGAAGACATCGTCGCCGTGCAGCGCTTCGCCTTCTGCCGCAATGTGGCGCGCAACTGCCTGCGGAGCGGCGGCAAACAGCGCGCCCGCATGAGCCTGTCGGATAAGCTGGACAAGGTGTTGGCCCACAGCGTCTGGGGCGCCGCAGTCATGCTGGCCGTGCTCTACGCCATGTTCAACCTGGTCATCTTTGTGGGCGCGTACCCGCAGGAATGGCTGGAAAACGGATTCGCATGGATGAGCGGTTTCCTGCGGGAAACCCTGCCGGAGGGCTTCGCCACATCCCTGATGACAGACGGGATCATTGACGGGCTGGGGGGGGTGCTCAGCTTCGTGCCGCTCATCGTCATCCTGTTCGTGCTCATCGCCATACTGGAAGACAGCGGATACATGGCCCGCATGGCCTATATAGCGGACAGGCTGTTCCACCTTTTCGGCCTGCACGGCACATCGGTCATGCCCTACATCATCGCGGGCGGCATTGCGGGCGGCTGCGCCATCCCAGGCGTCATGGCCACGCGCACCATGCCCAGCCCCATGGAAAAACTCGCCACCATGCTCACGTTGCCGTACATGACCTGCGGGGCCAAGCTGCCCGTCGTGCTGCTGCTGGCGGGCACATTCTTTCCAGGCAATACGGCCAATGTGCTCTTCTGCGTGGTGATGGCAAGCTGGATCATGGCCTTCGTCATGGCCCTGCTGCTGCGCTTGACCGTGCTGCGCGGCGCCTCCACGCCCCTGGTGATGGAGATGCCGCCCTACCGCTGGCCCACCTTGCGCACCATCCTCATCCACGGCTGGGAGCGTACCTGGATGTACCTGCGCAAGGCCGTGGTTGTGCTGCTGCCCGTGTCCATATTGCTCTGGGCCTCCATGACATTCCCTTCCCTGCCCGCAGAACTGGCGCTGGACTATGAAAACCAGAAGGGAGAGCTGGCCAGGCACATGGAAATATCCGGCATCTCACAAGAGCAGAAGGACGAATTGCAGGAAAAGATTGACGCGCTGGACAAGGCACAGGAGGCTGCGGCCCTGCGGCACAGCGTGGCCGGACGGTTGGGCGTGTGGATGGAGCAGTTCACCGCTCCCGTAGGCTTCAACTGGCGCACGGACGTGGCGCTTATTGGCGGCATCGCCGCCAAGGAGGCCATTGTGTCCACGCTGGGCACGGCCTATTCCCTGGGTTCCGATGTGGAGGAGGACGACGCGCCGCTCTCCGCTCTGCTCAAAATGGATACATCGTGGAACGCGGGCGTGGCCCTCTCCCTGCTGGTCTTCGTGCTGCTCTATTCGCCCTGCTTTGTAACGCTGGTAGTCATCCGGCAGGAATCCGGCTCGTGGAAATGGGTAGCCTTCAGCATCGTGTTCAATACGGCGCTGGCGTACATGGCGGCGTTCATTGTCTACCGAAGCCATGCATGGTGGGGAGGGCTGCTGTGAGTCCGTTGTCCACCCCCAAGGCCGCCTGCCTGCCGCTGCCGATATTCTGTCTGCTCCTTCTCGTTCCCTTGGTCATCCTGCTCGCGGGAAGCGGCGGCATCATCATCCATCACGCAAGGGAAGTCATGGAAGACAGCGCCCATGCCTACGGTCAGTACCAGGCATCGCTGGAACTTGAGGAACGCGGAGCAGACATCAACACACGGCTCTGGCTGCTTACCGCCGCTCCGGTCCGGCGCAAGAACACGCACGCCTGGGAGGACTGCCGCCGACAGCTGGAGAATATGGCGGCAGCCAGCACGCAGGTCGCGCCCTACGCGCGCGCCCTGTTGCACAAACTCTCCGTCCTGCGAACGTTGCGCGCGGAACTGGCCGATATTGACGCGGCCCTGCACACAGAGCAGCCGGAGGAGGCTGCAATGCAACGCCTGCTGGCCCGCCGCAACACTATGGACAATGAAGCCGACGAAATCCTGCGCAGCCTGCCGGAACTGACACAGCACCTCAAGCAGGCCACCAGCGCTGCCCACGACATGGGCGCGCAACTGCGCGCCAACGTCATCAGCGCTCAGGCACAGGAAAACCGCATGCTGCTTTGCCTTGTGCTCGTGCTGGGCTATCTGGCCTTGGTAGCATGGCTGGTGCTGCGGCAGATTGTGCGCCCGCTGGAAGGCATCCGCACATATGTCAATCGGCTGGGCACGGGAGTTGCCGTTGAGGTTCCGCCGAAAAGCCGCGTGCAGGCCGTGTCGGACATTGCGGACACGCTGGAAAATCTGGCTGCGTACTTGGGCCAAGCCACCGTGCGCAGCGAAAAAATCGCGACGGAGCGCAGTCAGTTCCGCCGCATGTCCCTCTTCGACGGCCTCACAGGACTCTACAATCGCCGCGCCTTTGACGACACCCTGCAAAAACTGTGGCGCGAAGCGCGCGAAAACGGCAGTCCGCTGGGCATCGTCATGATGGATGTGGACAAATTCAAGGTTTACAACGATTCCTGCGGCCATCAGGCAGGTGACACATGCCTGCGCGAGGTGGCCGGTGCCGTAGCCAAAGCCGTCCGCACACATGATGTGGCCGCCCGTTACGGCGGTGAGGAATTCGTGGTTATTCTGCCGGACACGGATAGGGGACAGGCGCTTGCGGCGGCGGAGCGCATCCGCGAAGCAGTGGAAGCGGTAAAGTTGCCGCATCCAGGCTCCCCTGCCGGGCCGTATGTGACGGTGAGCCTGGGCGTCACCGCCGAGGTCGTCACAGGCAAAGACAGGGCCGCCGACCTGATACGCCACGCGGACGAGGCGCTCTACATATCCAAGGAAAACGGACGCAACCGGGCCACGGTCTACGATGCAGCGCCCAAGGCGGATTGACCTGACGCACGCATGTGAACCTCTGGGGAACGGCCATCAAAACGATGTGCCTGTTCAGCAGCCGGCGTCAGTCCAGCCGATTCCAAAGCCGCACTGCGGCCTCAGGCGTGACGCTCCACTGCAGGGGACCACGCCCGCACTCGCAGGCAACGCGCCATACAGGTCGGGTTCTGCCCTCGGGAGTCATGGACTCGAGCCGCGGCATCCGGCCGCAGCCAGGACACTCTGCGGCAACAGGATGTTCGGGCAGAGAGTGATGTTCTACATTTTCAACAAAAGTTGCCATTCTTCCCTGTTATTCCAGATTACAGAACTGTTAGATATCCTGCAGTACCCACATCACGCGCCCCAGCATGCGCCGGCGCAATAATTCCGGGGAAAGTTCCACCTCCGGAAAGTCCTTCCCGTCCGCACGCAGCAGATATTTCGTCTGCGAGCCGTCCAGAAATATTCGTCGCAGGATAAGGCCTTCATTGGGAGCGAATACGGCGTAGACCTGCCCGGACAGCACGGCCCGTTTGCGCTGGTTCACGCCGATGAGCGCGCCATCCCGCAGCGTGGGGGACATGGCCGCGCCGCGGACCAGAAAGACGAGGACATCCTTGTCCGGCAGCCGGGAGGGCAGCACTGCCCTGCGTGTGGATGGCCGTGCGCTCGTCGGCATCCGAGTATTCGCAGGCAAGGCCATGAACAACGGCTTCCACGACAGGAAGGCCGGCAGCGCCCAGCCGTTTCGGCCCCGCGCCCGACTTGAGCCATACAGGATTTATTCCCTGCTTTTCAAGCAGCTTCAACAGCCATTCGGCCGAAAACTTTCCTCGTTTCTTGGCGTCGGAGACAGCCGACGGACTGACTCCGAGAACTTCGGCCAGCCCTGTTTGCGATGCAATGCCCGTCGCCTGAACCACACGTCCGAAAACCTGTTCAAAATCATTCATGCTGCCCCTCCCCCACCTTGTTCTGGGTATCCCAGAGATTGCGGTACTGCGGGCAGTTGGCGTAGACCTCCTCGTGGGTTCCGCTGCCCACGAGCCGGCTGTTCTCCAGCACAAGTATTCTGTCCGCATGCCGCAGCATGGACAGGCGGTGGCTCACGATGATCATGGTGCGCCCGGAGGAGATGTTGCGGATATTGTTCTGAATCTCGGCCTCGCTCTCCGGATCCAGCGCGCTGGTGGCCTCGTCAAAGATCATGATCTTCGGGTCCGTCAGCAGGGCCCGCGCTATGGCCAGACGCTGGCGCTGGCCGCCGGAGAGGTTGGAGCCGCCTTCTTCAAGCACGGTGTTGTAGCCCTCGGGCAGCTTCTCGATAAACTCGTGGGCCGCGGCCATGCGGGCGGCTTTCACAATCTCCTCCAGCGTGGCCGTGGGGCGGGTCATGGCGATATTGTCGCGCACGCGCCCGCGGAACAGGAAATTCTCCTGCAGCACCACACCGATGGACTGCCGCAAATGGTGCATGTCGATGTCCCGCAGATTCACTCCATCAATCCAGATGTCGCCCTGCTGCATGGGGATGAGCCGCTGGATGAGGCGGGTCAGCGTGCTCTTTCCCGAGCCTGACCGCCCGACGATGCCCAGCGTGCCGCCTGCCGGGATGGCGAAGCTCACGTTATCCAGCGCCAGAGGCGCCTCTTCCGCATAACGGAAAGAGATGCCCTCGCCCCGGATGGCCCCGAGGATTTGGGGCTCGCTGCCGTGCTGCCCGCCATCCTCCAGAGGCTCGTCCATGATGTTGCTGAGCATCTGCATGGAGACCGCCGTCTCCTGCCACTGCTGGATGAGGCTCGCAAACTGCACGAGCGGGCCGCTGACCCTGGCGGAGTACATGTTGAAGGCCACCAGCGCGCCCACCGTCATGCTGTTGTCGAAAACCAGATACACGCCCCACCAGAGCGTGGTCAGCATCATGCCCTTCTGCATGAGTTGCATGAAGGCGTTGATGCCGATGCCCATCTTGCCCACGCGAAAACGCATGCCCGTGGCAACGGCGGTGCGCCCGTCCCAGCCGGCGCGGCGCAGGGGCTCCAGCGACAGGGATTTCACCGTGGGCATGGCCCGGATGTTTTCCACGAGGTAGGCCTGCCGCTCGCCTTCGCAGGAATACAAGTCCTGCAGGCGCTTGCGGAACGGCCCCATGGCCAGGGCAATGGCCCCGGCGCCGGCGGCAGAGAAGGCCAGCACCAGCAGGGTCAGCCGCCATGAGTAGGCAAAGAGGATGGGCAGCACGATGAAGAGCGACACGCTGTCCAGCAGGGCGCCGAACACGCTCCCCGTCAAAAACTGCCGTATTTTTTCCGGCTGCTGCATGTGCTTGATGAGCACGCCGGCGGGGTTGCGCTCAAAAAACGGCAGTGACAGCCCGGACAGACGCTCGAACGTGCGGATGGACAACCGCAAGTCAATGACGCTCGTGGCGAACAGCAGCAGATAGGAGCGCAGCCAGCCGAACAGCGCCTCCAGAAGAATGGCCCCCAGCATGCCGATGGCCAGCATGTGCAGCGTTGTCTCGGAATGGTAGCCGACAACTTTGTCAATGATGATCTGGAAGAACAATGGCGTGGCCAGACCGATGAGCTGCAGCCCCACGGCGGCAAGGCCCACTTCGGCAAGGCTCTTGCGCATGCGCCGGATCTCGCCCATGAAGAAGGCCAGGCTGAACTTAGGCGCGGCTGTTCCCCCGCCCGGAAGCGGCAGCGTCTGCTCCGGTTCAGCCGGTTCGGCTCTGCCGATATGCGGCGAGAGCAGCAGGGCCTGGCCGGTCCAGTGGCGGGAGAGTTCCTCAAAGGCCATGTTCCCCTGCTGCGGAGGTTCCGTGGAGGGATCAATGACCGTGGCCACGGGCTTGCCGCGCAGGCGACCGGCAAAGAGCACGGCCGACCCGTTGCGCAGAGGCAGCAGAATGGGCCCGCGCAGGGGACGGGAGGCGAGCGTTTCCAGCCCCTCGCCCTGCACCGGCTCCACTTCCAGGCCAAGGGCGGCGGCATACTCCCGCAGGCTCTCCAGCGTAATACTGCCTTCCGGTCTGGGCGGTTCAGCCTCTGGAGGCGGCAGCTTGCACTGTGCGGCCGCCAGGCGCAGGCACGTGAAGAACGGCATCTACTGCTCCATTCGTAGGCGACGTGACGTGTTATCCGTAAAAATCATACGCTCCTCATTGCTGCGCCATCCTGGTGAAGACGAGCTGGTCTGCCCCGGAATCCGCATACTGAAGGCGGCCGTCCCGGCATTGCCCCCTACCGCGGCTCCCGCAAGCCGGCATCAAAACCCGCCAATATGGGGTACAGCGCATATTCGATGAGGCTGCGCTCCCCCGCGCTGATCTCCGCCGTCAGCGCCAGCCCCGGCAACAGGGCAAAACCTTCCGGCAGATTGCGCAGGCCTGCCAGCGGATCCGGAGGCAGGCTGATGCGCGCCCGGTATACCCGGATGACCCCGGCCGGCGTTTCCTTGTCAAACGCGTCCTTGCTGATGGCTTTCAGCGTTCCGTCTATCTTGCCGTGCCGCTGGTACGGCAGCGTCGCCAGCTTGAGCGCTGCCGGCATGCCTTCCTGAATATAGCCGATGTCCTCCGGCAGGATGTCCACCTCGGCCTCCAGCTGGGCATCATCCGGCACCAGCGTCACCAGGGCTTCGGCCTCGTCCGCCACGGAACCCGCATTGCGCCTGGCCAGTTCCAGAACCACCGCGTCCATGGGCGCACGGATGTCCACCAGCTCGCCCATCTTGAGCGCCTTGTTCCACTGCTCCCGCGCCTCGTCGAGATCGCGCCGCACCGTCACCAGTTCCTGCGCCGTCTGGCTGCGCCAGCCCGTAATATAGGCTTCGCGTCCCGCAGCTATACGTTCCAGGTCATGGCGCAGCTCCTGCGCGGTGCTGCGCAGGCGCAGCAGATCCGCCTCCACGGAAAGCCGGTCCTTCTGCACCTCCAGAAAGCCGGCCCTGGCCTCAATGCCCCGCTCGTACAGCTTGCGGCGCATGCCTTCCAACTCGCGGTAAATTTTGAGCCGCTCCTCGCGCCGCTGCACATCCTCCAGCGTGGCCTCGATCTCCATCTCCGTCTGCCGGCGCTGTTCGTCATACGTGCGCAGCCGCGCTTCATACTCCTCCCGGCGGCTTCGCCAGATGTCCGCCTGGATGCGCTCTTCCCGCGCCTCGGACTCCGTTGCCGCGCTCCTGCCCGGCACGGGAAAATCCTGCCCGGCCAGCTCGCAGCGCAGCCGCGCCTCGTGCTGCGCCAGGCTCGCTATGCGTTCCGAAAGACGCGCCATGTCCGCCTGCGCGAAGGTGGGGTCCAGCACCACGAGGACATCGCCTTTCTTCACGCGCTGCCCCATGCGCACGCGAATCTCCTTCACCAGCGAAATGCTGTAGGCCTGCAAAACAACCGGCTGCGTCACCGTGAGGATTTTGCCCTCGCCAACCACAACGCGGTCCACCTTGCCGAACACCGCCCACAGCAGCAGGAACAGCAGGCATATCCACAGCGCATGCACGGTCGCCCGCATGCCCAGCGGCGGCCGGGAGCGGTTCAGCAGCACGGCGTCCGGCTGAAAGCGCAGTATGTCCCCGGGCACGGCGCGGCCGTTTTCCTCCGCAGGCGGGCAAAACCGCGCGCGCAACGCGGCGAGCAGGGCCTTCAGACGTTCCGGCATTGTTCCCTCAATGGTGCATGAGGTTGGGACGGTATTCGCCCATGGACACATAGAGCTGCGACAAGGCCGCCAGATAGTCCGCACGCGCGCCCGTCAAGTCCGCCTCGGCCACGGTCAGCTTCGCAGAGGCGTCCAGCACGTCGAAGTTCGTGCCCACCTGTTCACGATAACGCGCCTTGGCCACCTTGTAGGCCTCCTGCGCCTGCGCCACGGCCGTCTCCGTCACCTTGATGCGCTTGGCAGCCTCCCGCACGGCCAGCAGACGGGATTTCACCTCGTAGCCCACGTTGAGCTTCAAATCTTCCTGCGCATAACGCATTTTGGTGACCAGATGCCCGGCCTGCTTGTCCGCATAGTAGGTCGTTCCCCACTGGAACACCTCCCATGTGGCCCTGGCGCCCACCTCCCACGTCTGCGCGCGGGAACCGTACTGCCCGGACTCCTGCAGGGTCGGCGTGTTGCCCGTCTGCGTCATGTTCCAGTACGCCTCCACCTGCGGATAGTACCCGGCCTGCACCTCCTTCTGGCTCTTGCCCGCGATGTCCACGGCCAGCGCCGCCATGTGCAGGTCCGGCCGCAGGCGGTAGGCCGCCTCAAGGCACTGCTCCAGACTGCGGCGGAAGGGCACGTAGGCCAGCGTGCCCGCATAGTCCACCCTGGACGCCGCCGGCAGCCCGATAAGCGTGTTCAGCTGCGCAAGGCTCGTATCCCGGCTGTTCTCCGCCTGGAGCAGCGTGCTTTCCGCCTGACGCACATCCACTTCGGCCTGCAGCACGTCAATGCGGGGCCGCAGCCCCACCTCGTAAAAGGCCTTGGTGATATGCAGCTGGTCCTGCAGCCGCTCCAGCGATTCCCGGCTGCTGCGCGCATTCTCCGCATAGCGCAGATAGTCCAGAAAGGCCGCCTGCACCTTGCCGGTCATCGTCAGTTCCGCATTGCGCACTGCCGCGCGGTCGCTCTCCTCCTGCAGGGCCGCCCTCTGGTAGGCCGCCAGCAGGCGGAACCCCTGAAACACCGGCTGAGAGATTTCCACTCCCCACGAGTACGTCCCGCGCTCCGGCGTCAGTTCGGAAGTTGAGGCGGGGGACGTATCCCTTTTCTGCTTTATGGCCGAATACGACATCCCCAGCCGCGGCCCGAAGGCGCCCCGCGCGGATTTGCGCGCCGCCTCCGAAGACTCGCGCTGCGCCTCCTCCGCGCCCAGGCTCGGATTGTCACGGATGGCGCGAGTGACGGCATCTTCCATGCTCACAGGCCCCGAAGGCGGCGGCAGCGGCTTTGTCTGCAGCTTGCGCCCCGAGTACAGCGGATTGCCCCCGGGATGCCCGGAACGGGCCTCCCGGGCCCAGCACGGCCCCGCAAAAAGCGCCGCGGCCAGCACGGCCGTCAGGATACAGGTACTGCAACGCAATATGCTCATGGCTCCGGGTCTTCCTTCATGCCCTTCTGTTCCGGCGGTCTGGGGGCGTCAAAGCCCGCCAGCACGGGGTACAGGAAATATTCGATGATCCGCCGGTCGCCCACATTGATCTCCGCCGTGGCCGTCATGCCCGGCAGCAGCGTAAACGTGTCCGGCACGTCGTGGAGGCTTTCCAGGGGATGGGCGGGCAGGCTCAAACGCGCACGGTACACGCCCTGTCCGCCGCGCTCGTTCTGGAAGGCGTCACGGCTCACCGTTTTCAGGGCGGCCTCCAGCTTGCCGTGTTTCTGGAACGGCAGGGTCGCCAGCTTGACCCGGGCCGACTGCCCCGGCCGGATGTAGCCCACATCCTGCGGCTGGATGTCCACCTCCACCTCCAGCTCCGCATCCTCCGGCACCAGCGTCACCAGGGCCTCCGTCTCATTGGCCACGGAACCCGCATTGCGCTGGGCCAGTTCCAGCACCACGGCGTCCATGGGCGCGCGGATGTTCACAAGGTCGCCCATTTTCTGCGCCTTGCTGTACTGCTCCAGCGCCTGATCCAGCTCGCGCCGCACGTCCACCAGTTCCTGCGCCGTCTGCCCGCGCCAGCCGCTCACATAGGCCGTGCGGTCAGCCTCCGTGCCGGCAAGCTGGCTGCGGCTTTCCTGCAGCGTGCTGCGCAGGCGCAGCTCATCGCTCTCCACCGTGAGCCTGTCCCGCCGGATTTCCAGATACGAGGCCCGCGCCTCGATGTCCTGACGGTACAGGTGCTCCCGCATGCGCTCAAAATCCCGATAGATCCTGAGGCGCTCCTGCCGACGCTTGAGGTCTTCCTCCGTGGCCGCTATTTCGGCCCGGAGCTTCTTGACCGCCTCGTCATAGGCCCGGATGTGCGAATCATACTCCTCGCGGCGGCTGCGCCAGATATCCGCCTGAAAGCACTGCTCACGCAATGCTGTCCCGGTGGGCACAGGCTCTCCCGGTTTCCTCGGCGGCGGATAGCCCTGCCCGTCCAGCTCGCACTGCAGGCGCGCCAGGTGCGCCTGCAGGCTCGTTATCCGTTCCCCAAGCTGCGTCATGTCCGCCTGCGCGAAGGTGGAGTCCAGCACCACGAGGATGTCGCCCTTTTTCACCCGCTGCCCCATGCGCACGCGGATATCCTTCACCAGGGCAATGCTGTAGGACTGCAGCACCACGGGCTGCGTGGCCGTCACGACCTTGCCCGTCCCCACGACCACACGGTCGATATGCCCGAAGATGGACCAGAGGATCAGCAGCAGCACGCCCGCCGATATGGCGTACAGCGCCGCACGCGCCCCCAGGGGCGGCGTGGCCCGCTCCAACAGCACGCTGTCCGGCTGGAAGCGCAGAATCTCGCCGGAGACGCCCTCCTTGCGCCCCATGCGGCGAAGGCCCTGCCGCAATGCCGAAAGGCGGCTCATGCCGCGCCCTCCCGCACCTTGTTCTGCCTGTCCCACAGCGTGCGGTACTGCGGGCAACCGGCATAGAGTTCCTCATGCGTGCCGTCGCCCACAAGCCGCCCGTTTTCCAGCACCAGAATCTTGTCCGCATGGCGCAGCATGGACAGCCGGTGGCTCACGATGATCATGGTGCGCCCCACGGAAATGTCCGCGATGTTCTTCTGGATTTCCGCCTCGCTCTCCGGGTCCAGCGCGCTTGTCGCCTCGTCAAGGATCATCAGCCGGGGATTGGTCAGCAGCGCCCGCGCTATGGCCAGCCGCTGGCGCTGCCCGCCCGAAAGGTTCGATCCCCCTTCCTCAAGGACGGTGTCATAGCCCTTGGGCAGCTTCTCAATGAACTCGTGCGCCGCCGCCATCTTCGCCGCGTGCCGGATGTCCTCCAGGCCGGCCGTGGGGCGCGTCATGGCGATATTGTCCCGCACGCGGCCGCGGAACAGAAAGTTCTCCTGCAGCACCACGCCGATGGAGCGCCGCAGGTGCACCATGTCAATGTCGCGGATATTGTGGCCGTCTATCCAGATATCCCCTTCCTGCATGGGCTGGAGCCGCTGGATGAGCCGCGTCAGCGTGCTCTTGCCCGAGCCGGAGCGCCCCACGATGCCCAGGGTCTTGCCCGCGCCGATTTCAAAATTGATGTCCGCGAGGGCCGGCGCGCCGTCCTTGCTGTAGCGAAACGTCAGCCCCCTGCAGCGGATGCCGCCGTCGATGCGCGGCAGCACACCGCGCGCCCCGCCGTTCTCCGGCGCTTCGTCCATGACCTGCCCCAGCATGCGCAGGGAGACGCCGGCCTCCTGATACTGCTGGATAAGCCCGGCCAGCTGCGCCAGCGGCCCGCTGACCCGCTGGGAATACATGTTGAAGGCCACCAGCGCGCCCACGGTGAGGATGTTGTCAAACACGAGGTACACGCCCCACCACAGCGTGCAGAGCATCATGCACTGCTGGATGACCTTGATGAAGGCGTTGATGCTGATGCCCATCTTGCCCACGCGGAAGCGCATGCCCGTGGCCACGGCCGTGCGGTCGTCCCAGCCCTTGCGCTGCTTTTTCTCCAGAGAGAGGGACTTGACCGTGGGCATGGCCCGGATGTTCTCCACCAGATAGGCCTGCCGCTCGCCGTCCGTGGCGTAGAGATCCTGCAGGCGGCGGCGGAACGGCCCCATGGCCAGAAAGATGGTCAGCGCGGAAAGCGCGGAAAAGAAGAGCACCACCGCCGTGAGCTGCCAGGCGTACAGGAACAGGATGGGCAGCACCACGATGAGCGACACGCAGTCCAGCAGCGCCCCGAACACCCGGCCCGTGAGGAACTCCCGAATCTTTTCCGGCTGCTGCATGTGCTTGATGATGACCCCTGAGGGCGTGCGCTCGAAAAACGGCAGGGGCAGGGACGACAGATGCTCGAAGGTGCGGATGGAGAGCCGCAGGTCAATGACGCTGGTGACATAGAGCAAAAGGTAGGAGCGCAGCCAGCCGAACAGGCACTCGAAGCCTATGGCCGCCAGCATGCCGATGCCCAGTACGTGCAGGGTGGACAGCGCCTGGTGCGTGACCACCTTGTCGATGATCACCTGAAAAAACAGCGGCGTGGCCAGCCCCAGCAGCTGGATGGCCACCGCGGCCACGCCCACCTCCCCCAGGCTCCCGGACATGTGCCGGATTTCGCTGAGGAAGAACGGCAGGCCGAATTTCTTCTTCGGGGCCGCCAGGCTGGGCACGCCCTGCTCCCGCGCCTTGACGAAGGTCACCTGCCCGTCCAGCAGCGGCTCCACCTCCGCCCGCGAAACCCAGGTGCGGCCCATGTGCGGGCGGTCCGGGTTCTCTATCTCCAGCCTGTCCCCCTCCATCTGCCAGAGGATGAGCAGGCCCCCGCCCGTGCAGTGCAGCAGAAAGGGCAGGCCCGCCGGCATCTGCGCCAGATCGTCCAGCGTGGCCGGGGCGTCGCGCCCCTCCAGCCCCTGATCGCCTATCATGCGCATGAACAGGCTCTTGTCCGGCTCCCGCCCGTCCAGCACATAGGCGTGGATGAGATCTTCCGCGGAAAGGTCCTTGCCGTACTCGCGGGCCATGCTCACCAGCGCGTGCACGTGCCGGTGCGCCAGGCGGCGCGGGGCCAGCAGCAGCGCGCGGCCCGTCCACCGGGCGGCAAGCTCCGCAAAGGGGATTCTGGCCTGGCGGACGGGCTGCGCCAGAGGGTCCATGACCAGCGCCACAGGCCTGTCCGGCACGCGCCCCGCAAAAAGCACGGCCCTGCCCTCCCTGAGCGGCAGAACCACCGGGCCTTTCAGGGGACGGGAGGCGATCTCCTCCAGGCTTTCCCCCTCCACCACGTCCAGCTCCAGCCCCAGCCGCTCGGCCAGGGCGGTCAGCGCCTGCCCGTCCAGCCCTTCCGCAGGCATGGGCAGCGAGGAAGGCACCGGCAGCTTGAGCAGACCGGCGGCCAGCGCGAAACAGGGAACCGTGGCGGAGGGATAGAGCATGGCCCCTACCCCGCCCGTCCCGCCGCGCCAAGGGCGGCGGCCGCCCTGACCAGCCCCACCTGCAGGGGCAGCAGCTTCCTCAGGTCGTAGCGCTCAAGGATGGTCTTGCGGGCGCGGGCGCGCACGGGCTCCATCTCCCCCTGCCGCTCCAGGCAGGCGACGACGCGGCGGGCCAGCCCCTCCGGCTGCCAGAAATCCGTCAGGAAGCCGTTGACGCCGTCACGGATGACCTCGCGCACGGGCTCCGTGTCCGACGCCACCACAAGGCAGCCGCAGCTCATGGCCTCCAGCATGGACCAGGAGAGCACGAAGGGCGCGGTGAGGTAGACGTGGCAGTCCGAGGCGCGCAGCAGCGCCCGGTACTGGTCATAGGGCTGAAAGGGCAGGAAGTGCACGCGGGCCTCGTCCACGCTGACCTCTTCCTGCAGCACCTGCTTCCACGTTTTGCCGTCCTTGCGCTCGCCGCCGTAGGGGCTGCGGTCGTCGGCCATGATGACGGCATGGGCCCTGGGCCGCGCCGCAAGGATGGCGGGCAGGGCCCGGTAGAAGGTGTGGAAGCCGCGGTACGGCTCCAGCCCGCGCGTGGCGTAGGTGACCAGCTCCTCCACGCCGGAGAGGTCCAGCGCGCGGAGTTTCACCCCGCGCGTCTTCTGCGGGGAAAAGAAGCGCGTGTCCACGCCGTCGTGCAGCACATGCAGCTTGTGCCGATATTCCTGCGGGTGCTGTTCCAGCTGCCAGCGCGTGGGCGTGATGCCCAGGCAGCAGTCGTTGAGGGCCGTGAGCATGCACATGTTGCACTGCCGGTTCTCGGCAAGGGTTGTCAGGGCCGGCCCCCTGGGCCCGGCAAAAAAGCCCACGTCCGCCCCGGCCGTGTAGAACCACTCGAAAAAGCCCATGTGCGCGGCGCGGGGAAAGATGTCCTTTGCGTAGATGTTGCAGCCGAAGCCCACATGCCCGTAGACCACGTCGGGGGCAAAGCCCTCCCGGCGCAGGGCCAGCATGGCGTCGGCGAAGCGTTCGCCGCGCGCGAGGATGGTCAGGTATTTCTTGCGCGGGCGGTTGGGGTTTTCCTCCTCCGCCGGCAGGGGCACCTGCCGCCAGTCCACGCCGGGCACGTTCACGTCCCCCCGGCGGTAGAGGGAGAGGAAGACCACGCGGTTGCTTGCATCCGCCGCCAGCTCCACGGCGAGGCGGTGGAACTGGCCGGGAAAGTTGTTGTGGCAGAACAGGATGTTCATGGGCGCGTGCGGGCGGGCCGCGCCGGGGAACCGGAGCGGCCCGCGCGGCCTAGTTCCGGCCGAATGTCTCGGCTTCGCCCGCGCCTTCCGCGCTCCCCGCGGGGGCGGCCCCGGCGGCGGGGCGCAGCAGGCGCGCCAGCGCGTTGACAAGGCGGCCTGCGGCGTCCGGCGTCATGACCACGCGGCGCTCCATGTCCACGGCCAGGCCCTGCACATTGCCGCCCTCGCGGGCCACGGGCTCGCCGTAGCTCACGCCGTAGGAAAGGCAGACCATGCCGTCCACCACGCGCGTCTGGAAGGCGTTGGCGTAGCTGGTGGGCACGCGCTTGCCCGTGAAGCCCACGGGCACCTGCCGGGCCTGTCCTGCGGCGTCCGGCGCGTTTTCGGCGGCCTGCCCTTCGGTGTTGTTCTCTGCATCAGCCATGAGATTTCCCTCCTGTTTGCGCGTTGGCGCGCCGCGCGGGCACAGGGCGGCGCTGGTGTTCCGGGCCAATGCCGGACGCGGGAAGGCAGGCCTTCCCGCGTCCGCGCTGTTCCGAAAGGGAGGCCCGCTCCCTGTGGCGCGGGCCTCCGCTTGCTGTTCGTCCCACGGATGCCGGCAGCCGCCTTCAGGCGACGGAACCGGCCTGCCTCCCCGGCAGCCGCCTTCGGGCGACGGAACCGGGGAGGACGTAACGTTACGCTACATACTTATACCTGCCGTCGGCCAGCGTGAGCGTGGCCTTACCATCATCATCCACAGCATGCTCGAAGTTGGTGACCAGGCTGGAGAGGTCGATGGCGCCCGCCAGCAGGTTGGAACTCTGGGAGTCACCGTTGGCGAAGGTCAGCAGATCCGCCGCATTCTCCTGGTATGTCGCCGGGTTGCCCATGTCGAACGTGAGGAAGGTCTTTCTGGCATTCACGTTCGCTTCTGCAGAGGTCACCGTCAGCATACCGCCGTCAAAGGCAAACCGCAGGCCCTCGAAGGTGGTTTTATCGCCTGCTGCCGTCCTGGCAAGCGCGTTGTCTCCAGACGCGAAGCCGAACAGCACCACCTTGTCGCCGACAGTAAAATCTTCGTCCACAATGGTGATGTTGTTCGTCTTGTTGATGCAGTAGGTGTCCTGCGCTATGCCCCCCTCAAAGGTCATTGCCTTGGTGGTGGTGCTGCGGGCGTCGAAGACCAGTCCGGAGTTGCACGTCACCTTCTCGAAGCCGGAGAGGTTCACGTTCTTGGCCGTGTTAGCGATTTCCGGGTGTGCGGCATAATGCACCTGGTAGATTGCGCCGGCCGCGTTGAAGCGCACATGCCCCCCCGTGGTAAAGGTCAGCACGTCCTCCACGCCATCACCGTCGCCGCCGCTGACGGACAGCAGGATGGACGTGGTGGACAGGCCCGAAAGTTCGCCCAGCGTCACCGTGTCCGCGCCGTCCGCGCTGCCGGTGAAGGACAGCGTGCCGGTCGTGCCCTGTACCGGTTCGTCATTTTTCCAGACTTCCCCAAGGAAGTTGAGGCCGTTGGAGAAGTCCGCCGCGCCGCCATTGGCCATGCCCGAGAGGTCAAGGTTCATGTCGCCGCGCAGCGTCAGCGTCGCATTCTCCTCAAGCGTGAGGTTGTATCCGGCGCTGGAGCCATCGGCGGTCCTGAACACATCCCTGTCCATGGCCAGGATGGAGGCGTACGAGCCGCCCTCGCCCACATTGAGCTGCGTCCATTCGCTGCCGTAGTGCCGGCCCGTGGTCAGCCCCAGGGCAAGGTCGCCGTACGCCGCCGTGGTGAACTCGAAGACGTTGGTTCCCATGCTCTTGTTGTCTGCATGGCTGTACGGCGTGTTGTAGACGTTGCCCACGAAGCGTTTGACGTTGCCGTAGTCCACCGTGCCGTACGTGGTGGCGGCATTGGCCTTGGCGAAGGTCACCCTGTTGTTTGCGCTGTTGCCGGCGTCCATGTGCACGGTGGCCGTGATATCGTCGTCCGTCTTCTTGTTCAGCTTGAGCACGTCGTAGGCGCTGGCGTCCGCAATGGTCAGGACGGCGCCGGCCTTCACCGTGTTCACGGCGAAGGTGTTGCCCTCGCTGAACGAGCCGCCGTCGGAAAGCGTGGCGGCCTTGAGCGTGAGGTTGCGCTCCAACTCGCCGATCACGCGGAACTGCGTGCCGGTGACGGAGCCGCCGGAGATCTCCTCAAAGCCGGAGAGCAGCACGTTCTGCTTGGCGTCGCTGGCGGCGTCCGCATCCTCACCGTAACCCAGGCCCACCACGCTGCCGCTGCCGTCAATGTGCACGGACACGTCGCGGGAGTTGTCGCTGCCGCCTGCGAGGATAAGCGTGTCCCCCGCGCCCGCGCCCGCGTCCATCTTCAGATAGCGGGTGGGGTTGGTTTCCTTGCTGTGGAACTCCGTGCCGACGACGAGTTCGCCCAGCGTCACCCTGTCGGCCCCGGTTGCGCTGCCGGTGAAGGTCAGCGCGCCGGTGGGCGTCATCGTCCACTCGTTCTCCTCAGTATCCGTGACGGTGATGAACCCCAGCGAGAGGCCGTTGCTGAAGTCCACAGCGCCGCCGTTGGCCATGCCGCTGAAGTCAAGATTTACATTGCCGTTGAGCGACAGCGCGCCTTGTTCGTCGTCTCCCACAAGCCTGTATGTGGTGGCATCCTCCTCGGCAGTCCGGAACACGACCTTGTCCATGGCCCTGACGGCCGCGTCGGACGCCCCGATATTGAGCTGCCAGAGTTCGCTGCCGTACTGTTCGCCGGAAGACAGCCCCAGATTGAGAACTGTGCCGGAGACAGCCTGCTTCGTCGTGTACTCGAAGATGTTGGTACCCTTGTTGTCCGTGTCCGATTTGGCTTCGTCAGGGTCATTGCCCACGAAGGTCTTGACTTTGCCGTAGTCCACCGTGCCGTATGTGGCGGCGGCATTGGCCTTGGCGAACGTCACCCTGTTGTTTGCGCTGTCGCCGGCGTCCATGTGCACGGTGGCGATGATGCTGTTGTCCGTCTTCTTGTTCAACTTGAGTGCGCCGTTCTGGGAATTCAGCTTCAGCGTATGGCCTGCCTTCACCGTGTTGATCGCAAAGAAATCCCGCTCTGACCCCTGTAACTGGGAAGTGCTCATGCCCGTCAGCGTGAGATCGCTCGCCAGCTCATCGGAAATCCTGAACTGGGTGCCGTAGGCGGAATCGCCCACAATGGTCTCAAAGCCGGAAAGCAGCACATGCTGACGGTTCTGACGGGCCATGTACGAAGCCGAATAGGTATAGTCGGTTATCGTCTTCTCACCCCAGCCCAGAGCCACCACATTGCCCTTGCCGTCAATGTGCACGGCCACATCCTTGTCCTCGCCGTCCGCAGCGACCCCGGCGTGAAGCGTGAGCACGTCGCCCGCGCCCGCGCCGGCGTCCATCTTCAGGTAGCGGGTGGGGTTAGTTTCACGCTTGTCGAACTTCGTGCCGCCGCTCACTTCGCCCAGGGTCACCGTGTCGGCCTTGGTCGCGCTGCCGGTGTAGGTGAAGGTCTTTCCCGCGCCCACAGTGACGCCGCCGCTGAAGTTCACCGTGACCGTGCCGTCGGCGGCCAGGGCGTCGGCGGTCACAATCGTGTCCCCGTCAAGCACGAACACGCCGTCGGCTTCGGAATTGTTGACGCGGGATTGCAGCGTCACGCTGTCGCCGACAATGTTGAACTGCTCCACACTGATGAAGCGCGTCGTGTGGTTGCCGGCGTTTGTAAGCCACGCCCCCTTGGCGTCGTCGCCCGCGCCGAAGGTCAGCGTCTGGTTGCCCCATGCCGTCCCGGTTTCCGGGGCGGCCATGGTGAAGACGTCCACGCCGGTGCCGCCGTCAAGAACCAGGGCATAGTCCGGGTCGCCCGCGAAGAAATCATCATAGTCGCTGTGGAGCACGAACATATCCTTGGCGTCCGTGCCGCCCAGCCCGTAGACGCCGGTCAGGTCCAGCCTAGCCTGCTTTTTGGATGTGTTGGCGGCTGCGGCGTACACATTATAACCAAGGTCGCCCAGCACGGCCCAGACGTCGTCCTTCTTCAACTCCAGGCGGACGCCCTGTATTGTGTGATCCTCGTCGCCATAGCTTCCGAAGAAGGACACTTCCATATCGCTCCCCCTGTCCGCGGAACCCTCCGCCTTCAGGGTGACGGCGTTTGCCTTGGTTGCGGCGGCGATGCCGCGGATGCGCACATTGTCGCACTCGCCGTTGGAGGCCGCCTTGTAGGTGGGCGCGGCGGTGGCGCTGTTCAGTTCCTTGATCCGGAACATATCCCGGATGCCTGCGGTTCCCTGCAGCGTCTCCATGTTCTTCAGGGTCACGTACCCGGATTCAATGACGTAGCTGCCCACAGTGTTGCCGCGATAACCGCGTTGCACCTGTATGTCGCCGCTGGCGGAACCCACCTGGAAGACGGCGAACTTCTTGTCGGCCATGTTTCCCAGGTAGCGGAATTCGGCCGTGTCGTCGCCGTCACCGCCGTCAAAGGTCGGGTTGTTGGCCCAACTTGCGAACGTAAAGGCGTCGTTGCCGCCGGAACCCGCGAACTGGGTGAAGCCATTGAGCGTGAGGTCTTGGAACTCATGGCCTGCCATCGTGATATCTGCCCGTGTTCCGCTGTTCCATATTGCCATTTGCACGGGGGTGTCGCCCGCAAAACTGAGGATGCCCCTACCGGTCGCTTTGAACAGTGTTGTCCCACTATCGTATTGGTGGTCTTCCACCCCCTTGATGCAGATGGTGTCCGTGCCGCTGCCGGTGTTGATGTTCGTGCCCGTCACCAGCGTGGTGACCGTGATTGCGTCGTTTCCGGAACCGGCGGTGACGTTGTCCGCGCCGCCGCCGGTCTCATAGGTCAGCGCGCCGCCAGCTGTCGCGGTCACCGCATCGGCGGCAGTCGTGCCGCGGTAGGCCGTGAAGCCGCTGGTGGCGAGCTCTGCCTTGTGGACGGCCGAGCCATCCTTCAGCGTGATGGAGGACAGGGTGGCAACGCCGCCGGTGTTCTTGAAGGCAAGGGTTGCGCCGCCGCCAAAGCCGGCATTGTCCACCGCCAGCACGGAGGTTGCGCCCGCCGCCATGCCGCCGGACGACCGGAGCGTGCTTGCCCCGTAATGCGGCTGCGCGCCGTCCAGCGTGACGGTGAGGGTTTCCTCACCCCCCGCTTCGTCATTGCCCTTGAGGTCCACGAAGGAGCCGGTCGCGCCCAGGGAGAGCGTGACCGTATCCGCGTGCGCGCTGCCGAAGTAGACGGCTCCGCCGGTAAGGCTGCGGACGTCGCCCGTGGAATCCGCGCTGTGATCCTGCACGCCGTGGAGGATGACGTCGACGCTGCCGCCGCCGGTGAGGCTGTACGTGCGGATCGTGGTTTCGCCATCCTGAGTCGTGCCGGTCAGCGTGCCGCCCGTGATGACGTCGTCCGCGAGGTTGAAGCCGTTGACGTTGACCGTGTTGCCGGCCATGTTCGCGCCCAGATGCAGCGTGTCCTTCCTGCCGGCGTCCGCGGCGAGGGTGATGACGGGAATGCCGGCCGCCGCGTTCAGCGTGAGGGTTGTGCCCGCCTTGAATTGAATTTCCTCAATGTTCCTGAGCGTGGCCGCAACGCCGCCGCTCAGGGTGAGGGCATCGCCGGAGCCGGCGAGGGTGTAACTCGTGCCGTTCTGATCGAACAGGTTCACGGTGTCGCGCCCTTCGCCGCCGTCCACCAGCCCCACATTCCCGGTGAGGCGGAACGTGTCGCTGCCGCTGCCGCCCGTCATCCGGGTGGCCGTGCTGCCGCCGCCGATGAAGGTGTTGGCGCCGTTGTCGGCTGAGAGCGTCACCGCGCCCTTGTAGGCGTGGGCGTCCAGGATGTTGTAACTGCCGGAGGCGGCTTTGAGCGCATAGTTGTAGATATTTGTGGTGACCACATGGCTTGCCGTTCCCGTGCCCTGGGTCGCCTGACCGTCCCAAGAGCAGAACATCAGGCTGCCCAGCTGCGGTTCGCCGTCCTTGAGGTCCGCGCCGGTGAGCTGGCCGTAGCCGTTAAGCTCAAAGCTCACGCCGGTGGGCGTCATGCCGTCAATGGCCGCAGTTCCGTCAATGACGAGCGTGTCGCCCTTGCCGTCCGCGTCCTTCTTGCCGTCGCCCGAGACGGTGAGCCTGCTTTGCTGCTTGCCGTCGTCGCTTTTGGCATCGACCAGGCCCACGGTGGCCGTGTTGCCGCCGCCGGTGAAGTTCACGGTGACCTGCTGGACAAAGCCCGGCCATGTGTTGTGACCGTAACTTCCGGAACCGATGCATCCGTCCCAATCGCAGGCCGTGAAGCTGTCGCCGCCGCCCATGCCGTTGATGGTGAGTTTGCTGCCGATGAAGCCTTCAAGCACGAACTCGTCCGCCAGGGCCGTGCCGTTCACCACTTCCACGCCGGAGAGGCCGATGGCTGCGTAGCCGGGAAGGGGTGAAATGCCGTCGAGGGGGCTCACAATAACGCCTGCATCGAAGTCGGCCTTGACGCCCGTTGCGGTACCGATGAAGTTCAGCGTGTCGGTGTTGCCGTCGAGATTGCAGTTTCCGCCGTCGCCATACAGGGCGACAACCGTGCCGGCGGCGGCGCTTTCGATGTTGAAGGTGTTGACGCTGTTGTGGTAGCCGCGCGCTTCCACACGGGCGGTTCCGCTGACCGCGCCCATGTTGAAGGCGTTCACGCCCTCGTCGCCGTCCATTTTCACCGTGCCGCCGGAGATGCCTTCGGTCACGGTGATGGTGGTCTTCGACGCGCCGCCGCCCAGCGACACCTCACCGCCGCTGATGGACTTGACCGTGATGGCGTTGTCGCCGCCGTTGCCTTCCACATCCACCACGCCGCCGGTAATGGCGCCGAGGGTGATGGTGTCGTTGTCCGGGTCGCTGTTTGTGCTGCGGTCGAACGCTTCGCCGTAGGGCTGTTCCGCTGCCGTGACAAACGCGAAGTTCTCGTCATCCGCCTCCGGCAGGCTGTCTTCCTTCTCCCAGCGGCCGCGCACATAGACTGCGCCGCCCGCAATGTCGCCCACCGCGATGGTGTCATTGCCCTTGCCGCCGAACACGGCCACCTGGCCGCCTGCGATGTCGCCCACGGTGACGGCGTCCGCGCCGCGGCCCGCGTCAATGATGAGCGTGCCGGAATTGACGGCAGCGCCGTCCCCGTTCGCCACCGTGACGGCGTCGTCGCCCTCGCCGGTGCTGAGGGTGTAGGCGGCGTATTCCCTATAAGGATACTCCAAGGATGCCGTGCCGATATTGCCGCCTTTGACCAGCACCCGGTCACGGCCCTTGCCTCCGTAAACGTCCACCTTGCCCGCAGCCACGGCCTCGGCTTTGGCTACATCGTCGGCATCCACTGCCACGGTGGAGCTCAGCCCGCCGTTGACGGTGATCATGTTGTCCCACTTGCCCTTGGCGGCCCTGGCGACATTGACGCCGGTGACGCGCTGGGCGTGGGCCGGGCCCGCGTCCGTATAGACGAGGGAGCCCGCGCTCGTGTGGAAGTCCACTTCAGCAAGCGCCGCGCCGCCCGTCACGGTGACGTCGCCCACCGCCGCGGACGCGGTGATGGAGGTTGTCACATCGCTGGCCTTGACCTCGCCCGTCCAGCCGGCAACATCCAAATTCAGGGTTGCGCCCGCCAGCGCCTTGTTGCTGATGTCGCCGAGCCTGTTGTCCTCAAACAGCAGGACGATGTCGTACACACCCTGCTTGCTGTAGACGACCTGGATGCCCTGCTTGCTGCCGAGGGTGGTGTTGTTGCTCACCGTGCGTATGTAGTGCGCGTCAATGAGCTCGTCATCCTTCAGCATGTTCTCCCCGTCAACTGTGGCGACGAACTTGCCCTTGACGGTGGTGTGGGGGCTGCCTTGATCCCCGATGGCGTCCGTGGTCAGCACCAGCGTGTCGTTGCCGCCGTTGAGGGTGATGACGTCATCGCCCGTGGACAGGTAGAAGGTGTCGTCGCCCTTGCCGCCGGTGACCACATCCCTGTTCACGCCGGTGTAGATCACCAGCCCGCCCGTGTAGAGCGCGGCGTTGAAGACATTGGCATTGACGGGGCTGGTGTTGCCCGGCGCGGAACGGACAATACGGCCGCCGCCCAACGTGAACTCCTCGATGCCGCCGCCCGTGATGTTGGCGACGGCCCTGGAGGCGTCGTCAGTATCCGCATAGGCGGCGGTGAATGAGCCGTCCGCCTGCATGGTGAGGTACAGGAGGTTGCCGCCGTCCTGGGCGGACGGCAGCCGGGGGATGAACTCCAGCGCGTCCCCCGCGCCCGAACCGCCCCTGATCGCCAGCCGTGCGCCTTCGTCCACGGCGCCGAGATAGAACGTGCTGTTCTCGCCGCCCTCAAGGCTGAGGTTCGCGCCCGACGCGAGGCCGTCGGACAGGTAGAACGCCACGGCGCTGTCGGTGTGTTCGGCGTCGCTGTTGGAATTTTGGCTGACGTAGCGCGAGACGCCTTCAAGGTACAGGCCCGCCTCGCCTTCCGCGTCGGCAATGCGCGCCGCGCCGGTCCAGTCTCCAAAAGCGTAGAGCCTGCCGCTCCGGTCGAAATCCAGCGTGTTGGGCATGTCGGCGTTTTGCAGGACCAGCGTGTTCACGCCCGCGCCGCCCTTGAGGGCCAGGCTGCCGGAACCCGACAGGGAAGAAAGGGGAAGGTTGCTGAGGGTGAACACGTCGTCGCCCGCCCCGCCGCCGAGCGTCAGATCCCGGCCGGAAGCCGTGAAATCCGTTCCGCCGATGGTGAAGCTGTCGTTGCCGGAGCCGGTCGTCACGGCCAGCCCGTTTGCCTGCCAGCTTTCGTCAACCTCCACGGCGGCGGCCCGGGCGGCATTGCTCGCCAGCGTCACGCGCTGGAAGTTGGTGAGCGCGCCGGAGGTCTGGCCGTTGTGGCTGAGGGTCATCCCCTCGCCCAGGTGGAGGGTGGCGCCGGCCAATTCCACCATGAGGGTATTGCCGCCCCCCGAGTTGCCGCCGCCGTCGAGCGTCAGCCGCTCCTCAGCCGTCGCGCCGCCCGTGAAGGCCCCGTCCACAATGACGGTGTTGCCGCCCGCAGCCGCGCCGGTAACGTGGTCGTTGCCGCCGCCGGTGCGGTAGGCGGCGCCGCTGGCGTAGGAGGTCAGATCCACATGGTCGGCCGCCGCCGTGCCCTCGAATGCCTCAACGCTCCTGACCTTGGCCACCACGGTCGCGCCGCCGGCGGCCTTGTCCGTGAGTTCAAAATGCTGGGTGTCGGTGCCTATGATTTTCACGCCGTCGCGGAACCCGTCAAAGCGCAGGGTGTCCGTGCCGTCGCGGGCTATGATGCCGATCTCGCCGGTTCCGGCCGCGAGCCCCCGGACGACGAAGAGGTCGTCGCCGGAGCCGCAATTAATGAGGGTTTTGCCGTCGCCGCCGAGCTGTTCCAACTCAATGCGGTTGCTGCCGGAGCCGGGCATGACAGAGGTGTAGGAACCGGCCTCGCCGCCGGAGACGCCCCGGATCAGGATGGTGTCGTCGCCGTCGCCGCCAAGCACGCTATCCGACGCCACGGCGGTGATCTTGTCGTCGCCGGCGTTGCCGGAAATGAACGCGTAGCCGAAGGCGTCGCTCAGCGTGTCGGCCTTGGCGCCGCCGATGATGGTCTGCCCCGCCATGGTGGTGCTCACGTTCCAGGGCAGGTTGTTCTTGCCGGGGACGCTGCCGTCAAATACGCCGTTCTCGTCGAAAAGGGCGCCCTGTATCCAGCGCACGTCGCTCACGTCGGCGTTGAGCAGCCTCATGGTGACCTTTTCGCTGGTCTTGTCCGGGTTGGTCCAGACGATCTGCACATCCGCGTTGACCTTGGTGACGCTGCGCTCCCAGCCGGAAAGCGCGCTGTCGTCGATGCAGTCGGTGGTGCCCTCGCTGTTGTTCAGGCGGGCGTAGTCCGTAACCGTAATGGTGCCGCCCCGTGCCTCGGCCGTCACCCGGATGATGTTGGTGCCCTTGCCGGTGGTGAGCGTGTCGCTGCCGCCGTCGGCCACCAGCGTGTCGTCGCCCGCGCCGCCGATGAGCGTGTCATTGCCCGCGCCGCCCGCGAGCATGATGCCGGCGTTCAGGAGGCGGGCGTCCAGGCTGTCGTTGCCCGCGCCGCCGTCATACGCCTCAAAGCCGGTCACGCCCACGGCCACAGTGTCCGCCGCCGCGAGGGAGGTTCTGCCGTTGACGGTCACGGTCTGCTTCAGCCCCTTCTGCGTGAAGGTGGTCAGGCCGGCCTGGCCGCCCACGGCATCGTGGCTTTCAAACACAATGGTCTGGTTGCCCGCGCCGAAGGAGAGCGTGTCCTGGCCTTCGCCGCCCGCCAAGTGGCGGGTGGTCGCGCCGTCCTCCGTGGTCTGGTAGTCCTCCACCGTGGCGAGCACGGCCTCCGCGTAGTCGTCGCCCTCGCCGGCGTCAATCTTGTCGCTGCCGCCGCCGCCGTAAATGACATCGTTGCCGGAACCGGCCTTGATTGCATTGTTGCCGGCATTGCCGGTGATGGTCATGTCGTGCGCGGCAAAGCTCACGTCAAGGCCGATGTCAGCCTTGCCGCCGCTTTCCATGGACACCGCGCCGAAGGTCCCGGCCACGGAGTTGAGGCCTTCGGCATCCGCGAACGCCGCAGGCGTTTTGCTGAGGATGAGGGTATCCGCGTGGTCGGCCTCGTCATTGCCGGCGGCGTTCACGGTTTCGCTGCCGTAGTAGTAGACCACGTCCGCGCCCGCGCCGCGGGTGATGGTGTCCTCGCCGCCCTTGCCGTCAATGCTGTCGCCAAAGGCGCCGGCCGTGAACTCCTCGGCAGCGGTGAGATTGCCGCCGTTGCCCGCGCCCGTCATGGAGACGGCGCCGCCCATGTTGACGACGTGCTCCACATTCCTGAAGGTGGTACCCAGGTTGACGTGGACGCCGTAGGTCTGCACGGTGTCGTCACCGCCGTTGGCATCCTCGCCCTGCACCTGGTCCGCGCTGTTGCGCACGTAGTAGAAGTCGTTGCCGGCCCCGCCCTTCATGGTGGCCGAGCCGCCCTCGCCCGCGTCAATGGTGTCGTCGTAGCGCGTGCCCGTGAGCTGGTTGCGGCCCGCGTTGCCCGTGATCTTCAGGGCGTTTTCGGCCCCCCGGTACGCACTCGCGACGGTGCTGAGGTTGGAGCCCGTCACGCTGAGGGCGGCCGAACCCAGCAGCTCCACCGAGCCCACGTCGCCGCTGATGCGGGAACGGACGGTTCTGTCGGCATCCGTATAGGTGGAGACAAAGTCCACATTGGCGGTGGCGCGCACGGTGTCGTACACCTTGTTGCCCGCAGCGTCCGTGACGGTGTTCGCGCCGCCGCTGACCACATCCTGCGCGCTGTCGATGTAAAAGACATCGGCCTTGCCGCCGCCGGTCATGGTGTCGTTGCCCTTGCCGCCGTCCAGCGTGGAGGCCACGCCGTCACCCGCCTTGAGCACGTCGCCGTAGTCCGTGCCCACGAGGTAGGGGGCGTCGGCGGATGTTGTGGCGGTGATGCCCGTCCGCTTTTGGGCGTCAGGCGCGCCGAGGTACTTCACGCCGTCGATGCGATCCGCATCAAGCCCAAGGTAGGCCGCCCACGCTTCCTTATCTTTACCGGCGCCGTTTTCCACATCATAGTTGATGTAGATGTAGTTCTTGGCGCCCGCACCGCCGACGCCGAGGCGTATCTCGTCGCTCTTCTGGTAGGTGTAGAAGTGGTTCATGCCCGAGCCGCCGCGCAGGGTGTCGCCGCGCTCGCCCGCCGCGTTGGCCGTGCCGCGCAGCACCACCTCCGTGGTGACGGCGCTGGCGTCAATGTCGTTGGCAAGGCTGTTGCCCGTGGCCGTGCGGGAGATGCCCTCGGAGGCGGCCTTGATGTCGTCGTTTTCCTTCAGGATGAAGTGCTCCACATTGTCGCCCAGCGCGTAGTCGCGCGTCCAGGCTTCCACCGTGTCCGAACCGGCGTTGGCATTCTCCCTGATGGCGGTGTTCTCGCTGCCCACCACATAGTAGTCGTTGCCCGCGCCGCCGGCCAGGCTGTTCACGCCCGCGCCGCCGTCGTCAAGCACGTCGCCCAGGTTGCCGCCGGTGAGCGTGTTGTTGCCCGCATTGCCGACGAGGGTGGTGGCCACCGTGGTTTTGGCCGTGGCCGAAAGGCTCGCGTCGCCCTGCAACTCCACACGGTCAAGCACGGCCTTGCTGAAGTTGCCCGCGTTGAGGTTCACCGTGGCGTGGGCCAGCACGACGTTTTTGCCGCCCGCGTCAATGATGGTTTCGCCGCTGTTGCGCACCACGAACGTGTCCGCCTTGCTGCCGCCCTCCAGGGTGTTATTGCCGGACACGCCGTCCAGCGTGCTGCCCAACGACTCGTTGCCCCTGAGGTAGTTGTTGAGGCTGTTGCCCGTGGCCACCGTAGCGTCGCCCACAAGGTGCAGCGCCTCCACGTTGGCGGCGTTGCGCAGATCATAGTCCCCCGTGCTGACAATGGTGTCATTGCCGGCGGTATCCACAATCTTGTCCTTGTCGGTGTAGACGAAATAAAGGTCGTTGCCCGCGCCGCCGTCCAGCGTGTCCGGTGCCTCGTCCGCCGCCTTGCCGCCGTACAGCGTGTCGTTGCCCGCGCCGCCCCAGAGGTAGTTGGCGTATCTGTTGCCCTTGAGCTCGTTGTCCAGCTGGTTGCCGTAGGCGTCGGCAGCGTGCTCAGTGTCCGTGCCGTCCAGCAGGGTCAGGTTCTCCACGTTGGCGCCAAGGGTGTAATCAATGAACGAATACACATGATCCGTGCCCTGGTTGGCGGCCTCCGCCACCACGTCGTTCACGTTGCGGACCACGAACTGGTCATCGCCCTTGCCGCCCGCCAGGGTGTCGGACTTGTCGGTGCCGTAGTCCGTCGTGCCGGACAGCTTGCCGTCGCCGCCGTCGAGAAAGTCATCGCCGTCGCCGCCGTCGAGGGAGTCATTGCCTCCCATGCCGACGATTTTGTTGCCCAGCGCGTTGCCCGCGATGGTCTGCGAGAAGTCGTTGCCCTTCACGTTCTGCGTCACCATGCTGCCGTCAGCCTGAAGCACGATGTTCTCAATGGCCGACATGCTGTCGTTGCCGCCATCAGATGTGGAACTCGAACTCAGGTCGAGGTCGGCAATCTGGGAGACGACCGTGTCATTGCCCTCGTTGGGCGCTTCCACGATTGTCGTGTTCTTGGCGGATTGCGTGCCGAGCCGGCGCACGTAGTACACATCGCTGCCGTCGCCGCCGACCATGGTGTGCTCGCCGCCGTACCCGTAGATATAGTCTCTGGCGACGGAACCGCTGATCTTTCCGCCTTCGTTGTCTGCGGCAGCCTCAATGATGCCCGCGCCGTCCAGAGGGGCGACGTCCAGATTGCCGCTGAAATTGGAAGGCTCGCGCACCGGGGTTTCGATGACGCCGGCGGCCTTCTCCAGCACCCAGTTGCCGGCACGGCCCGTCACGTCCGTGGAGGCCGCCACGTCGGCACGGGTCAGGGCCGCCAGGCGCTGGATGAAGCTCTGACCTGCCGCCCCCTGGGCCGTATTGCACGAATAGAGCAGGATGTCGCCGTCCTCGGTGAGGTAGTTGCCGATTTTGTCCAGTATGGCCGCGCTTTCATCCAACGCGGCCTGATCGACACGCCTGCCGCCCAGCGTGACGGAACCCGCCGCGCCGTGGGCATAAATATGTACCGCGCTCACCGGTTCGGTGAGGGTGGCCAGCGCCGCGTCCATCTGCTGAAATGCGGCGCTGTTGTTCTCAAGCACGAAGACCTTTGAGCCTTCGCCGACGCTGAGCTCCAGGGCGGATTTCAGCTCGCCGGCCCCGGCCACGGAAGCGTCAACGAAGAAGACTTGTTGGCTCATTACAACCTCCTTGGTTCATGCTCCAATCCGGTTGGGACAAAAACCAAACGCGCCGCAGGCGTTTCGCGGCCGGGGCCCACGCCCCCCGTCAGCACGCCTTCCGGCTCTATTACCCGCAGTCCTCCGCCGCACAGAGGCGGCAAGGGGCTTCGGCGTTTCACAGGACGCCGGAAAAGACCGGCCCGGCGGGTCGATCCTCCCCAGCGTGTTGCTCGGCCGTCTGGACGGCCCGGGGCATGATTGCACCGGGCGGCAGCGCTCGCGCGCCCCGGCGGCCGACCCGTCAACAAACCTCAACAAGTACCCTGTACCTTCAGGGCCGTCCGGCGTATCCAGCCGGAATGCGGCCCGAAGCCTCGCGGCGGCGAATCATCCGCCCCCGCGCGTTCACGGGCTTTCCCGCCCGCGAATCCCTGACCGGCCGCCCGGCGCGCACGCGCAGCCACGGCAGCCGGTAAATCTCTCATGCACGCGCCTTCCTGGCGAAGGTCGAATACGGCATGCCGCACTGTGCGGCAGCCTTGCGGCCGCTCATGCGGCCCTCCAGCCACGCGGCCCGGGCTTCTGCAAAGCCCTCGGGCAGGGGAGCGGCGAGCCTCCCCACGCGCTCGCCCCGCGCAATCCGGCGCTGGAAGCCCTCTCGGGCCTTGCGCGCGGTGAAGGCCTGCCGGAATTTGACAATGGCCGACGCAGCCTCAGCACTCAGGCGCAGGTAGGGGGACACCTCGCTGCGTACGAGCCTGCCCGTGCTGCCGAGCCGGACATGCACGCCCCGGCGCGCAAGCTGCCCCAGCAACTCCACGGCCTGCCCAAAATCGTCCGCGAGGTGCGTCTCCCGCAGTACGCACAGGGTGTCCCCCGGCTTCAGGGAAGCAAGGCAGGCCGCCAACTGCGGGCGCGCGCTGCCGGCATTGTCCCTGTACGCGGCATCCGGGGTAATGCGGGGAAGGAAACCATCTTTCGGCTTTTCCACCCCCACAACAGGCAGACAATCTCCCGGCCAACTGACACAGGTACAAACAGCAGCTGACGCCGGCAAAAACACTGCCGCTGAACAGCAGCACGTCATTGCTGGCGTTGAAGGGCAGAAAGGAGGGAAAGAAAGAAAAACAGCGGCA
>SUVB01000053.1 GCA_015062205.1 Desulfovibrio desulfuricans
TCATGAAGCAGAAAAGAGGTGGACGACTCGAACCAGAAACTGGCCGGAAATCATGGCCCAGCTTTCAGTATACTATCAGGAAAAACTTGAAACCTATCTTCGATAAGAAAACTGGTTTACACAAAAAACGTTACACCCTCGGCGCACCGGCGGCAGAAATCCAGCGCACGGACATTTGCGCGCCACTCATGCCGGAGTCTCTTTATCGCCTACGCGCGGACTCCGCAAAACCTACACCCGCATGCACGGCTCGGTCGCGATCCTGCCGCGCAGGAGTATAGCTTTTGCTGTTCACGAATTCTTTCAGCACCGCTCTTCATAATATTTACGGGCTACTACCGCCTTCTCTGCGCGGGATGTTCTGGTTTACAGCGGCCGTCTCCGTACTGGTGGCCGCCATGGAACTGGCGCTCGCGTTCGCGGTTTCTCTTCTGGGCGTGGCGCTGGCCACGCCGGAAGCCCTCGTGCAAATCAAGCCAGTGCGCCTGTTTCTGGAACTCTGCCCCCCTGCCGCCCCGTACCTGTACAACCAGCGCGCGTTGTTGTCTGGGCTGTTACTGTGCATTGTGCTGGCCTTGCTGATCAAAATGGGCTTCAGCCTGTACATGTATTGGAAGCAGGGACAGTTCGCGCAAAAGATCGGCTGGCACATCACCCATGTCCTTTTCGAAGGGTACCTCTACGGTTCCTATCTCTGGCATGCAGGGCAGGAAACATCGCTGCTGCAGGTGCATCTGACGTGGGGGAAACAAATTGCCACATTTGTCATGGAGTCGCTGCTGGCGCTCACCTATGTCGCCATTGCACTGCTTCTGCTGGTCGGCGTGCTGGCAACCACTCCTGTCATCGGCCTGTTTGTGCTGCCTGTCACCGGCTTCTGCGGTTTTTTTATCTATCGCTGGGCACGGCACCGCATACAACGCTTAAGCGCATCCCTAGCAAAGATTGACGAACAGTTCAACCGCACGACGCTTCCCGCGCTGCAAGGTATCAGGGAGGTCATCATTTACCGCCAGCAGTCGCAGTTTCTTGCGCTCTGTGATGATCTTATGAACAGTCGCTGCCGCATCCAGCCCCGGCTGGACATGCTGCCTCCCCTCCCTCCGATGGCGCTGGAATTCGTGGGCATGGCCATGCTGCTCGCCAGCCTCCTATACATGAATGCACAGGGTAATTCTCTGGCGCACATAACCGCAACACTCACCCTGATGGCGGCAGTGGCCTGGCGGCTGTTGCCCACCGTCAACCGCTTCCTAGGATGCCTGCTCAACGCCCAAGCAACACTGCCCTATATACAGCCGGTTCTCGCGCGCATTGGTGAAGTCCGCAACTTTGGCAACATCTCCGCTATCACGGCGGAATCATGTCCCCTGAATACCGAAATCAGCTTGTGCGACGTCTCCTTCCGCTATCCGGAGACTTCTGCGGACAAGCCGGATTCCCTGCGGCATGTAAGCCTGACCATCCGCAAAGGACAAAAAATCGGCATCATCGGCAAATCCGGCGCAGGCAAGAGTACGCTGGTCGGGCTGCTGACAGGCCTGTTCGTGCCGACACACGGCAGCATTAGTGTGAATGGTCGGAAAATGACGCCGGAACTACGCGCCGGCTGGATGCAGGGCATCGGCTACGTGCCGCAGTCCACCTTTTTACTTAATGCCTCCATCGCGCAAAACGTAGCCTTTTCCCACTGGGGAGCCCCCATGGATCAGGAGCGGATTCAGCTCTGCTGCCGCATGGCTGCCATGAATTTTCTGAAAGACCTGCCCGACGGTGTCGACACCATCATCGGCGAGCGGGGTATCCGCCTTTCCGGCGGGCAAGCACAACGCATCTCAATCGCGCGAGCCCTGTATAACAGGCCTCACACGCTGATTCTGGACGAAGCCACCTCGGCACTGGACGGTGTGACCGAACAAGAAATCATGCAAGCTATCCTAGAGCTTGACAAATCCATCACAGTTATCATAATTGCCCATAGATTATCAACGATTGAGCAATGCGATAAGCTTTTCTGGTTACGACACGGAACCATCGCCATGCACGGTTCCACAACTGGAGTCATGAAGACCTACAAAGCCTTTCTTGCTTCTGAAGGTCTTTCTTAAGCCACCAGCTAAAGCTGCACCCAATTAGCATATTCCATATAATTGCACCTCTTGGAGCTTTTTAATTCTGTATTTTTAATTACCATTCTTGTGATCAAACAATAACTGTGAGATATTAAATGCACATCCTACTTATTGCCGATGCGAATTCAATCTGGACAAAAAAATTCATAGAAAATATATTATTACATAGAAATTATAAATTAAGCATTATAACATGGAGCAATAAAAAATTCTTAGATTTTTACAAAAAAAACAAAATTTCTGTTATGCAACTAAACAGAAAGGCTAAAGAAGATATTATTATTGGCTCAAATTTTCGACAAACAAATAGAGCAACCTTACATGACAGAATTATTGACATTTTTTTGAAGATTATACGCTCAATATGCCCAAAATATTTAAGAAAATATTTTCGCAAGGAAATACTTTCATATCGTATAATGAAATTCTGCAAACCAATTTCACAATATGATATTATACATTTCCTTTATATTGATGAAGAAACAGAAGATATATATGATGCATTACCTAAAGATATTCGTGAAATTTTTATAACATATTTGGGAAGTGATATTCTACGTTGTAATAATGAAAAATGCAATCTTCCTCTTATTGAACGATCAAAAATTATTACATTTATGTCAAAAAAACTTTTTGATCGGTTTCACGAGATATATGGTACACTTTATGACAATAAAATTTATGTTCTAGACTTTGGAGTTTCTGCTTATGATTCCATAAATAACATACGCAAGCTATCGGCGTCGCATGTTGAGAATCGCTTGCTTTATTCAATCCCAGAGAATAAAACATGTATAATGATTGGCTATAATGCTTCACCATATCAACAACATATAAAAGTTCTGAATGCGATTAAGAATATCCCAGAAGATATGCAAAGCAAAATTCATGTAGTAGTTCATTTTTCGTACCAACGTATCAACATTCAATATATTAATGACGTGTGTTCATCGTTAAAAAATTCAAAGTTTTCTTCTTGTGTTATAAATAGATTTCTTGATGACAATGAAATTGCTAGACTTCGTGATGCTGTTGATATTTTTATTCATGCGCAATTGACGGATGCATTATCTGCAAGCATGCTTGAGTATCTCTTTGCAGGGAAAATAGTTCTCAATGGGGCATGGCTTAAATATAAAGAGCTTGAGGAACTAGGAATACGTTATTTTTCTTTTAATGATTTCAATGAATTGTCAAATATCCTCCAAGACATTATATTACACTACAATAAATATAAACTACAATTGACTGACAACACTTCTCTTTTGTACGGCTTGAATTCTTGGGAAGCGGTGCGTCCCCATTGGTTGAAACTTTATGAGACAGCAATGCGATGAAAACAAATCAAGATAGACAAATATGGCTCAACGGCCGCATTATTCCTCTCGAAGACGCCACCATCAACGTGATGTCGCCCACGGCCCAGTTCGGCGCCAATGTTTTTGAAGGCATCCGCTGCTACTGGAACAAAACCCGCGCCGCACATTTCGCTTTCAAGCTGGAGGACCACTTCGACAGGCTTGAGCGTTCCTTAAAAATGTTTCGCCTGGAGGCGCCCCTGCCGCGTGAGGCGTGGGCGGAAGCCATCCGCCGAACCATCCAGGCCAACGGCTATCGGGAAGATGTGGCAGTCCGGCAGACCGTTTTTGTTGATGGCTGCACGGGCACGTGGTCTTCCTCTGATCCCGCGGGCATGTTTATTGCCCCTGTCCCGCGCAGCCGCAAGTCCGTGCCGCTGATGGAGGGCATTGCCTGCTGCATCAGTTCCTGGCGACGCATACATGACCGCAGCATGTCCCCCAAAATCAAATGCGGGGCCAATTACATCAACAGTCGTATGGCGCAATTGGAGGCGGTGCGCAATGGCTATGACTCCGCCATTTTTCTGAATGATGCGGGCACGGTGGCTGAAGGGCCGGGCGCTGCCTTTTTTATGGTGCGGGACGGCCGACTGATCACGCCCCCTCTCTGGTCATCCATACTGGAGAGCATCACTCGCGCGGTTCTGATGGATCTAGCCTGGACACAACTGGGCATTGTCGTGGAGGAACGGCCTATCGACAGAACGGAACTCTATGTCTGTGACGAGGCTTTTTTCTGTGGCTCCGCTGCGGAGCTTACGCCCATCGTCTCCATTGACGGCTATCTCGTCGGCAACGGCGTTGCCGGACCGCTGACCACCTCGCTTCACAAGGTCTATCTCAAGGCCGCCGAAGGCAGCCTTCCCAGCGGGGAGCCATGGGGAATATTCCTGTAGCTTGGCTCGTAACAGGCGGGGAAAGCCATGCCCTTCAATGTCAATACAATGTTGATCGGAGCCGGAGACGCCGGGCTCGAACTCCTGAAGGATATCCTGCGTCATCCGGAGCATCCGGTCAAGGTCGTCTGCATTATTGATGATGACCCCGCAAAGCAGGGTAAGATACTTTGCGGGGTTCCCGTTATCGGGACACGTGAGGCGATTCCCGCTGGCGTTGCCCGTTACGGGGTGGAAAACATCATTCTCGCCATGCCTTCGGTGGACGCTCGCAGCAAACAGGAAATTCTCGGCTACTGCCAGCGAACACGCTGCACGCTGAAGACGCTGCCGCCGCTATCACGCTTTGTTGTTCCTGACGCACAGATCGACCTTGTGCGCAGCGTGGATATTAATGACCTTCTCGGCAGGGAACCCAGTACCATTGATCTGTCGTCCATCTCCCGGCATCTTGAGGGCAAGACTGTCCTGGTCACCGGCGGAGGAGGCTCGATCGGCGGCGAGTTGTGCCGTCAGCTGGCGGCGTACCCGCTGAATGAACTGCTCATTTTCGACATTTATGAAAACAACCTGTATGAGGTGCAACAGGAGTTGCGTGCCCACCACCCGCGTCTGTCCATGAGACCGCTTATCGGCTCCATCAGGGACAAGGCGCGGCTGGAATCCGTTTTCGCACGACATCATCCGGACATCGTCTTCCATGCCGCCGCGCACAAGCATGTGCCGCTGATGGAGGCAAACCCCCATGAGGCGATCAAGAACAACGTGCTGGGCACCCTCAACCTCGCCGAGGCGGCCGTCAACCACGGGGTCGACAATTTCCTGCTCATTTCAACCGACAAGGCCGTGAATCCCACCAATATCATGGGCGCCACCAAGCGCATCTGCGAGAGGATCGTGTTGATGTTCAACAGGCGCCATGCCACGCGCTTTGCGGCCGTGCGGTTCGGGAACGTGCTGGGCAGCAACGGTAGCGTCATCCCACTGTTTCAGAAGCAGATTGCCGAAGGCGGCCCTGTCACGGTGACGCACCCTGAAATTACGCGTTTTTTCATGACCATTCCCGAAGCCGTTTCCTTAGTCCTGGCCGCAGAGTCTTCAGCATGCGGCGGCGAGATATTCGTCCTCGACATGGGAGAACCGGTAAAGATTGTCGATATGGCCCGACAACTGATTCGCCTTTCCGGATACGAGCCGGACAGGGATATAAGCATTGTGTTCACCGGTCTGCGCCCAGGGGAGAAGCTTTATGAAGAAATTCTGACCAATGAGGAGGGGCTGCACAAAACGGGCAATGACAAAATTCTTGTCGTCACGCCCACGGATTTCGACGACGCGGCGCTGGAACTCCGGCTGCAGGAGCTGGCTGGGCTTGCCGCAGACGAGAGTTCGGATATCCACGCGGCATTGAGCGCCATACTGCCCACGTTCCATCCCTGGGAGGGCGGTCGTGCCCATTGAGTACATGTATATAACCAACAATCCCGCGTTGGCCCGCATTTGCGAGGATGCGGGAGTGGATCGCATCTTTGTCGACATGGAATGGCGGGGCAAGGCCGAACGCCAGAAAGGGATGGATTCCGTCAAATCACACCACACACCGGCGGATGTGGCGAATGTGCGGCGCGTCTTGCGGCGGGCCCGCCTGCTGGTCAGGGTCAATCCGGCTTGGGATGGCACTAGGGAAGAGGTTGAAGGCGCCCTCACGGGTGGGGCGGACATGCTCATGCTACCCATGGCACGGAATCTGCGGGACGCGCACTGTTTTCTGGATGCGGTCAACGGCAGGGCAACGACCGTCCTGTTGCTGGAAACCATCGACGCCGAACGTAATCTCGAAAGCCTGCTCAAGGCGGGCTTCGACGAGGTGCATATCGGCCTGAACGACCTTTCGCTGGAACGCGGGCTGCCTTTCATGTTTTCCCTGCTGGCCGACGGGACTGTGGAGCAGCTCTGCGCCCGCCTGCGAAAACGCGGCATCCCGTACGGTTTTGGCGGCGTAGCCCGGCTGGAGGGCGGCAGGCTGCCGTCCGGAAACATCCTCATGGAACATGTGCGGCTGGGTTCTTCCCGCGCCATCCTCTCCCGCAGTTTTTTTAACGCCGCCCAGATGAAGGATATTGCCGAAGCGCAGGCCGTATTCCCCCGGGAAGTCGCCAGGCTCCGCCGGGCCGAGGCGGACTTCAGAAAAATGCCGGCTGCGGTTCTTGAAGCCAACAGACGCCGCATCAAGGAGTTGTGCGCATGAAGCTTTCCCTCCCGCAGCTGCAACGGCTCGCCGGAGCACATGGCGATGCGTTCTACCTTCTGGACAGTGACCGCTTCGCGGACAATTTTCGGAAATTTCTGGCGGCATTCCGCGCCGTCTATCCCCGGACGGACATCGCCTATTCCTACAAGACCAATTATATTCCCGCGCTCTGCAAACTTGTGGATCATCTGGGGGGAAAGGCGGAGGTCGTTTCCCCCATGGAGTACGAGCTTGCCGTCCGCCTTGGTGTCCGACCTGAGAACATCTTTTTCAACGGCCCGTATAAACAGCCGCCCTTTTTGCGGCGGGCTCTCCTGGACGGAGCCCGTGTCAACCTGGACTCCTTTGCGGAATTGCGCGTGGCTGCGGATCTCGCGCGGGAATGCCCGCAACGCATCATCTCTCTGGGCCTGCGCTGTAATTTTGCCATGGACAACGGCGAGGTTTCCCGCTTCGGCCTGGATGTGGACGGTCCCCAATGGCAGGAAGCGTTGCACCTTGCAGCGCAAACGAGTAATCTCATTGTGGCGGGACTGCACTGTCACTATCCGATGCGCGAACTGGCGTCCTTTGTCGCCCGCACTAGGGGCATGGCGTCCCTGCTGAGACGCGGCGACTTACCGCCCCTGCGCTATGTCAGCTTCGGAGGCGGTTACTACGGCAGCATTTCCGATGAATTCGCCGCCGCACTGGGTGTCGCCCCCCCCTCATGGGACGAATACACTGCAGTGGTGGCCGGGGCCATGCGTGAATTCTTCGGCGAGGAAGGACCACATCTCGTCGTCGAACCGGGTACCGCCCTCGTAGCCGACGCCATGTGCCTTGCAACGCGTGTGGTCAGCCTTAAGACCGTGCGAGGCCGGCACATCGCCACGCTGGCCGCCAGCATCGACGACGTCAATCCCCGGGCTGCTGGCGTGCAGCGCCCCGTACAGGTTTTCCCCACCGATGCCGGCGCCCGTACGGAACGCGTCTGGGATCTAACGGGGTATACCTGCATGGAAAACGACTGCCTGTACCACGGCTACGAAGGATCGCTCGCCGAGGGCGATATTGTTGTATTTCACCATGTGGGTTCCTACAGCGTGGTATTCAAGCCTCCCTTCATCCTGCCCGCCCTCCCCGTCATCGACCTGGGCGGAGGCGTCGAGCGCGTCGTCAAGCGCCGGGAAAATCTGGACGACATCTTTGCCACCTATGCCGATATGTGAGGACATATGCGCAAGGAATACGCCGACCTCCTCGACCCGTACTTCCGCAACGTTCCCTTTCCCGAAATTACGGGGGAAAAGCCGCTCATATCCATCCTGACGGCGTATTACAATCATGCTCCTTTTCTGCGGGACTATCTCGACTCCGTCATCGGGCAGGCGTATGAGAACTGGGAGCTCCTGCTGGTGGACAATGCCTCCACTCAGGGCGATGCGGCGGCCATAGTACGGGAATACGACGATCCGCGCATCACCTATCGCCGTCTGGAAAACAACAGCGGCGGCGCGATTGCGCGTACGGCGGCATTCCGCATGTCACATGGGGAATTCATTGCCTGTTTTGACGCTGACGACATAATGCACCCCTGGTATCTCCAAGCCATGACGGCGGAAATGCTCTCCCCGTCCTCCCCGGATATTGTTAACTCCTATCTGCGTTGCTTTGGTTCTGACACCTCTCTATGGAAGCGTTCCGTACGCACAGAGCGAGACCTAACTCTTGAGCACTGGATCGGAGGGACGTCATTGGCAAAACGTTATCTCTGGGAAGCAACAGGGGGACAAAGCTCGGCATCGGAACTGCGCTACGGCAGCCAGGACTGGGAGTTCTGGCTGCACTGCTACGAAAAATGCGGACCGCTCAAGGTGGCGGTAGTGCCCCTGCCACTTTTTCTGTACAGGAGGAACGTATCTTCTTTATCGCTCGGCAGCATTCCGCACGAATATGCCATACGCAAGCGTATCCTCACAGATCATCCCGCGATATTCGCTAAGCACGGCACGGGGGAACATTTTCTGGCCAAAGGCTACGGCATATCCATTGGAGCACTGTTCAAGCAGAAGCAACTTCTGCAAGCTCTTAAAGTTTTCTGCGAAGGGCTCCGAACTCTCCCTTCCAGATTGTATTTGTCTGTTGTATTTTATACAGTTCTTGCCGATCTGCGAGATCTGTATGGTGAACGAATCAAACCGTTCTTCCGTCACGCTTAACATATAAGAGTACCATAATGCAGCAAATAAACGGATTCAGTTTTTAAGGTAATCTACTTCAGGGAGTGTCTAGAGAGCATGAGGCGTCCGTTATTGCAGAGTCCCGCCTGAACACGGTATGCTCCTGCGATGATGTGTGAGGGATTGCCAGAGGAAGGCGCATATCTCCGGGACAACAGGTGACACACAATCTCTATACGATTATATTACGGCGAACTGCTGGGTGGCAATCCGGCATGAAATGCTCTAATGCAACAGTCTGCGCCTGGGGAGCCAAATCGCAAGGGCATATGCCGAGACATATCTATCCCAATATCGGCAAGGAGTCACTGCATGCCGAAAAAGAAACTCCTGCTCGTTTCCTTTTGCGACCTTGAGAATGACCCCCGCCCGTACAAGCAGATACAGGCGCTCAAAAACGATTTTGACATCACGGAACTGGCCCTCGGCCCTTCCGAACACGCCTTTGACTTCAAAAAAGTCGTCTGGAAGGAAAAAGCCTCGCTGTGGGAAAAAACGCGCTGGTTCCCCTCAATGCTGGCGGGCAACCTATACCCCTATCTTTCCCGCTACACGACGGATGCCGGGGCAGAACTCGCCGCGACACGCTTTGACGCCGTCATCGTGCATGACATCCGCCCCTGCCCCCTCGCGTTCAGCCTGTGCGGTGACGCCCCGGTCATCATCGATCTGCACGAGTACCTGCCCAGAGAATATGACGACGACCTGTGGTGGCGCTACTTTTTCCAGAAAGGCACGCACGCCCTTTGCGCCGAATACCTGCCCAGGGCTGCGGCCTGCATGACGATTTCGCGCTTTGTGGCCGACGCCTATGCGGAGGAATTCGGCATACGGCCCTCTGTCGTCTACAATGCCCCGCTGTATCAGGATTTGCAGCCCTCGCCCTTACAGGAAGGCAAGCTACGCCTTGTTCACCACGGGCTGTGCGCCCGGGGACGCTTCATTGAGAACATGTTTGACCTGATGGAAAAGCTTGACCAGAGGTTTGAGCTGCACCTCTATCTTGTGGGGAACGACGCCTACTATGACGCCATGAGGGCGCGCGCCGAAAGCTGCAGCAATATCTACTGGCACAAGCCTGTGCCCATGAAGAACCTTGCTGCAGAAACGAATAGGTATGACATCGGCCTATTCATGCTGTCTGCGAATACTTTCAACCACAACAACGCCCTTCCCAACAAGCTGTTTGAATTCATCCAGGCGCGGCTTGTCACCGCCGTATGGCCGACAAATGGCATGAAACATATCATCGACAAATACCATACCGGCTTTTACACTGAAAGATTTTCCGTAGATGAGATGGCTACCGCCCTCAATGCATTGACAAAAGACGACATCCTCCGCTACAAGGCCGCTGGCGACAGGGCGGCGCACCTGCTTACCGGCGAAATCTCCATGCAGAAAATCATAAACATCGTAGCTAGCGTCCTGCGCCAATGACCGCCATGCTCAACATTACCTTTCCCGGAACAAATTTCCGTCAGGAGTACCAGTACATAGCCGAATGCGTTTTCGGCCACTTCCTGCGCGCCCCGTGGAGGGATGCCGGCTGCACGGAAGGTTGCTGGACCGTGTCGTACGGCGCATCCACGCTGCGTTTCCCCAACCTGTTGTTCCCGGAACAAAATCCCGACTCCTGGCTGACGCCGGCCATGCCCCGCCCTAAGGCAGTGTACATCGCAGACGAACCGCAACTGTCCCCCTTTCCCTATGCCCTTCCCGAAGCCCGCACCCTGCAGGAGGCGGACATCTTCGGCAGCATCTTCTTCTTTCTCGCTGCGTTGGAACATGAGTGGCGTCCGCCCCTTGACGAATTCGGCAACATGGACGCCACCCGGACCTTCTTGGGAAAAAACGGGCTGCTTGCGCGTCCCGTTGTGGATGAATGCCTCGACGCCCTCCTTGCCCTGCTCCGGCGGCATGAAATGCCCTGCGAACACGGGGCGTTTTCCTACGCATTACAGTATAGCTGCGATATCGACACCCCCACGCTCTGGTTTGCCTGCAGCCCGGTACAGCGAATGAGGTACCTCCTGGCCGCCGCCCTCAAGCACCGCTCGCTGCGCAGGTGCCGCGACATTTTCGCGAGTACAGGAGATATCCGGCGTGACCTGTATTACACGTTCCCCTTCATCTTCGCCACACTGGAAGATTTGGGCATCGCCGGTCAGTTTAACGTGATGACGGGCGCGACCCACAGGACATTTGACACAGCCTACAGCCTCTCTGACGCCCCCATAGCCGCCCTGCTGCGGCAGATAACGGATTTGGGGCACGAGATCGGCTTCCATCCGAGTTTTGCCACCATGAGCTCTGAGGAGCTTTTCAGAAAGGAATATGAGAGACTGTGCGCACACCTCGGCCATCCCGTTACGTGTGGCCGCCAGCACTACCTGCGCTTCGCTGGCTGCACCACTTGGCGCATGTGGGACAATGCCCATATACTCTATGATTCCACATGCGGCTTTTTCCCGCAGACGGGCTTCCGCATGGGTACCTCGCGCCCATACCGCGTCTTCGACGTGCAACGGCGCAGGGCTCTCCGGCTGACGGAATACCCGCTTGTCATTATGGATTGTTCCCTGTATTCCGAAGCCGCCACTGATGAAGACATCTATGAGCACGCCCTGCGTCTTAACCAAGAAGTCAGGAAGCACAGTGGCACCATGACCTTCCTCTGGCACAACCATTTTTTTGAGGATGACGGCAAGCGCCATATGTTCCAAAGGCTGCTCAAGGCCTTTGCCTGAACACGGCACCGGAAGCGCCTCCTGCCTCCTTTCCCGAAACGGCGCGGCCTGCCCCTCAACGGGAGCGTACTGATGTGCGGCATTTTCGGCTGGATTCCTTCATCGTCCTTTCAGAGGCATGACGCGCGTGCCGTCGCGCAGGCACTGTGCGCAGCCCTGAAGCACCGCGGTCCCGACGACAGTGGCTTTGCCGTTTTCCCCGCCGACCGGGCCCTGCATCCGCTCACGGAACGGGAGCAGGGCGGCGGCACGCCCTTCCGCCTCCTGCTGGGCCAAACGCGCCTTTCCATCCTCGATCTCTCCCCGGCCGGGCATCAGCCCATGCGCACGGCCGACGGCCGCTTCACGCTGGTCTATAACGGCGAGGTCTACAACTATCTGGAACTGCGCGCGGAGCTTGAAGCCGAGGGCGCGACCTTCTGCTCCGCTACGGATTCCGAGGTGGTGCTGCAGGCGCTGGCCCACTGGGGAGAAAAAGCCCTGTTGCGCTTCACGGGGATGTTCGCCCTAGCCCTGCACGACGCGGCGGACGACACGCTGCTGCTGGCGCGGGACTGTTTCGGCATCAAACCGCTCTACTGGGCGCGCGGCGAAAACGGCCTCTGCTTCGCCTCCGAGCTGCCCGCCCTGCTGCAATTCCCGGCCGTGCCGCGCACAGCGGACGCCCATGCCGCCTACCAATTTCTCTGCTACGGGCAGTATGACTGCGGCCCGCGCACCTTTATGGACGGCGTCAGCCAGTTGCCGGGCGGCCATCTGCTGAAAATCTCCCCGACGGGCCAGACGGCGGACGCGCAGCCGCGCTGCTGGTGGCGGCCCGACATTTCCCGCACGTCGCCCCTGAGCTTCACCGACGCCGCCGCCCGCCTGCGTGAGCTGTTCCTGAATTCCGTGCGCCTGCATTTGCGCTCCGACGTGCCGCTGGGCGTGGCCCTCTCCGGCGGCATCGACTCCTCCTCCACCACCTGCGCGGTGCGCCGGCTGGAGCCGGACATGGAGCTGCACACCTTTAGCTTCATCGCGCGCGGCTCCGACGTGTCGGAGGAGCAATGGGCAAACCTTGTGGCCCAAAAAACCGGGGCCGTGCGCCATATTGTGGAAGTGGACCCGCCGGAGCTGGCCCGCGATGTGGAGCCCATGCTCAAGGCGCTGGGCGAACCCTTTGCCTCCACCTCCATTTACGCGCAGTACAGGGTCTTCCAGCTGGCCCGCGAGTGTGGCGTCACCGTGACGCTGGACGGGCAGGGCGCGGATGAGCTGCTGGCGGGCTATCACGGCTATCCGGGCGAGCGCATGGCCACCATGCTGCGCGCCGGGCGCTGGGGCGCGGCCGCGCGTTTCCTCACCGCGGCGGGCCGTTGGCCAGGCCGCCCGCGGTCATATCTGTTCCAGCAGACCGTGCGACAGTTCGTCCCCCAGTGGCTGACGCCGCTGGCCCTGCGCTGCATCGGGCGCTCCGCTACGCCGGACTGGCTGGATATGGAGGCGCTGCGAGCCAAAGGGATACGCGCCGTGCGAGAGGACACGCGCCGCGAGCGCTTCTCCTCCCCGCTCTGTCTGCGGCAGACGCTGGCCTACCAGCTCACCTGGTGCGGCCTGCCGCAGCTTCTGCGCCACGGCGACCGCAACGCCATGGCCTTTTCCATTGAGAGCCGCGTGCCCTTCCTCACCCGCGAGATGGCCGAATTCTGTCTTTCCCTGCCGGAAGAATACCTTTCCGACATGGACGGCCGCAGTAAGAGCGTCTTCCGCGAGGCCATGCGGGGCATCGTGCCCGACGCCATCCTGGACCGCCGCGACAAGATCGGTTTCGCCACGCCTGAGGGCGCGTGGATGGAACACTTGTCAGGCTGGGTGGAAGACGTGCTGGGCGGCTCCGCCGACATCCCGTACCTGCGCCTTGACGCCGCCCGGCGCGAATGGCGCGCCATTCTGGAGGGAAAACGACCATACAATGAACGCGTCTGGCGCTGGCTGTGCTACACGCGCTGGGCGCAGTTGTTCGCTATCCACGCCTGACCCTGAGCAGGACGCATGCCTGGTGGGGTACGGCAGGGGCGGCGTCTCCGACTCGGCTCCATATGCCTGCGCCTCCTGACAAATGCAGGCCACCCGCCGCAAGTTCGCAGTGGCATAGGCGTGAAAAACATGGTGCGTTGCTGACCGCAAGACCGAGGAACCTAATTTACACCACCTTGACGGACGCTATCCGCCGCAAGGAAAAACGCTGGCTCCGCACTCACAGAAAAAATGTGCTGTCCGACGCTCCGCCTGCGCGTCGCATGGACATTGCCGCGTTTTTCCTTTACACCTTTCTCCAGCGCACAGGAACTCCATCTGCCCCCCCAAGATGCGGTCCTGATCTCCCCGCATGTCGCAATGCCCGCGTTTCCGCGGTATTCCCCCCTTGCCGCCAATCACAGCACATGCGTTCGCGCCGCCATTTTTCGGAGACGCTCATGGACTTGGCACGCAAAAAACTGCTCCTTGTTTCCTTCACTTCCCTGCGCAACGAACCGCGGCCGCGCAAACAGATTCTCCAGCTTAACGACGCTTTCGACATTACGGAATTAGCCTTCATGCCCTCGCCCGAGGCCGCAGATTTCGCGCAGGTGAAGGTGGACAGATCCGCCTTGCGAAAAGCCCTCAGCCTTGCAGGCATGCTGGCGGGCGATCTGGGCCCCTATGTGCGGCGCTACTCCACCCCGGCCCGCGCCAGACTGGCGGCGACGCAGTTTGACCTCGTCATCACCCACGACATCACCACCTGCCCCATGGCTTTCGAATTTGCGGGCAAAGCGCCGGTCATTATAGACCTGCATGAGTATCTGCCGCTGGAAAAAAGTCAGTCCCTGCTATGGCGACTGCTCTTTCAACGTGGGGTGGAACAACTGTGCCGGAGCTATCTGCCGCGCGCCGCCGCCACCATGACCGTTTCAGAGGGTATAGCTGAACTGTATCAAAAAAATTACGGAATCACCCCCACCGTCACCTATAACGCTGCTTATTACCAGGAGCTCCTCCCTACGCCAGTCGGCGACGCTATCCATCTTGTGCATCACGGCATCTGCACAAAAGAACGCAATATCATAGAGCTCATAGCCATGATGGATCAGCTGCAGGATCGTTTTCACCTGCATTTATATCTTGTTGGCAAAGGGAATTATTACGACGACGCAAAAGCCAGAGCCATGGCGCATCCGCGCGTCCACTGGCATGATCCAGTGCCGCTGACCGACATTCCCCGCACCATGAATCAGTATGATATTGGCCTCTTCCTGACGCCGCAGAATGCCAATTTCGAGTTTGGCCTGCCCAACAAATTTTTTGAATACATCCAGGCCCGGCTTGCAATACTGGTCTGGCCCACAAAAGCCATGAGCCGGATCTTGCATCAATACGGCTTCGGTACGACATGCCGGGAGGCGACAACCACATCTATGGCTGAGGCTCTCAACGCTCTGACTGTGGAGCGCATCACAGGATTCAAACGGGCAACCCAGACAGCAGCCTCCACCCTCACGGCGGAACGCAGCATGGAGATCATTCAGTCCGTCGTTGACCGCGTACTTGCGACAACGCGATAACATTCAGCACAAAACGTTATGAGGCCACTATGGCTTACCAGATCTGTACCCGCTGCATCATGGACACGTCCGACCCCGCCATCACCTTTGATAGTGAAGGGCACTGCAACCACTGCACGGAGGCCCTGCGCCGCATGACCGCCGAATACCTGCCCAATGCCGAGGGGCAGCGCCGCATTGACGCCATGGTAGAGCGCATCCGCCACGACGGCAGGGGCGGGAAATACGACTGCATTCTCGGCCTGTCCGGCGGCGTGGACAGCTCCTGGCTCGCCTGGAAATCGCGGGAATGGGGCCTGCGCATCCTGCTCTTCCATGTGGACGGCGGCTGGAACACCCCAGAGTCCGAGCACAATGTCAAAGCCTTGGCCGGAAAGCTGGGCTATGACCTGCACGTGCACACCATCGACTGGGAGGAGATGCGCGACCTGCAGGTGGCCTACTTCAAATCCGGCCTGGCCAACCTGGACGTGCCGCAGGACCACGCCTTCTTCGCCGTGCTGTTCAAGAAGTGCGAGGAATACGGCATCCGCCACTGGCTGTCGGGCATGAATCTTGTCTCCGAGTGCATCCTGCCCACCTCATGGGAACATCCGGCCCTGGACGGCAAACAGCTGCGCGCCGTGCATGAGCGGTTCGGCACACGCCCGCTCAAGACCTTTCCCGTCATTTCCTTCTGGGACTGCGCCAGATTTTACGGCAACCTGCCCTTTTTCAGCAGAATTCATGTGCATACGCCGCTGAACAACATTCCCTATGATGTCTTTGCGGCGAGCAACACGCTGGCCGAGGAAGCCGGCTGGCAGAACTATGGCCGCAAACACGAGGAATCACACTTCACCAAGCTGTTCCAGAACTACATCCTGCCGCGCCGCTTCGGCTATGACAAGCGCAGGCCACACTATTCCAGTCTCATCGTCTCCGGTCTGATGACGCGCGGGGAAGCCATGGAAGCCATGCAGCGTCCCGCCTACTCCCCGGAGGAACTGGAGACGGACATCTCCTCCATGTGCGAACGCCTCCGCATTACGCGCGACGAGTGGGAAACGTTCATGGAGACGCCCAGGAAATACTGGCAGGACTATCCCAACTGGGGCTTTTATATCAACGCGGCCCGCAGAGTGAAAAAGCTGCTCCGGCACTGACTGGGCCGGCACCGCCGCCCCTCCGGGCAGGCAAGCCATACACGCAATGGTTCGCCAGGCTACTCCGGTAGTCCTGCCGCCCACAGAACGGATGCATGCCGAATGAAAATAGTCTCCCTTGTGGGCGCGCGCCCGCAGATCGTCAAGGAAGCCCTGGTGGGCGCGGCAGTGCGTCAGCACTCCGCCTGGCGGCATGTGCTGGTTCACTCCGGCCAGCACTATGACGCCAACATGTCCGACGTATTTTTTCAGGAGCTGGATATTCCCCGCCCTGACTACCATCTGGGCGTCGGCAGCGGCAGTCATGCGGCCATGACAGCCGCCGCGCTCGTGGGCATGGAGAAGGTGCTGCTTGAGGAAAAGCCTGACGCCCTGCTGGTCTACGGCGACACCAACACCACGCTGGCGGGAGCGCTGGCGGCGGCCAAGCTGCACATCCCGGTCATCCATGTTGAGGCGGGCATCCGCATGCTGCCCAAGACCATGCCGGAAGAAATCAACCGCGTGCTCACCGACCGCCTGGCTGCGCTTATGTGCTGCTGCTCCGCGCTGGGGCGCGACAATCTGGCGGCCGAGGGGCTGACCGCAGGCGTGACCGTGACCGGCGACGTGATGTATGACCTGTTTTGCGCATGCGCCCGCGCCTGACGCCCGAGGCGACCTGTGCGGCCTTCGGCGTGTCGCCCGACCGTTTCGTGGTGGCTACGCTGCACCGGGATTATAACGTTGACGACCCGCACTCGCTGCGCGGCTTGCTGGAGGGCCTCGCACGCGTGCAGGAAGAATACGGCCTGACGGTGCTGCTGCCCCTGCACCCGCGCACGCGCAGGCGCATTGCCGAGCATGGGCTGGGAGACGCGGCAGCCGTATTGCGCACATGCGACCCTGTCGGCTATCTGGAACTCATGTCCCTGACCAGCGCAGCCGCCTTTGTCATTACCGATTCAGGCGGCCTGCAGAAGGAGGCCTTCTACGCAGGGAAACGCTGCGCCGTCATGATGCCCGACACCGGCTGGCGCGAGCTGACCGCCTGCGGCTGGAACGCTCTCTGTGTGCCGGAGCCGCAAAGCATCCTTCGCGCCACAGCCTCCCTGCTGACGCCGGTCCCTCACCCAGGCAACGTGTACGGCAACGGGCGCGCGGCAGAAAACATTATTCGCGCCATACTGGGCGCGGGATTCTCCCCGGTCGCCACACCTTGCCTGTAGCAAGGTTTCATGCTATCTTTTTTGGACATTTTCCAAGGAGTTGTCATGTTCCCCACCATCAGCGGCAGAAAAATCCGCAACGCCCTCATCGGCTGCGGCCGCATTTCCAAAAACCATTTCGGCGCCATTGAAAAACACCATGACAACATGGAGCTGGCGGCCGTCTGCGACAACAATCCTGAAACGCTGGCCGCCCATGCGGAAAAATACCGCGTGCCCGCCTTCAGCAGCCTCACGGAGCTGCTGGAAAACGCGGACTGCGACCTCGTAACCATCTGCACGCCCAGCGGCCTGCACCCGCAAATGGTCATGGAGGCCGCCCGCGCGGGGCGGCATGTCATGACAGAGAAACCCATGGCCACCCGCTGGCAGGACGGCCTTGCCATGATCCACGCCTGCGACGAAGCCCGGCGACGGCTCTTTGTCATCAAGCAGAACCGCCGCAACGCCACCCTGCAACTCCTCAAGCGCGCCGTGGAAGAACAGCGCTTCGGCAAGATCTACATGGTGCACCTCAATGTCTTCTGGACGCGCCCGCAGGAATACTACGACTCCGCAAAATGGCGCGGCACGTGGGAGATGGACGGCGGCGCGTTCATGAACCAGGCCAGCCACTATGTGGACCTGCTGGAATGGCTCATCGGCCCCATCGCCGACGTGCAGGCCATGACGGGCACACTGGCCCGCAATATCGAGGTGGAAGACACCGGCGTGCTCAATGTGCGCTGGCGCAACGGCGCGCTCGGCTCCATGGCCGTGACCATGCTGACGTATCCCAAAAACCTGGAGGGCTCCATCACCATCCTTGGCGAAAAGGGCACCGTGCGCGTGGGCGGCGTGGCCGTCAACGAAATCCAGATCTGGGACTTTGCCGAACCCAAGGACTATGACGCCACGGTCAGGGAGGCCAGCTACGCCACCACCTCCGTCTACGGTTTCGGGCATCCCCTCTATTACAAGAACGTCATCGACGTGCTGCGCGGCGAGGCCGAGCCGGAAACGGACGGCCGCGAGGGCCTGAAATCGCTGGAAGTGCTTATCGCCGCCTACCGCAGCGCACGCGACAACAAAACCATTTCCCTGCCGCTGGAATACTAGGGAAAGGACGCACCGCACATGGAATTCATAGACCTCAAGGCACAGCAGGCCCGCATAAAGGATCGCATTGACGCGCGTATCGCCGGCGTCCTGGCTCATGGCCGGTACATCATGGGGCCGGAAGTGAAAGAACTGGAGCAGGCATTGGCGGCCTTCACCGGCGCGCGCCACTGCATCGGCTGCGCTTCAGGGACCAACGCGCTGGAGCTGGTGCTCGCCGCCTGGGGCATCGGCGAGGGCGACGCGGTGTTCACTTCGCCCCTGTCCTTCATCGCCACGGCGGAAACCATCGCCAAGACGGGCGCCGTGCCCGTTTTTGTGGATATCGACCCGGACACCTACAATCTGGACGCCTCCCGCCTCGAAGACGCCGTCATGGCGGTCAGGGAGCGCGACCGCTCACGGCACCCCCTGCCGCGAGCCGCAACGGAGCGGCAGCTGGCCCCGCGGGCCGTGGTGATGGTGGACCTGTTCGGCAATCCCGTGGACTATGACGCCGCGCTTGCCGTGGCCCGCAGACACCACCTGCTGACGCTGGAAGACGGCGCGCAGGCCCTGGGCGGTTCCTACAAGGGGCAAAGGCTCTGCAACTGCGGCTGCGACGCCGCCACCACCAGCTTCTTCCCGGCCAAGCCGCTGGGCTGCTACGGCGACGGGGGCGCCGTCTTCACCAATGACGCGGAGCTGGCCGCGCTGGTGGATTCCCTGCGCTACCACGGCCGTGTCAACGCGCAGAACAAGAACGACAACATCCGTCTGGGCGGCAACGGACGTCTGGACACCCTGCAGGCGGCCATCCTGCTGGCCAAGCTGGAAATTTTCCCCGAAGAGATGGAGCTTCGGGCTGCGGCGGGCCGCCGGTACGCGGAGCTGCTTGCCCCCTATGCCGACCACCCGGGGATTGTCGCCCCCAGGCTCACCGCCGGCGGCAGCAGCATCTGGGCGCAGTACACCGTCAGGCTGCCGCAGTGCACAAACCGCCCCGCCGTCATGCAGGCGCTGAAGGAACAGGGCATTCCCACGGCCATCAATTATCCCAAGGGGATGCACACGCAGGGATGCCTGCGCCACCTCGGCTACACGCCGCACGATTTCCCGCAGGTCCAGGACGCCTGCACCCGTGTGCTCTCCCTGCCCATGCACCCCTATTTGACGGAAACAGACCAAAAAACCATTGTCGAGGCCCTTGTGCGGGCCGTAGGAGCATAGCCGGATGATTCGCGTCGCCCTTCTCGGCTGCGGCCGCATCTCCAAGCGTCACAGCGAACTGCTGGCCGGCGGGCATATCAGGGACGCCCGCCTGGCCTGCGTCTGCGACATCAGGCCCGAACGCGCGAGAGAACGCGGCGAGCAGTGGAACGTGCCGTGGTTCACCGACATGCATGAAATGATGCGCGCCATGGGCGACAATATCGATCTTGTGAGCGTGCTCTCCGAGAGCGGCAATCACGCGGCGCACGCCATCGCCATGGCGCAGTACCACAAGCATGTGCTTGTGGAAAAGCCCATGGCCCTGACGCTGGACGACGCCGACGCCATGATCCACGCCTGCGACCAGGCTGGCGTGAAACTCTTCGTCGTCAAGCAGAACCGGCTCAACGTGCCGGTGCAGAAGGCACGGCAGGCGCTTGAGGCCGGGCGCTTCGGCAAGATAGTCATGGGCACGGTGCGCGTACGCTGGTGCCGCCCGCAGAGCTACTATGACCAGGACGCCTGGCGCGGCACCTGGGCCATGGACGGCGGTGTGCTGACCAACCAGGCCAGCCACCATGTGGATCTGCTAGAGTGGATGCTGGGCGACGTGGAAAGCGTCTTTGCCAAGAGCCGCACGGCCCTCGTCGACATAGAAGCGGAAGATACCGCCGTGGTGGTGCTCAAATTCCGCAGCGGCGCGCTGGGCATCATTGAAGCCACCACTGCAACCCGTCCCAAGGATCTGGAAGGCTCGCTCTCCATCCTCGGCGAAAAGGGCAGCGTGGTCATAGGCGGGTTTGCCGTCAATAAGATGGAGACATGGCAGTTCGACCCGCCCCTTCCCGAAGACGCGGAAGTCATGGAAAAGTATTCCGTCAACCCGCCGGACGTATACGGCTTCGGGCACAAGGCCTACTACGACCATGTGGTCGCCTGCCTGGAGCACGGCAAGCATCAGCTAGTGGATGGCCTTGAGGGCCGCAGGAGCCTTGAGCTGATCATGGCCATCTATGAATCCATTGAGACCGGCAGGGAGGTCTTTTTGCGCTTCCAGCCGCAACGCTGCCGTCTGGGGCACAGGGACTAGCCATGGACTATTTCGTTCACGAAACCGCACGGGTGGACGAGGGGGCGCGCATCGGCGCGGGCACGCACATCTGGCATTTCTGCCACGTCATGGGCACGGCAAGCATCGGCTGCGGCTGCAACATCGGGCAGAATGTCTATGTGGATGCGCATGTGGCCATCGGCAACGGCTGCAAACTGCAGAACAACGTCAGCGTATATCGTCACGTGACGCTGGAAGATGATGTTTTTTGCGGGCCGAGCATGGTCTTTACCAATGTCTGGAACCCCCGCGCCGACATCAAGAAGATGGATCAGGCCCGTGCCACCCTGGTCAAAAAAGGCGCGACGCTGGGGGCCAACTGCACCATTGTGTGCGGCGTCACCGTGGGACGCTACGCCTTTGTGGGGGCCGGGGCCGTGGTCACCCGCGACGTGCCGGACCATGCCCTCATCTACGGCAACCCGGCCAGAATGCGGGGCTGGGTCTGCCGCTGCGGCGAAAAACTCGACGACGGCCTTGTCTGCCCGGTCTGCGGGCGGCATTATGCACGGCAGGGGGAAGGTCTGGCCCCCCTTGAACCGGATAATTCTCACGGTGGCGACGCGCAGTGAATGCGCTGCCGCACACCTTCACGCAAGGATGCAACACATGATTTCCTTTGACGACCTCACGCAGAAAAAATCCGCCGTGGCCGTGGTGGGCCTGGGCTATGTGGGCCTGCCGCTGGCGGTGGCGCTCTCCCGCCATTTTGACGTCATCGGTTTCGACATCAACCCGGCCCGCGTGGCCGCCCTCAACGCCGGGCATGACGCCACCAACGAGGTGGATGACGCCGCGCTGGCCGCCAGCACCGCCAAACTCACCGACGACCCGGCCGAGCTGCGCCGGGCCGGGGTGATCATTGTGGCCGTGCCCACCCCGGTGGACAGCCACCGCCGCCCCGACCTCACCCCCGTCATCGGTGCCAGCCGCACCGTGGGACGCCACATGTCCCGCGGCTGCGTGGTCTGCTATGAATCCACGGTCTACCCCGGCGTCACCGAGGACGAATGCATCCCCATTCTGGAAAAGGAATCGGGCCTGCGTTTCCCCGAGGACTTCACTCTGGGCTACTCGCCCGAGCGCATCAATCCCGGCGACAAGGTGCACAGGCTGGAGACCATCCGCAAAATCGTCTCCGGCTCGGACGAGGCCACCGCCGACCTGCTGGCGCGCGTCTACGGCGCGGTGGTGCAGGCGGGCATCCACAGGGCCTCCAGCATCAAGGTTGCCGAGGCGGCCAAGGTCATTGAAAACACCCAGCGCGACATCAACATCGCCCTGATGAACGAGCTGGCCATCATTTTCAACAAGCTGGGCATAGACACGCTGGAAGTGCTGGAGGCCGCGGGCAGCAAATGGAATTTCCTGCCCTTCCGGCCCGGCCTTGTCGGCGGGCACTGCATCGGCGTGGATCCCTACTACCTCACCTACAAGGCCGAGGAAATCGGCTGCCATCCCGAGGTCATCCTGGCGGGCCGCCGCATCAATGACGGCATGGGCAAGTATGTGGCCGAAACCTGCGTCAAGCGCCTCATCAATGCCGACAAGCACGTCAAGGGCGCGCGCGTGGGCGTGCTGGGCTTCACCTTTAAGGAAAACGTGCCCGACATCCGCAACACCCGCGTGGTGGACATCATCGCGGAACTGAAGGAATACGGCGTCACGCCCCTCGTGCACGATCCCGAGGCGGACCCGGCCGAAGCTCTGCGCGAATACGGGCAGGAACTGCTCCCCCTGGAGGCCCTCACCGGGCTGGACGCCCTCATCCTGGCCGTGGCGCATGAACGCTTCCAAAGCCTTGACGCCAAGGCCGTCAGCGCCATGTTTGCCGGTCCGCGGGTGGTGCTGCTGGATATCAAGGGCTTCTGGGACAAGACAGCCATGCGCGGCGCGGGCTTCGACCTCTGGCGGCTGTAGCCGCGCAACGGCGTCCACGGGAGGGGGCCCGCATGCAGTTCATTGACCTCGCAAGGCAGCAGGCCCGCATCCGGGCCCGCATCGACGCCCGCATCAAGGCCGTGCTGGATCACGGCCACTACATCATGGGGCCGGAAATAGCTGAACTGGAGGAATGCCTGCGCGCCTTCACGGGCGCGGCGCACTGCGTCACCTGCGCCTCGGGCACGGATGCGCTGCTTCTGCCGCTCATGGCCTGGGGCGTCGGCCCGGGGGACGCGGTCTTCGTGCCGCCCTTCACCTTTTTCGCCACGGCGGAGGAACCGGCCTTTCTGGGCGCTGTGCCCGTTTTTGTGGATGTGGACCCGGCCACCTTCAACATGCGCCCGGATCTGCTGGAAAAAGCCGTGGAAGCCGTGCGGCGGCAGGACGCTTCCATCTATCCCCTGCCCCACGCCGCCGTGGAGCGCAGGCTCACGCCCCGCGTGGTCATCCCGGTGGACCTCTTCGGGCAACCGGCCGACTACAAGGCCATCCTGCCCATTGCCCGCAGGCACGGCCTGCGCGTGCTGGAAGACGCGGCCCAGGCCTTCGGCGCCCGGACGGACGGACGGCGGACATGCGCTCTCGGCTGCGACGCGGCGGCCACCAGCTTTTTCCCGGCCAAGCCCTTGGGCTGCTACGGGGACGGCGGGGCCGTTTTCACGGATGATGCGGGGCTGGCCGAAACGCTGCGCTCCATCCGCGTGCACGGCAAGGGCGCGGACAAGTACGACAATGTGCGCCTGGGCGTCAACGGCCGGCTGGACACCCTGCAGGCCGCCATCCTGCTGGCCAAGATGGAGATTTTCCCCGAGGAAATCGAGGCGCGCCAACAGGTGGCGGCATGGTACGCGCGCTGCCTGGACGGCATCGCAGGGCTGACGGCTCCGGCCCCTGCCCCCGGCGTTCGCAGCGTGTGGGCGCAATACTGCGTCACCCTGCCGGAAGACAGGCGCGACGCCGTGGCCGCGCGCCTGAAAGCGCGGGGCATTCCCACCAACATCTACTACCCCAGAGCGCAGCACTGCCTTGCCGTGTTCCGTGAACTGGGCTACGCCCCGGCGGCCATGCCCGCCGCCCTGCACGCCTCGCGCACGGTGCTGGCCCTGCCCTTCCACCCCTATCTTGAGGAAGCGAGCGTGCGCATGGTGGCCGACGCCCTGCGGGAGGCACTGCAGTGAACGCTTCCGGCTGGTTCGCCCATGCAAGCGCCTGCATCGACGAGGGCGCGCACATCGGCCCGGGCACGAAGATCTGGCACTTTTCCCACGTCATGTCCGGCTCCGTCATAGGGGCTGCATGCACTATCGGGCAGAATGCGGTCATCGGCCCGGATGTCTCCATCGGCAACGGCTGCAAAATCCAGAACAACGTCAGCGTCTACAAGGGCGTGACGCTGGAGGACGACGTCTTCTGCGGGCCGAGCATGGTCTTCACCAACGTGTGGAACCCACGGGCCAACATCCGCAAAATGGACCAGGCCCGTCCCACCCTGGTCAAGCGCGGGGCCACGCTGGGGGCCAACTGCACCGTGGTCTGCGGCGTGACCATCGGGCGGTATGCCTTTGTGGGGGCCGGGGCCGTGGTCACGCGCGACGTGCCCGACCATGCCCTTGTCTACGGCAACCCCGCGCGGGCCCGCGGCTGGGTGTGCGCCTGCGGCGAAAAGCTGGACGAGCGGCTCGCATGCCCGGCCTGCGGACGGCAGTACCTTGCCGGCGGGCAGGGGCTGAAGGCCGCCCGGCCCTGACAGGGACGCGCTGTGAACATCGTCCTGCTCAGCAACCACTGGTATCCCTCGCCGCGCAAGGCGGGCTTTCACCATCTGGCGGACGCCTGGCACAGGCAGGGGCACGGCATCACCTTCGCCACGGTGGGCCTTTCGTGGATATCCTATGTGCGGGGAGATTTTCGCACCCGCTACCCCGGCCTGCGGCAGGCCCGCAACGTCATGCAGACCGTGCGCGAAAACTTTGCTTCCTACGTGCACTTCACGCCGCTGCACCCGCACACAACCGCCCTGCCTGCGCTGGACAGGCTGCTGGCCCCCTGCATGGACCGCTATGACCGCTACCCCCTCGGCCCCCTGCAGGAACGGCTGCAGCAGGCGGACGTCATTGTGTACGAAAGCTGCAGCGCGCTCTTTCTCGTGAACCACTGCCTTGAACTGGCCCCGGGCGCGCGCCATATCTACCGGGTTTCCGACGACATCCGCAGCCTGCGCTCCACGCCGGCCCGCATGGTGGAAGTGGAGCAGCAGGCGGCCCCCCGCTTCTCCCTGATCAGCGTCCCCTGCCCCTGGCTGGCAAAAAAATTCCCCGGTCTTGCCTCCGTGCGGGTGCAGCGCCACGGACTCGACACGGCAAAATTCGACGCCTGCGCGCAATCCCCCTATGCGCCCGGCAGCGTCAACGCGGTCTTCTGCGGCCTGGGCTTTTACGACATGGACGCCGTGCACGCCATGGCCGAGCAGAATCCCGGCGTGCAGCTGCACGTCATCGGCATAAAGCGCCCCGGCTCCGTGCCGGGCAATGTCACCTACCACGGCGAACTGCCCTTCGACCGGACCATCCCCTACATCAAGCACGCCCACTGCGGCCTGTACACCCTGCGGCCCTCCCGCCGCCCCATGCAGGCCTACACGGACTCCCTCAAGGTCATCCAGTACCGCTACTGCGGCCTGCCCATCGTCGCGCCGGACTTCCTCGACCTGCACCGCGAGGGCGTGTTCTACTACACGCCGGGGAACGCCGCTTCCTGCGGGCAGGCCCTGCGCCGGGCGCTGGAACACGGACGCCATGCGGACTACGCGCGGGAGGTCCGCACCTGGGACGAGGTCGCTGCGGCGATGCTGGCGTAACCGTCCGGGCCTTTCGCCCGTCGCTCACCCATGCCGGCCCCCATCCAGCTTGGCCTGCAGGGTCTTGCGGTTGATGCCCAGACGGCGCGCAGCCTCGCTCTTGTTGCCGCCCACCTGGGCCAGCGTGTCCTGCACGGCCATGCGCTCGATTTCCTCCAGGGTCATGTTGGCGAAGTCAAGGTGCGGCGGGGCGGCCTGCTCCCCCTGAGCCGCGAGCGTGGGCGGCAGTTCGCGCTCGCTCACATAGTCCCCCACCAGCAGCACCACGGCCCGCTCCACGGCGTTTTCCAGTTCGCGGACATTGCCCGGCCAGGGATGTTTCAGCAGGCGGTCCATGGCGGCGGGCGTGAATCCCTTGACGGTCTTGCCGTTGCGTTCGGCGAAACGCCGCAGAAAGTGCATGGCCAGCAGGGGGATGTCCTCCCGGCGCTCGCGCAGGGGCGGCAACTGCAGGGCCACCACGTTGAGCCGGTAATAGAGGTCCTGCCGGAAGCGCCCCTCTTCCACCTCGCGCGCGAGATCCCTGTTGGTGGCGGCCAGGATGCGCACATCCACCCGGAGCGTCCGGTCGCCGCCCACGCGCTGCAGCTCCCGCTCCTGAATGACGCGCAGCAGCTTCACCTGCATGGCCGGGGGAATCTCCCCGATCTCGTCCAGAAAGATCGTGCCCTTGTCCGCCGCCAGGAAGCGCCCGTCGCGGGCTTTTTCCGCCCCGGTGAACGCCCCCTTCTCATGCCCGAACAGCTCGGACTCCAGCAGGGTTTCCGTAAGGGCCGCGCAGTTGACGGCCACATAGGGGCCGTCACGGCGGTTGCTGCCCTCGTGGATGCAGCGGGCTATGACCTCCTTGCCCGTGCCGGATTCGCCGGAGATGAGCACCGTCGCCTCCGAGGGGGCAATGGTGGCGACCATGTCCAGCACCTGCCGCATGGCCGGGCTCTGCCCGATGACATTGCGGGAATCCGCGCCCGCCGCCAGTTCGCTGCGCAAAACGCGCACCTCGCGGCGCAGGCCGGCATGGTCCAGCGCGCGTTCCAGCGTCAGCCTGAGGGCGTCAAAGGCCAAGGGCTTGGTCAGGTAGTCGTAGGCCCCGGCCTTGAGCGCTTCCACGGCGCTGGCCACGTCCGAAAAAGCGGTCATGATGAGAATGGGAATGGCCGGATTGTAGGCCTTGACCGCGCGGGTGGCCTCAATGCCGCTCATGCCGCGCATGCGCAGATCCATGAGGATGAGGTCAAAAGGACGTTCCCGGCACAGGGCCGTCGCCTCCTCCCCGCCCTCGGCCGTGGTGACGGCGTAGCCCCATTCTTCCAGCAGATCGCGCAGCATCTCGCGGTGGTTGCGGTCATCGTCCACCACCAGCAGCTGCATGGCGGCAGATGCTGTCATGACGCCTCCCCTGCGCCGCCTGATGCGGCCGCGTCTTCCCTGCCGCGCACGGGCAGGACGAGCGTGAATTCCGCGCCGCCTTCCGGTCCGGCGCCCGCGCTGACGCGCCCCCCGTGCCCCTCGGCGATGCGGTGCACGATGGCCAGCCCCAGGCCCGTGCCCGACGGCTTGGTGGTGAAATACGGCGTGAAGATGGATGCCGCCAGTTCCGGCGCGATGCCGGGGCCGCTATCGGTCACGACAAGGTGGAACGTGTCTTCATCGGCGAGGCGCGCGGCGACGCGCAATGTGCCGCCCGGCGTCATGGCCTGCACGGCATTGAGAAAAAGGTTGAGCAGGGCCTGCGCCAGCCGCTCGGCATTGACGCGCACCGGCGGGAAATCCTGCGGCACGTCGCGGACCACAGTGATGTCTTTGGCCCGCAGATCCGCCTCGGCCAGACGCAGGGCGCGGTCAATGACGTCGCCGACCTGCGCGGAAGCCACAGGGAAATCGTCGGGCCGGGCGAAGTCCAGCAGCGAGGAAACCACACGGTCCAGCCTGTCCACCTCGTCAATCATGCGGTTGGCGGCCTCCTCCTCGCGCCCCCCGGCGGGCATGCGCCGGGCAATGTACAGCGCCACGCCCTTGATGGTGCTCAACGGGTTGCGGATTTCGTGCGCCACCCCGGCGGCCAGATGCCCCAGCGCCGCCAGCCGGTCGTTGCGCTGGGCCTCGGCCTGCAGGCGTTTCATCTCCGTAATATCGCGCAGCACAAAGACATTGCCCAGAAAAACACCGTCCTCGTTGCGCACGGCCGCCGCCCCCAGGCTCACGGTCAGGGGCCTGCCGCCCGGCACGGTCAGGACGACCTCGCGCTCCGGCAGACGCCCCTCCCCGGCAAGGCGGGCGACGAGACGGTCCCAGTCCAGACCGGCCAGCTCGCGCAGGGCCGCGCCCCCCGCAGCCTCGCCGTCGCCCCGCGCCGCCGCAGGGGCAATGTCCTCTCGGCGCTTGCGGAACATGCGCAGGGCCGTGTCGTTGATGACGGCAATGCGCCCGGCGGGGTCGCTGGTGACCAGCCCCAGCGGCAGACCGGCAATGACCGAGGCGGCAATGGCCCGTTCGTCGCGCAGCATGCGCCGCCAGCGGCGGTACTGCTGCACCCAGGAAAGCGAGATGAAGCCCGCCAGAGCCAGCGCCGCGGCCAGCGCCGCCGACAGCAGGTTGTTGCGCGCGTCCTGCCGCAGGGCCTCCTCAAAGGGACGCGCGTCAAAAGCCACCAGGGCCACCCCCACCGCTTGCCGCGCCGCCGGGCCGGAAGCGCCGCGCCCGCGCGTCATGCCGGGCCGGGCGCCGTCCTGCGGCGGAACCTGCATGCCCGGGCAGTTTTCCGGCATGCCGGGGGGCGTGGCCGGCATCATGCCGCGCCCGCGCATCATGCCGCCGTGCATCCCGTGCATGCCGTGCGGCCCGTGGGCGCGCCCCAGGGGCGAAAAGGCCCGGTACACTTCAAACACCCTGCCGCCGTCCGCGCGCTCTCGCATGCGCCACGCGGGCCTGTCCGTCACGGCGGAAAGCGGCGGCAGGGCAAGGGCACCCCCGTCCGCCGGCGGGCCGGAAGACGGCGCGCCGTCTTCCCCCTCCCCGTCGGCCGCGCCGCTCATGGCCAGAATGCGCCCCTCCGCGTCCGACACCGCCATGTACACAATGCCGGGCTGGCGCGCTGTCTCCGCCAACAGGGGAACCAGCCCCAGGACGACGCCGGCGTTCATGCGCATACCCGTGCGCGTTCCGGCCTCCAGCGCCCAGATGAGCGCCTCGGCTCTGTCCGTGAGGTTGCGCACCATGAAGGCGCGCTCACGCTCGTTGCTGCGCAGGGACAGCCCGGCCATGACCAGAATCAGGATGCAGGCCACCCCGGCCAGCATCCAGGGTGAAAGCCCCAGCCGCGAAAGGCGGACAACGGAAAAACGGGGGATGCGCATACCTGGCCTCCTCCCCTCCCATAGGCAGTTTCTCCCCGCAACGCAAGCAGATTGGGTAGGAATCGGACACGTGGGCAGCGCGCTGCGTAAAAAATGGACAATTACAACAGCCGTCCGCCCTGCCCCTCTGCGATGTGAAAAAAAATTCCTTATAATTTAGCGTTGTTATATAAAATTTCAATTCTGGCACAGCCTTTGCCTAAGGGGCACGTGCGGCGGGGAAAAAACCGCCGCGCGGCAGGTTCCGGAGCGCCGGTTCCATTGCCGCACAACATTGCCACCCATAACGCAAAGGATATGTGCCATGAAAGCTTCAAAATTTGCCGCCCGTTCCGCCGTACTGGCCATTGTGGCCCTGCTGGGCATTTCCGGCGTCGCCGCCGCGCAACCCGGTTACGGCTGCGGCGGTCCCATGTACATGACCAACGAGCAGGCGGCGGATCTGCAGCAGCTCCACCGCAGCCATCGGGAAAAAATGGAGCCGCTCATGCAGCAGCGCTTTGCCAAGCTGGCCGAGATGGACCATTTGTTCGCCGCCGGGGCCAAGCCCGATGACGCCAGGGTGCAGGCCGCCCGCAAGGAACTGCGCGACATCGACGCCAAGCTCTACGCCGCCGAGGCCGACATGCTGCGGCAGATGGGCGAGAAGGGCCTGCCCTACAGGGGCCGCCACGGCATGCGCGGCGGTTGGGGCGGCGGTTGGGGCGGCTGCCCCGGCATGGGCGGGCACGGCTACGGACATGGCGGGTATGGTCCCGGCATGGGCATGGGCCGCGGCATGAACGGCTACGGCCCCGGCTACGGCTGCGGCAGCCTGTAGCGCACGCCGCAGGCTGCACGACAGATCCTCCTGAACGCAAAACAGCCGCGGGCCCTGTCCCGCGGCTGCCCTATCCGGATACAAACCGCGCTGCGCGCGCTTTGCGCCGCCTGCGGCGGCAGAGCCGCCGGGCGGAAAGCTGCAAAAATCACTCACTGACGGCGCGGCAAAGCCGCGACCTGTTCGTGATTTTTGATCGTGCCGACAACATCGGCACGCACGCAAAACAGCCGCGGGCCCTGTCCCGCGGCTGTTTTGCGACACGCCTGCCCCCGCGTCGCGGGGGGAATGGGGAAGCGCTACATAGTGTAGTCGCCCCGGTTGAACTTGAACTTTTCCGTCGTGGTCATGATGTCGAGTTCGTTGATCAGCGCGTCGAGCCCGGCATTCTGCCCGCGTACGCCCGCGGCCCCGGCCTTGAGACCGGCCACCTGCCCGTCAATGCCTTCCAGCAGGGCATAGGCGTCGCGCAACGAACCGCCCTGCCCCGAAGCGCTCAGGGCATTCACATACTCATCCCACATGTCCAGCGTGCCGGACGCCTGCACGAAGGCGCTTTGAATGGCGTCTTCGTCGGGATTGGCGGCCTCGGTCTGCGAGGCCAGCAGCATCTGGCTGATCATGGACGCCTGCGCGGCCGGGCCGGCAGGCCCGGCCGCCGCGGCAGACGGGGGCGGGGGCGCGCCGTCGGCAAGCCCCAGCTGCATGTCCAGCACGGCGTCAAATGCGCCTTCCGGCCGGGTCTGCCGGGACGTTACGCCTGAGGTCTGGTTCTGTTGCCGAAGCAGCGCCTCAAGTTGTTCATTGTTGATCTTCATATCGCCTCCAGGGTTGGAACCTTCACGCTGTCGCATGCAAGAAAGCTGCCAAACTCTAGATTTTATAATACACTGATTTTACACTCTTTCTTTTTACAGCCCCCCGGCAAAATTTTCCCCGGATGCATCCGGTCCGGTCCGGGAGAGGGACTTGTCTAATACGCCAAAAACTCCTACCATCAATACCAGAGGAAGGCAAAGGCCGGGTGACGCGCCCGGCGGCCCCGTTTTTTGTTCAACCTGCCAAGCATTCCGCGCCCGAGTGGAATAGGAGTCTGCCATGAAAGCCATCAAAAAGATTCTCTGCGCCGTGGACCTCTCCGATCACAGCAAGGAGGTCGCCGAATACGCCGTTTTGCTCGCCAAGGGGCTCGGCGCGAGCGTGGTCGTGGTCTATACCGCTCCCTCGCTGAGCCAGTATGTGGGCTTCCATGTGCCGCCCAACACCATTGAGAATTTTGTCGGTGAAATCGTGACCGGCGCGGAAAAATCCATGGAATCCTTTGTGGCGGAAAATTTCGCCGGTGTGGAAGCCAAGGGGCAGGTGCTCATCGGCTATGCCGCCGAGGAAATCCTCAACCGCGCCCGGGAAGAAAAAGCGGACCTCATCGTCATGGGCACCCACGGGCGCAAGGGCATTGACCGCATTCTCTTCGGCTCTGTGGCGGAAAAGGTTGTCAAGAACGCCGCCATGCCTGTGCTGACCATCCGCCCCACCGAGCCTTTCAAGGAAGTGTAGCCTCCCGCCGGGCGCGCTTCTGCAGGAAATGACGGCCCGCAGGCCGCTTCGGCGGCCTGCGGGTTTCGTGTGCAGGGACAGCGCCGCATGGGGCCGCCGCATACTGGAGAAATTATGTCCGAGTTGCGCGTGCGCCGGGAAATCATGGACCTCAACGCCTATGTTCCCGGCCTTTCCATTGCCGAAATTCAGGAAAAATACCAGTTGCCCCAGGTCATCAAGATGGCCAGCAACGAGAATCCCCTCGGCATGCCGCCGCTGGCCCGCGAGGCCGTGCAGCGCCATGCCGCCGGGGCCTTCCGTTATCCGCAGGGCGGCAATCCGCGCCTTGCGCGGGCACTGGCGGCCCGTCACCATGTGGACGCACGCCGTGTGGTCGTGGGCAACGGCTCGGACGAGCTCATTGACCTGCTCATCCGCGTGCTGGTTGAACCGGGGCGGCACAACATCGTCTGCTTCGACCCCTGCTTCAGCATCTATCCCATACAGGCGCGCATCTGCGGAGCGGAGACGCGCCGCCTGCCCCTGAAGGAAGATTTCTCCTTCGACATGGACGGCCTGCTGCGCCTGACGGACAGCAACACCCGCCTGGCCTTCATCACCACGCCCGACAATCCCTCCGGCTACTGCCCCCCCCGCGAGGCAGTGGAAAACCTGGCCCGCGCCCTGGCCGAAAAAGCGCCCGGCTGCCTGCTGGCGGTGGACGAAGCCTACATGGACTTTGCCGAGGACGAGGCCGCCGCATCGCTGCTCGCCTCGGGACGGCTGCCGGACAATACGGCCGTCACCCGCACCTTTTCCAAGAGTTTCGGGCTGGCGGGCCTGCGGCTGGGCTATGCCGTGCTGCCCGGCAATCTGGCGGAATACCTGTGGCGGGCGCGCCTGCCCTTTTCCGTCAATATTCTCGCGGAAGAGGCGGCCCTGGCCGCACTGGACGACACGGCCTTTTACGCCGCCACGCAGGAGACCGTGCGCGCGGGCCGCAGGGAGCTGGCCGCCGGGCTGGCGGCGCTGGGCTGCACGGTCTGGCCCAGCGCGGCAAACTTCCTGATGTTCCGCATGCCCGACGCCGCCCCCGGCGCGGCCGCCTGCTTTGAGGAGCTGCTGCGGCGGGGCATCATCATTCGCCCGCTCAAAAGCTACGGCCTGCCGGAGCATTTGCGCGTCAGCGTGGGCAATGCGCAGGAAAACCGGCTTTTTCTCGCCGCCATGGACGATATTGTACACCGGCGGAAAACGGCCCGCCGAGGAGGCAACGCATGAACTCGCGCCTGCCCATTGTGACGCTGGACGGCCCGGCGGGCGTCGGCAAGACGACGTTGGCCCGACGCGTGGCCGAAAGCCTGGGCATCCCCTACCTCGACACCGGGGCCATGTTCCGCTGCCTGGCGCTCAAGCTGGGCCCCGGCGCGGAAACCCTGCCGGAAGACGAACTGCGGGCGCGCTGCGCAACCTGGACCTTTACCCTCACGGGGCGCGGGCAGAGTTCCGCCCTGCTCTGCAACAACGTGCCCGTGCGCGGGGAAGTGCGCACGGAAGAAGTGGGCATGCTGGCCGCCCGCATCGCTACTGTGCCCGCCGTGCGTGAAATTCTCTGCGCCGGGCAGCGCGGCATCGGCGCGCAGTCCCCCCTGGTGGCCGAAGGGCGCGACATGGGCACCGTGGTCTTTCCCGAGGCCCGTTTCAAGTTCTTTCTGGACGCCGCGCCCGAGGTCCGCGCCATGCGCCGCCTGCACGACCTGGAGAACAGAGGGCAGACCGCCGACTTGGCGACGCTGACCGACCAGATCCGCCGCCGCGACGCCCTGGACCGCAATCGCGCCGTGGCCCCCCTGCGCCCGGCGCAGGACGCCCTTGTGGTGGATACCTCCCGCATGGACATTGAAGGCGTGCTGGGCGTCATCCTGCACCATATCCATGTGCACGGCGGCACGGCACACCTGCGCGGCAACAGCTGACGCCCCCGGGCAGCCTTCGCCCGGCGCGGGCAGGGAAGCCCGTCACGCCGCCTGCCGCAGCATCAGCAGCGCGCGGCAGATCCCCCGCAATTCACATCCGGAACCCGCCCGTTGCGCCGGCAGCGCCGCACGCCGCTTCTTGCCTGTTTCTCGCGACATCCGCGATAAAATTGCAAGAAATAGGCAATGTTATCCCCTTGCACGAGACGGTGTGGCGGCGTATTCAATATACTACAGCAAACTGCACGGGAGGCGGCCATGCGCTACACCACACTGGGAACGACGGACATCAGCATTTCCCGCATCTGCATGGGCTGCATGGGCTTTGGCGACCCGACGCTCGGCCGGCACTCCTGGACGCTGGACGAGGCGCACTCCCGCGACATCATCCGGCACGGCCTGGAACAGGGCATCAATTTCTTTGACACCGCCATCGCCTACCAGAGCGGCACGTCGGAACAGTATGTGGGCCGCGCCCTGCGCGACTTCGCCCGCCGGGACGAGGTGGTTGTGGCCACAAAATTCCTGCCGCGCACTGCCGCCGACATTGCGGCGGGCATCCCGGCGCAGGAGCATATCCGGCGCATGCTGGACAAGAGCCTGCGCAATCTGGGCATGGATCATGTGGACCTCTACATCTACCATATGTGGGACTGGCACACGCCGCTCTGCGACATCATGGACGGCCTGAACCGTGTGGTGCAGGCCGGGAAGGTCCGCGCCCTCGGCATTTCCAACTGCTTTGCCTGGCAGATTGCCAAGGCCAACGCGCTGGCCGAACGGGAGGGCTTCGCCAGGTTCGTCTCCGTGCAGGGGCATTACAACCTGCTGTTCCGGGAGGAAGAACGGGAAATGGCGCCCTATTGCCGCGAGGAAGGCATCAGCATGACGCCCTACAGCGCCCTGGCCGCCGGACGCCTTTCCCGCAGGCCTGAGGACGCGCCCACAAAACGGCTGGCCGAGGACGAATACGCCCGTTTCAAATATGACGCTGCGGGGGAACAGGACGCGCCCGTCATCCGCCGCGTGGCGGAACTGGCGGAACGGCGCGGCGTGTCCATGACGGAGATTGCCTTGGCGTGGTTGCTGCGCAAGGTTTCCTCCCCCGTGGTGGGCATGACGAAAACAGTGCATGTGGACAGCGCCGTCCGCGCCGTGGATCTGGAACTCACCGACGGCGAAACCGCATGGCTGGAGGAATTGTACACGCCGCACCCGCTGGCGGGCGTCATGGCCGAGAACAAGCCCGCCCGGAGCCTGCAGGTGCAATCGTGGTCCATCGGCAAACAAACCCTGTAACCCCTGCAAGGGAAGGAAGCGCCATGCCTGTTGTCACCTTTGAAGCGGCGGGCCTGAGTATTGAGCAAAAGCGTCAGCTTGCGACAGAATTCACGGAAACCGCCGCACGCGTCACCGGCCTGCCCAAAGAAACCATTTTTGTCTTCCTCAAGGAAAACAGCGCCGACAACGTGGGCGTCGGCGGCGTCCTGCTGTCGGACAGGCACGGCAGGTCGGCAAACTGAAGTCATTGGGGGAAGCCGCCATGCCCTTTTCACGTCGTGACGTCATGAAAGCCCTGGCCCTGTCCGGTGCGGGCGCGGCCCTGGGCATCCAGGCCGAAGCCGCCGACTGTCGGCCGGGGCGCTTGCGGCTCATCTGCGTCGAGGAACACGTCGCCAGCGCCGCCGTGGCGCAGGGGGCCATGCCGGAGATGCTGCGCAGAGCCCCGTATCTTGCCGACTGGGGCAAGGATGTCACCGACCGGGGCGGGGCCGGCGACGACCGCCCCCGCGTCATCGCCGCCGGCGACTCCATGCGCAAGCTCCTGGATATGGGGGAAACCCGCCTGCGGGAGATGGACGCCCACGGCATCGACATGCAGGTCCTTTCCTATGCGGCCTCGCCGCACCTTGTGCCGGGGCAGGCGGGCACAGACCTCTGCGCCAGGGCCAACGACGGGCTGGCGGCGTCCGTGGCGCGCCATCCCGCGCGTTTCGCGGCCTTTGCCGTCCTGCCGTGGCAGGAGCCGGGAGCGGCGGTGAAAGAGCTGGAACGCTGCGTCAACCGGCTCGGCTTTCGCGGCGTGCTGCTCAACGGCCGCCCGGGCGAGGCCTTTCTGGACGACGCCCGCCACCGGCCCGTGCTTGAGGCGCTCAACGCCCTTGGCGTGCCGCTGTTCCTGCACCCGGGCCCGCCGCTGCCGCAGGTGCGCGACGCCTACTATGCCGGATTCAGCCGCGAGGTCAGCGCCCGCCTGTCCATGTTCGCCTGGGGCTGGCACAACGAGGAGGGCGTGCAGCTCGTGCGCCTGCTGCTCTCCGGGGTATTCGACCGCCTACCGCGGCTGCGGGTCATCAGCGGCCACTGGGGCGAACTGGTCCCCTTCTTCCTGCAGCGGCTGGACGACAGCATCCCGCAGGAGGCCACAGGCCTGCAACGCAGCCTGACGCAAACCTTCCGGGAACACGTGTATGTGACGCCCAGCGGCATGACCAGCCTGCCGCACTTCCTTTTCGTGCGGGAGGTTGTGGGCATGGACAGGCTGCTGTTTTCCGTGGACTACCCCTACCTCTCCCTGAACGGCGCGCGGGCCTGGCTGGAAAGCCTGCCCGTCAGCCATGCGGAAAAGGAACAGTTCGCCTGCCGCAATGCCGAAGAACTGTTCCGTCTGTGAATGGGAGGGACCATGAATCTTACGACGCTGCCGGTTGCTGGGATGCGTAAGGGCATGGCCCCCGCATCGCTGCTGGAGACCGCATTGGTGGAACTGTAGGGCAAACGGCGTCAGAGGGAGCATATGGACAGACGGCAATTTATGACCGCTTCGCTGGCCGCTGCCGCAGCTACGGCCTTTGGCGGGGCAGCAGGCGCTCTGGAGGCAGGAAAACCCATGAACATACTGGTACTGACCGGAAGCCCCCGGAAAAACGGCAATTCCGCCACGCTGGCCGCGCAGTTCATCAGGGGGGCGGAAGAAGCCGGACATGCGGTGACCCGCTTCGACGCGGCCTTCAGGAATGTCCATCCCTGTACCGCCTGCAATTCCTGCGGCATGGACGGGCCATGCGTGTTTCAGGACGATTTTCAGGTTGTGCGGGAACACATCATCCCCGCCGACATGGTGGTCTTTGCCACGCCCATGTACTATTTCGGCTTTTCCTCCCAGCTCAAGGCCGTCATTGACCGCTTCTACGCCATCAACGGCAGCATCCACAGGGCGAAGAAAGCCGCGCTGCTGATGACGTACGCGGACAACGCCGCCCGCAAGGAACACCCCCTGCTGGCGCACTATGAAATGCTGCTGGCCTATCTGGGCTGGACAGACGCGGGGCGCGTCATAGCCCCGGGCGTCTGGCCCGCCGGAGCCGTCAACGGCACGCCTTATCCGCAGCAGGCCTATGCGCTGGGCAAAAGCCTGTAACCACGTACCCGGAGGAGACGTCAGATGAACAAGGGAAAACGGCTTTTTCTTTTATCGCTGCTGGCCGTCGGCGTGTTGTGCGCCGCCTGCACGGCTCAGGCCGCCGAAGTGAGCCCGCAGGAGGCGGAGACCATCATCCGGGAGCTGAAAGCCACGGGCGGCGCGGTGCAACCCATCGGCATGACCAATGACGCCTACGCCAAGTATTTCACCGGGCAGAGCTATCTTGTCAATCTTTCCGCAGACAACAGCTTTCCGGTGCATAACGTGACCTTCGCCCACGGGGCGCACACCTTCTGGCACATCCACCACAATACCTGCCAGGTGCTGGTTGCGGAAGCCGGGCGCGGGTACTATCAGATCTGGGGCCGGGCGCCGCAGCTTCTGCTGCCGGGGCAGACAGCCACCATCCCGGCGGGCGTGAAGCACTGGCACGGCGCCGCGCCGGGCACGAGCTTCCAGCACATCGCCCTCATGAAGCAGGGGGACGATGTGCGCACGGAATGGCTGGAACCGGTCAACAGCGCAGACTACAAGGCGCTGCCATAGGAGAAATGCCATGCACATGCGGAATATTCTCGCAGCGGGCCTTGCCGCCGCGCTGCTGCTGACCGTCAATGTCTTTTCCACGGAGGTGAACGGCATGGAACAGGAAGGACAGAAACGCCAGGCGCAGAAAATCGTGCAGACCGCCGGGCGTGACCGGCTGGGCGACTTCGCCCCCGACTTCGCCCGCTACAACGACGACATCCTCTTCGGCGAAGTCTGGTCGCGCAACGACAAGCTCTCCCTGCACGACCGCAGCATTGTCACCGTATCCGCGCTGATTTCCGGCGGCATACTGGACAGCTCCCTGAAATTCCACATCGCCGAAGCCAGGAAAAACGGCGTCACTAGGGACGAGATGGTGGAAATCATCACCCAGCTGGGCTTCTATGCGGGCTGGCCCAAGGCATGGGCCGCATTCGGCATGGCAAAGGAAATCTATGCGGAGGAAAAATAATATGATGTCGCACACAACACATTCGGCCTATTCCCGCCGCGCTGTTTTGAAAGGCCTTGCCTGCAGCGCGGCGGTTCTGACGACGCTGCCCCTCGTGTCGGCGCATGCCGCCGGGGGCAAGACTCTGGTGCTGTTCTTCTCTCACTCCGGCAACACGCGCAAGCTCGCGGCCATGATCCATGAACGCGTGGGCGGCGACATGGTGGAACTGAAAACCGTGGATGCCTATCCGCAGGACTACGACACCGTGGTCAAACAGGCCAAGAAGGAACAGGAGGCCAAGGCACGCCCGGCCCTGGCCACGCAATTGCCCGGCCTGGAAGGGTACGGCACGGTATTCCTCGGATATCCCAACTGGTGGGGCACCATGCCCATGCCCCTGTTCACGCTGCTGGAAAAGCACGATTTCAGCGGCAAGAGCCTCATCCCCTTCTGCACGCACGGCGGCAGCCGCCTAGGCCGCAGCGTGGAGGACATCAGGAAGTGCTGCCCCGGAGCCAAAGTGCTCAAGGGCTTTGCCGCCTTCGGCAATCGCGTGGATGAAGCCGGGGGCGACGTGGACGCATGGCTGCACGGGCTGGGAATCTCCACGGCGAAATGACCCTGCCGCCGCGCCGGAGAGCCTTGACCTGCGCGGCCCTGCTCCGGAGCGGAGTCCCCTGCAAAGGGCACTCCGCTCCGGAAGTCACATTGCCGGTCCCCGGCAATACCGGGGGGCGTGCTGTCTGTCACGGCAAAAGAACCGGCATGTGCGCATGGCTCTTACGCCAATGCGCCCCTTGCCCAGGCCGCGTCGCGCATCATGGCGCGGCCCACGCCGATCATGTCGGCGGCTCCGTTCCGCAGCAGTTCTTCGGCCTGCGCGCCGGTTTTGACGCCGCCGGTCAGCAGCACGGGAACGGACACCGCTTTCCTGATGGCCGTGGACATATCGCCAAACCAGCCCGGTTCATGGCGCCCCTGCCGTGTGTAACGGCACATGCCGCCGGAGATGTCCAGCAAATCCGCCCCGGCGTTTTCAAGCATGCGCGACGCCGCCACGCTGTCGTCAATGGTGCTGCCGCCCTCCATGTAGTCCGCGCCGCCCAGGCGCACCGCCACGGGAAACTCCTCGCCCACCGCCGCCCGCACAGCTGCCAGCGTTTCCAGCAGAAAACGCAGGCGGTTTTCCATGCTGTCGGCTCCGTAGGCGTCCGCGCGTTTGTTGGTCAGGGGCGAATAAAACTGGTTGAGCAGGTAGCCGTGCGCGGCATGAATTTCCACACCGTCAAAGCCCGCCTTGCGCACCCGCGCTGCTGCGGCGGCAAACCGGCGAGTCAGCGCCGCGATTTCCTGCACGGTCAGCGGGCGGGGCACGGCCGCCTCCGTGACCGCAGGATGCGGCACGGCACCGGCGCTCACCAGCTCTCCGCCCGTGACGGCAGGCTGCGTCTGGCTGCCGGCATGGTTGATCTGTGCAAAAATTTTTGTCGGCCCCGCCGCATGGACGCCGGCCGCCAGCTGTTCAAGGCCGGGCAGCATGGCGTCGTCCGCCATAGAGACCTGATGCGGATCCGCGCGCCCGCTCGTGTCGATGTAGCTGTGTTCCATGATGATCAGCCCGACGCCGGCCTCCGCACGGGCGCGGTAGTAGGCGCAGAGTTCGGGCGTCACCCGTCCGTCCCGGGCCGAGTGCGTGGCCATGGGCGGCATGACAAGACGGTTGCAAATGGACAAACGGCGCACGGCGACAGGCTGGGATAACAACATGTTCTGCTCCTTGGGTATTGACGGGCGCACAGCGGGCATGCACAATTTCGGCATGAACAGGCCATCGCGCGACTGCCCGCTGGAGTATACAACGAATCTGCTTGGCGGCAAATGGAAGGTCCGGCTCCTCTGGGCCGTGCACACGGCGGGCGTCGCCCGTTTCAATCAACTCAAGCGCGAGCTGGACGGCATCACGGACCTGGCGCTCGCCAACTGCCTGAAAGACTTTGTCGCCGGCGGCATCATGCGGCGCGAGCAGTTCAATGAAGTGCCGCCGCATGTGGAATATTCCCTGACCGAAAACGGCAAAAAGCTGGTGGCGGCTCTGGCGGAAGTGCGGCAGTGGTCGCGCGCCCAGGACGTCTGAGCGGGCCGGGGAGGATTCGCGCGGCCCCGGCAAACAGCCGCGTCGGCCGATCCGCTCCCGGCATCAGACAGTTCGACAAGGGCACGCTCCTTCCCCCCCCCGTTTTTTGACGGCAACACCTGCAGGCAGGAAAAATCTGCCGCCCGGACGCCAAGCCTTTGGCGCGTCATGCGTCAGATTTTCCTCAAATTGCCGGTTTTCGCCGTCCGTCGCCATAAGCTAAAATTTTATTCTATTGATTTTATTGAATTTACAATAAATGGCATGCCGAATGCATCTCCCCGGACAAACAAGCGCATCTCGCGCTTAAGAAAACCTGCTTTCTGTCGGGGAGGACACCATGAGCAACCAACTGGACTACGAAATCAACAAGGAACTGGGCGAGTGCTACCTGTTTATGGGCGACTTTGACAAGGCCGAGGAATACTACCGCAAGGCCGCCGGCGACAACTCTCAGTCCGCCGCGCCCTATCTGGGCCTGGCCACAGTGGCTGTGCAGCGCTCCGAACTGGACAAGGCCCTGGTGCTGTACCAGAAGGCCGCCAGCGTGGAAGAGACGGACAAGGCCCTGTGCGGCATCGGTCTTGTGTACATGGAACAGGGTGAACACCAGAAGGCCTTTGACCACTTCGCCCGTGCGCTGGACAAGTCCTGCGAGAACATCGTGGCCCTCAACTGCCTCGTGCGCGAGGCTTACCAGCTCGGTTGCGTGGACAAGGTGCTCCCCTATCTGGAAGCCACCCTTCAGGCGGGCGTGGAGGCCGAGGCCGTTCGTGTGACCCTGGCCGGCTGCCTCATCTACCTGGGCCGCGGCGCGGAAGCCCGCGAACATCTGGAAACCGTGCTGGGCGCCAACCCCGCCAACACCAACGCCAAGGAACTTTTTGACACCATGGCTGCCTAGGCATGGTCACACGACCGGTCGCAGCCCGTACATACTCCCCTCCCCACATGATTTTCCGGCCCCCGGCGGGTGCCGGGGCCGGGAAATCATATCACGGGGAATCCACCGCAGAACCGCTTTTCCGCCGCGCCCGACGGAGACAGGGCGTTCGGCGGAGGCTGTAAAAGCCCCTGACCTTTCAGGGGTTTTTGCGTTCCCGGCGGCGAAGCCGGGCCATTGAATCCTTCCGGGAAAAAAACAATAACTTTTGAATATTCAGAGCATTGTCAGACAAACGGCCTTGAAGAGAGGCCTTTTCCCAAGGCCGAACGTATTGACGCCTCTTCCGTCGGCAGCTATGTGAAGACCTCGCCCCGGCGTCTGCCGTGGGGCGTCTTCACCCCTACCGGCAGCTGCCGCCGACGCCCGGAGCTTCTCATGCAGATTCCCGTCCCCCTCGCCACCGTGGGCCTGCTGCTCTGCTCCAACCTGTTCATGACCTTCGCCTGGTACGGACACCTGCGTTACAAGGGCGCGGCCCTGCCGCTGGTCATCCTGTCAAGCTGGGGGCTGGCCTTCTTCGAGTACATGCTGCAGGTTCCGGCCAACCGCATGGGTTACGGCTATTTTTCCGCTGCAGAACTCAAGACAGTGCAGGAAGTCATTTCCCTGAGCGTGTTCATGGCCTTTTCCGCCTTCTGGCTGCATGAGCCCCTGCGCTGGAACCATGCCGTCGGCTTCGCCCTCATTGTGCTGGCGGCCTGGATCATCTTCAAGAAATGGTAGCCGCCCGTGTTTGCATGCGATCCGCTCGTCTATGCTCTCGGCATCCTTGCCGCCTTTGCCGGCGGTTTCATTGATTCCATCGCCGGGGGCGGCGGGCTGGTAACCATGCCGGCGCTGCTGCTCTCCGGCGTGCCGCCGCACATGGCGCTGGGCTGCAACAAGGTCAGCGCCTGCCTGGGCACCTGCGCCGCCCTGGGCAACTTCGCCCGCAGCGGCCTGGTGCACTGGCGCACGGCGCTGACGGGCATCGCGTTTTCGCTGCTGGGCTCGTGGGCCGGCTCGCACATGGCGCTGCTGCTGGATGCCGCCGTGCTGGGCAAGGTGCTGGTGGCCCTGCTGCCGGTGGGCCTGTGCGCCGTGCTCATGCCGCAGAAGGGGCGCGGCAGCCGACCGCCGCTGCCGCAGACAGGGCCGCGTTTCTGGCTTCCCGTTTCGCTGGTTTGCCTGGCCCTGGGCGTGTACGACGGCTTTTTCGGCCCGGGAACGGGCAGCTTCCTCATCATGGCCTTTCACTGGGTGCTGCGCATGGGGCTGATGGAAGCCTCAGCCACGTCAAAGGTGCTCAACCTGGCCTCCAACTTCTCCGGCACGCTGGTTTTCATTGTCGGCGGCGTCGTGCTCTGGAGGCTGGCCCTGCCTATGGCTGCGGCCTGCATCCTGGGCAACTGGCTGGGCAGCCGCATGGCCATACGCATCGGCCCCGCAGCCGTGCGCCGCTTCCTGACCGTATCCCTCAGCCTGCTGCTGGTCACACTGGCCTGGCAGTACTTCCTCGCCCCGGCCCTGCGCTGACCCGCGACGGACGCGCCGCACACGCTGCCCTCATCTTCCCCTGCCTTCATGGCGTCGTTGCGGCCTTCATCCCCAGTTTTCTTCACCGCAACGGCTGAAGCGCGGGAACAGCACGGTTTCCCCCTTGATTAGGCGCGGGCGGCCGGCCAGCCGGCCGCCCGCGCCGATACATTTTGGAAGGGTGTCTGCGCTACCCTGTGAAGATGGTGAAATCGTTGCGGCCCCGTTCCTTGGTATCGTAGAGGGCGCTGTCCGCATTTTTGTACAGCGTCTTATAATCCGCGCCGTTGAGCGGGTACAGGGCAATGCCCACGCTGGCCGTCACCGTCAGCATGCGGCCGTCGACGAGCTGGTAGCTGATTTTGACGGCCTGCAGGATATTGCGCGCCTTGTCGGCGATAATGTCCCGCTGTTGCAGGCTCGGCGCATAGATGACGAATTCGTCCCCGCCCAGTCTGGCCACGATGTCCGTTTCGCGGAAGATATTCTTCAGCGTGTTCGCCGTATTCTTGAGCAGGGCGTCACCTGTGGGATGTCCCAGGCTGTCATTCACATCCTTGAAGTGATCAAGGTCCAGCAGGAACAGTGTGCCGCCTTCCGTGGAATTGGCGAAAATCTGTTCCAGCGCGCTCTCAAAACCGGCGCGGTTGGCGATGCCCGTCAGTTCGTCCGTGGCGGCCTTGCGCTCAAAATGCGCCAGCCCGGAGCCGATCAGAAACTGCGTGGCAACCAGCAGCAGGGCAAAGATGGCGACAATCGCCAGAATATTGACGACCATGTAGCCGGAGAAGGACTTCCGCCCTTCGTCCGTCTCCCCCTTGATGACAAGAAACCAGCCGATTTCGTCCAGATAGCGCGTGATAACGTAGCCGCCCTGCTCGTCATCCGCATAGTTGAACTCCCTGTTCTGCCGGTAGGATGCAGGCAGCTTGCCCAGAACATGCCCGTTGTCCGTGGACAGCTTGATGTTCTCATCCCAGTCCACAAGATAAATCCTTACCTTGTACAGGTTTTCAAAATCCCGGACAGTGCGCAAAATCTGGTCAATCGGCACGCCGACGCCGCAGACGCCCAACACCTTGCCTTCATGGTCCGTTATGCGGCTGAAGATGAAGAAGGTATGCTGCCTTGTGTAGAAGGAATCCATCTGTACGGAAGGGATGCGCGGCTTGCCGCCGGAAATGAACTTGTCGTACCAGTCATTCTGTCTGCTGCTCAGGGCGTCGAGCCTGCGGATTGTGCCGTCTATTCCGTAAAATCTGCGCGTTGCATTGGAAATGATAAATGCCGTGCTGTAGTCAATGCCGCTGCGGATATCCGAGAGATATGAACTCAGACGTTCCGCCATGTATTCTTCGGGATAATGCTCCTCAACATTGAGAAGTTTCCGCAAAAAACTGTCACAGGATATGGTGCGGGCAACCATGGAAGGTTTTGTCACCGCATTTCGGAGGGAATCATAAATGCTTGACGACAAGAGGCTTGTCAGCGATTGCGCATTGCTCGAGATAAGAGAATTCAGGGAACGGACGGAGATGATCGTTATGGCGAGGAAGCCGCCGATAATAAAGATTACCGCCAGTTGAAGAATGCGGATTTTCAGGCTCTTACGTTTCACAACAAACCTCTGTCCAGGCTTTCTTATTACACGTATCAAGCATGCTCCGGCATGCGGACTCCGCATGCCGCTGTTATCCGGCGGCGCGATGGCGGCAGTGCCGCGCCCGCATGCGCCGCGCTAATTCTTCAGGCTGTGGATGGGGGCGGGAATGCGCCCGCCGAGGCCGATGAAGTCCGCCGAGTCGCCCCCCGGCACAGGGATGACCGCAGCCTTGCCCAGCAGCCCCCCGAAGGAAACTTCCTCCCCCACGTTCTTGCCGGGCGCGGGAATGAGGCGCACGGCCGTGGTCTTGTGGTTGATCATGCCGATAGCCATCTCGTCGGCAATGATGCCCGCGATGGTCGTGGCCGGGGTGTCGCCGGGGATGGCGATCATGTCCAGTCCCACGGAGCAGACGCTGGTGAGGGCCTCCAGCTTCTCCAGACTCAGCAGGCCGGACGTGGCGGCCGCCTCGATGCTGGAATCCTCGGACACGGGAATGAACGCGCCGGAGAGCCCGCCCACGGAGGAGGACGCGAAGGAGCCGCCCTTCTTCACGGCGTCGTTGAGCATGGCCAGTACGGCGGTGCTGCCGGGCGCGCCGATGCCGGAGAGGCCGAGGCTCTGGAAAATCTCGCCGACAGAATCGCCCACCGCCGGAGTGGGCGCCAGGGAGAGGTCGCACACGCCGAAGGGGATGCCCAAGCGGGCGGCCACTTCAGAGCCGATCATCTCGCCCACGCGGGTGACCTTGTAGGCCGTGCGTTTGATAACTTCAGCCATGTCCAGCAGGGTCATGGGCGAGCCGTCGGCATTGCGCCCGGCCTCACGGGCGCGGTCCAGGGCTTTTTTGACCACGCCGGGGCCGGAAACGCCCACATTGATGACCACGTCCGGCTCGCCCACGCCGAGGTAGGCCCCGGCCATGAAGGGCACATCCTGCGGGATGTTGGCAAAGACCACCAGCTTGGCGCAGCCGATGCCGCCGCGGTCGGCCGTGGCTTCGGCCACCCTGAGGATCTGCCTGCCCATGAGGGCCACGGCGTCCATGTTGATGCCGCTGCGGGAGGAAGCCACGTTGATGGAGGCGCATATGCGGTCGGTTTCAGCCAGCGCCTGGGGCAGCGCCTCAATGAGCGCGCGGTCCCCCTTGGCGAAGCCCTTCTCCACCAGGGCGGAAAAGCCGCCCAGAAAATCCACGCCGGCTTCCTTGGCGGCCTCGTCCAGCGCCCTGCACACGGTCACCATGCCGTCCGGGCCGAAGGGCGCCCCCACCACGGCGACGGGGCTGACGCTGATGCGCTTGTTGACCACGGGGATGCCGTACTTGTCGCCCACCTCGTTGCACACGGCCACCAGCTGCGAGGCGTAGCGCCGCAGCTTGGCCTTCACGTTGGCGGTGAAGAGTTCCAGGTCATGGCTGACGCAGTCGAAAAGGCTCACGCCAAGGGTGACGGTGCGCACATCCAGATGCTCGTTGCGGAGCATGTTCAGCGTGCTGATGACTTCGCGTTCTGAAAGCATGGAGAAACCCCGCTAGAAAGAATTGACCCTGTGCACGGCCTCGAAAATATCCCGGTGCTGCACGCTCACGCGCAGCTTGCGGCTCTGCCCCTCGCAGGCGAGCTCGCGACGCAGGCGGCCCAGATCCACGCTGTCGGGCACCATAACTTCAAACACAAACAGCGCATGATTGGCCCCGCCCTCGCCCAGAATGGCCTTGAGGCTCTCAATGTTCACGCCGTGCCGGGCGAACACGCGGCTCATGGCCGCGATGAGGCCCGGCCTGTCCGGGCCGTCGGCGGTGACCACAAAGGGCTCGCAGTGCAGGTCTTCTCCCCACTGCCCCCTGATGGCCGGGCGCACCAGCACGGAGAGATCCACCTTGGCTGCGGCCAGACCGGCGGCAAGCCGCGCGCGCAGACTCCCGGCGTCGGTTTCTGGCGCGGCCACCACAAAGATGGCCGCGAATTCGCCCGAAAGGATGGTCTGGGTCACTTCCTCAATATTGCAGCCGCTCTCCTCAAGAAGGCGGCTGACGGTGGCCACCACGCCGGGGCAGTCCCGCCCCAGAAAGGAGGCTGTAAATTTTTGCATGGCCTTGTCCTCAGAAGAGCATATGGACTCTGCTTGTTACCAAAAGCTACGCATACGCCGCCTTCGCCGCATCGCTGCCGTCTCCCGGCGTAAGACGCGCCGGCGGCATGTTCCGCACGACCCTTTTTTATACACGTAAAGCCCCGGGATGTTCAAGGGCCGCGCCCGTGCCTTCGCGGCCGGAAGCCCGACAGCCCCGCGCACGGCAGCCCTATGACGCCCTGGGCGTTTTCCCCGCTGCCGAGGCCGCCGCGCATGCGGCATCGCCGCACCGCCAAAACCGCCGGATGCCGCCCTGCGGAATAACGCGCCGCCGCTTGACGCCTGTGCGCCTATGGCATACCGTAACGCTTCTCCAATCCGGGCATCCGCAGGAGTTCACAGTGGAAAATCGGGAAAAGAAAAACGCCAGGCCCGTCGTCAAGCTGGGCACCAAGTCGCCCCACGCAGCCTACTTCATGCCCATGCTCGAAAGCTTTGCGGCGCGGGAAGGCCTCAATGACGTCATCAGGAACCGCGTGGTAAAGTCCTGTGATCTCCTCGACGCGGGCGTGCCGCTCTTTCCCAATGATTTTCACAAGCAGCATGACGTCGCCTGGGTGCTGGAGCGCTTCGGCGAGCTGCAGGGCGAGGAACTGGAGAAGCAGGAGGACGTCTTTGCCGTGGCCGGGCGCATTGTCTCCCTGCGTTCCTTCGGCAAGGTTGCCTTTTTTCACATCATGGACCAGACGGGCCGCATCCAGTGCTACGCCTCGCGCGAGCACATGGAGGACGCCAACTACGGCATGGTCAAAAAGCTGGATGTGGGCGACATCGTGGGCGTTTCCGGCCACCTGTTCCGCACCAGGACCAACGAGCTGACCATCGCCTGTCGCAGCGTCAAGCTCATCACGCGCTCCATGCGCCCCCTGCCTGAAAAATATCACGGCCTCACGGATATGGAGACGCGTTACCGCCAGCGCTACGTGGACCTGATTGTCACGCCCCGCGCGCGGGAAATTTTCTTCAAGCGCAGCCTCATTGTGCGCGAGTTCCGCCGCTTCATGGAAGACCACGGCTTCATGGAGGTGGAAACGCCCATGATGCAGCCCCTGGCGGGAGGCGCGGCGGCCAAGCCCTTCAAGACCCACCACAATGCCCTTGACCTGCCGCTCTTTTTGCGCATCGCGCCGGAGCTCTATCTCAAGCGCCTCCTGGTGGGCGGCTTTGAAAAGGTCTTCGAACTGAACCGCAACTTCCGCAACGAGGGCATTGACACGCGGCACAACCCGGAATTCACCATGTGCGAATTCTACTGGGCCTATGCCACGTTTGAAGACCTTATGGACTTCACCGAGCAGCTCTTCGCCCATCTGGCCAGGGCGGCCTGCGGCTCCACCGTGGTGCCCTATCAGGGCGAGATGATCGACCTCACGCCGGGGCACTGGAAGCGCCTGAGCTTCTACGACTCGCTCGCGCAGATCGGCGGGCACAGTCCGGAATTCTACAATGATTACGCCAAGGTCAAGGCCTATATCCGCTCGCGCGGCGAAAAGGCGGCCGACAGTGAAAGCCTGCAAAAGCTCCAGGCCAAGCTCTTTGACCTGGATGTGGAAGGCAAGCTCATCCAGCCGCATTTCATCTACCATTACCCCACGGAGATCTCCCCGCTCTCGCGGCGCAACGACGAAAACCCCGGGCTTACCGACCGTTTCGAGCTGTTCATGACCGGCCGCGAAATGTCCAACGCCTTCTCCGAGCTCAACGACCCCGTGGACCAGCGCATGCGCTTTGAGGAGCAGGTGCGCGAACGCCTGGCCGGCGACGACGAGGCCCATGAAATGGATCAGGACTATCTGCGCGCCCTGGAATACGGCATGCCCCCGGCGGCGGGACAGGGCGTGGGCATTGACAGGCTGGTCATGCTGCTGACGGATTCTCCCTCCATCCGCGAGGTGATCCTCTTCCCCCTGCTGCGCCCGGAGGTGTAGGCAGAAGGCGCAGCCCCGCGTTCCCGGCTTCCTCGCGGGCATGTCGAAACTTTGTAAAAAAAGTCTTGAATATCCGGGCAAGCTGGGCCAATATGCCGCCAATGCGGTTCGAACTTTTCGTAGCCTTGCGCTACCTGTTCTCACGGCGCAAGCAGACCTTCATCTACATCATCTCGATCATGTCCATCCTGGGCGTGGCGCTGGGCGTCGGCGCGCTGGTGGTGGTGCTCGGCGTGTACAACGGCCTTACCACCGACATGCGCGACAAAATTCTCGGGGCCAACGCCCATGCCATTGTCATGTCCCACCTGCCCTCGGCCTTTGAGACGCGGGGCAACGTGACGGAGCAGGCGCGTTCCGTGGCGGGCGTGACCGGGGCCACGCCCTTCATCTACACCGAGGTCATGCTGTCCGCGGGGGGGGGCGTCAAGGGCGTGGTGCTGCGCGGCATCGACCCGCAAAGCGCGCCCGCGGTGCTCTCCATGCTGCGGCAGATACGCTCCGGCTCGGCCGAAGGCCTGCAGCGCGAAGGCACGCCGGGCATCATCATCGGGGAAGAGTTGGCCAAGCGTCTGGGGCTCGCCCTCGGCAGCCGGGTGAACCTGCTCTCCCCCGCCGGGCAGAAGACGGCTTCGGGCTACGCCCCGCGCATCCGCCCCTTTGAGGTGGTCGGCATCTTCAAAACGGGCATGTTCGAGTATGACTCCTCCCTGGCCTTTGTCACCCTCGCCGCCGCGCGCGACGTGCTGGGCCTGCCCGAGAACTTCATTTCCGGCGTGGAGCTGACCGTGGACGACCTGTTCCAGGCCGACAAGACCGCCGCCGCCGTGGCTGCGGAACTGGGCTCGCCCTTCTATGTGCGCTCGTGGATGGAGATGAACGCCAACCTCTTCGCCGCGCTCAAGCTGGAAAAAATCGGCATGTTCATCCTGCTGGCCATGGTGGTGCTCATCGGCTCCTTTTCCATTGTCACCACCCTGGTCATGCTGGTCATGGAAAAAACGCGCGACATCGCCATCATGATGTCCATGGGAGCCACCAGCGGCATGATACGCCGCATCTTCATGCTGCAGGGCAGCATCATCGGCGTCATCGGCACGCTGCTGGGCTACGCCCTCGGCCTCAGCCTGGGCTGGCTGCTCAAGCGCTACCAGTTCATCAAGCTGCCGGAAAACGTCTATACCCTCGACCACCTGCCCATCAGCATCACCCTCGCGGATGTGCTCATCGTGGGGGCCAGCGCCATGCTGCTCTGCTTTCTGGCAACACTCTACCCGGCCCGGCAGGCCTCGCGCCTGCAGCCGGCCGAAGCCCTGCGTTACGAATAGCCATGACCGCACTGTATACGTTCAACAACGTGGGCAAAAAATTTTCCATGCCGGGTGGAGATCTTGAAATTTTCAAGAATATCTGCATGGTTGTGCGCGAGGGCGAAATGCTCGGCATTGTGGGTTCCTCCGGTTCCGGCAAGAGCACCCTCTTGCATCTTATGGGGGCTCTTGATACTCCAAGCACGGGCGAGGTGTGCTTTGAAGGGCGGGATATGGCGCGCATGACGCCGGACCAGAAGGCCGCCTTCCGCAACCGGACTCTGGGTTTCGTTTTCCAGTTTCACCATCTTTTGCCGGAGTTTTCGGCACTGGAAAATGTGATCATGCCGGCGCTTGTCGGCGGCATGAAACATGGCGTCGTGCTGCCGCGCGCGCGCGAAACGCTGGAGCGCGTCGGGCTTGCCGCGCGGATGGACAGCAAAATCTCCACCCTTTCCGGCGGCGAGCGGCAGCGCGTGGCCATTGCCCGCGCGGTGCTGCTCAGGCCGCGCGTGCTTCTCGCCGACGAGCCCACCGGCAATCTGGATGAAGTCACCGGCGCGCAGGTGGGCGCGCTCATGAATGAACTCAACCGCGAATTGGGCATGACCCTGGTGGTCGTGACGCACAATCGAGAGCTGGCCGCAGGCATGGACAGAACTCTGGAACTGAAGGCGGGGACCTTGTATGAGAAGAATATCGGGTAAGCTGCTGTATAAAGCTCTTTGTCTTGTCGCCATGACCTGCGCATTCCTGGCTGCCGCGCAGCGCGCGACGGCCGACGAGGCTCCCCTCGTGCTGGTCCTGCCTTTTCAGGTGAATGCCGGTCCCGCCATGCCCGACGCCTCGCGCGACGTGCCGCAGGCCGTCATCACGCAGCTGCAGAAAAACGGCCTGCGCGCCGTGCCCCTGGATGAAGCGCGCAGCCTGCAGCGCAGCAGCGGCGATTCCATCGACCTGGCCACAGCCCGCATCCTCGGGCGCAAGGCCGGCGCTTCTCTTGTCATCTACGGCCGCTTCGACCAGCTGGGCGAAGGCTTCAGCATGGAAACGCGCATGGTGCCCACCAGCGAGGGCGGCGCCGTGCCGGCCAGCTTTGAGCGCAATGCCCTTGCGGCGCTGAACGAATGCGCCGACGCCCTGGCCAAACGCGCGGCGGGCATGGTGCGGCCCCAGGCGGCCCCCGAAGCCGCGCCGCGGCCAGTCACGGCTGCGGATGCCGCAGGGGCGGCCCCCGCCACGCTCGTGCCCATGCAGTCGCCCACGGCGCAGGGCGCGCTTGCCGACGTGCAGGTGCGCGGCATGCGCGTGCTTGATCCCGATACCGTACTCATGCGCCTCTCCATCCGCCGGGGCGACAGCCCCGACGCCACGGCCATCAACGAGGAAGTGAAGCGCATCTGGGAGATGGGCTACTTCAGCGACGTACAGGCCACGCTTGAAGGCAATGTGCTGGTGTTCACGGTGGTGGAAAAGCCCCGCATCGACAACATCGTGGTCGAAGGCTCGGATGAAATCGACAAAGAGGACGTGCTGGCCGCCATGGGCACCAAGACCGGCAGCGTGCTCAACGAGCAGGTGCTCTCCGACGATCTGCAGAAAGTCACCGAGCTGTACCACAAAGAAGGCTACTACCTTGCCAAGGTCACCTACCGCCTGGAAGACCGCCAGGGCGGACGCGGCGCCGTGCTGGTGCTCAACATCAAGGAAGGCGGCAAGCTCTACATCAGGGAAGTCAACGTCAAGGGGCTGGAAAAGCTTGACCGGGGCGAACTTGATAAATACATGGCCCTCAAGACGCGCGGCATCTTCTCCTGGCTGACCGGCTCCGGCGTGCTCAAGGACGAGTATCTGGAGCGCGACACCAACGCCATCGCCGCCTTCGGCCTGAGCAAGGGCTTTGTGGACATACAGGTCTCCGCGCCCGAAGTGGACTACCGCGATGACGGCATCTACATCACCTTCAACGTGCATGAAGGGCCCCGCTACGCCATCCGCAACGTGGTCTTCGCGGGCGACGTCATCGACAGTGAAGACAAGATGCTCAACGTCGTGCAGATGGACGACTGGCAGAAGTCCGACAAATACTTCTCGCTCACGGTCATGCAGGAAGACAGCAAACGCCTGACCGACTTCTACGCCGATTACGGCTACGCCTTCGCCGAGGTGGACACCAAGGTCGTCAAGGCCGAGGACGGCAGCGATCAGGTGGACGTGGGCTACCTCATCAACAAGAAACAGAAGGTCTTCATCCGCCGCGTCACGGTGGAGGGCAACACAAAAACCCGTGACAACGTCATCCTGCGTGAAATGCGCCTGGGCGACGGCGACATGTACGAAGGCAAGAAACTGCGCCGCTCCAACGAACGCCTGACCCGCCTGCACTACTTCTCCGCCGTGGATCTGCAACTCATCCCCACGGAAAACGAGGACGAGGTGGATCTCAAGGTCAAGGTCAAGGAGGCGAATACCGGCGCCATCATGGGCGGCATCGGCTATTCCAGCTACTATGACGTGGGCGTCTCGGCTTCCGTCATGGAGCGCAACCTCTTCGGCCGCGGCTACTGGCTGCAGCTGCAGGGCTTCTTCTCCTGGCGGCGCACGGCGGGCGTGCTCACCTTCACCAATCCCCGCCTGTACGACACCAATCTCTCCGTGGGCAACGACCTCTATTACACCCGCGACTACTGGGACGCCTTCACCAAGGACACCATCGGCGACACTGTGCGCTTCTCCTACCCCATCGGCGAGTACACCAGCGTGGGCCTCTCCTACCGGCTGGAACAGTACACCCTGTACGATGTGGACGACGACGCCTCGCCGTACATCCGCGACTACAAGGGCGTCAACTGGACCAGCGCCGTTTCCGCCCGCATCCTGCGCGACACCACGGACAACAAGGAACGCCCCACCAAGGGCACCATCACCCGTCTGTGGGCCGAATACGGCGGCGGCGGCCTCGGCGGCACGGACAACTTTATCAAGGCCGTGGCCGACTGGCAGGTGTTCTGGTCGGCCAAGCCGCAACACACCTTCCATGTGCGCGCCCGCGTGGGCGGCGTCTTCCAGAACACCGACGATCGCCCGCCCGTGTTCGAGCGCTTCTGGATGGGCGGCATGGATACCATCCGCGGCTATTCCTACACGGATATTTCGCCCCGCGACTACCGCTATGCCAGTGAGGACCACATCGGCGGCGACCGCATGGGCGTGGCCAACTTGGAGTATATCTGGACCTTCCAGAAAGATCTGGGGCTGGCCATCGTGCCCTTCTTCGACATCGGCTACAACATCGACAGCAGGACCATGGGCAACAAGCTTGACAAATACATCGTCTACTCCACAGGCCTGGAACTGCGCTGGCGCTCGCCCATGGGCGATCTGCGCATCGCCTACGGCATCCCGCTGGAACGCGACTACGACAACGAGATCTGCCCCGGCCGCTTGGAATTCAGCATGGGCCAGTTCTTCTAGGCCGCTGTTCCGCAGTCACTGACAATACACATCCGCCCTGCGCAAGCCCGGTACGGTTTGCGCAGGGCGGACGCTTTTCATGCGCCGCGCGCAGAACGGCAGAACGGTAACTTTTGCCTTCTCTTCCCGTTTGGCATACATTGTGCTTGAAATGCTTCGCACGATCGTATGACCGTCAGCATTTCGGCAACCCCAAACCCGCAAGGACATTCCCGTGACCACCAAGGCGCACCAATCCAACACTTCCGCCGGACGCGCCGCCTCCATCCGGAGACGGCTTGCGCCGCCCGTGGCTTTTCTGGCGGCCCTGTGCCTCATGGTCGTATGCTTTTACGATTCGGGCTACACGTCGCTGCCGCCCACGGGCAAGCGCTATGAACTGGCCAAGACAGGCATACAGAACCTGCGACAGGATGCAAAACGCGCCGGGCTGCGCGAATCGTGGGAAAAACTTGCGGCCGAGTTCCAGACCATTTATGACAGCGATCCCGCCTGGCCCAACCGCCCGGCGGCCCTGTTCCGCGCGGCCGAAGCCTTGGAAGAACTGGCGCACCGCTCCTTTGCCAAGGCCGATGCGCGCAAGGCCATCGAGTGCTACGAAAAAGTGGCGCAACGCCACGCGGACAGCCGCCTGGCTGATGACGCCCTGTTCCGCGCGGCCAAGCTGCGCGCCGCATGGCTGAAGGACGACAAGGGCGCGTTGCGCCTGCTGGAACGCATCCGAAGCCAGTACCCCAAGAGCGATATGCGCGCTGAGGCGCAGGCTCTGGAAAAGACCCTGCTGGCCGCCGCCAGGGGGCGCACTGCGCCGGAGGCCCGCCAGGTGGTCGGCACAGACGGCAAGGAAGCCGTGGACGACCAGGCTTCCCCGCGCGTTTCCGCCGCCTCCCGGCAGCCAGGCAGCGCCGGGCCGCCGCAGGGCAAGGCTGCACGGCAGGGGGCCACGCTGGCGGAAAAGGCTGCCGGCATGGCTCCGCTGCCCCCTGACGATCTGCTGCCCCGCTACCGCGAGGCCAAGAACCGCATGGTATCCCTGCGGGCGGACAAGGTGCGGTCGTGCCAGCGCCAACCCTGGGAAGATCTGACCACGGAATTTCTGCGTATCTACCAGGCCAAGAAAAACTGGGCCGTTTCACCGGGCGCGCTGTACCGTGCGGCCGCCAGTCTTGAGGCTCTTGCCGACTGCTCCCATCTCAAGAGTGAATACCGCCAGGCGCGCGACCTCTATCTCGGGCTGGCGCAGGAATTTCCCGCGAGCGCCCTGGCAGACGACGCGCTGCTGCGCGCGGCCGACATCGACGCCGGGAAGCTGAACCAGACCGCCGAGGCCCTGGAACTGCTGGACGCCATAACCACCCTGTACGCCGGGGGGGATCAGGCCTCCGCGGCCCGGGCTCTGCGGACGCGCCTCAGCGGCAAGGTCGCCGGGGCCGCGAACCATTCCGGCGAAACCGGGAACGCGCAACCGGCCCGCCCCGCGCGCCCGGTGCTCACGGGCCTCTCCTGGAATTCCCTGAACAAGGACAGTGTGGAAATCGTGCTGGAAATGAGCGCCCCGGCCCGCTATGTCGCGCGGCTGGAAACCCCTCCCCGGCGCGCGGGCAACAGGAAGGAACCGGCCGTTCTCCGCCTTTCCCTCGAAAATGCCGCAGTGGCCGACGAGATCCGCAAGGGCCTCGATGTGCGCGGCAGCCTGTTCAAAAGGCTTGACGTGGCGGAGGGCAAATCCGGCAAGGCCGAGCTGCAGTTCAGTTTTCAGGATGCGCGCCGTTTTGACGCCAGATCGGCGACGGAACCCTGCCGCATCATCCTGCGCGTGGCCGCCGGCACAACGCCCCTGCCGCCGGACGGCGCGGGCAGGGCGGGCATGGCCAAGGCCGGGCCGTCCCGTGCGCGCAACGCCGCTGCCCGGGCCGACGGGGCAGAACCGCGCCTCGTCAGCGACATGGCCCGCCAGCTCGGCCTGACAGTACGCACGGTCTTTATTGATGCGGGGCACGGCGGCCGAGACCCCGGCACGCAGCACAACAATGTGCTGGAGCGCGAGATTGCGCTTGACGTGGCCATGACGCTGGGCCGCCTGCTGCAGGCCAACGGCATGGACGTGGTCTACAGCCGCACGGGCAACAGCACCGTACCCCTGCAGCGGCGCACCGTCATGGCCAACGAGGCCGGCGCAGACCTCTTTGTCTCCATTCACGTCAACGCCAACCCCAGTGCCGAAGTGCAGGGCTTTGAAACCTATTATCTGGACATTGCCCGCAATCCGGAAGCGGCCCGCCTCGCCACGCTGGAAAACGCCGGCAGCGGCCACCGCCTCGGCGACATGCAGAAAATGCTCGCCGACGTCATGCTTAACGCGCGCGTGGACGAATCCCGCCATCTTGCGGCCGACATCCAGCGCCGTTCGCTCTCCCGCCTCAAGCGGCGCAAGTATGCTGTGCGCGACAACGGCGTCAAGTCCGCTCCCTTCCTGGTGCTGCTGGGCGCGCAGATGCCCGCGGTGTTGGTGGAGCTCGGCTACTGCACCCATAAGGACGAGGCGCGCAATCTTCTGACGCCGCAGTACCGCATGGCGCTTGCCGAAGGTCTCGCCGAGGGCGTCCTCGCTTACAGAGACAGGCTGCTCAAGCGCAGAACCGTGCAGAATTCCTTGACGCCCGACAGCGCCGATGCTATGTGAGGCAGGTATTTCCGCATTGCTGTCTGCGGCATGGTGCGCACGCATTGCTGCCTGGACGGCGCGGCCGGTTGCGAAGCCTGCGGCGCGGGGCATCCTGTTCCGCAAGGACGATATAATATTCAGCATTGGGGAAGGAGAATTTTCATGCGCAAGCTTTTGATGACGGCTGTCGCAGTCGGGCTGCTGCTTGTTGGGGGACAGGTTCGCGCTGCCGACGGCAACGCTGTGCCAGCGGCGAAAATCGGCGTTGTCGACATGCAAACCGTAGCCACCCAGAGCGAGCCGGCACAGGCCGCCAAGGCACAGATGGAAAGCAAGTTCGGCAAGGAACGCGCCAAACTGGAGAAACAGGGCGAAGCCCTCAAGAAAAAGGCCGAGGCCCTCAAAAACCCCAAGGTCAGCGAAGACAAGAAGCTCGACTTCATCCGCTCCAAGCAGGAGCTGGACCAGAAGACCCGCAATTTCCTGCGCAAGGTTGAACAGGAAGAAGTGAAGCTGCGCCAGGATATGGTCACCCTGGTATTCAGCGCCACCTATGAAGTGGCCCGCGCCAAGGGCTTCAACTTTGTGGTGGACGTCACCGCCGGCGGCGTGCTCTATGCGGACCAGTCCATGGATCTGACCAAGGAAGTGCTGGCCGAAGTGAACAAGCTCTACAAGGAAAAGGGGAAAGACAAAGGCAAGGACAAGAAATAAGTCCTCCTTCCCGACAGTGTTCCGGGCCTCTCAACCTGCGGGCGCGAGAGGCCCTTTTTCGTATCTGACGCATTTCAACGCGAAGAGGCTTTGCCATGCAGGACACGCCCACACAGAACATGGACATCCAGCGCATCATGCGCCTGCTGCCCCACCGCTATCCCTTCCTTCTGGTGGACAGGGTCGTGGAGTGCGTTCCCGGTTCGCATATCCGGGCGTACAAGAACGTCACCATCAATGAACCCTTCTTTCAGGGGCATTTCCCCGGCGTGCCCATCATGCCGGGCGTGCTCATCCTTGAGGCCCTGGCGCAGACCGGCGGGCTGCTGGCCGCGTCCGGCATGGAATCTCTTGATGACAAGCTCTTTCTGTTCACCGGACTTGACGGCGTCAAATTCCGCCGTCAGGTCACGCCCGGCGACCGTCTTGATCTGGAGTGCGGCAACCTGCGCATGAAGCTCAACCTGTGCAAAATGGAGGCCCGCGCCCTTGTGGACGGCAAGCTTGCCTGCGAGGCGCAAATTACCGCCGCCCTCGGCGACAGGCCCAGGGCCTGACCGGGGATTCCGCACCTGAAGCGCGACGCGCCCGGAGAATCTCCGGGCGCGTCGCAGATTGTCCCGCCCGCGCGGCAACCAGCGGGCTTCCCCGGCATGCGGGGCCGCGCTACTCCTGCCCCAGCTCCCGCTTGAGCCAGGCCAGCACGGCCGGGCCGGGCGCGCTGATGCCGCGCAGCCTGCCGTTGCTCCTGTAGAAATCCTCCAGCAGCTCCTCCGGCAGCGGCACGGCGAGAAGGTCCTCGGCCTTTTCGGAATTACGCCGCACAAGGCGGATGACCGGCGGGTCCTGCCAGCTGTCCACCACGAAGTAATGCGACACATCGTCCTTGGAGCGTACCGGCGGATACTCGGAATGCCAGTCATTGTTGCCCCATTCAAGGTACATGGTCACGGCATGCTCCGGGGTCAGATTCCAGTCGATGTCATACAGGGAAAAATCTTTCAGTGAGGGCATGAGCGTCTCCTCGCGCTGCCGCCGCGCTTCCCCGCGCGCCGGTGCGGATAACCGTTGTGCTCCGCGCTACTTTTTGCCCGCCGTTTTGTCGGAGGCGGCGGACTCCTCCTGCGCCTTGCTGTTTTCAGCTTCCGCCCGACGCTGCTGTCGGATGCGCTCCAGCCGATTTTGCTGCGCCTCCTCGCGCTGCCGCCGCGCTTCGGCCAGCAGCTTTTCCCGCTTGCGGTCAAAGACCAGCGTGGTGCGCAGGGCCGCCAGCCCGATGGCCACCACCGAGACAATGAGCACCAGCACCTTCTGGATGGACCAGGGCTCGGAACCGAGGAGGTTCTTGAGCCAGCCCAGATGCAGCGCCTCACCCCAGAAATAGACCACCGGCACGGCAATAAAGCAGAGCAGCAGCCCCACGGCCTCCACCCACAGAAAGGTCTTCAAAAAGGTCAGGCCAAACAGGGTGCCGTCACGCACCATGCGCAACGATTTCAATCGCTTGCGCAGGCTGCGCAGCAGTTCCGCCAGATGGGTCGTATCGGCCTGCGAGCGTTTGAATGCCGCAACCTCCTTGAAGTTGCTGGCAAACGCCCGGTTGATAATGCCGGCGCACTCATTGAACTCTCCGCTGAATTCCTTCAGTGCGCCGGGGAAGGGGAACCAGGAGGCTTCATCGCGTATTTCCTGAAGAATATCAAGATAATACTTATACCTGTTGCGAAGGTCCTCCACCTCGTGGGCGATATGTTCCTCCAGCTCCTTTTCCAGATCCGGGCGTACGGCCATGACCCGGAGCGACATCATGTAGCTGTTGATGTTCGCCTGTTCATTGAGGGCGCGCAGCCTGGTTCCCAGATCCAGCTGCACGGGGTGGTCCGACGGAAACCACGCATTGATTCTGTCGCACATCTCGCTGACGCGTTTTCTGTCGTTCTCCGAGGCGTTCTTCGCCTCTTCCGACAGGTCGTGCAGGGTGGAAAGTATCATCAGCCGCCCGCGCTCAAGGGCGGGATCAAGCAGCGCGCGGTTGAAATAGGTGGCGTCTTCGCGGATGAGCTTGGTCAGCGGTTCCAGCACAGGCTCGCAAAAGCCCATTTTGACGCGGCAGACAAGCGCCCGGTACCGGATGTCGCGCCAGTGCGGCATGATGCGCTGCACCTGAGCGTATTGCTCCAGCGCCTGAGGGTACAAGCCCTGCTCTTCGGCCATGCGCGCCTGCAAAAATTCGTTCCAGGCCTGCATGCCCGGTGAGGCCGTAAGCGCCGCTGCTTCTTTGAAGAAGATGGCGGCATGCTCAAAGTCGTTCCGCTCCAGGTAAACAAAGCCCTGCACCATGCGCAGACGCGAATCGCGCTGGTGGCGGGTCATGCTTTCGCTGACCTTCTTGCCCAGCGCGGCCAGGTCTGCGGGCTCCGTCTCGATCAGTTTTTCCAGCATTCCCCAAGAGGGGCTGTCGTCACGCTGGGGGGGCTCCTCATCGGGGTCGGGATCGCGCATGCGGTAGAGCCAGTGCTGCGGCACATTGCGCAACTGCCCCATCGCATTGATTTCCAGCACGGCCCGCAGCACGGCCGCCGCCTCGTCGCCGCCCTCCAGCAGCTCGTCATAGCCTTCCAGCCCCTTGGAAGTCAGCGTCGCCTCAATCTTCTTGAAACCGTTGTTGACGGCATCCAGATCATATTCGGCCAGCTCCTCCCAGATGCCGGGGTCGGAAGGGGCTCCGCGCCGTGTGGGGCACTGGGCGGATTCATGGCATGAAAGGCCGCAATATACGCAGCCGATGCCCGATTCCGTGGACGTCGTGAAGTAATTGGGCATGAGCAGGGGCAGCGTCTTGTTGCTGATGCTGTCGCCGTCCAGCATAACATTGCACCAGTTGTCCACGGTAGCCTGGTCGCCGGAGTAGCGCAAATCGCGCACCGTGAAGCCTCCGCCCAGCAAATAGGCGTTGCGGTAGGTCAGGTAGGGGAAATCCGGCGCGAGGCTGTCCCACTTGAGGCCGATCTTCTTGGGCAGGTCCACATTGAAATTCAGGTTGTTCCTGTCGGCCACCACGCATACGCAGGGCCAGTGGGCGTTCTCCTCGCCGCTGAAGCTCTGCAGATAGTCGCGCATGAAGGTGCGCAGCATCATCAGGTTCTCCACCGAGATCATCAGAAAGGTCTCGCTGAAGATGGACTTCATCTTGTGCTGCTGCAGCAGTTCCCCCAGCCGCTTGAACATGGTGTCCCAGCCGTCCTGGAAATCCTTGCTCAGGGGGCTGCCCAGGGGATGGATGAGGGCGAACCAGGCCTGCGTCGAGGAGTAGGGCATGCGCACATCCACCGCCATGGTGGCCCAGTCCACGCCGGCCATGCCCTGCCGCCCCGAACGGCGCTCAAAGGTGATGCCGGGCAGGCCTTTTTTGCCCTCCCGGCTCTTGGGATGGATCCACACCTCCAGGTTGTCGGGCACGATCATTTTCTGCGCCTGCAGGGCGCCGTCCATCAGGAGGTTGGAATCGCCCTTGCGCCCGAACTGCAGCCGCCCGGGGAACAGTTCCACGCCCACCGGCAGCTCGTGGAAATTGCCCCACACCATCAACCGGGCCAGGGCCAGAAAGACGTCATCCGTAAAAAAGAACCAGACGGCCTGCTCGTCATCCTCCACCACCGGCATGCCGCCGTACGTCATCAGTATCTGCCCCACTGCCGGCGCAACCTTGTCGTGCCAGCACACCCAGACCACATGGCCCATGGTGCTCATATGCACTTCAATGGCGGCGGGAAGACGGGACAAAACCTGTGACAACTGCGGCATGGATCTTTCCTTTATACGCGGCCCGTTCCGGGCTATGCTCCTGCAAACGGCCGGCGTTGCCGACCGAAGCAAAGGTGGTGCGTATGGATGTTAGCAAAACTCTTCAAGAACTCAAAGCCCGCCCCGGTTTCGCTGAACATGTGGGTATGATGCTCGTGCACAACGGCGTCGTGCGCGCCTGGTCGCGCGCGGACCATGCGCCCGTCGCCGCCGTGCGCGTTTCCCATGATGCGGCGAAAATGGCGGCCATCTGCCGCGAAATGGAGCAGCGCCCCGGCATTTTCGCCATCCTCGCCCAGGCTGAGGACGGCCTGCGCAAGCCCGGAGACGACCTGCTCTTCCTTGTGGTGGCCGGCGACATCCGCGAACATGTCAAGGCCGCGTTCGCGGAACTGCTGGATCGCATCAAGTCCGAGGCGGTCATCAAGCAGGAACTGCCCGAAGCCTGAGCCGGGCTCCCTTCCGGCTTATCGGCCGACACGGCAAAAGGCTTGAGCCGGCCTCAAAGGCCCCGGCGCGGGCAACAGAAAAGGGGGACGCATGGCGCGTCCCCCCTGCCGTTTTGCCGATGTTGCGGTCGGGTGGCTACACGATGCCGTGCTCGCCCGGCTTTTCGTAGTTCTCCTTCTGCACCAGGGCCACGTAGAACGCCGTATCGCCCAGGGCAAGCAGAATGGCGGAGGACACGTAGATGGAAGAATATGTGCCGATGATCACGCCGATAAGCATGGTCAGGGCGAAATCGTGAATGACGCCGCCGCCCAGCAGCAGCAGGGCCAGCGTGGCCAAGGCGGTAGTGCCGCTGGTGAGAATGGTGCGCGAGAGGGTCTGGTTCACGCTGCGGTTGATGAGTTCGGCCATGCCTATTTGCGGCGCGGCGCGCAGATTTTCGCGCAGCCGGTCATAGACGATGATGGTGTCGTTGAGCGAATAGCCGATGAGCGTGAGCAGGGCGGCCAGCACGTTGAGGTCCAGTTCCACCCCCATAAGCGATATTATCCCCACGGTGATGGCCACATCGTGCATGAGGCCCACCAGCGCGCCCAGGGCAAAATTGAGCCGCAGGGCAAAGCAGACCACCAGGGTGATGCCCAGGGCCACCAGCACTAGCCAGCCCATGCTCGCGCCCGTGAGACCGGCCAGATACACGCCGCCCCACAGGGCCGCGGCCATGGCCGCGCCCGCCATCCAGCGCTGCTCAAACCGGCCGGAGATGTACACGGCAATGAGCAGGATGGAGTAGTACAGCGCGCTCAGGGCCTTGTTGGTCAGGTCCGCGCCCACCTTAGGGCCGACCACTTCCAGACGCTGTATATCGGCCTTGTTGTCGGGAAAGGCCGCAGCCAGCGTGTCCACCACCGTGGTGCGCAGCTGCGTGGCGTCGCCGCTGCCCGTCTGCGAGAAACGCAGCAGGAAGTCACGCCCCGTGTCGCCGAAGCGCTGCGTGGTGATGCCGGGCAGGGCGGGAATGTCCAGGCTCTTCTTGAGGGCGTTGTCGTCCACCACCTGCTGGAACTGCACCTGCACGATGACGCCGCCCGCGAAGTCAATGCCCAGCTTCGGACCGCTGCCGAAAATCGCACCGCCCAGCCCCACCAGAAGCAGCAGCAGGGAAAGGCCGTAGGCCCAACGGCGGAGGCCGATGAAGTCGAACTTCGTGTCATCCTTGATGAATGCGAAACCCATGATTGCCCCCTAGATGCTGATGCCCTTGGGCCCGCAGTGCCGCGCCCACGTCTCGAAAATGGCCCGTGACACGAAGATGGCCGTAAACATGGAGGCCACGATGCCCAGCCCCAGGGTGACGGCAAAGCCGCGCACGGGGCCGGTGCCGAACTGGTACAGAATCACGGTCACGATGATGGTGGTGAGGTTGGAGTCCGTAATGGAGATGGTGGCCCGGTCAAAACCCGCGCGCACGGCGGCCAGCGGGGTAAGGCCCTTGCGCAGCTCCTCGCGGATGCGCTCGTAGATGAGCACGTTGGCGTCCACGGCCATGCCGATGGTCAGCACGATGCCCGCGATGCCGGGCAGGGTCAGGGTGGCGCCGAAGGCCCCCATGCCCGCCATGATGATCAGCATGGTAAAGCAGAGCATGCCGTCGGCAATAAGGCCGCTCAGGCCGTAGTAAATGCCGATGAACAGCACCACGCCCACAGCGCCGGCCAAGGCGGCGCGCACGCCGCTGTCAATGGCCTCCTGCCCGAGGGAAGGCCCGACGGTGCGTTCTTCCAGCACGGAGACGGGCGCGGGCAGGGAGCCGGCCCGCAGCACGATGGCCAGGTCCTGCGCCTCGGCCGTGGTGAAACTGCCCGAAATGCTGGCCCGGCCGCCCCCGATGCGCTCGCGGATGACGGGCGCGGAATAGACGGTTCCGTCCAGCACGATGGCCATGCCGCGGCCCACGTTCTCGCCGGTGACGCGCTCGAAGATGCGCGCCCCGCGCGAGTTGAAATTCAGGGTGACGTAGGCCTGGTTCAGATTGTCAAAGGCGGGCCTTGCGTCGGAAACGTCCTCGCCGGTGAGCATGGCGTCCTTTTCCACGGCAATGCGGCGTTCCTGCCCGTTCTTCTCCTGCATGGGCAGCGTGATGACGCCGGGCGGCAGCATGGCCTTGCCCGGGTCCACATCGTCGCGCACAAGATGAAACTCCAGGTGGGCCGTCTGCCCGATGATCTGCACGGCGCGGCGCGGGTCGGAAATGCCGGGCAGCTGCACCTGAATGCGGTTGCCGGCCTGCTTGCGGATATCGGGCTCGGCCACGCCGAACTGGTCGATGCGGTTGCGTATGGTGCGCAGGGCCTGATCCAGCGCCAAGTCTTCAAGACGCTTGATTTCCTGGTCGGTGAACCGCGCCACGTAGCGCAGCTGGCCGGACTCGCCCTTCTGCGGCTCGCCCACCTCCAGCTGCGGAAAATGGCGCGCCAGAAGCTCGCGCAGCTTGCCCTCGCTCTCCGCGCGCGGCAGCACGAATTCCAGGGCCGTGCCGCCCACCACGCGGGGCCGCAGCACCACAATCTTCTCGTCCTCGGCAAGGCGGCGCAGATCCTGCCCGGCCAGCGCCAGGGAGTTGCTCACCGCCTTGGCCACGTCCACGCCAAGGGTGAGATGTATGCCGCCCTTGAGGTCAAGGCCGAGGTTGATTTTGCCGGACGGCAGGAGCTTCCCCAGCGCGTCGCCCAGATAGGGCACGCTGGGAAGCGCGTACGCCAGGGACAACACAAAGACAATGACGGCTATGGACAAGCGCCAGCGCAGACCCATCATTCACCTTCCACACAACAGATTGGAGCCCCGGCCGCAGCAACGGCGCGCGGGCTGCTGAAGCAAAACAGAAAACAGCGCGCGCCCTGCGGGCAGGGTGCACGCTAAAAGTCCGGAACCTGCGGGGCGGCCCGCGCCGCGCAACTGCAGGGCAGCTGCCCGCGCAGGCGCACGGCGGGCACTGTTGCGCCCTGTCCGTCCCGCAACGGCCCTACTTCTTTTCTTCCTTCTCTTCCTTGCCGCCCTTGCCGGACATCAGGCCGCCGATGGCCCCGCGCGAGACGCGCAGCTTGGCCTCGCCGCATTCCAGCAGCACCTGCTCGTCGTCGATCTCAAGGATGCGGCCGATGAGCCCGCTGCCGGTGATCACGTGGTCGCCCCGCTTCAGTTCGGCAAGCATCTGCTTGTGGGCCTTGGCCCGCTTCTGCTGCGGCCGGATGAGCAGGAACCAAAAAATCAGGAACATCAGGATGAGCGGCATGAACTGCATCAGCATTTCCGATCCGCCGGGCTGAGCGCCGGCAGCAGGGGCGCCGCCCATGGCATGAGCTATGGATGCAAACAAAACGCACCTCCAGGGGGTGTGAATACAATGTCGAAACGAAATTGCACAGACCGGCGACGCAACGAACATCGCCCGTCCCGCGCATAATGCCGGCGCATTTCTATATACGCTGCACGGCGATCTTGCAAGCCTTTCCGTCGGCAACCTCGCGGGCGAAGGCCGCCGCCAGCGCGGCGACGCGGGCGCGGCTCTCCCGGTTCGTCACGGGCAGGTGCCCGCCGTGCGGACCGCGCACCCGCAGCAGATGCAGGCGGCTGTCGGCCGCGCCGCAGGCCTGTGCCAGATGCCAGGCATTGTAGGGATGGCACACTTTGTCGCCGACCAGCTGCACGGCGCAGACGGGAACCCGCACGCCGGCCAGCCCGGCGCGCACGCGCGCCTGAGCGCGCGCCATCTGGTCCAGATGACGGTACGAACAGACCGTCTCATGCCCCTGCCAGGGCGCAGCTTCGCGCGCGGCCTGCGAACGGGGCCGCACACGGCGCACGGGCTGCAAACGGCTCCACAGCGGCAGCAGGAGGCAGCGCCAGTCCGCGCAGAACCACGGCCGCCAGTGCCAGAAATACAGCGGCACGGCCAGGGCAAGCACACCCGCCGGTTGCGGCAGACGCCCCTGCGCCGCTGAGACGGCCAGTTCCAGCGCCAGCAGCCCGCCCAGCGAATACCCGGCCAGCAGCACCGTCTCCCGTGCGCGCAGCCCGACATAGGCCGCCTGCGCGCACTCCAGCCACTGCCCGTAGGAAGAGGCAAGATAGGCGGCTTCAGATTCGCCGTGCCCCGGCAGCAGGGGGCACAGGCACGCAAAGCCGGCCCGCTCCAAGGCCTCGGCCACAGGGGCCACATCGGCAGGGCTTCCCCCCAGACCATGCAGAACCAGACAGCGCACACCAACTCCCGACGACAGAATGCGGTCCCGTACTTCCGACGGCGGTCGGAAGGCCTCTCCTGAAATACGCTCCCATCGGGCGGCATTTGCGGAACAGGCCCGCCTCCCGGCGGGACGCCGCTCTTGCCAAGGGCGCGCTGCGGCGTTACATCTGGGCTTCTGTTGCCCTCATACTCCGGAGCCGCCCATGCGTCACTGCGACACCCTGCTGCACGCCGCCCGCATCGTCACCCAGGACGAAGAACGCCGCGTCCTGGATTCCGCCTCAATGGCCATCCACAAGGGCCTGATTGCCGACATGGGCCCCACCGCCGACCTGGCCGGGCGCTGGCAGGCCGACCGCTGCCTGCATCTTGAGAAGATGCTCGTTCTGCCCGGCCTCGTCAACGCCCACACACACGCGGCCATGACCTTCCTGCGCGGCCTGGCCGACGACATGCCGCTCATGGACTGGCTCAACCGGCGCATTTTTCCCGTGGAACAGAAACTGACCGCCGAACTGACGCGCCTGAGCAGCCTGCTGGGCTTTGCCGAAATGCTGCGCACGGGCACCACGGCCTGCCAGGACATGTATATCTTTGAAGGCGCGGTTCTGGAGGCCGCCGCCACGGCGGGCCTGCGCTGTCTTGCCGGGGAAGGGGTCTTCGCCTTCCCTTCCGCCGCCTGCCCCACGTTCGAGGCCGCGCTCAACATCACCCGCGCCCTGGCGGAACAGTACCGGGGGCACGACCGACTGCGCGTGGCCGTCATGCCGCACAGCGTCTACACCACCACGCCGGAAATCCTCGCCGCCTGCCGCGATCTGGCCGGAGAGCTGGGCCTGCCCCTGCATATCCATCTGGCGGAAACAGCGTCGGAAACGCAACTCTGCAGCGGCGCGCACGGCAAGCGCCCCGTGGAGTACTGCCGCAGTCTGGGCCTGCTGGAACTGCCCTGCACGGCGGCGCATGTGGTGGACGTGACCGCCGAAGAGTTGAACCTGCTGCGGCAATGCGGCGTCGTGGCGGCGCACAACCCCTCATCCAACATGAAACTGTCTTCCGGAGCCTCGCCTGTGGCGGCCATGCTGGCGCGCGGCATGCCTGTGGCCCTCGGCACGGACGGCGCGGCCAGCAACAACCGGCTGAACATGTTCACGGAAATGGGTCGGGCCGCGCTGCTGCACAAGCTCACGGGCCATGACCCCACGCTGCTGCCCGCCGGGCAGATACTGGACATGGCCACCCTGGGCGGCGCCGCGGCCCTGCATGACGACCGTCTGGGCTCGCTGGCCGTGGGCAAGGCCGCCGACTGCGCGGCGCTGGCCATGGACGAACCCAACATGCAGCCCATGTACAACGACGTTTCGCACCTCGTCTATGCGGCCACGGGCATGGAGACCCGCATGACAATGGTGAGCGGCGAGGTGCTGTATCAGGACGGCCGCTTCACCCGCTTCGACTACCCCGCCCTGTGCGCGGAACTGCGCGACGTGCGTCGTTTCGTGCTGCGCGCGGCGGGGCTGGCGTGAGAGAACCCCGGCCTGTCATTGCGACAGAAAGGCCTGCATGCTCAACAGGGCATCCATGTGCGCCGTGGAGAAATGCCCCAGGGCGCGCGCCGTGTCCGCCCCGGCCCTGACGGCCATTTCCAGTTCCAGCGCCGCCGCGGCCAGCGCCCTGGCCCCCAGCCCCGCAGCCGTGCCCCTGACGTCATGCAGCACCGCGCGGGCCTCTTCGTCATGCCCGCTTTTCAGGGCCTGCTCCACCCGCGCCGCGGTCTCCCGCTCCCGCGCAACAAACTCGCGCAACCTGCCGACATACTCGGCACGCTCACAGCCCCCGGCCAGGGCACCCTTCCAGTCCAGCACTTCCTCATTCATAACACTTTTCCCAATGCTGTTTGCGATCCGCCGGGACGACGCGCCTGCCCCCCCCCGGAAGTGCGCCGCATCGGCCCCCTTCGGGCGATGCGCCGCGTCCCGACAACTTGCAGAAGTCCCGCTGCTGCGCGCCGTCCGCATTGCCGTGATTTCCGGCGACGGTACGCGCGGCAGGCCGCGCACGGGCTCCATTCCCCGCACGCAGGCCAAAGCCCGGCGGCAAAGACTCAATACGTCAGGGCCTCGGGCAGCACACAGAATCCGGCCGGAGCCCCCCGCTCCAGACGCCCCGCGCCGCAGGCCGTCAGATTCAGCGCCGCCGCGCCGTTGACGGTCAGCAGGCGCACCAGCGCCTCCGGCGGCACATCCAGCGTCTCACGCAGCCATACGGCCTCCTGACGCACATCCAGGCTGCGGTTGGAGGTCAGGCCGTCCGTGCCCAGGCAGAGCAGGCAGCCGCTCTCCATCATGTCGCGCACCGGGGGCATGCCCACGCCCAGATTGCGATTGGAACGCGGGCACAGGCACAGGGCGGCTCCGCCGGCGGCCAGCACTTCCGCCTCCTGCGCGTCCAGCTGCGTGCCGTGCACCGCCAGCGTGCCGGGCGCGAGCAGCCCCAGTTTCACGGCATAGGCCAGGGGACGCAGCCCGGGGGGCGTCCAGTCCGGCGGCAGCACGGCGCCTGCGTAGATATCGCGCAGGGGGCCGCCGCCCGTGGTCAGGAGTTCGGTCTCTTCCGGCGATTCGGCCAGATGAAAGGAAAACACCCGGCCCATGCGCGCGCAGTCCGCCCGCGCGGCGGCCAGCACCTCCGGCCCGGTGGAATACAGGGCGTGCCCGCCGGGCGCGCAACGCAGCGCCGTGGCCGCGTCCGACGCTACGTACTCGCGGCAGCGCGGCGGCCAAGGACGCTGCCCGTCCGCAAAGGGCGGGCCGAAGCCAAACCACTCGCAACAATGCCGCACGTCCAGCCCCGCCTCCCGGCAGGCGGCGTCAGCCAGCGCCATGCCCCCGGGCAGAGAACCCGCCACATTGCCCGCATACAGCGTGCCGGCGCTTGCCATGTCCGCGCAGGCGTCCGCAATGCGCTCCGCTTCCGGCGGCAAAGCCAGCAGGGGAATCAGGCTTTCCAGCCATGCCGCGAAGCCCCTGCCCCAGCGCGTCCTGCCCGCCAGATGCGACAATTCCAGATGCACATGCGCGTTGACGCAGGCCGGGGCCAGACACACGGGCCCCACATCGCGCACCAGCGCGCCTGCGGGCAGGGCGGCCTGCGACCAGGGCCGCACATCCTCCACAAGGCCGTCGCGCACCAGCAGCACGCCGTTGTCAATCTTTTTCAGCGGGGCAAAGAGGCGCGCAGCGCGGGCGGGATCCTCCCCCGCCATCGTGATGATGCTTCTGGCGCGAATGGCCAGCGTGACGCCGGAGGGCGCGCCCGCCCCGGAGCCGTCCGTGGTTTCCGTATTCATACGGCCTCCGCATCAGCCTCTGCGGGAGAACTGCCCGCCGGAAACGTAGAAGGTGTTCTCCACAATGAACAACGCATGGGGATCAATGCTGAAGACAAGGTTTTCCAGACGCTTGAGCGCCACGTTGCTGGTGACGGTGAGCAATATCTCCCGGTCCGCGCCGGAGTATGCCCCCTTGCCGCGCAGCAGCGTCACGCCGAAACGCTCCGTCACGAGGATGGCCTCGCTGATCTCCTCCCCGTGTTCGGAGATGACCATGACGCACTTGCGGCGGTTGAACATGCCCAGCACGTATTCCAGCGTCTGCGACGAAATGAACATCATCAGCATGGAAGCCACAATGACGTCCAGCGACATGCGCGAGGCCGCCGTAAGAAAGAGCAGGGAATTGAAAAGAAAATTGAACTGCCCGATGGACACGTTCCAGCGGTTCCTGAGCAGCACGGCGATGACGTCCGTGCCGCCGCCGCTGCCCAGCGTGCGCAGCATGATGCCGCCGGCCGCGCCGTGCAGCACCCCGCCCACCACGGTGGCGTAAATTTCGTCGTCAAGCGGGATGGGGACATTGATGACAAGGCCGCACAGGGTGGTGCACAGGGTCCCGTAGGCCGTGTACAGCAGAAAGCGCTTGCCCACGCAGAACCAGCCCGCCGCGTAGACGGGCGCGCACAGCAGGGCGTACCACAGCAGGGGCGTCAGCGTGTTCGTCCAGTAATTGGTCAGCAGGGCCACGCCCATGACGCCGCCGGAAAGGAAGCCGTGCGGCGCGGCCACGCTCTGAATGCACACCGTCATCAGCACAGAGCCGACGGTGAGCCAGAGCAGGTTCCAGCAGACGGATTCCGTCAGTTTGCGGTTGTACGTTCGCAGTTGCATATATGCTACAGCAGGGCCCAGATCATCTTCAGGGCCACGAGAATGAGAAAGCAGGCGAAGGCCTTCTTGAGTTTCGCCGCCGGCAGGGAATGCGAGAGCCTGGCCCCCAGCGGCGCGGTGCAGAAGCTGGCCGAGGCGATGCCCAGCAGCGCCCACAGATTCACAAAGCCTAGGGACATGGCGGGCAGATCCGGCCGCCCCCAGCCGCCCACCACATAGCCCAGCGTGCCCGCCACCGCAATGGGGAAGCCGATGGCGGCCGACGTGCCCACGGCATGGTGCAGGGGCACGTTGCAGAAGGTCATGAAGGGCACGGAAAGCGTGCCGCCGCCGATGCCCACAAAACTGGAAACAAGCCCGATGACGCCCCCCACGGCCGCCGTGCCCGCCCTGCCCGGCAGTTCGCGGCTGGCCGGCGGCCGGTAGTTGGAAAGCATCTGCGCCGCCACAAAGAGGATGAAGCAGATGAAGAACACCTTCAGAAACAGGGTGGGCATGCGCGTGGCGATGAGCCCGCCGCAGAACGTGCCCAGCAGTATGCCGGGCGTGATGGCCCTGAAAATATCCCAGTGCACTGCCCCGCGCGCATTGTGGGCGCGCGCGCTGGAGACGGACGTGATCATGATGCTGGCCAGCGAGGTGGCGAGGGCCATCTGCTGCACGTACTGCGCGGGCACCCCCACGGAGGGGAAGACAGCCACCATCATGGGCACGAGCACGATGCCGCCGCCCACGCCCAGAAGCCCGGCCAGCACCCCGGCCACTGCGCCGCAACAGATATAGACCAGCAAGGAAACAACCATGCGCTCCTCCTCCCCTGCAATCCTGCGGGCAACCTTCTGCGCCGCACGGACAGGACGGCGGCGCGCAGCACGCGGACAATGCGCCTCGAGCCTAGACAATGGGCTCCACAGCGTCAACAGACTTTTTCCTTTACAACGCCTCCGGCCCGGCCTACATTTTCCGCATGAAGACCACGGCCCACATGCGCACCATGATACGGCAGGGCAGGCGTCATGCCCCCGGTCGGATTCCGCTTTCCGCCGCGCGGTCGTACCGCAGTTCTCCCCGTTGTTCCGCAGCGGGGCTTTTTTTTACTCCCCACCCGGCATGGTCATGACGAACGACACAAGCTACCGCTGGCCGCACAAGGACTTGCTGGACGTCACCCAGTTGAGCGAGGACGACACGCTGCACCTGCTCGACCTGGCCGCCAGCTTTCAGGAAATCAACAGCCGCCCCGTCAAAAAGGTGCCCACGCTCAAGGGCAAGACCGTGGTGCTCTTCTTTGTGGAAAACAGCACCCGCACCCGAACCTCCTTCGATGTGGCGGGGAAGCGCCTCTCGGCGGACACCTTCGCCCTGGCCAAGACGGGCTCCAGCCTCAACAAGGGCGAAAGCCTCAAGGATACGGGCCTGACCCTCCAGGCCATGTCGCCGGACGTCATCGTCATCCGCCACCCCAGCAGCGGCGCGGCGCGCTTTCTGGCCGAACTTCTGCCCTGCGCCGTGGTCAACGGCGGCGACGGCTGGCACGCCCACCCCACGCAGGCCCTGCTTGACTGCTATTCCCTGCGGCAGGCCTGGGACGGGCAGTTCGCCGGGCGCACCCTGCTCATCCTGGGCGACATCGCCCACAGCCGGGTGGCCCGCTCCAACATGCATCTGCTGCACATGCTGGGCGTGAAGCTGCGCCTCTGCGCGCCCCGCACCCTGCTGCCCGCCGGCGTGGAGCAGTGGCCCGTGGAGGTCTGCAGCGATCTGAACAGGGCCGTGCGCGACACGGATGCCGTCATGTGCCTGCGTTTGCAGCTGGAGCGCCAGCAGGCCGGACTGCTGCCGGACCTCGCCGAATACTCGCGCCGCTACTGCCTCGGCCGCCGGCATCTGGAGCTGGCGAAACCGGAGGCGAAGGTGCTTCACCCCGGCCCCATGAACCGGGGCCTTGAAATTTCCAACGATATCGCCGACGCCCCGGCCTGTCTGGTGCTCAACCAGGTGGCGGCGGGCGTGGCCGTGCGCATGGCCGTGCTCTACCTGCTGGCCACGCGCGGCGACGGAGGACGCGCATGACGCTCTGCATTACAAACGCCCGGCATCTCGGCTCTCCGGTGGATGTGCTTGTCCGCGACGGCCGCATTGTCACCATGACCCCGGCCGGGCGCCAGCCCGCGCCCGAAGGCTGCGACACGTTTGACGCGGCGGGCCTCGTGCTCATGCCCAGCGCCATTGACGCGCATGTGCATCTGCGCGAGCCCGGCTACGAATACAAGGAAGACATCGCCTCCGGCCTTACGGCGGCGGCGCGCGGCGGCTTCGGCGCGATCATGTGCATGGCCAACACCAGGCCTGTCAACGACAATGCCTCCGTCACGCGCTTCATGCTCGACCGCGCGCGGGAAAGCCACCCCCACGGCCCGCGCCTCTACCCCGTGGCGGCGGCCACCATAGGGCTCCAGGGCGAGGAACTTGCCCCGCTGGCCGAGTTGAAGGAGGCGGGCTGCGCGGCCGTGTCCAACGACGGCCGCCCGCTGGCCAGCGCCGAGATGGTGCGCCGCGTCATGGAATACGGGGCCGACCTGGGCCTCACGCTCATTGACCACTGCGAGGACCCGCACCTCGCCAGGGGCTGGCGCATGCACGAGGGCGTGACCAGCGGCCTGCTCGGCGTCAAGGGCCAGCCGGCCGCGGGCGAGGCCGTACAGGTCATGCGCGACATCATGCTCTCGGAATATCTCAATATCCCGGTGCACATCGCCCACGTCTCCGCAGCGCTCTCCGTGGATTGCATTGCCTGGGCCAAGGCCCGCGGCGTCAAGGTGACGGCCGAAACCTGCCCGCACTATCTCCTCCTCGACGAGACCGCGCTGGAAGGCTACAACACGCAGGCCAAGGTCAGCCCGCCCCTGCGCACGGCCGCCGACAGGGAAGCCCTGCGCCGCGCCGTGAAGGAAGGCGTCATCGACATTCTCGTCACCGACCACGCGCCCCATGCGGCCCATGAAAAGGAGGACACGCTGGACAACGCCCCCTGCGGCTTCACAGGGCTGGATCTCGCCGTCAGCCTCACCTGGGGCCTCACGGCCGACGGCATTCTGGACGAGGCGGACCTGCACCGCCTGTGGAGCCGCCGCCCCGGCGAAATTTTCGGTCTGCCGCACAATGCCTTCAACCCCGGCGACCCGGCGGACTTCTTCCTGCTGGACCCGGAGGAGACATGGATTCCGGGACCGGACACCATGTATTCCAAAAGCAGCAACACCCCCTTCCTGGGGCGGACGCTGCGCGGCCGGGTGAAGCACCACTGGATAGGCGGACGGCAGCTGTTCTGAAGAAGAGCGAAACCGGGCAGATTCACGCAGCTTCTTTACAAAACTGCGCGCGTCTGCCCTCCCCAGCGCAACCGCACTTGAATTGTCTGCACATTTTCTATATTCTTTCGTGAGTTCGCCATGCTGCTGCGGCACGGCGTCCACCGGCGCGGGGGACGCCGCATCGCCCGGTATGCAACATCAGTGATGATTGGAGGCTTGCGATGGACAAGGCTATGGATGCGATGACCAACTTCCTCCAGACGCAGACCACGGCAGACGGCACGCCCATGGCCAAGACGCGCGCGGAGGCCGAGCACAAGGCCGCGCGTTTCGTCATGCAGGACCTCATTGACAATACGCCTGACCTGAATGCCTGCCCGCAGGAACATGCCATCATGATCTGCGGCGCCACCGGCAAGTGGTCGCGGCTGGCCAAGGCGTACCCCAAGCTGGCCAACGATCCCCTGAAGGCCTTTGAAATGCTCAACAACACGCAGTACACGGCCATGCGCGAATACTACAACCACCGGCGCATCACCGACGGCATTGAAGAGGCCAACGCCTTCTGGGAATAACCCCGGCTGTCCCTCACGCAACCACGCAACACGGGAGCGGGGTATGCGGTCCCGCTCCCGTGTTCCGTTCACATGCGCACCGGACGCGCCGAAACGGGCGCCCCGGCGTTACAGCTGCGCCTCAAAGAAGGCGCGGAAGGCCTGCTTGGTGGCGTACACGTCGGCCGTGCTGGCCAGCTCGAAGGGGCTGTGCATGGACAATATGGCCGGGCCGAGGTCAATGACGCGCATGCCGTAGGCCGCCAGGAACAGCGCCACCGTGCCGCCGCCGCCGTGGTCCACCTTGCCCAGTTCCGCCGTCTGCCAGGCAATGCCCTTGCCGTTGAGCAGGCCGCGCAGCGCGCCGAAAAATTCGGCGTCGGCCTCACTGGCCCCGTATTTGCCGCGCGAGCCCGTAAACTTGCAGAACACCGGCCCGTGCCCCAGCAGGGCCGCGTTCTGCTTTTCATGCACGTCCTGATAGTCCGGATCGAGCGCGCCGTTGACGTCTGCCGAAAGGGCGCAGGTCTCCAGCAGCACGTGCGAGGGGCTCTCATCAGGGCTCCAGGCCCGGACAAGGTCTTCCACGCAGTACTGCAGAAAACGCGACGACGCGCCCGTGGCGCCGTCGGAACCGATTTCCTCCTTGTCCCAGAACATGACGGCCATGCTGCGGCCGGAGGCCTCGGCCTCCAGCAGGGCTTCCAGCGCGGTGAACACGCAGATGCGGTCATCCTGACCGTACGCGCCCACCAGCGCCTTGTCAAAGCCCACAAAACGGGCGGGCCCGGCGGGCACGGCCTGCAGCTCGGCCGTGATGAAATCCTCCTCGCCGATGCCGTATTTCCTGTGCAGCAGCTCCAGCAGCTGCGTCTTGACGGCTTCCTTGGGCGCGTCCTTCCTGCCCGCCCCGGTCTTTCTGGGGCAGCTGTGCGCCAGGATGATGTTGAGCTTTTCGGCGTCAAAGGCCTCGCTGACGGGCTGCTTCACCTGCTGCTGCGCCAGATGGGGCAGCAGGTCGGCAATGCAGAACACGGGCTCGCCCGGCTTCTCGCCGATGGTCACGGGCAGGCTTTCCCCGTTTTCGCGCACCACCACGCCGTGCAGGGCCAGAGGCCGCGCCAGCCACTGGTATTTGCGGATGCCGCCGTAATAGTGGGTTTTGGCCTGCGCCACGCCGGGCTGCTCGATGAGCGGACGCTGTTTGAAATCCAGCCGCGGGCTGTCGGCATGCGCGGCCACCAGGGCGAGCCCCCGCCCCAGCGGCAGGGTTCCCCGCCGGGCCGCGAACAGCGCCTTGCCGCGCAGAGGCCGCATGACGCGCTCATGGGCGAAGTCCTCCGTGTAGCCCTGCGCCGCCAGGCGCTCGCGCACATAGGCCACGGTTTCGCGCTCGGTCTTGCAACGCGTCAGAAAGTCCACATAGCGCTGCGCCAGCGCCGCCATGTCCTTGCGGGTTCCGGCGTCCGCGCTTTCCCAGATGTTTTTCGGCTTGTAGGCCAGTGCGTTTTCCATGATGCAGTTCCTTTGTCTTGGTATGCAGCCGCGTAATCAGAACAGAACTATGCCCGCAGCTCCGCGCGCAACGCGCCCAGCGCCTCGCCCAGCACGCGCGCGACCTCGGGAAACTGTCGCGCGTCCAGCGTGCGCGGGTCAAGGCAGAAGGCGTCGTCCTCCAGCCTGCCGACAAGCGGCGGGCTTGTGCGCAGCAGCGCCGCCCTGAGCGCCGTCGCGCCGCATTGCTCCGGCCGCAGGCGCACCAGCGTGGTGGGCAGGTCGTACTGGGGAAAGGCCCCGCCGCCCACGCGGGAGACATCCTCCCGCAAGTCCACCGCGCATGCAAGGCCGGATGCGGCAACGACCCTGCGCAGCCGGACGGCCAGCGTGCGCGCCGCGCGGGCCAGCTCCAGCGCGGTGCGGGAGATCATGCGCGGCGTGGGCACACGTCGGCGGGCCGTCTCCGGGTCGAGATAGAGGCGCAGGGTGGCTTCCAGCGCGGCAAGGCAAAGTTTGTCGCAGCGCAGGGCGCGGACGAGGGGATTGCCCTTCAGGCGCGCCACCAGTTCCGCACGGCCGACAATAATGCCAGCCTGCGGGCCGCCCAGCACCTTGTCGCCGGAAAACGTGGCGATATCCGCCCCCTGTGCGATGACGTCCCGCACGGTTGGCTCGCCGGGCAGGCCATGGGCGGTGAAATCCAGCAGGCTGCCGCTGCCCAGGTCCTCCAGCAGGGGCAGGCCGTGCGCGTGTGCCAGTTCCTTCAGTTCCGGCAGGGGCACGGCGGCGTGAAACCCCACGATGCGATAGTTGGAGGTGTGCACGCGCATGAGGGCGCGGGTGCTTTCGTTGATGGCCGCGCGGTAGTCCGCAAGATGCGTGCGGTTGGTGGCCCCCACCTCGCGCAGGATCGCGCCGCTTTTCTCCATCACCTCGGGGATGCGGAAACTGCCGCCGATCTCCACCAGTTCGCCGCGCGACACCACCACCTCCCCCCCCTTGCAGAAGGTGTCGAGCACCAGCAGCACGGCCGCGGCATTGTTGTTGACCACCAGAGCGGCCTCGGCCCCGGTGAGGCGGCAGAGCAGCGGTTCCGCAAGGGCATGGCGGCTGCCCCGGCCGCCGGTGGCCAGGTCCAGCTCCAGAGTGCTGTACCCTTCGGCGGCTGTGCGCACGGCCCGCTGCGCCTCCGGGGCCAGCACGGAGCGCCCCATGTTGGTGTGCACCACCACGCCCGTGGCGTTGAGCACGGCGCGGAAACGCGGTTGCAGCCCGCGGCGGACGTAGTCCAGCAGGGCGGGCAGCTGCGCGTCCAGGCGCAGCTCTTCGGCGTTTGCGCAGCGGCCCGCGCGGATGTCCTCCCGCCGGGCCTCCCAGAAGGCCGCCACAAGGTCGCGCAACAGGGCGTGCGGCGCATCGACCTTGTCTCCCGGTGCGAGGCCGGCGCGGCGCAGGGCGGCAAGGGCGGCGTCCACGGAGGGAATGGCGCGGAAAAGCTTCTGCATGAGTCTATCCTGAACAGGCAAAGAGTTCATTGTGTGCCGCGCGGCATGCGGCCAGCGCGGGGGCGGCGCGCGCAGAAAGCCCCTACGCCTCGCCGCCCTGCCCGCCGCCGTCCGGCGACAAATACTGCGGATACCGCTCGAAAAATTCCGCCAGCAGGTAGAGCGAACCCGTCAGCAGCACAGGGCGCTCCGGCCCGACGCCGGGCAGCCCGCGCGTCGCAGCCAGCGCCCGCGTCAGGGCGTCGTCCCCTTCCGGCAGGGCCGTGGCCGTGGCGGGCGGACGGCTGTTGCAGACGGCGGCAATATCCTCCGCGCGCGCGGCGCGGGAATTGCGCAGCGTCACGACGAAGAGCGGCGCCGCCCCCATGACGCGCCGCAGCATGCGGGCGGGCGGCTGCCAGTCCTTGTCGTTCAGGCAGGAATACACGGCCCCGGCCGGGCGCAGCCCTGCGGCCCGCAGGGCTGCCGCCAGCGCCTGCATGCCGTGGGCATTGTGCGCGCCGTCCAGCAACAGCGGCGGATGCTGCGTCGTGCCCGGCACACGCTGCAGCCGCCCCGGCATGAAGGCCCGGCGCAGGCCCTGCGCCTGCGCATCGGCGTCGTCCGGGTTCTTCCCCAGCAGAGGGGCCAGCGCGCGCCAGGCCGCGAGCGCCAACCCGGCGTTGCCGCGCTGGTGCGGCCCGTTGAGCCCCAGCGGCGCATCTGCCGCCACAGGCGCGGCAGTGACAAGCGGCGCGCCCTGCGCACGGGCGGCAGCGGCCAGCGCGGCGGCGGCGGCAGGGAACTGGGCCGCCGTGCACACCGGGGCCGGACCGCGCACGGCGGCGGCCTTGTCGGCGGCGATGGCCGCCAGTGTGGGGCCGAGCACATTCCTGTGGTCCATGGCAATGGGCGCGTAGCACATGAGATCGGCGGCCACGGCGCTGGTGGCGTCATAGCGCCCGCCGAGGCCCGCCTCCAGCACGGCCAGCTGCACGTGTTCCTGCCTGAAGAGCAGCAGCGCCAGCACGGTGAGGAATTCAAAATAGGTCAGGTCAGGGGCGGCGGCCGCCACCGCATTGGCCGCCTCCAGCCAGCGTTCCGCCGGCACGGGGAGACAGGCGGACGCCCCTGCCCCGCCGATGCGGATGCGCTCCGCAGGGCTGACGAAGTGCGGCGAGGTGTACAGCCCCGTGCGACAGCCGTGGGCCTGCGCCAGCGCGGCCAGAAATGCGGCCGTGGAGCCCTTGCCGTTGGTGCCCAGCACCTGCGCCGTCACAAAGGGGGGGCGGGTCAGCCCCAGCGCGGCCAGGGCGCGACGCATGCGCGCGAGCCCCATATCCACATGAAACAGCCCCAGTTCGTCCAGATGCCGCAAGATATCAGCCGGAGCCCGGAAGAAATCGCTCATGGGGCGTACCCTATCCCAAAGCGGACGCGCTGTCAGCGCCCTTCCTGCGGACGCGTGCCCGCAGAGAGAGATTAACTTTTTCAATGACAACCATTCCAGGATGTGCTAGACTTCTAAAAACAAGGAGATAGCACATGTACTGTCGGAAATGTGGCTCTAAGGCATTTGTCAAAAATGGCTTTATGGCTGGGGCTCAACGTTATAAATGCAAAAAATGCGGATTCCAGTTTACGAGAGAAACGCCACACGGCAGACCAATGAAGGATAAAATTCTCGCACTTGTTTTATATTTATCTGGATTATCAATGAATGCCATAGGAAACATAATCGGAGTCAGCACGCAGAGTATTATGCGATGGATAAGAATGTTTTATGATAAATTTATTCCACAGAA
>SUVB01000054.1 GCA_015062205.1 Desulfovibrio desulfuricans
AGACCACGATGACAGCAATTTCAAAATCGAAGGCGAATGACAATTTTCATGGTTTCTCTGTCCGATGTGTGGCTTCAGCCGCAATCGCCTGCTTTAGCAGTTAAAGGAAGCCACCTGCTTTAGCAGGTGGAGAATTCACTGATATTATTAACATTTTCATCTATACTTTTTTGAGCATCATGCTTATCAGAAAGTTTCAATGGGTATATTAATTTCCCATTTTCAACATATGGTCTCTCACAAACATACACCTCTCCATAAAAAATATTATCCCTAAAAAGATAAATTTTTGCTTCTGGATTTTCATAGGCATCATATAATACTTTATTCCCATAAATAATTTTTTGTTCTATGCTACCGGTATTTTGTCCGACAAAATAGATAACATTTCCAATCTGTTTATTTTCATATTTAGAATTTGATCGCATAATTAGCAGTATCTTATTTTGTCCTATTTGGTTTATCCCACCTTTTATGTCACCAGTAAAGTTGAGAGCTTCTTTAATTTCTAAATATGAATATTTACAGTTTACAACAAGATTATCAGTTTTTTTCTCTCTACATTCACAAAATAATTTATCAGTAATATTATGTGAAGAAATCAGAGATTTATTTCTTAATTTATTTTTGTTATTAGTATAATTTCTTGCAAGCCGTTCAACTTCTTTATAGCAATGTTCATATACAATAGGGAAATCATTTTTATAAATTAAAATGCCAAATTCATCATTGTTAGTTTGGCTATAATCATACAGATTCATACTTCCAATCAGAAAAGAGTTTTCTGTTATATAACATTTAGCATGAAGATTGCTTCTCTTATATAAGAATTCTGCCACAGAAGATTGCTCAAAATCATCCCTATATATTATTGTAATAACAACATGTTCTTCACGTTTTTGTTGCAGGATATCAAATACTCTAGCATTAAACTTAATATAGGGGGATACCAATGTTATAAATTTGCTGGCATCTTGTAGCATATGTTCAACTGCTGTACCGAATTCACTTCCTGTAATTAAATGAGGTGTTTTATCATTTTTTTTACTCTTAAAAAAATCAAAAATCATACAACCTCCACAGAATTATATAATATACCTACATATAATAATTAAATAAACTTGATATGCATTGCCGCATCAGGCCGAATAATCCGTGATGACGCCTGTTCCGGCCTCGGGAACCACATAGGGGCTGCCGATCTGATGGCCGAAGGTGTCGTGCATGGTCGCACCGGACCGGTACAGGGCCTCGGCGGGCAGGTCGCGGAACTGCAGAAAAGTGTCGTGCATGGTGGAGCCTGAAACATAGAGCGCTTCGGCGGGCAGGTCGCGGAACTGCGTCATGGGCTGGGCGATGTCGAGCGGCAGGTTCCCAAAGCTTACATACAACATAAATTCTCCTCCCGACCGGATACAAGCGTATCCTGAAAGATGCTAGCAGCGGCGCGCACGGGGCGTCAAGCCGGGGAATACGCCGGCCTGCGGCCTGCCCGTAGGCACCGTGCCGCATGCACAGCAAAGCCGGACGGCCTCCCTGCCCGGCCGCAAATGCCGTTGCTTTTGCGGCGCCGGGCGGCTACCATCGCGCCGCAAGCCGTTGCATTCCGTTCCGCGGAACCGCGTCGCTTCCAGAATCTGCGGCTTGCATCGTCTTCGTGCGTCCACTGTGCCGCGCTGCACATTCATGAACTCGGGGGAGTATCCCTTGGACACAAACTTTTTTTCTCCGGCCCGGCCCGATCCCGCTGCGGAACGGAAGCACGCCCTGCTCTGCCGGGCGGCCGCCGTGCTGGTTCCGCTGGCGTATGCGCTGCTGTACACGCCCTACGGCATGGACACCACGGACTTCGGCTATTTTTACGGCTATGCCTGGCGCATCCTCGAAGGGCAGATTCCCTACAGGGATTTCCATTACATCAAGCCGGCCCTGCCCCTGTTCTGGCATGCGTTCTGGATGTGGCTCACCCCGGAAAACATCAACGTGCTGGCGGGCAAGGCCGGTTTTGCGGCGAGCCTTCTTGCAGCCTCATGGTTCTCGGCGCTTTTTTTGAACAGGATTTTCCGGCTGGACGCGCTGGGCGTACCGCTTTCCCTGCTGGCCACCTGCGGTTTCGTGTGGGGCGTGCACTCCTTCCCGCATATGCCCTGGCACACGGCGGACGGCATTCTGTTCGCCTCTGGGGCGCTGTGGGCCGCGGCCTCCGGCCTGCCCGTCCTTGCCGGGCTGCTGGCAGCCTGCACCATGCTCTGCAAGCAGTCCTTCCTGCTCTTTCCCCCGGCGCTGGTTCTGCTGGCCTGGGTGCTGGACGGGCGACGCAGCGCATTGCGCGCCCTGGTCGGCTGGCTGGCAACCCTGGCCCTTGCCTACGCGCTGCTCCACTGCGCGGGCGCGCTGCCCGCCTTCAAACGCCTGACCACAGGCCCGCTGGACATCAATGAGGCTCTGGACGCGGGTATCTACATCTATCTGCGCCAGTGCTGGTGGATGCCCGGCCTGGCCCTGCTGCCCCTGGCGGCGGCCCGCCTGCTGCGCAAGCCCCTGCCGGAGGCCCTGCGGCCCGGCTATGTCTACCTTGCGCTGCTGGCAGGCTGGTACATCCATGAGGCGCTGCGCACCCGGGGCTGGATAGGCTACGGCATCTCATGGCCCACACTCTTCGTGCTGCTGGGCGGCATCTGCACGCTTGCGCCCCGCGTCTTCCTGACTCCCCTCCTGCGCGCTCCCGCCGCGCATCCGCACCTGCTTGCGGGCATCGCGCTGGGCGTCGCCCTGCTGGTGTCCTGGTCTGTGGCCATCAGCGGCGGCTATAAGATCCCGGCCTTCTTCGCCGTGCCCCTCATCTTCGCCTTTCTGCTCGTGCACGCCCGCATGGGCGGCAATGCGCGCAGGCTGGCCTGGTGCAGCCTTGCGGCAGGCCTGCTGATGTTCGGCGCAGGCTACCAGTATCCCTATGTGTTCCCCGTGCGGCCCATGCCCCGCGCCGCCCTGACGCTGGACGCCGGGCAGATCTACCCCAAGGCGGGCGGAGTCATGGTGGATGCCGAGATGTTCGCCAGGCTGGCGGAACTCAAGGAACTGCGGGCCAAATACGGGCCGAACTACAAGACCATGCCCGGCTTTTCCTTCGCGTATTACCTGAACAATGACCGGCCCGTCTACCGTTCGGACTGGCTTATCGACTGGGAAATCAACGCAGAGACGGACACGCTCTATCAGGAACTGCTGGACAGGGACATCACGGTCTTCATGGAGCGGGACCAGATGGACGCCGTCAAGGCCGACGCCTATGACCGGGCCGGGTACACCGTGCCGCAAAAGGTGCGGCACGCGTGGCGCATCGTGGAGGAGACGCCGCATTTCGTGGTCTTCCGCCCCCCGCTGGCATTGCGGGACGCGCCCGTGGAGCCGGCGCCTTCCCCCGCCGGTTCCTGACCGCATCCGCCGGGGCCTTCATGGCCCGGACGCTGCGGCGTCGCCGCCCTGCCGCAGCGGGCGGACCTCAGCGCAGGCGTCCGAAACGCTTGGGACAGGACGCGCAGGGCGCATCCGGCTGCCCGTGGGCCTGCGCGTCGCGGAATGCCGCAAAGGCCGGGGAAGTCCATATCTTCAGCGGGGCTGCCCGGCGGATGTCGCCGAATACGCGACGGCGTTCATCCTCCCCTGCCGTGGGCGGATTGCAGTAGACGCAGGGCGAGAGCATGCCGTCGGCATCCACATACAGACAGGAACGGATGCGCTCCGCGCATTCCGCGAGCGGCGTGACGCCGGGCAGCCCGTAATGGATGCGCCGCCCGTCGGCCTCGGCCCGGGCCGCAGCCCGGCGCAGCGTTTCCAGGGCGTGCGGCGTCCGTTCGTCGCCGGGGACAAAAGCCTCGTGTTCCCACTCCGGCGCGGCGATGTAGTCCAGCGTGCTGACCACGGCCGCATCCGCGCCGAGACGCGCCATCAGATCGGGCAGCCCGGCGACCTCCTCCACCTGCGAGGCCAGCAGCAGATAGGCCACATGGATCTGCGGCAGGGAACGCGCCGCCTGCCGCCGCGCCTCCCTCAGGGCATGGATGCCCGCCGCCACGGCCGCGAGGGGAATCCCCGCCCGCGCCGCATTGCCCGCCTCGTTCACGCCGGTCAGGGAAAAGGCCACGATGTCCAGCCCGCAGGCCACCAGCTTCCGGGCCGCCTCCCCGGTGACGGCCGCCCCGCAGGTGGTGGTGGAGACGGCGCAGCCCACACGGCGGGCAGCAGCGGCGAAGTCGAAAAAACGGGGGTTGAGCAGGGGCTCGCCCCAGCCCTGCAGATGCACGCGCCGGGCGCGGCGCGCCAGGGGGTGCAGCGCGGCGAAGATTTCTTCCGTCATGTGGCGGGAACGCCAACTCTCCCTGCGGGTCGTGTGCGGGCAGTAGCCGCAGCGTCCGGGACAGTGCGAAGTCACTTCCACCTGCAGGCAGTCAAAGGGGCGGGCGTCGCCGAATACGGCGCGGCGCAGCCGCTCGCCCCACCCCGGAGCGGCGTAGGCGGCCAGCGGCCCGACCGGCGGCGCAGGCGCGGCAACGGCGGGAGCCTGACGCCCGGCCGCGCCCTCCGCGCGCGGGGCGCGACGCCATGTGGTCTCCACATAGGGCAGCAGCCGCGCCTGCCCCCATTTGCGCTTGAAACGCCGTATGCCTTCGTTGACGCCAAGTCCCAGATTAAGCTGACTGTGGCCGCGTCGCTCGGCCTCGCGCGCCAGCGCCCGCAGCAGCGCGTCAGCCACGCCGGGCGGACAGAACGGCGCACGGGCGGCGAACATGTAGAAGGCTGTGGTCAGGGAACTGTATTCCCCGACGGCCAGGGCCAGCAGCCGGGCGTCGCTCCGGGCGCGGGCGGCGAACAGCACGGCTTCGGGACAAGACGCAAGGTAGCGGTCAATGCGGGTATGGACGATACGCGCGCCCTCGTCCAACGCATGGCTGCGGCAAAAGTCCCGCAGCAGCGCCGCGTGGTCCTCCCCCCAGGCTTCCGCGGCTATCACGCATTCGCGTTCGGCGCGCCGCAGCATGTTGCGCAGCTTGCCGCCGGGCGTTTGCAGCGGCAGGGGCAGAAAGGCGTAGGCGTCCGTACGGACGGCGGCGTCCGGCGGCGCGGCGTCGGGCCGGGCCGGGGCCAGGATTGTGACGGACGCGCAGCGCGTGCGGGCCAGGAACTCCGCCACGGCCGCGCGCAGGGCCGCGCCGCGCTCCTCTTCGGAAGACGGCGGGTCTAGCGCCGGGTCGAACTCCGGCGGATAGGCCGCGAGCACGCCGCGCTCCCCGTCCTCATAGGCCATGCACGCGCCGCAGGGAACAGGCCGCATGCCGCCCACGGCCGCGACATATTCCGCCACCTGCTCCATGACGTAGGCCTGCGCCGTCAGGTGGGCGCAGCCGCGCGCCGGGCTCACGGTTCCCCCCGCAGCCGCGCCCGCAGCCAGTGACGCAGCGTGGGGCGGACCTGCCTGAGGCTGAAGCCCCGGGCGCGCAGCATGTCGCGCAGGCGGAACAAATGGGCCGTGCCCGCCAGCGCCACAGCCCCGCCCTGCGCAAAATGCGGCAGCATGGCTTCCAGAAACACATCGTCGCGCACGGAGATGACGCGCTCGGTGCGCGAGGGAAATTCCGTGCCCGTTCCCTGCATTTTTTTGATGTCGCCCGCAAGGTAGGCCCGCATGGACTGGAGCATATGCCGCCGCCACGTTTCCGGACGGCGCAGGAAGTTCAGGATGCGCTCGAGCGGTATGCTCTCCAGCGAGGCCAGCTGGTCGTCGATGGTCTCCATGCAGAGCACGCGGCGGTTCATGTCGTGCGCGATGTCCCAGGCTTCCAGATCCACGGACTGGTTCCAGCCCTGACGCCGGAGATAGGCGTAGTACAGGGAGAAAAAGACGGACCACGGCCTGTGCGTGGCCAGAATGCCGCGCACGTCAACGGGATGCTCCCACTCCATGTTGCAGAAGCGCAGGATGCGCCCCTGCGGCCCCCAGGCCACGCGCTCCAGGCGGCGTATCTCTTCTTCCGAAAGCAGTTCGCCCACGACGGGCCCCGTGCCGACGCGCGAGCCTTCGCGCGCCACGAGGGCGAGACTCGCAGCGTCCAGCGGCCCCTCGAAGAGCACGGTCCCGGCCTTGCGGAAAAGCCTGCGGAAGGAGCGGGCAAAGGAGTAGCGGAACAGATGGGCCGTGCCGCCGAGATAGGAAACGCAATTCCCCCTGCGAACCTCCCAGAGCATGGCATAGGGGCGCTGCTCAGGCGTTTCGGGAAGCTCCCGCCGGCCGGACGGCCCGCCGCCCGTGCGCAGCAGGGCCGAAATGGAGAGCCCCACGGCTTCGCGCACCACCCCGCCCCCCGCTCCGGCCGCCGCGAGCGGCAACTCGCTCATGCGCCAGGAGGCCGCCCTGTAGGGCAGCGCGGGCGTCCCGCCCCACTTCTTCTTGAAACGGGTGATGCCCTCATTGACGCCCAGGCCCAGATGTATGTAGGCCTTGCCCGCAGCCCGCGCGTTGCGCAGCATGGCGGCAAAGAGCGCGTCCGCGGCGTGGGGAGTGTAGTGCAGGCGCGAATGCGCGCCGATGACATAGCTGCAGAAGTGTTCCGGGGCGTAATCCATGACCAGGCAGGCGGCCAGGCGGCCCTCTCCGTCCCAGGCGTTGAGCAGGCGGATGTCGGTCTCGGGCGCGTCCAGCATGGCGGCCGTGCGGGCAAAAAGCTCCCTCGCCTGCGGCCGCAGGGGGCGGCGACGCACAAATTCCGCCCACAGGCGACGGTGTTCGGCGGAAAATTCCCTGGTTTCGTCGATGCGCAGACGCTCTTCCGCCCGGCGCACGGAACCGCGCAGTGCGGGCGGCACGGCGGCGTCGGCGGCCAGAACGAAGTAGACGTCCTCCTCGTCCGTGTACGGACGCAGGATTGCGGGCAGGGATGGCGCGACGGCCCAGCAGTCTTCAGCAGCCGTACCGCGCGCCACGGCCTGCAGCGCGGCCCAGAAGCGACCGGCGTCGTAGTCCGCGCCGCTGACAGGGTAGCCGATGCCCACCAGCCAGCCTTCCCCCGTGAGAAAAAGGTAGTCGTCGCGCACATGGGAGACGCCGCCGGAAACGGCCCGCATGAGGGCTGCGGAGTGTTCCGGAACGGTTCGTATACGTATGGGCGGCGGGGGCATGGCGGGCATCCTCTGCAGTCGTGCGTGGGCGCGTTCTGGAATGGATGCATGTATTGTATGCGGAAGGGCGCATGCCGTCCAGAGGGGGCTTTCCTTCCCCGACACTTGCAAAAAAGTGCGACTTGCGGGATTCTTGCTGATGCCGCAACTGCCTGCGACATCTTTGTCAACCTTTTCAGTATAGGGAAGGAAGCGCATGAAAAAACTCTTTGCCCTGCTGGCCGCCGCGCTTGTGTGCGCGCCCCTGGCCGCCCACGCATGGAGCCCTGCCGGCGACGTCACCGTCATTGTGGCCTACAAGGCCGGGTCCGGCACAGATACCGGCGCGCGCCTGCTGGCGTCCAAGGCGGAAAAGCATATCGGCAAGACGCTGGTCATCAACAACCTGCCCGGCGCTGACGGCAAGATCGGCTGGACGGAGCTGGTCAAGGCCAAACCCGACGGGCAGACCATCGGCTTCATCAATCTGCCCACCTTCACCACGCTTGCCGTCGCCCCCAAATCCACCTTCAAGGTAAGCGACGTCATCCCCATCTGCAACCACCTGACGGAAACGGCCGTGGTTGTCGTCAAGGCCGACAGCCCCTGGAAGAACCTCAAGGAACTTGTGGCCGCCTGCAAGGAAAAGCCCAACATGCGCTGTTCCACCAACGGCGTGCAGGCCTCCAACCACACGGCGGCCCAGCTGCTGGCCCAAAGCGCGGGCTTCAAGTACAAGGCCATCCCCTACGGCGGCACGGCCGACCAGCTGCTGGCCCTGCGCCAGGGCGAGGTGCAGTTTACCTGCGCCAAGGTGGCCGACGTGGCCCAGCTCATCAAGGGCGACAAGCCCGAGCTGCGCGTGCTGGGCGTGTTCGCGCCCCAGCGGCTGGCCGAACTGCCCGACGTGCCCACCCTCGGCGAACTGGGATTCTATGACAAATGGTACGGTTCAGCCCGCGCCATTGTGGTCCCCGCCGGGACAAAGCAGGAAATCGTCGATTTCTATGTGAACGCCTTCCGCAAGACCATGGAAGATCCCGACACCAAGGCCGCGCATGAAAAAGCCGGTCTTGCCCTGGACTTCAAGGACAACAAGCAGCTTGCCGCGCTGATCGCCGAGCAGGAAACCTTCTGCCGCGACGTCGTCACCAAGCTCTACGCCAAGTAGCTGCCCTCGTGCGGAGGGGACGGACACGGCGCCGTCCCTTCCGCGTTTTCACCGCCGCCCGGCACGGGAAACGCCGTCGCCGGTTCGGCATTGCAGAAGACCTTCGCAACCCGTGGCACGGCGGAACACGCATGAAAAAATCCGACATCGGCGTCATCGCCATCATGTACGCCATCTGCGCCTTCTTTTTCTCCATGACCGTCGAACTGCCGGAGGAGGCGCAAACCTACCCACTGTGCCTGCTCGCCGGTCTGGCCACGCTCAACACCCTGTATCTGGCGCGCTGCCTTCTGCGACTGCGCCGCGAAGGCTTTTCCGACGATTTGCCGCAGATTTTCAAAGGGTTTCTGGGCGGCCAGTTCTTTCTTGTCGCGCTGTGCTGCATCGGCTACATGGCCCTGATGTACGTTGTGGGCTTCTATGCGGCCGGCATCATCTATCTTGCAGGCGTCATGCTGCTGCTGCGCGTGCCCCGGCTGCACATGCTGCTCAGCGTGGGCGTGCTGGCCCTGCTCATCTATGCCGTGTTCACGCTGTTCCTCAAGGTGCCGCTGCCTGCAGGAATTCTGTTCAGCTAACGCAGCTTGCACACCGCCTTCGTTGCATCGTTGCGGTCTTCATCCAGAGTCCCGCGCCGCAATGGCCGAAATGCGGAATAAAGTGCTGCGTTTCCGCTTAGTCTGACACCCGCGGCAGCGCCGGGGCTTACCATTTTTTTGTTACTGAAGTCCAGAGGATGCTTTATTTACTGAAAAGCAGAAGGCCCGGCCCGGCAAGCATTTTAATTGTGACGTATGTCGTCCACAAGTTGCCAAAGGGAAGCAGATGACTGAGAAGGACAAGCGGGATGCCGGAAAACTCTACGATGCAAACTATGATGCCACCTTGCATCACGAGCAACAGCAATGCAAAGACATCTGTTTTCAGTATAACAATCTTGCGCCTTCGGCTACAGATGCCCGCATTGCTTTGCTTAAGAGACTTTTTTGTTCCATAGGCAAACGAGTTACAATACTATCTCCTTTCTGGTGCGATTATGGCTATAACATCCGTATCGGAGAAAATTTCTTTGCCAATCATGGCTGCGTCATTCTTGATTGCGCGCCCGTGACATTTGGCGACAATGTGTTTGTTGGTCCCCAGTGCGGCTTTTACACCGCTGCGCATCCGCTGGATGCGGAAAGGAGGAACAGGGGACTCGAATGGGCGAAGCCCATAACCGTGGGGCACAATGTTTGGATCGGCGGCGGTGCGCATGTGCTGCCCGGCGTGACCATCGGCGATAATGCCGTCATTGCCGCCGGCGCTGCCGTGACCAAGGACGTGCCGGCAAGCACCTTGGTCGCTGGCGTTCCCGCGAAACGTATCAAGCATCTTTAGCCGGCGAGATGCCAATGGGCAGAACGGAACAGTGGAACCTGTGGCACGGCTGCCACAAAAAAAGCGAAGGGTGCCGACATTGCTACGTCTTCCGGCGGGACGCGCAACACGGCATTGATACGAACCGCGTCCGCAAGACAAGCGCGTTCGATTTGCCTCTGCGTCGTGACCGGAAAAAGCAGTACAAAGTGCCGCCGGGCACACTGGTATGGACATGCTTCACGTCGGATTTTTTCATTGAGGACGCCGATCCCTGGCGCATGGAGGCATGGCGGATGATGCGGCAGCGTGACGACCTCAGTTTTTTCATGGTCACGAAACGGCCTGAACACATTCTCCGATGCCTGCCTGCGGATTGGGGCGAAGGCTATGATAACGTCACCGTCTGCTGCACGATGGAGAACCAGCGCCGCGCCGATGAGCGTCTGCCCCTGATGCTCGCCGCGCCCCTGCGCCATAAGGCCGTCATCTGCGAACCTTTGCTTGGGCCGATAGATTTTCGGGGCAGCCTTGGTTCGTGGTGTGGACACGTGACCGTTGGCGGCGAGTCAGGACGCGAGGCCCGCGTGTGCGACTACGGCTGGGTACTGGACCTTCGCCGTCAATGCGTCGAGGCCGGGGTTTCGTTCCACTTCAAGCAGACGGGGGCCGTGTTCCGCAACGATGCGCGCATCTACCGCATTGCCCGCCGCCTGCAATCGGCGCAGGCGCGTCGGGCCGACATTGATTACACGGCAGAATGACGAGGTGAACGCATGCGCGCCCGGCAACATGGCACACGCCCGGCCAGAGTCCTGGGGGCCGGGGGCTGCAACAGTTTCCATGAGAACTGCGAGAAGCTGTTCCGGCTCGACCTTGCCGCCCGCCCTGTCGTTGTGTTCTCCTATAACGATATCATGGCCATTGACGCCGTGCCGTGGGCCATACGGCAGAAGCAGCACTCGCAGCGGTACACGCCGCGCCGGGACAAACTGCCAGGGGCGGCGTGCAGATGATGACATGGGAGGTTTTTTCATGAATGCTTCACGCGCCTGCTTTATCACAATATGTTCCATGTGCCTTTGCCTTTCTGCTGCTTCGCTTCATGCGGCAACGGCAATGCCGGGCAAGTATTCCTATACGTCTGACGGAATGAGCGGTGAACTCATTCTGGGCAAAGCTGCCGGATACGGTTTCACGCTTTCCATCCGGACCGGCAGCGAACGCGGCAGCACATGCGAATTTTTTGGAAAATGCCGTGAAGGTGACGGCGGCCTCCTCGTCTGCCAGGATGGCAATGCCGATAACGCCGAACAGAATCTTAAAGTACGTCAACTTTCCGAATCGGTTCTCCAGGTCGAGAATACTTATCCGCCAAGCCTGCTCTGCGGCAACGGATGTGGGCTTGACGGCAACTACGAGCGCGCTTTTTCTGGTGAGGCTGCCCCCGCTACGGCTTCTTCCTCCGAGGCCGAACTGGCTCCGGGCTTCAATGCCTGCATGGGGAAATCCTCCTCCACCTATGACATGCTGCAATGCCTGAACATTGCTTATAAGCATTGGGACGCCAAGCTGAATGCCAATTACAAGAAAGCAAAGCAGCAATGCGCATCAAAGGAAGACCAGGAACGCCTGCTCAAAGCCCAGCGCGCATGGCTGAAGTATAAGGAGGCCATGTAGGAATACATTATCAACAGCGGCGAAGGCAGCATGAAGCGGCTGGACAGCCTGTCTTTCGCTGTTGACGTCACGAAGATGCAGGCGAACGAACTGAAATCTGCAGAATAAAGAGCATTGAGTCCATAGCCCATATGTGCTGCCGCTACGCCATCAGCGAAACTGTCCTCGCCCGCTTCCCGTCATCCCGGCATCCCGGCGACATTGCCCCGGCGGACAAGGCGCCGGCGCTCGTCGCCGGCGTCGACGTCCCGGCCGCTACGGCCCTTGTATGGGGCTTCGAGCGCACGGACGGGAAGCTCGTCATCAACGCCCGCAGCGAGACGGCGTGGGGAAAACCCCTGTTCAGCGCAGCAGCGGCCTGCCGCCGCTGCGTGCTGCCTGCGGCATGGTTCTATGAATGGGACCGCCGGAAACGACGGAACACGTTTTATGCTGCCGACGGGGGCACCCTCTTCCTCGCCGGCCTGTTCAACGACGTCGGACGGTTCATCATCCTGACCACGGAAGCCGACGGCGCCATGCGGCCCGTGCATGACAGGATGCCGGTCTGCATTCCGGAATGCAGAATTCAGGACTGGCTGGCAGATGCTGCCGCCGCCCGGGAGATGCTGCACAAGCCCCGCGCGGCGTTGCGGCGGGAGATGCCTGCCGAACAGGCGACGTTATGGTAACGTGGGTGAGGTCAGTGTGATGTCCATCGTACTTGCAGGGGATTCGCTGGCGGTCGGGCTCGCCGCGCCGTTGCAGCGGATCTGCCGGCGGCTGCTCTGCGTTGCGCAGGATGGACGGCGGGCTCGCGACGCGCAGCACATACCTGCCGGCGCGTCGCTGGTCATCATTTCCCTGGGGACCAACGATGCGGACGCCCGCGCGGCGGAAGGTTGGGAACGCGGCTACGCCGAACGCCTGGACGCCATAATGCGGGAAGCGGACGCAGCGCGTTTTGTCTGGCTGCTTCCGCCCGCCATGGGAGAACCCGGCAGGGAATTCTTCGTGGAGCAGCGCCGCGCCGTCATCCGCAGCGCGGCGTCGCGCGCAGCCGCCGCCATCTTTGACCCGTGGCCCAGTCCTGTCTATCAGGATTTTTGGAACGGCCGGCAAATCCGTGAGGAAGACGGCATCCACTACACAGCGGCCGGCTATGCTTTATGGGCTGACGCCATCGCACAGGCATTAGGAGACGCACTGCCGTAGCAAGCCGCAGAGGCGGTATTGCGGCGTGGAAAACCTGTCCTGCAGAAAGCCTTGTGGCAGGAAACACGCAACGCTGTTTTACTGTTTGAACCGCCTGAAGGCGACATGGCTCCGCTGTAGCTGCCTTCCCTTGGCAACATTTCCATTCCTGTCTATATTCGCCAGGCGGCGGGTGGAACTTGAGGGGAATATTCGCCGGAACGTGGAGGACAGGGCAAAGACCCTGCTGCAGGCATATGGCGACAGTTCTTTTTGTGTTCATAGGCTGGGTGGTCGGCGGCTTTGTCAGCGGCGTTTCCGGTTTCGGCGCCATGATGCTGGCCCTGCCGATACTTTCGCTTGGGCTCGCCCCCCTGGACGCCATCCTCACCTGCTGCATTGTCGCCGGCCCCTGCTCCGCGCAGCTGGGCTGGCTGTACCGACGTCATGTGCACTGGGATGATATGAAATGGCTGTGGATCAGCTGCATTCCCGGCTGCATCCTGGGCACCCTGACGCTGAAGATTGTTCCCGCAAGCCGGCTTCAGATAGGCATCGGGCTGATGATCGCCGTATTCCTTGCCATGCAGGCATTCGGCGCAAGGGCGGCATGGCGTCTTCCGGATTCACGCATGTCGCTTGTCGTCACCGGCGTGACCAGCGGCTTTGCCGGCTCCTCCGTATCCATTCCCGGCGTACCCATCGGCATCTTTGTGCTTCTCAAGCAGTGGGACAAGGACAGGGCGCGCGGCGCCATGGGCATGTTTTTTCTGTTGTGCACGTGGATAACCATTACCGCGCAGTTCGCGGCGGGCCTGTACACTGCCGACCTGATGAAAATTTCCGTTGTCGGCGTTGCCGGCTGCCTCATCGGGCAGGAACTGGGCTACAGGGTCGGCAAGCGTATCAACCAGTCCATGTTTGTCAGGTTTGCGTTCTGCTTTCTCGCCTGTTCGGCGATAATGCTTGTTTACAAGGGCGTTCGGGCCGTGTGAGGACGGCCGTTCCGGCGGCGTTGACGGATTGCGGGGATCGGCATTCCATCAGGAGGATGCCATGGTCATCTTTCATGTTATCCCGTCATCCGCCTTCAAGATGCGGATGAGGGATGTTTCCGGCGGCGTTGCCGGTGGTCGTAACGCTGCGGCCGGCGAGGGAGGGCCTCCTGCGCAACGGCGCATATCGCTCAGAAGGCGTTGTATACGAAGGTGATCTCCTGTTCCCTCGCGATGATGGTCGCGAAAACGATGGCAACGAGCGCGAACGCCCAGCCGAGCGTCTTCAGGCACGCCGTGAGAATCGGGCTATTTGAAATGATCGATGATAGCTTTTGCCACATATAGCCAGCCTTTTTGCGAGAGGTGTATCTCGTCGTAAAAAAGGAAGTGCTCGTATTCCCTGTCCGTCATGCCGCTGAAGACGGGCATACCGTAACGACCTGCCGTCTGCGCGTTTTTCCGGTAGAACTGCTGCCGCATCTTCGGGTCGACCCCCACATAATCGTAATAGTGCCCGTTCGTCGGCAGAAGGACGATGTAGGGCGTGAGCCCAAGCTCGCGGCACACGCCAAGCAGAAAGACGTAGTCGTCCCATTCCTTTGAAGCAAGCGCGCTCGCCCCCTTGGAGCCGTCCTTGAGATTGTCCCAGTCTTTGGCAATATGTTCCCTGAAGAAGGCGTCGTCCCCGTGGATGGGGTTGCCCGAGGCCGTGCGTTCGCCAAGGGCGTTTGCCTCGGCGAATTTCTCCTGCCAGCGGCAGTCAAAGACGGGCCGCCGGAAAGAGGGGTCGGCACCCTGCATGGCCTGCCGCGCGGCGTATTCGTCCTTCAGGCGCAGAAGCGCGCCCCTTGCGGCAAAATACGGGCGCATGCCGAAGGCGATCGCATTGGCGACGAATCCATGGTCAAGGTAGAGCCTTGCGAGAAGATGCGTCTGCGGGTAGTCGAGCGCCTTCTCCGCCGCCCGGACGAGCGGGCGTGCCCTGAGGGCCTCCGGCACGTCGGCGCGGGCCTTTTCTGCGGTGCGGCGCTGTTCCAGCGCGAGGAAACGCCTGCACGCATAGGTCTTGGACGCTTTGGAAATGCGCGGGTTGTTCAGGAATTCCTGAAAATACTGCTCCGAGAAATTGGCCATGAAGCCTTCTATGGGAATGTCGTCGCCAAAGAACCATTGCAGGGATTCAAAGATGACGATGTCCGCGCCGCGCAGGGCCTCGCTGTTGGCCCCTATGGCGAGCGCGTGCTCAAAATTCTGCATGTGCGCGCGGCCCAAGCAGGAGACGCTGCGGCGGATCTGCTCGTTGGGGAAAAAGCCCTTGATGACGGGGGGGACCGACGAGGAAAGCTCCGACGAGCCGAAAAACATGAGGGCGCCGTGCCTTGCGGCCTCGCGCGTCCAGGCGAGGCCGCGGAATTTGGCGGCATCGTCACCGACAAGCGAAAGCGCGGCCTCACGCTCCGCGTACAGGCGGGCCGTGTCTGCGCGCATGTGCGCGCTCCACGCGCAGACGGCCGCCGCGGCAAGGGCGACGGCCGCGCAGGCGCATGCAAGCCCGGCGAGAAGCTTTTTCATCGTTTCGCATCCAAAAAACGGATCAGGTTGTTGATGGAGGATACATCCGATTTCTTGATGTCCGTGGCCTGCAGCTTGAGGCCCGTGCGTTTCTCTATCTCAAGTATCGCGGTAAGGACGGCAAAGGAATCAATGAAGCCGGCATCGACGAGGTCGAGGTCGTAATCTTCAAGGATCTCATCCGTATCGCAGGTTGCAACAAGCACTTCGCGCGCGATCTTCTCGTTCTCAGTCATGGCAGGCCTCCATGCGGCAGACGGCGGTTATTCAAACAGAAAGCCCGAAAACATGAGCATGCCGAAGGCGATGAACTGGAAACAGATCGCCCGGCTCACCCAATCGTACCAGCGCATTTTCTTCACGGAGCGGAAGGTCTTCGACTTCACCCAGATGTCGGTCGCGACGAGCAGCACGCCGTGGTAGAGACCGTAGAGGATGTAGTGCAGGTAGAAGCCGTGCCACACGCCCATGGTGAGCATGGTGACGACGTAGGCGGTGCGGCTCGCCTGCTTTGTATTCGTGAATAAGCCGCTGCGCATGCCGTTCAGCACGATGCGGCTGAAAAGATAGTCGTTGAACCAGGAGGAGAGGGAAATATGCCACCGCTCCCAGAATTCCTTGATGTTGCGGGCGAGGAAGGGGCGGTTGAAGTTGTCGCCTATGCGTATGCCCATGAGGCAGCCCGTGCCGACCGCCATGAGGGAATAGCCGGCGAAATCGAAGAAGAGATAAAGCGTGTAGGCGTACATATAGGTCACGGTGTCGAAGAAAAAGCCCTCACGGCAGCCCTCCATGACGTATGTATTGATGAAAAAGGCCATGGCGAACTTGTAGAACATGCCGAGCACGATTTTCTTCACGCCGGGCATGAGGTATTCGGTCGCGTATTCGGAGGGAGAAACGCGCCGCGAGGATTCTTCGAGAAAGGCGCCGTAGCGCGCAATCGGGCCTGAACTGAAGACCGGCGCGAAGAGCAGAAAGCCCAGTATGTCAATGGGCGCCGCGCTCGGCAGCCTGTCGTCGTGGATGGTTATGATGAGTTCCCACACCTTGAAGCTGATGTAGGAGATGCCGATAAAGCCGACGTAGGCCCCGATATCCGTCCGGGCGCAGCCCTTGACGAGGGCGAGCGGCAAAAGGGAGAGCGCGAAGACTGCACGGTACAGCCATTCGCTCCTGCACGCCGCGCGGGCAAAGCGGTAGCCGTAGACGAGGGAGAGTTCACAGGCGAGAAAAAGGCAGAACTCCCACATCTGCAGGGAGAGCATGCCGAGCAGAAGGACAAGCATGACGAGGCTGACAGCGAGGTTCAGCAGTTTCGATTTCCGACCGCACAGCCCGAGAACTGCTGCGGGCAGAACGAGCAGCATATAGACGTAGATAGGGAATATGCCGTTGTATTGCTCAACCGTCAGCATTGGTTGACGCTCTCCAGCGCCTTTCTGTCTACCTTGCCGTTCTGCGTCATGGGCAGACTGTCCCTGAAGACGAATTTGCGCGGTATCATGTATTCGGGGATGCGATTCCTGAGCTCACCGCGTATGCGCTGACGCTCCCTGATGGCACTTTGCACGGGGCTTGCCTCGACGATGTAGGCGACGAGATCCCTTACCTCGCCGTCCGTTCTTTCGGGGATGACGACGGCGCGCTCCATGCCGGGGATGGCCAGGATATTCCTCTCAATGTCTTCCAGCTCGATGCGGTAGCCGTGCAGCTTCACCTGCTTGTCCATGCGGCCGCAGTAAAAGAGCAGACCGTCCTTGCGGTAGCCGGCGTCATGGGTGTGGTACAGGCGTTCATGCGTGCCGTCCGCATCGTAGGTGCCGAACACTTCGGCATCCTTCGCCGGATTTTTCCAGTACCCGGGGCTCACGGTGTCGCCGATGATGACGATCTCCCCTTTTTCCCCGTCGGGAAGCGCCGCGCCCTTCTCATCCATGATGAGGATGCGGGTGCCGGGCTTCTCCACGCCCAAGGGAAGCACCGTGTTTGCGGCCGCCATTTCGGGAGTGACCGCCACGCCCGTCACGGCCACGGTCGATTCCGTCGGGCCGTAGGTGTTCGTGATGCCGGCCCTAGGAAAGGCCGCAGCGAGCCTCTGTGCCGTCCTGCCCGTAAGGGCCTCGCCGCAGAAAAGGAAGAGCCGCAGGTCGGGCAGAAGGCTCTGATCAAAGGCCGTATCGGCAAGGAGCAGGTCTGCGAAGGAGGGGGTGGAGACCCAGATATCCGCCGACATGCTCTTGAGGTAGGCGAAGAGGGTCCGCATGTCACCCAGCAGGGGCGCGGGTATGGCCTGGATGGCGCCGCCGGTGTAGAGGGCCGTGTATACGTCAAAGACGGAAAGGTCAAAGGAGAAGGGGGCCTGGTTGACGAAGATGCGTTCGCCGCCGGCTCTGCCGGTCACCCCGGCAGTGAGTTCCTGCGACCACGCGAGGAAATTGTCCAGACATCTTGCGGTGATGCGCACGCCTTTGGGCAGGCCCGTGCTGCCCGAGGTAAAGATGATGTAATGGATGTCCTCGCCCGAGACCTGTTCGCTGTCGTCACAGGGCGGCGCCGTTGCACACAGGGCGCGCATCTCGCTGCTGCCCAGTGCCGCGCAGCCTGTCGGCATGCCGTCCATGTCCTCCACGTTGAGGATGAGTTCCGGTTCCACGGCAGCGGCGATGTCGCCTATGCGGCCCGCCGGGGTGGATGCGTCCACCGGCACGTAGGCCCTGCCCGATCGGACGCAGGCGAGGAAGGCGACGAGCATGAGGGGGTCCTTGTGCCCGCAGACAAGCAACGGCGCCTTGCCTTTCAGACGGGATGCTAGATATCCGGCAAGGCGGCTTGAACGCTCGTCAAGCTCGCCCCAGGTCATTTGCACGTTTTCAAAGCCGTCGGCCACCTGTTTCATGGTGGCATACACAACGCGATCGGGATGCGTTTTCGCATGGAACCGAATTTTGTCCAGCACAACGCTCATGGCATATCCCTTTTCTGAACGGCAGTTCCGACGATGCCCATTCGGCATCGCCACACTCCGGAGAACGCGCTCAACCGGCGCACGGAACAAATCCGGCGAGCCGGCGTCGGAGGCTGCTTCCCAACGAGCGAGCAGAAAAGCTATGGATAATTGCGGCGTGTTAGTCAAGAAAAATCAGCTACCGCCGCCGGATGATGCCATTCTCCGAAGGAGCCGCAGGGGACCGACCTGCGCGCGGCGCGGCGAGGCCCTTCCTGTCCGGAAGATGAAGCCCTTGCCGGAAACTTTCGGCGGGGCAAGGCGGCTTTTGCCGCTTGACGGCCGCTTTTGACAGCACTCTCCATTCGTTATAAAAGAAACGATGAAACTGTCGGGCGGGGACAAGGAACCCTCCACCGACATAGCCGGGGCGTGTCCGGCAGCTCGATGCTGCAAGGCTGGACGGCGTGGGAAAATGAAAGGCGTTGCCGCTGTTCCGGCGATACTCGTCTGATGTTTTCAGGATAGAAGAAATCCGCTGCGCGGACTGACGGTCGCGGCCTATTCACATCGCTAGCGGCACGGCCGCGCCTTGCGAAAGACGGGGCCGCACTGCGCCGGATACGAGGGATACGCGTTTATGAACCCAGTTGAAAACATTGGATCTTCCGCCGCATCCGACATGACGGTCTCTGCGGACAGCGGCACGCAGCCGGGCATGGCTGCCGCACACCTAGAGATGGCCGACGCCGGGAAGGCTGTGGCTCAAAAGAGCATCACGCAAATTGAGGCGGAGCAGGCCCGAAAGCATGATTTTGCCGCCGCCCTCAGGGCGGCCCGCGACCTGCGGCGGACCGGCGTCAAAGGCGGCCGCACAGCATCGGGCGAATACGTGCGCGCCCTTGCGGCCCTGCGGCACGCGCGGGCCCGGAAAGGGAGCATCTCCGAATGGCTCCTGAAATTTTGCCGGAGCCGCGGCATTCACGTTGAAAGTCCTGCGACGGTTGCCGACGCGACAGCGGACACATGGTCCGACGCCCTGAACATGCTGGAAAAGCTGCAGGCGCTCAGTGCTGTCTGCGACCATACCGGCATCGGCATGCCCGTTTCTGCGGACAAGGATGAAAACCGGGCCGAATGGGACAAGGTCATTGGCGACCTGCAGGCCCGCATGGAAACCGTAGGCGCGGGAATCAACACAGGGCTGGAGCGGCTGCAGGATACGGTGGGCCGGTACGACAGCCTCTTGAAGAGTGCCGGCAAATCCATGCGCGGCTGACCAGTCTGCTTGCTTTTCTGCCGCCGGAAGCATTTCAGCCGGACGCCCGGACCGACGATGCCGGGTACAGGCAACCCTCAGGATTTGGCCATGTTTTGGTTACGCTACGTTGGGCGGCAATTACCGCTATCGAGAGCATCTTCCTGGAGAAACGTCATGAAACATCTGCGAAACTGCCTTGCTGTTTTTCTCGTCCTGTCGCTCTGTGCCTGTGCCGCCACGCGGCACAGCGCGGATATTGACGTGCCGACACGAGCCAGACTCGCCCAGATTTCCGTGAACGCGCAGGGCAGCAACTTCCATTACTGGAACCCCAATGCCCTTTCGTTCCAGAAGCTGACAGGCTATGTAAAAGAGGTTACGGACCCCGCAAGCCCCCATTTCATTCCTGTTGAGGACAGAATTGCTGTCTTCGATCTTGACGGCACCCTCCTCTGCGAAACAACGCCCTCATATTTCGAGTGGATGCTCTATCTTGAGCGCGCGCTTAACGATCCCGCTTACAAGCCCGCCCCCAAGGAAAAGGCATATGCCCAAATGGTCAAGGCCGGCATCTATCACATCGGCATTCCCAATCCTGTGGCCGGCACTGGTCTTGAATCGAGTCCCAACGGAGCAGGCCTGACGGCTCCCAAGTCGCTGCCCAAAGACCTTTCCCGTGAAGAAGCGAAATCCCAGGAGGCGGTCTTCGCCGGCATGTCCATCGCAGACTATGATGCCTACGTAAAACGCTTTATGAAGACCCCCGCAGAAGGCATGACAAATCTTTTACGCGGTGACAGCTTCTATCTTCCCATGGTCGAAGTTCTCTCCTATCTTTCGGCCAACCGCTTCAAGATCTTTATTGTCTCCGGTTCCGACCGGCAGACGGTACGCATACTGGCAGACGGTGTGCTCCCCGTGGACTCTGACAATATCATCGGAACAGACGTGAGAGAATATGCATCACATCAGGGAACGACCGATGGGCTTGCCTACAGACATACAGGAGAAGATGTCATCCTGCGCGGCGAGTTCATTGAGAAAAACTTACAGATGAACAAGGTTTCAAGCATTGTCAGAGAGATAGGGAAACAGCCTGTCCTCGCCTTTGGCAACTCATCGGGCGATTACAGTATGTTTAGCTACACTGTCACAAACAACAGGTACAAGTCCCTCGCTTTTGCCCTCCTCTGCGACGATACGGAACGCGAACTTGGCAATCCCGGAAAAGCCGGTAAAGTTCGTGCTGCCTGCGAAGCAAACGGCTGGATACCCGTTTCCATGAAGAATGATTTCCGGCTCATTTACGGACGCAATGTGACAAGAGCCGATAAGTAGTTTTTCCGGCGTCCAGGTGCAAAAATTTTTATGCACCTGGACGCCGGTGTCCGACGGGCTCGAAACATCTGCGCCGCCGCAGCCGTACGATCTTTGCCGAGGACCGGAACGCGGGAAACTCCGGCGCGGTTGTCCTCCTTTGCATGCGGAATGTCCCCACGCTGTCGCAGGCAGGATATGTGCGTCATTCATGACTATGCCGCTATCCGGCGAAAAGCGCCGTGCGCAATTTTTTGTTGGCAGAGCGCATGCAGATCAGCATTCCGGAATTCCGCCGACAGACGTCACCCGCGGATATACCGGTTTATAGCCGCCGCCCCCTCTTCATGCGCCCTGAAATACAGACGAAGCTCGCCTTTTGCATCCAATTCGCAGCGGGATTGTTCCAGCAGGCCGTTGACTTCGGCCGTCAGCAGGGTTTCATTGATGGCCTCCGGGTTCAATGCCCTGAAACCGCTGTATGTGCCGCGCAGGGCGGCCATGATGTCTTCCGCGCAGGCATCTTCCACGGTCGTCATGAGCTTCAGAATGGCATAATTGAGGGGCTTCATTGTGTTTGCCTCCGGTTGCGCAACAATTCAAGCGGATTGAGGGCGATGACAAAGATGCCGGCCACCATGACCAGCGCGCCCAGCCAGACAACCGGAGGGAGGGCAAAGCCTTCCCTGCCGTGGCAGAGTCCCATGACGATCCAGCAGAAAAATGGCCCCCAGAAGGAAAACATGCCGTTGCAGGCCATGCCCAGCGCAGCCCCGCACATGGCATTGCCCTTGTACCAGAGCATATAGGTCAGATAGGCGCAGAAGCCCGCGAGGCAGAACCAGAACATGGAGGGGCCGTCGCTCAGGGCGGCGCGGACCATGCCAAGGGTATCGGCTTCACCCATGGCTCCCAGGATGGGCACCAGCACAAAAAACGTGCCCACGCCTGCGGTCAGCTGGCGGATGGCGTTGCTGATTTCCGTGTCGATAATAGCGCTGACATAACCGCCGACACAGCCTTCCAGCCCCCAGGCAAAGGCCGCGAGAAAACCAAAGCCCATGCCGAGGATTAACTGCGGCTGCGCATCTTCCGTCAGGCCGGTGCTGCCGATGAGCATACCCGCCAGGAGGCAGATGCCGACCCCAAGACTTTTGCGGGGGGTGAGGCGCTGCCTGAACAGCAGATGCCCCAGCACGGCGCCGATGGCCGTACACAGGGCGCTGATGGGCACGATGATGGAACCGGCCATTTGCAGCCCCAAAGCGTACCAGGTCATAGCCAGCGGACCGCCGCCCAGCGCCACTCCCAGCACTATGCAGCCGGGCCGGCTGGCAAGGCTGCGGAAGAAGTCTCCCAATTTGCCCCTGTACGTCAGGATGCCTAATGACCACAGGGCCGCGCACATGCACAGGATGCCGGAACCCAGCGTTCCCAGCAGATAGGTCCGGGCAAAGACTGTCAGACCGGAATGCTCGCCGCTCCATGTTGTCCAGACGCCCAGATCCATCGCCAGCGCCATAAAGGCCGTAAACAGTCCGTAAACAACGCCGGACATGACGGCAGTGGCGACGCCCTGGCGGCGAAACCGCGCCCGGAGCTGCTCCCGGGCGGCCAGCGCCGCTTCACTGCCGGCGGGAACACGCACGTCGTCAAGAGGTGTTTGCGCCATATGGGCTCCTTTGCACGGTCTGCGCGCACGCCGGACGAAATCGGCAGTACCGGCGGACAATTCGGCCGAGAGGGTTCACGTTCGGGGGCATCCTTGCTGCCCAGGCAGGGGATGCCGTTCCGCCACGCGGCACGACGACCGTAATGCGTTATGGGCCGGTGCCGGCAACCAGGGCCGCCCCCGATGATGGTCAATCGCATACGTTCTTCAGGAACAGCAGTATCGGGCGCCGCACTGCGGTGTTCCATGAAGTCCGGGGCGGTGGGCTATAATCCCCGCCGGTAGGCCTCGCCGTCGAGCAGGCCGTCCGCCTCGGCGGCATCGTCGGCCCTGATGCGGATGATCCAGCCTTCCCCGTAGCAGGAGGCGTTGACAAGCGTGGGTGTGTCTTCCAGCGCGGCGTTGACTTCGACCACCGTGCCGGAGACAGGCATGAACAGGGCGTTGACGGACTTCAGGGACTCCACCGTGCCGAATTCGTCACCGGCGTTGAAGTGCGTTCCGGTCTGGGGCATGTCCACAAAGGCCACCTCGCCCAGCTGGTCCTGGGCGTAGTCGCTGATGCCCACAAGGCAGGTGTCGCCGTCCTTCTTTATCCAGGTGTGTTCCTTATGGTAACGCAGGTCGGCGGGCAGGTTGATCTGGTCGGGTGTTTTCATGTCTTTCCCCTGATGGTTGCTACTGTTCCATGGCGTGCAGCGTTGCGCGCGCCGCCTCGTACAAGCCTTCCGCAAGAGTGGGATGCGCGTGGACGGTTTCGGCCACGCAGCGCACATCCAGCCCGACGGACAGGGCCAGCCCGGCCTCGGCCACCATGTCCGACGCGTGCGCACCGACGATATGCACGCCCAGCACGCGACCGCTTTGCGCATCGGCCACAATCTTGAAAAATCCGGGCAGTTCGCCCATGGCCTGGGCCTTGCCCAGCGCGCGCATCTGCGCAACACCGCAAACCACGCGCGCGCCGCCTTCCCTGGCCTGGGCCTCGCTCAAGCCCACCTCGCCTATCTCGGGCGCGGTGAAAACCGCCGAAGGCATGCTGTCATAGCGCATGGCGCGCGGTGCGCCGCACAGCGCATCCACCACGTACAGCCCCTCCATGGCGGCCGCATGCGCCAGCATGACGCGCGACGGGCCAAGGATGTCGCCGACGGCATAGATGCCGGGCACGGAAGTTTGCAGGTTCGCATCTGCCACGATCCAGCCCCGCCGATCCACACTCACGCCGACATCGGACAGCCCCAGCCCCTCGACAGCGGGCGCGCGGCCCACGGTCACCAGAACCATGTCGGCTTCCAGGGCTTCTTCCTCAGCGGCAGCAGCAGGCGCGGACACAAAGGGTGAAGGCGCGACCATGCCGCGCGCCATCCCGTTTTCCACGCGTACATCCTTGAGGGTCTTGCCGGTGAATACCCTGATTTTCTGTTTACGCATCTCGCGCTGCAGCAGGACGCTCACCTCCGAATCCACAGAGGGCATGGGCAACAACCGGTCCTGCCCTTCCACCACCGTGACCTCGCTGCCGAACGCGCGGTAAATGCAGGCCATTTCACAGCCGATGACGCCGCCGCCCACAATGACAAGCCGTCGGGGACCATGCGTCAGCCGCAGGGCGTCATCGCTGCTGCAGATGACCTCATGGTCCAGGGGCAGGCCCGGCAGTTCCAGTACGCGGGAGCCGGTGGCGATGATCACGGCGTCGCCCGACACATGCTCCTCTCCGGTTTCACCGCTCACCACCACGGTGCGGGAATCCGCCACACGCCCCGTTCCACGCCGCAGGGTGACTCCGTAATGGACGCAGGCGTTCTCCAGGCCGCCCTTGAGGGTGGCGATGACCTTTTCCTTGCGCACGCGCACAGCATCCAGGTCTATCGCCGGAACGCCGCAGCCGTTCACGCCGTATTCGGCCAGGCGCGCGGCCAGGCTCAGGGCGTCGGCGCTGGCGCGCAGGGTCTTGGTGGGAATGCAGCCATTGTTCAGGCAGGTGCCGCCCAGGGCGGCGCGCTCCACAAGCGTAACCGCCAACCCGCGCCGCGCCGCCTCGAACGCCGCCGTATATCCGCCGGGGCCGCCGCCGATAATGGTGATGCGCATGACGGCCTCCCTAGTCATCCGGGCATTCCAGCTGCAGGTTGTATGTCACGGGGAACGCGGCCTCCAGCGAGGCGGAGATCAGGCAGCCGTTCCGCATGATTTTGCTCACGCGCTCGAAAATCTCTTCATAGTCGGCATCCATGCGGACAACGACATCCAGCGTGATGCCCACGATGCGTCCCCGCCCCTTGTCATCGACGCCCGCCGTGACCGCAGCCCTGGCGTCGATGCGGTCATACTTTGCGCCGCGCGTGTCCAGGGCCTTGTCCAGGGCCGCCACGTAGCAGTACAGCACGGCCGAACCGAGCAGCTTCTTTGCCGAGCCGGCGCGCTCGTCCTCAGGGATGGCGCTGTTGTCCACATGCACGCAGCCGAGGGCCGCGCTTTCCATATCAAGGTCTATAACCGGGCCGCGGCGACGGAGAGAAACGCTGACTTGCTGCGACATGCTTCATGCTCCTTTTGTGGGAATTCGAACGATGAAATTGCGCTGGAAGAGCATATTCCATACCAAGGGCGGTACGGCCCCACACGCGAAAGGCATGCCCCGCCTGCACGGCTGTTCATGGCGGCGCGGGAGCGGCGGCCATTTTCCGGGCGTCTCTGATACCTTCCATTCACGACAAATCTGTCGCAGGTAGCGACAGGATTGCCGCCACCATGACGCCCAAGCAGCCAAGGCAGCAGACATGACATGCGTTCAGGAACACCCCGCGCAGAACGGGGGCAATCACGACAATATTGTCGCACCTTCTTCAGGGGGAAACGCTCAGGGCGACCATACGATCGCCCTTCCACCGGGCATCTGTGTCGGCGCCGCCGGGAATTGCATCAGAACGAACGGGCGGCGCCATAGGCCGCATCGGAATCCCGGGCAAAGAAGGTGAAGCAGTTTTTTCGCTGAAAAATCATGCGGCATGACGCGCTGGAGAAACCGGGGCCGTCCCCGCAGGTCTTACGGTTGCGCCGGCTTCGTTGTCATGGGATAAGGAAAGGAGGAAATGCTGCGCCATACTCGGACCTTAATGTCTCCCTGGCCGGCACCTGGGGCATCGGGCTGCAGCTGCGGGACATGCACTTCCTTGACGACGACCTCTCGCACACCTTCCGCGTGGCCTACTGGGGCGGAACCAACTCCCCCTCCATGGTCAAGTACATGGATTCCGCCTACGCCTGGAACAGCACGACCGGGTATTTCGACGGCCCGTACCTGACCACCAACGACGGACTGCTGGAATTCAACCTCGTCAACGTCTACCGGATGTACGAGAACTTCGACATCAACGTGGAGCTGGGCTATATCGCCAACTTCATGGATGACGGCACATGGAAACGGCATTCGTACAATAATTTCGGTTCCTATGAAAAACAGGACATCTGGAAGGCGCACGTAATCTTCACATACAAGTTCTAGACTGCCGCCATAGCACCTTCATTCACACGACGACCGCCGTTCCAGGAATATGCAACGGAACGGCGGTCATTTTGTGCAACAATGAAATGAACTCGTCTCGGCGTGATCTGACAGTTGCCCCTTGCCAGTCAGGGGGCAACGGAGCCGCGACATTCCCCTGCGGGCCTGTGCGGACTCTCTGCCATCGCGGAAGCTGCGCTATTTGCGGACGGACGCCTCATGCACAGGGAAGGTGAAATAGGTGTCGGGGTAGGGTTCGTCAGCCAGGGTGAAATGCCACCACTCCTCGGCAAGCGGCTTGAAGCCGCGGGCCAGCATGGCCTCCCGCAGCAGCATGCGGTTGGCGTGCTGCTCCTTGGTCACGCCCTTGAAGTCCGGGTGGCTGCGCTTGCCGAAGTAGTCAAAGGTGCCGCCCATGTCGACTTCCTTTTCCGTCTTCATGTCAAACAGCGTCAGGTCCAGGGTGCTGCCCCGGCTGTGGCCGGAATGCTCCATGATATAGCCCTGGGCGAACAGGACGGACTTGTCCAGCTCGGGATAGAAATAGGGTTTCATGCGCGTGTCGTTGGCGTCCTTGGCCCAGTTCATGAAATGGGTCACGGCCTTTTGCGGGCGGTAGGCGTCGTAGATTTTCAGCCGGTAGCCCTTGCGCGCCAGATCGTCGCTGACCAGCCGCAGGGCCGCCGCAGCCTCCCGGGTGAGCAGCGCCGTCGGCTGCTCGTAGCCGTCGATGCGGTCGCCGACGAAATTGTAGGTGGAATAATAGCGGATTTCCAGAATGGCGTCGGGCACCGCCTCACTGAGCAGCACAAAGCCGGACGCGTCGGAGGAAAGTTTCACGCCCTGCCCCCCGGCACGGTCTGCGGCGGCTTTTCCGCATCCGGCAAGAAAGGCAAGGCACACCATCAGCGTAAGGCAACTGCGGGCAAAGAGTTTCATCAAACTTCACCTTGTTACGGCCGGGCTGCGCGCCAGGCGCACTGCAAAGCGTCTTCACCACCCGGCACTATTGTGCAGCAGAAACCGGCTGCCGCAGGAACCGCGCACGGTTTCCCGCCCTACGGCAGCGCGTCCCTGACAACGGTAAGGGAATCATGGCGAATTGGGGGCTGGTCCCGCCCCCTGCGCCTGCTGCGCGCCGGTGTTCATGGCGACATGCGGCTGGTTGCCGTTCAGGTTGATCTGGCTCATATTTACCCCTTCGGTGCGCTGCGCCGGTGTGGTCGTCTAGGTTCTAACCCGGAAAACCCGGCTGCGGCTCAGGCGCGCATGTGCCCGTCGCCTGCGGCGGGCGGAAACGCGGCACCGGCTGCGTCCGCCGCGCCCGGCACCAGCCTGCCCTTCCAGGTGATGACGGCCGTGAGAAAGCTGTTGATGGCCCGCTCCAGCGAGGCCACATCGGGGAAGTCATCGTCATGCCGCTTCCAGAGGACGAGCTTGCCAAGTTCCCGCGCCACGGCGAAGGCGGCGCCCTCGGTCTGCGAGCCCAGCAGGGACGCCTCCAGCAGCCCCCCCAGCTTGTCAGGGGTCAGGTCGGCCACGTCGCAGATTTCGGCGTACATGATGACGGACCTGTCCTCCGCGTCACAGAGGAAGGTGACGGTGTGCCGCCCGTCGAACAGCAGGGAGAGCTCCCCCGGTTCCAGCCCCCCAAGGCCGCATTTGCGCGCCAGTTCATCAAGCACAAGAGAGAATTGCATGTCTGCCCCTTATATGTTGCAGTAAAGCATGCCCGTGCTGCCTGCGCGCGGCGTTGCGCAGGCGCTCCCGCAGAATTGTCCGCCCGCGGCAGGCGTGGCGGCGGAATATTCCGGCGCCGCGCCCGCCGCGGGACGGCGTCAGTCCTTCCTGTAGTACTTGGACAGAACGGGGAACAGGTCGGGATTCTTCAGCACGATGTCCTCGATGTTCGTGACGAAGGTTTCGGAATCCACGGCCCACTGATCCTGGTATTCCTTTTTGATGTCGTCCACTAGATCCGTGTACTGCTGCCGGACGATGGCGTTCTGCTGCTCCGTGCCCGCGTAGAACTGATCCATGAGATGGAACTTGCCGTCCCTGAAGCGCGTATTGGGGTCGGTGATGATTTCGAGGATCTTCGCCTCCTTCGCGAGCTGTTCGCGCAGCTGACTGACCTTGGGCGAAGACACGGTGTACTTGTCCGCCTCCCTGGGCCCCTTGTTGGGGTCTTTGTCGCCAAGGAAGGGGAAGTACTTTGTGTCGAATTCCACCGTCCTGCCGATATCCAGGCTGTCCGCGCTCTTGAGCAGCATGGCCTCCACGGTTTCGGTCTTGCCGCGCTGGATGCAGTTGCCCACGGAAGTCGCGTAGTCCTGCCCCACGGCGTCCTCGCCGAATTCGCTGTTCATGGCCTGGGTGGTGAGCTGGGCGCTCTGCTCCTCCCACAGATCCTCGCCCTGCCTCTCCCGGCCGAGGTCGTGGCCCGTGATGCCGAGAAGCACGGCATTGCGATCCACAGTCTCGCCTGCCACTTCCTCCAGGATGGTACACATGACGTTGGCGAAAATATAGGCCCGCGTGATGTGCCCCCGGCCGTGGGTGAAGTCCCCGCCCGTCTTTTCCTTGGCCATGTAGGTATCCAGCGTCTTCACGAGGAAATCGCGGCGCTGGGCTTCCGTCGTGGGCATGCCTTCGGGCCTGGCGGGCTGGGGGAAGGGCGCGTAGGCCGGGCATATCTCGTCCATCTTCGCCCCGGCCTCCGGCGCAAGCGCCTTGACGGCGTCACGCGCCGCCTGCGGCAGCATGGAGATGTTCTTCAGGGCGTCCGGTTCGTCATACGCCCGGTTGAGATAGGCCGCAAGCTGCTTTGCGCCCAGCGTGAGGCCGGAGGCAATGTCCATCAGCCTGACGGCGTCCCCCGCCTTGGCGATTTCGGGATTGGAGCCCACCATCTTGAGCTGCCCGGCCAGGGCCTGCACGTCCTTGGCGTTCAGGGCCTCGAACACCTGCAGCAGGCCCACGGCGTTCAGCGGCGGTTCGCCGCTCTGCAGCATGAGCCGGGTGACGTAGGCCGCGTTGTTCGCGATGTCGTTTTCATTGACATGGCGCACGGTTATGTCTGACGTGTTGGCCTCGGTGATGATGGCGCGCGTCGAGCTTGTGACGGCGCTCATGCGCGTAAGGATTTCCTGCGGCGCCATGGGCGGGTTGGCGTTGGCGATTTCCCGGAACAGCGCCGCCTGCCCCGTGGCCTGCGCATGGACGGCGCGTATGGTGTCAACATTCGGCAACGAGGTGGAGCTGCACACCCAGGTGATGAACGCCTGCTTCTGCGCTTCACCGGCAAAGGCCAGCTTGCCCGCGGCAATGTCTTGCAGGCACGACGCCCTAGCGCCCAGATTGAGCGATTTCACCGACTCAAACATGACCTTGGTGAAGATGCTGTCCAGATCGTTGCTCCCCTTCAATTCGTCGACAGACCCGGGCAGGATTCGCGCGAAGGTTTCCTTCGCCTTGATCAGGGCCGCGCCTTCCAGCCGCAGCATGCCCTGCGGCAGGGCGGCATATTCCTTGTTCTGGGCGACCATGTCCTGCACATGCTTTTCAAAGTTGTCCAGGTAGTCCTGCGTGAGCGCATTGAGCTTCTGCGTGTCCACATGCGCCGCGTTGAAGGATGCCAGCTCCGCATTGAGGGCCTCCATGCTTGCGCCGACCTTGCCGGGATCGTACTCCAGCAGGGTGATCTTGACGCCGTTCTTTTGGCCGAATGCCTCCAGCTTCCGCCGAGATTCCGCCCGTTCCGCATCCGTCTTGCCGGGGAGGGAAGCCACATTGACGCGGATCTCGGCAATGTCCCGGCTGGGGATCACCGGCCCGTGTATCTGCGCCTCGATGTACTGGATGCCGGCGAGGGCGACGCGCCCCTCCCCGCCCTGGCGGTTCTTGAGGGCGGCGTTGGCAAGGGCGTTGCCGTTGATGTCGCTCATGTTCACCACCAGCGACTCAAGGTTGTCATAGGTGGCCACGTTGTTGCGCGTGGCCTCCTTGTCAATGAAGCACTGAGGCATGAGCGCGTTGAAAAGCAGGCTGTGATTCAACTCCTTGAAATGCATGTAAATGGAGGACGGCGGGTCTTCCAGGTCATGGATGGAGGCGTTGGGCCGCGCGCTGCGGCGGTCAAGCCACGCTTCCAGATCCTTGTGTTCCTGGGAATCGGGGTCCTTCAGCGCGTCCACCAGGCTTTGGGGCAGGTGCGCCCCGTCCAGCATGCTGTAGAACAGAGCCTTGCGCTCCGGGGTGATGCTGAGGCGCGGGGAATAGAAGGTGTCGTCCGCAATGAAGGTGGAGCGCTTGGCCACGGAGGGTTTGAAGACGATGGAGGCGTCGCCGTAGCCCATGGTCGCGGCGCCGATGGGATCCTTCCCCACATTGAGCGCGCCGTAGACGGGCCGCTCGTCGCCCCTGGCCTCGTGCCCCTCCAGTTCCGGGAAAATCTGCTTTTCCACGGCGTCGCGATGCTCCAGGTAGGCGTCGCCCTTGGGCTTGATGCCCTTTTCCGCCAGATGGAAGATGTTGCTGATGGGCTCGTCGGGCTTGGCGATGATGAACTTCACCAGGTTTTCCGGGTTCAGATTGTAGGTCAGCTCGGACTGCCGCATGACGTCGGCCATCTCCTTGACGGAAACGCCCTGGATGTCCCGCTTCTCCATGCGCTGCGCCTGGTCAAGGGCCGTCTTCTCGCGGATGGTGGCGCTCTGGGCCGACACTTCCACCAGGGTCAGCAGATTGGCCCCGCTCATGTCATGGTCGCGCCCCGCCATGGAAACGTCGTTTGGGAGGGGCGCGTTGCCGTTGAGGACCTCATGCCAGCTCTGCACGTCCAGCGCCACGTTCAGCGGCTCTTCCGCCCCCTTCTCCCTGTCCACGTTGCCCCATGTGGCGGAGAGGCTTTTCGGCTCCGGCAGATCCTGCAGGGTGGGGTCGTCGGGATTGTTGGCCTTGAGGTCGTTGATGATGCCCACGGCGGAGCGGTTGCTCACTTCCTTGAGCACCAGCGCCTGCAGATCGAACAGGCGCGAGGCGGCCATGCGCGCGTCCCTGGCGTCGGGGTTGATCTCCCCCTCGCGCTGCAGGGCCGTCTGCAGGAGATCCATCTCCGCCGAGGTGAAGCTCTGGTACACGGCGGCAAGGTCCTTATTGGAAAGCTTCTCCACCGCCTTGGTGAACATCCACATGGTGTCGTCTTTCTTCGCCTGCGTAAGCTGCCCCAGCTTGTCCAGGCGCTCAAGATGCGCCTGCCCGGCCTTGACGGCGGAAAGTATCCTGCCCGCGTCCAGCTTGTTGCCGGGGGCGGTCAGCTCGCGCAGCAGGTTGTCCGCCTCCCTGTCGATGCCTTCCCTGCCGCGGGAGATCTTGGTGGAGGTCTTGAAGCCCGCGTAGGGCAGGGACGGGGTCTTTATCTTGTCAAGGCTGATGGGCAGCCCCTTGCCGAGCTGCACCTTGTGGTCGCCGAAAACGCCTGTCTTGGCGTCAATGCCCCTGCTTGCAAGCTCCTGCTGGACGACCACATCCGCGTGTATGGTTGTTTGGGACATAAGATTCTCCTTCTATCTCAGGAAGTTGCCGTGGAATGCCCTTTACCGCGATACACCGGATACGGCGCTCCAATGCCACTCCTGACGCAACGCAGCCGGGTTGTTTTACCATTCGACGCATTCCGTCAAAAATGATGAACAGCGTGGCGGCGGCTCAGGCGCGAAGACCGCCGTCGTCCGCAGCGGGCAAAAACGCAGCCCCGACCGCCTCCGCGTCCGTCGTGCCCGACGCCAGCCTGCCCTTCCAGGTGATGACGGCCGTGAGAAAACTGTTGATGGCCCGCTCCAGCGCGGCCACATCGGGGAAATCATCGTCATGCCGTTTCCAGAGGACGATCTTGCCCAGGTTCCGCACCACGACGAAGGCGACCCCCCGGTCTGCGAGCCCAGCAGGGACGCCTCCAGCAGCCCCCCCAACTTGTCCGGGGTCAGGTCGGCCACGTCACAGATTTCGGCGTACATGATGACGGATCTGTCATCTGCATTGCACAGGAAGGTAATGGTGTGTTCCCCGTCGAACAGCAGGGAGAACTCCCCGCCCGGTTACAGTCCTCCAAAGCCGCATTTGCGGGCCAGTGCATCAAGAACGGTAGAAAAATACATGGTAGTTCTCTTATGGTAACTGAACACGATGAAAAAAGAGTATTCTTGTTCACGCCCCCCGCAGGCTACACCCGCAGGCCGTCTGTCGGGAGTTGCCGCGCACTCCCCTCCCCCTCCGCCCGGGGCAGGGCCAGCCATTCCTTCCAGTAGCGCACGGCCTGCACGAAGAGCGTCAGGATTTTCTCAAATTTCGGATAGCCCATGTCGCCGCCAAGGATGCGGTGCAGGGTGAACTCCCCGCGGTTCGCATCCACGCCCAGCACGGCCTGCCCGGTTTCCCGCCCCAGACAGTTTGCCGCCAGCAGGCGGCCATAGGCGTCTTCGCGTCCCTCAGCCGGGCCAAGGTCGGCTATGAGGTAGAGCTGCCCATCGTGGCTCTCGAAGATAATTTCGTCGTCGTCAAAGAACACGCCGCAAGTGCCCGCCTCAGACAGTTTCAGCTCGATGCCGAGGGCGCGGCCCAGTTCGCTGATCAGATGCTCGCTGTTCATACGATCTCCTTGCGCATGGCGGGCGGCCCGGCCCCAGGGGCGCGCCGGGCCGCCAGGTTCCATCAGATATCCAGGGGGCTGACGGTCTGGCTGATCTGCACACCCGTCACGCGGGGACGGACATCGGGAACTCCGCCGCTCAGCTCGCACTGCACCCGCATGACGTGCCTGACGGCGCCGACGGGGAGCCGTGCCGCATTGTCGGTGACAATCACCGAGGGCACAATCATCTCCACCACCGCGCTCTTACCGTCACCCGCGACGGTGATGGAATACTGCCCGTCATTCGGCATATCGACCTTTCCGGGCTGTATGAGGGCGTCGATTGTCCCGATCGTCCTGAAGGTCAGGCCGTTGCTGCGCTGCTCTTCCTGCACCTCGTCGCCGCTGTACTGCCAGACGTGATGCACTTCCGACTGCTGCGGGTCGTTGGGGTTGGGCAGCATGACGCCCTTCAGGGGTTCCTGCAGAGCGGCATCCAGATACTGGTTGGCGAGCTTGCTCAGGAACTGGCGGTCAACGGCCGCCGGGACTATCTGCTCAAATCCGCTGATGACCTCGTCCGTGGGCCGGTGGTCAAAGACCGTGCCGTTGAATACCCATGTGTTCCGGTTGGTGTCATCCCGGAATGTGCCATAGATATTGCCGTTGAATCTCCTGTCTTCGCCGGCCAGCGTCTGCATCCTGATATTCAGCTCGTCCGTCATCTTGGCGCAGAACGCGTCCAGGCCCTTGTCGCCCAGAGGTATGGACGCCTTCCATGCGGGCATGTTCCGGAGGAATCTGTCCACCATGGCCCGGGATTGCGCCTTCCCTGCGTTGTCAAAGGGCAGGCTGCGGATGAGGTTTTGCAGGACGGGCCGGATTTCGGGGTTGACGGCCGTCAGGCACTGCTCCTCCACGGCCTTGACGTTGCCGGCGACCTCGGCGAGGAAGGGCGACACCTCCCCATCCAGATCCGCCAGGGCCTGTCGGGCTGTCTCGGCGCTCGTCACGCCGGGAAGGTTCTCTTTCAATGCCGGGCAGCGTTCCAAAAGCGCGTCCAGCAGGGCGGGAAGAACCCTGGGATGCAGCCTGAGGCCGTGCCCCTTCTCCAGAAGTTCGCCCAGGGCCTGAGACATGGCGTGGCGTCGGGCCACCGGGGTCAGCATGTCCCTGACGGCGTCGGCAAAGGCCTGGGGCGCAATGGCGGCCTTTGCTTTGCGCGCCATTTGCTTCAGCTTGTCCAGAAGCATGTCGCCGTTGCCCAGATGCGTGCGCAGCAGCTTCGGCATGTCTGTGGGCAGGCAGTCCTGACCATAGGCGTCGCGCAGCCCCTTGAGCATGTCGTCCAGGGCCTTCCTGTGGGCGGGAGGCAGGGAGTCCGTTTCCAGCCCGTCCTGCAGCGCGGCCCTTTGCAGCACATCCGCCGCATCAACATGTTTCGCCATCCTGTGAAAGGCGTCCTTGACCATATGCGTGTTGCCCATGCCTTCGTAGTTCAGGAAGGGCTCAATGTTGTCCCGCAGGGTACCCATCGGCCTGTCGCTGATTTTGTCCCTGCAGCTCTGGAAGAAAATCTCCGTAGCCTGCCTGATCCCCTCCGGCCGCAGCTGCATTCCAAGGCTCTGCGCCTTTTCCCGCAGCAGGTCGCCGATGGAGCGCCGGATCATTTCCGGCTCCAGAATTTCCCTGGCCAGACGTTGCAGGCGGGCCGGGTCAACATACATGGCGGAAGCGTCCACGGCCCTGCGCAGCTGTCTGACGAAAGGCTCCGTGTGGGTCATGAGCTTCCGCAGCTCGTCAAAATTCCTGGGCGCGATGCCGCCGTAGCGCAAGGCCATGTCGTCCAGCAAAACCCTCAACGAGTCGAGATGTCTCTGGGGAAGGTTGAGCTTGAGCATGCCGTCCTTGAGCGCCGTGTTGTCGGCGTCCGCGCGCGGTTCGGCCAGCGGCAGCATGGCCGGCCGGTTTCCCCGCACGCGCGGCTGTGGCGGAATGTCGGATGCGTGGGCCTTGGTGCAGAGCTTCCTGATGCCCCGGATGGCGAGTTCGGAGAGGCCGAGGGTAGGGATGGCGATGAGGGCGCGGGCGACATACTCGGCCACACGGCCGATCTTGGCCCATACGGACGTGGAGGGACGGGCGTTCTGCAGTTCGGGCGGAAGGTCGGCGTGTTGCCGAATCCCCTGCGGCTGCTGCGCGCCGGCGTTGAAGTTGACCTGCTGCTCGTTGTTGAGATTGACCTGGCTCATATCTTCCCCATTGCGGCGGGCACTGCCCCCCTTTTTCCAAATTTCACGGTTCAACATCCGAACCGCTGTTCACGGCGAACGCTGCGCTTTGCACCCCGGTCGCGCGCGGCAGTCGCCGTCGCGGGCAACGCGGCGGAATGCCTACGGGGTGTGCGCATGCCTGTTCCACAGGCGTATGGCGGCTTCGGGCGACACGCTCCATTGCTGCGCGCTCAACCCGCAGGGGCAGGCGACCCGCCATACCGGCTTCAAGCGGCCTTCGGGCGTCGTGTTCTCCAAGCGGGGGATTATTCCGCACATGGGACACGGGACGGGGGTAAGTTCAGAAATCACGTATGCCTCACCGCAGACGGTTGCCGACCATCGGCATGGCCGGAGATGTGTTACTCCGCATGTTGCCCGGCGCCGGTCACAGCACGCAATGCGACCGGCCCTACCCCTGCTGTTCCAAAAGCTGCTCCAGCGTGTCGCTGACGCCTTCTGAAACCTTCCTGCCCGATTCGGCCTGCACCTTGAGCACTCCCACCAACCGCTGCGCCTGCAATAGATCCAGCGGCGATATCTCGGCGGCGGGTCTGGCCAGCAGGTCGGAGAGCTGCCTTGCCGCCCGGTAAAATTCCGAACGGCGGGCATCTGCGGCGCTGTCCAGCGCGCCAAGGCCCCGATCCAGATTGATCTCCTGCGCCTCGGTCATGGCGCCGACCTCGCGGCGCTGCCCCGTCCCCCCCCCGTCCTCCGCCGCTGCCTGACTGTCGACAGTCCTGACGGGCTTTTCGCCCGACTGAAACAGGCCGGACTCGCCGATGAGGTCGGGAGGCGTTTCTTCCCTGACCATCGCAACTTCCTGCGGGCGCGCCGCGTTTTCCACAGGCTGCGCCGTATCGGCAGGCCATGCCGCTTCCATGCGGGGCGCATCCATGGCGGGCTGCGCCGCCTCCGCCGGGGTCGCGCCTTGCGCGGGGGGCATGGCCTGCGCGTCCTGCGCCCTTTCCAGGGCCGTTTGCAGCGCTTCATTGAACTGCCGCACCAGCTCCGCAGACGGAGGGCCGGAGGGCAGGCTGCCCTTCCCGGCCTCTTCCGTCCATTGGGCCAGCTTGCCCAGCGCATCCAGCAAGTCCTTGTAGGCGGGCGACGCCGCTGCTTCCAACATGCCGTTTTCTCCTGCCCGTATCACGCCTGACGGACGGGGCCAATGCCGCCCGGCGCCTTTCCCGGCGTGTTTCCACATGCCGGGCCTATATCTTCGGCTGCACCCGCTCCGTTATGTTGTCATGGATAAAGCTGGTGATCCCGTACTTGACAGAGGACGCCAGGCCCAGCTTCTTAGTGGCGCCGCTCTTATTGGTCTCCACCACGTCGCTCATGACGTCCAGGAAGGTTTCGGGGCTGGCGCGGCGGCTGTGATCCTTCTGCTCCTCGGCCTTCAGAGCGTTCAGGGTGTTCAGGGCCTTGGTCCGCAGCGCCCGGATGATTTCGTTGACCGCCGCGTCATGCTGCGGGTGCGTCGTGTTCTCCAGGGCGTCCTTGTGCTGGTTCCACACTGCGAGCAAGGTGGGGTCCTTGTCCACGTTCTTTGCCTTGAAATCCACGAGGAAGCTGGGGAAGCTGAGAGCCGTGCGAACGTCCTGCTCCTGTTCCTGGTTCAGTTCCGAGTTCTCATCCTGTATCTGCGCAATGTAGCTGTCGATATACCCCATCACGGACTGGTGGGTCTGGTTTTCATCGGCCATGGCGGCCATGACCGTGTGGTTGATGCTGCGGTCAAACGGCAGAATTTCCGGAAAATTCTGAGATCTGATTGTGTCGATGGCCCGCATTTCCTCACTGATGTGGTTCATGAGGGTGATCATCTCGTTGATGGAGTTCGCCAAACGTATCTGGCTTCCGGAGAAATTGAAGATGGCATGGGGGATTTCCACCCCGTTGCGCTGAATCTCTCCTAGGATAGCGGCAATGCGGCCGCCGGTGTCGCCCATGTCACCCTTTTGCATGATGACGCGCACGCTCTCCAGAATCTGCTGCTTCTTGTTGTCGAAGACAGCCTGAGCCTGGGGGGGCAGCATGGAGCGGAAGGCATCCAGAAACTTTGAGGATTGCCTGGTGGTTGTGGCCACGATCATGGTCATGACCGAGCTCTGCTGTTCCTGCGTGAGCTTGGTGGCGTTGCCGAAGTCGATGACCGTGAGCTTCTTGCCGTCGCTCATGATGTTGCCCGCGTGCAGGTCGCCGTGGAAGAAGCCCTGCTCGCCGAAGATGCCTTCGGTCACCCAGACGTCGGCCAGGGCGGTGAGCTGCTTGTGCCGGGCGGCCGCCTGATCGTACAGTTCCTGCAGGCGCGCCTTGACGGGATCGAGCTCGTTCAGGCGCCCTTCGGGCACCTCATACACCACCCTGCTGCGCTGGCCCAGGGCGTCGAATTCCTCCGTTCTGCCGAGATTCTGGCCCATGCGGGCGATTTCTTCCCTGGTATCCCTGAGAAAACCGTCGAGAGTGGTGCCGGGGGCCATTTCCATGGCCATGGAATTGCCCTTGGGGGGGATGTCCTCCACGACCTTGACGCTCTGGATGCTGCGCTCCTGGCCGTCAAAGGGCTTGTCGTACACGACGCCGGCCTTGGCGTTGCCCGCTTCGATGCCGAAATCCAACTCCTCAATGATGCCTTCCATCTGGCCCCGGAAGGTTCCCAGCATGCCGGGAACCTTGGCGGCCGCCTTCTCGAAGATGGGCCTCTCGCGCTGCACGCGGTTTGGCGCGTCGGGCCGCAGTATCTTGACCACGCATTCGCGCGCCTGCCCGTTCTGATCGGTGATGCGGCAGCGGAATGCCTGGCCCACGCTGGCCGCGCCCAGGGAGGAGAGCACCTCGATGTTGCGGATGCGCCCGTTGGAACTGTTGACCATGTCGAGCAGGTTGGCCTCCACGATGTCCGGGGGAATGGGCGCCAGGCGGCTCTTCATGTCCTGGCAGGCTATGCGCAGGTCCTGCGGCAGGCCGGGCCCGTCGAGACCCTGGAAGATCTTCTGCAGCACCGGGCCGGCGCCCTTGAGCATGGCGCCCAGCTTCTGCATGGCAGTGGCGTTCGCCGGGGCGTAGCGCAGGCCCGCCGAAACCATGGACCGCTTGTCCATGAGGGGCACGCTCTGAAAGTAATCCTGGATGACGAACTTGACGAACTTGCCAAGGCCGTCGCTGCTGAAATCCGTGCCGGCGGACGCAACCAGGGTGTTCAGGTCGGTTGCCTGAAGCTGCGCCAGACGCAGCTGGTGCGCCTGCTCAGCGTTGGCCGGCGCGTTGGCCGGCGCGTTGCCGCCCGCCGCCTCGACAGGCTGTCCCTCGTGGTTGACGGCGAGCGCCGCCTCGGCCTCGGCCTGGGCTGCCTGGGCCTCGGTCTGCGCCTTGACCTTGGCGGCCTCGGTCTGCGCCTTGGCGGTCTGCGCCTCGAGATGCGCCTGCACGTTGACGGAGTGGGCCGCGCTCGCGTCGTCAAAGGCCCCCTTGGCGGTGTTTACTTCCGCCTGATGCTGGTCGGCCGTGGCTCTGGCCGCGTCTGCCTGCTGCCTGGCCTGCGTGGCGTTCGCGCGGGCGTCGGCGGCGGCTTGCTGGGCTGTTCTCGCGTCCGCCAGAACCTGGGGATCGACGGCCTGTACTGCCGCATTGGCCGCGTTGCGGGCCTGAGTCGCCTCGGCGCGGGCGCTGGCAGCAGCGGCGGCGGCTTCGTTTGCCGCCTCGCGGGCTGCGCGCGCCTTTTCCGGCGCATCAGCGGGGGCGCCGGCCACAAGGGTCAGAAGCTCGGCTTCGTCGGCCGCATCCCTGGCCTTGGCTGCCGCGTCCTCAAGGGAGGCGGCGCGGTTTTCTGCCTGGGACGCCGCGCTTTCAAGCCGCAAGGCCTCGCGGGCGTTCTGGGGCTGGGCGGCGAAGGCGCTTTCCAAACTCTGGGCCGTCACTTCCGCATTGTGGGCCGTGGTTTCGGCCTGCTCCGCCGCCGTCCGGGACTGGCTGGCCTGCGTCTGCCTGGCCTTCCACACATCATCGGCATTCGTGACCTCATGCAGCGTCGTGTTGCAGCGTATCTGGCACTCGTTTTCGTAGTGAAAAGCATTCGTCGCGTTTTCCGCGGCCCGAGCGGCGGTTTCCTGGGCCTGCCGAGCGTTGTCAGCCAGCCGGGCGTATTCCGCGAACTGATTGACCGCCACCTTGCCGGCCAGGAGCCTGCGCTGCGCGGGATCGTCCACGCCCGTGATGGCGTTGGCCAGAGTCTCCAGGGCCGCGGCAACGGCCTGGGGCTGGGGCTTGCGCGCGAGCAGGGCCTCGGCGCTTTCCTGCGTGAGGGGCAGATGCTCCGCCTCCATCACGGCCTTGAGCTCGCGGAGCGCGGCCTTGGTGGGGACGGAGAGCGTGGCGTCCATCATCAGGATGGCCGTGGTCATCTCCTCCTGCACCATCTGCGCGGCCTTGTTCACGCTCTCGTTGACCTGCCTCACGATCGTCCTCAGATCCTTGTCCTCAAGCTGCGTGATGCCGTAGCCGATGGAGACCGTATCGGCGTGCTTGTTCTCGCCCACAAGGGCGGTGCGCATGTCGCCCATCATCTCCTTGACGGCGTCGGCCATCTCCGGAGGCAGGGCGTCCAGCAGGCTGGCCCGTTCTGCCTCGGGCAGGTCGTCCCGGCTCGCCAGGCGCTTTTCAAGCGCCGTGTCCGCCGGCACGTCGAACTCTGCCCCCAGGCCCGCGTCGGGCACTCCGGGCTTGGCGTCCTCGATGGCATTGCGCAGATCGTCGGCCTTCTTTTGGTCGTCCTCGCTCCCGCTGAGCTTGGCCTGCGCCTCGGCCCTTGCCAGCCGCACGGCCAGCCGTGCGGCTATGGCATCCTGCACGATGTCGGAATTCCTGTCAAAATCCTCAAGCGCCTTCTGCGCGTCCGTCAGTTCGGCCAGGCGCGCCGGGTCGTCTTCGTGTTCCTCCACCTCTGCCTGGGCCTGAGCCACGCGCAACGCCAGCGGATTCCGCTCCCTGAGCATCCTGGCCTCGGCGGCATAGGCCTGGGCCTCCAGCCCGGTGAACTGCGCCTCGTCCGGCTTTTCGGGGCCGGCGCCGAAGAGACTGAAGAATTTGCCGATGCTCTTGCTGATGCCCTTTTCGATGTTGCTGCCCCTGAGGGTCTTCGCCTCGAACTGGGCGGCGTTTGCCTCGGCCCTGGCGGCCTTGGCCGCCAGCTTGTCGGCCTCTGTGGCTTCGGGCCGCGCGGCGTTCTGCTCGGCCTCACGGGCCTTTGCCTCCAAATCCACGGCATTGAGGCCGGCCTCCACCTTGAGCACATCGCCGATGACGCTCGCATTGGACTGCAGCACCTTGCGCAGGCGGTCTTCCGAAGAGAGCCTGTCCTCGTCCACGATGTTGCCGGAGTAGATGATGTCCGCGGCGAAATTGGCCACCTGCCGCTGCGTGGCCGTGGCGAAGCGATTAACGGGGGGCCTGAGAACGGCCACGTTGACCTTTTGCCCGGTGTTGGCGTCCTGCCGGCGCACGTCCATGAGTTCCATCACGTCTTCGCTGGCGATGCGGCTCGTGGTGGAAATCTTGAGCACATGGTCGATGAGGTTCTTGGCCGAGCCGTAGTAGCCCTCGATGGCGTACTGGGCGATGCGGTTCAGGTAACGGGTGGGGCAGCTGTGCAGCTCGCCGCCGTCGATGCCCATTTTGGCCTTGATGGCCTTGAGGCATATCTCGCGCAGGCGCGCATCGTTGAGGCCCTTGCTGTCAAGCGCGTCCGCAGGGTTGCCGGGATTGAGCTCGAGCGGATCCGCCTGCGGCCCGCCCTGCTTCTGCGGCGCGGCCAGGACGAGCCTGAGCGCGTGGATTTCGCTTTGCACCGCCGGCGTGTTGCGCTCGGGCGAAGCCTCCAGCTCATGCAGGCGCGTGCTAATCTTCTGCATGTTCTGCGCATGGGATGACGTGAGCTTATCCCGTTCCTGATACGCATCCAGAAGCCCCTTGCACAGGGCGTTTTCCCGCGCTGCCAACAATGCCGCATCCCTGCGGATGCCCGCCGTATCCAGCGCGGCTCTTGTCTCCGTGCGCAAATGCAGTAGTTCCGCTTCCGCCTTTGTTTTCTCGGCTAGGATAGCATTCCGTTTTCCGTCGATTTCCTTGATGAGCCCGTCGACGTTGCCTCCCTCTCCCTGAGCCGCCGTGAGCAGTTGGCGAGCCTTGTCGGCAGACGCCAGATTTTCCTTGCAGTTCAGGAGGGTTTGGTTGCAGCGGGCCTCGGTTTTGTCGTATTCTGCCTGCAACTGCGCGAGAGCGTTTTCAGCCGCATCCAGCTCCTGCTTGGCAGCCCTGGCCGTGGCGTCGGCACTGACCGCCGCCTCCGCCTTGCCGATGCGCTGCGTGCACTTGGTCATGGCCTTGTCAAACTGCTCCTGGAGCGACTGACCCGCATGGCCGGTTTCCGCCGCCTGCCCCCCGCCCGGCCGCTTCGCGCCGCCGAGGACATCCAGCGCGGCCTGGGTGCCGTACAGATCCGAATTGGCGACAATGTCGTTCTCGATGATCTCCGCCAGAACCTTGGGGGGGAACTTGGAGACGATTGTCTGCCCGCCAATTGTGGTGCTGAGCGTGCCGTCTTCTGCGCGCACGACGGGGAGGTACTGGCCGTCCATCCGGACGTTCATGACGGCGGCATGCTCTTTGCCCGCCATCTGGTTCATGGCGTCCTTGAGGCTCACGGCGTCGGCCGCCAGCTGCCTTTCCTTTGCGGCTTCCTTGCGGCACATAATGGCCGGGGCGATACCAAAAGTGAAAATGCCGGTTATGATTTTCGTGGCCAGGGACCACTTGGTGTGCTTGGCGGCCTCCTGCACGGACGCGCCCCGGAGGAACATCTCGGCGGCGGCGCGATCCGTGTCCGACAGGTGGGCCAAGGCTGCGGCATTGGGGTCTGCCTGGGCGGGCTGCTGCGCCGGTTGCTGCACGTTCACGTTATTGCCGCCCGCACCGCCCGGCTGCTGGCCAAGCTGATGCAGCGCATTGTTCTCCAAATTGATCTGGTTGATCTGGGACATTGTGTTCTCCTCACGATTGCGCGTAACCGACAGTCCCCCCGACGCCCGCCGCCCGCAGGCAGCCCCGCAAGGATCAGCCCGTGCGCTGGGCCAGGGACTTGAGCATGTCCTGCAGGCTCTTGGTAATGGAGGACACGGCCTCCAGCTTGGCGTTGTACTGGCCCATGGCAAACTGCATTTCCAGCAGATCCTTCTGATCCACCTTACCCTTGGAACTCAGGGAGTCGATCTTGCTCTGCAGGGCCTGACCGTCCTTTTCCAGCCCTGCCGTGGCGTTGCGAAACATGGCCCCCATGTTGATGCCGCCGATGTCAGACATAGCGCTCCTCCTTGCTGCGGGCGTTCCCGGTGAACGCCCTTGCCGTTATCTGGTTTCAATTTTCATCCATAATCGCCTTCACGTCCAGACCCAACTTCTTCATGCGCGAATTGAGCGTTGACCTGTTCACCCCCAGCATGGCCGCCGCCCCGCGGGGGCCGGCTATGAGCCCGTTGCAGGCGCGAACGGCATGGATGATGTCCTCGCGGGCCCTGTCGGGCTTCGGGCGCGCCGCAGCCCCGCGCCCGGGTGCCGGGTCGCGCTTTGCCGCTGAAGCGGCAATGCGGTCGGGCTTCCAGCCGTCAAGCTCAAAATGCAGTATCCTGCCTGTGCTGCAAATGACCGCCCGCTCAATGACATTGGCCAGCTCACGCACATTGCCCGGCCATTCCTGCCTGCACAGCCAGTGCAGGGCTTCGGTCGGGATGCGGGTAATGTTTTTCCGCATCCGCCGGGAAATCTGCTCCATGAAATGCTGGGCCAGCAGGGGGATGTCCTCCCGGCGTTCCCGCAGGGGCGGGAGATGAATGGGGAACACGTTGAGGCGATAGTACAAATCCTCGCGGAAACTCCCCTCGCGCACCATCTCCGCAAGATTTCGGTTTGTGGCCGCCACCAGCCGCACGTCCACCGGGATAACCGCATGACCGCCCAGCCGTTCCAGCTCCCGCGATTGCAGTATGCGCAGCAACTTGGGCTGCAGCTGCGGGGGCAGGTCGCCCACCTCATCCAGCAGAAGCGTGCTGCCCTGCGCCAACTCGAAACGCCCCTTGCTCTGGCGGACGGCGCCGGTGAAGGCCCCCTTCTCATGCCCGAACAGCTCGCTTTCCAGAAGCCCTGCGGGCACGGCGGCGCAGTTGAACTTGATCATGGGCCGCTCCCGGCGGGCGCTGAGCCGGTGGATGGCCTCGGCCACCAGTTCCTTGCCCGTGCCGGTCTCGCCCAGGATGAGGACGTTGCTGTCGCTGCCCGCCACCATCTCAATCTGGCGCAGCACCTGCCGTATGGCCTCGCTCCGGCCGATGATGGCTCCGTCGTCCTGATGTTGCGCTATTTCTGCGGAAAGGGAGGCGTTTTCCTCGGCAAGGCGCTGGTTCTCGGCGCTGGTTGAGGCATACTCCCGCGCGTTGTGCACGGCGCAGGCCACAGGAACCGCTATCTGCGACAACAGGCTCGTCATATCGCGCGTGAACACGTCCGCCTGGGCGTGGGCCAGCAGCAGCACGCCCAGAGACTTTTGCCGGAACACAAGAGGAAAGCCGCACACGACCCTGCCGCCGTCAGCGAGGACAGAGGCCGCCAGCGGGTCGGTTCTCCACACCTCCTGCAGTACGTTCTCGCGCAGGAGGCGGAAACTGTCGCCCCGGGAAAACTGCTGCAGCAAGGAATCCTTCAGCGGCACAATGACGTCCCCTGGAGCCTCGGGGGCCTGTGATCTGCCGGAACGCGCGCCGTACACGACAGCCTTGTCATCGCCTTCATACAGTTCGAAGGCCACTTGCCTGACCAGGAAGAAACGGCGCAGGTCCATGGCCACCATGTCCAGCAGGCTGTCCATATTCAGTGTGCTGTTGGCGACATTGCCGATCCCCACCAGGATATTAAGATGGTCGCGCTCCTGCCGCAGCGCCTCCATTTCCATATTCTGTTCCTCGGACTGCAATATGCCGGTCAACGCTGCGGAGACAATGCCGCTCAACAAGCGGCACAGGGATATGAGGTCTTCCCGGGGGGCGTCCTCCGTCCAGATGAAGAACAACGCAGCATGGTAGCCGTTCACCCCCACGACCAGGGACAGCAGCATGCATTGCCGCAACCCCTTGAACACGTCCAGCCGGGCCGCCGCAGGGAAATCGGCGAACAATTCCTCTTCCCCCAGCAGGCGGATGTCCGCCTGGCGAAAAAGTGCGTACTGGCTGTCGTCGGTCGGCATCTCCACACGGGAGCAGGCGTTGCTGTTTGTGATGACATCAAGGGAATAGAGCCTGCACCGCTCGTTCAAGGGCGTCTGGATAATTACGCAGCAACGCTGAAAGGCCATCTGGGGGAGACAGCAGTACTTCACCATGCGCAGCATGCCCGGCACATCCGTCTGGCGGGGGATCATGTGTGATGCCGCGAGCACGGCATCAATGCGTCCCAGGGGGACATTGACGAATCGCGCGGAATCGGGAAGTGGCGTGCCGCCCATGACTGCTCCTTTACAGTTTGCAGAGAAAGTAAGCAGGAACCATGCCGATTTTTTATAAATTATTTTTATACAAAATTCAATATATTACAGCAAAGCCCCCCCCGCATGCCCTTCCAACTTATTTCAGTTTTTCATCATTTTTGGCGACACACTTCAATTTTTTTCAACATTTCAGCAGAATAGATTGATTATGTGACGAAATGCTTAATCGCCATTATTGACGACACAGCTTCAGGGGCTGACGACGCCGCCCTCAGCGCCAACGCGACCAGAAGCATGTGCGGGCGGACGGGCAAAACGCCTCTGCCTGTAAGATGTTGCGCATGAAAGCTGCATTCCGGGCGCAGGGGATATCTCTCCGCAAACGCCACAGGCTGCGGGCACATGCGCATTCCTTGCACATCCGCCAATTTTTTCTTGACATTTTCAAAAATTTAACAATAGACTATATAGTAACTCAATTAGGTTGGTCAAATGACTCTCCGCACGAAACTCTCCCTTTCCGTAGGCTGCGCCGTTGCCCTTTCCATTGTCCTGACGCTGTTCCTGACATGGCAGCGCGTCAGCCTCTTTGTGCTTTCCTCTGAGGAAGCGCATTTCGATTCCATGGCGCAGACTGTGGAGAACAACCTGGAATCCTCCTACCAGGAATACCTGGCTGCCAAGGTTCGCGTGGTGCTTTCCACCAAGCAGCAGATGCGCAGCATGACGCTGGACGTCCGCAACGACCTGCTTGCCCTTGAAGAGAATTTGCCGCCGTCTCTCGCACGGAGCAGGCTGGGGCAAGCCCTGCTGGGCAACCATACCCGCGAGCGCTCGCGCATGACCGACGAGGAGTTCTCCGTCACGCTGGCAACGGCTGAGGAGTTGCGGGAAACGGGCATTCCGACGCTGGGTGTGAATGCGCAAAGCCGCAGCGCCAAGCAACAGACCATTGCGGACATCCTTGGGAACCTGCCGACGGAAGGCGAATTCGCCCTCTGGCCGACTACGGCGGGGGACGAACCCTTGCTGCTTTTTTTCCTGCCTGTGGATATCGCCCGAAAGGAGACCGCCACGCTGGATTCGGACCGCGTGCTGGTGTCGGGTCTGCGGCCCTCCTCGCTGTTTCAGGAGGCGGAAAACCTGCGACGCAGCCGCCTTGATGCGGCGGAACAGAATTTTATGAATATGCGCTTCTACGACCGCGGACTGCTGCTGCTCCGCGACGAAATGGGGCAGGATCTTGTCAAACGGGGGGAGGCGCCGGAGCTCAAAGGCAAGCTGGACGCCCTGTACGCCGCAGCGCGGTCGCAGATCCATGCAACGAGCAGCGTGGAGACGGATGACGGCGAATACCTGTGCCATGTGGCGTGGATACAGGCGTACCACTGGTATTTCGTCATGGCCGCGCCGCTGGACGTATTGCGCGCGCCCTCCTCCGCCCTGGTTTCGCGGCTGCTTCCGGCGGGCCTTGCCATTCTGGTTGTTGCGGCGCTGTTCACCGTCTTCATGGTCATGCGCACCATCCACCCGCTGGCACAGCTGCGGGACTGCACCAGCGAGCTGGCCGCGCTTGACCCTTCCTCGCCCTCCAATCTTGACGACATGGAGAGCCTGCTTTCCCACCGTCTGGATCTGCGCCGCCATGACGAGTTGGGAGATCTGGCCCGTTCGTTCGCAGGCATGGGCCGGGAGCTGACCAAAAATATCCGCGCTTCCATGACGGCCATAGCCGAACAGAAACGCATGGAAGGCGAACTTTCCGCAGCCAAGGACATCCAGACGGGCATCCTGCCCGACCTCAACGCCACGCCCCCTGAACCGGGATTTGCCGTCGCCGCCTTTCTGGAGCCTGCCCGTGAGGTGGGCGGCGACCTGTACGACTGCTTCACCCTTGACGACGGTCGCAAGGCGCTCGTCATGGGCGACGTGTCCGGCAAGGGGGTTCCCGCCGCGCTGTTCATGACCATGTCGGTGACGCTGGTGCGCTACGCCCTGCGCTCCGGGCTTGATCCGGCGCAGGCGCTGACGCAGGTCAACGCCCTGCTGGAGGAGCACAACCCCGGCAACATGTTCGTCACCCTGTTCCTGGCCCTGTATTCCCCGGATACCGGAGGGCTGCTCTACGCCAACGGCGGGCATTGCCTGCCCTATGTCGTGGACGCCCAAGGGCGGATACGGCAGCTTGAAAAGCTGAGCGGCCCGCTGGTGGGCGCCATGCCGGGCGTGGAATACCTGCCCTTCGTGGATGCGCTCGCCCCCGGCGAGATATGCTTCCTGTATACGGACGGCCTTACGGAAGCCATGAACGCCGACAAGGAGTTGTACGGCGACGAACGCCTCGCCGCCTGTCTGGCGGCCCACGCCACGGCAACGCCCGACGCGCTCCAGAAAGCCGTTTTTGCCGATATCTGCGCGTTCAGGGGGGAGGAGCCACCCTCTGACGACATCACCATGCTGACCATGTGCCGCCATGCCAAAACGGGCAGGGATGCCGCATGACTATGCGAGATCTCCCCGTCGCCGGCGCGAAACGCCGAGTGCGCTTGGCCCTGTGCCTTCTGCTGTTCTGCTGCCTGTGCGCCCTGCCGGCCGCGGCGCGCCCGCCGCTGCGCGTCATCTATGTGGAAGCGGGCCCGCTTGACGCATACCAGCAGATACTCCACGGCATGGCCCAAAGTCTCCACCAGGCGGGCCAGCTTACGGCGCAGCCGCCGGTCATGACCGGCAAGAACCGCTCCCTGACGCTTTGGCGCTGGCTCGGCGAACACGCCGGCCCGGATCTGCGTTTCCTGCAGGACGGCTTCTACTCCGCCGAATGGGATGACAATGCGCTGCAGGAAGTGCGGCAGGCGGTGCAGCGCCGCCTGGAAACGCGGCGCGACGTGGACGCCGTTCTGGTGGGCGGCACGCGGGCCGGCAAGCTCATGGCGACGCTGCCCACCGATGTGCCTGTTATTGTGACGGGCGCCACTGATGCGGTGGGGGCGGGCATTGTGCGCTCCGTGGCGGACTCCGGCAAAAACAACCTTGTGGCCCTGGTCTACCCCTGGCGTTACCGACGGCAGGTGGAATTTTTCCGCACGCTCTTCCCCTTCCGCAGGCTGGGTGTGGTCTATGAGGACACCCCCACCGGAAGGAATGTTGTGGCATTGAAAGAAATTGAAAGCGCCGCCGAGCGCCTCGGCGTGGAGCTGGTGCGCTGCCGCACCTCGCTGCACGACAATGATGCCGATAAAGTGGCCGACAATGTTGCCGCCTGCCATAGGAAACTGGTGGAACAGCAGGCCGACGCCGTCTATCTGACAGTCAGCGTGGCAATGACGCCGGAACAGACGCGCCGCACGCTGGAGCCGCTCATTGATGCGGGCCTGCCCACGTTTGCCCAGTCTGGCATAAACATGGTGAAATGCGGCGCCCTGCTCAGCTTCGTGGATGACAGCGTAGAAGAGGGCCACGCCGCCGCGCGCCTCCTGCTCGGCGTGCTCGACGGCATCCTGCCGCGCGCGATGTCGCAGAAGTTCCACGGGGCCCGGCTGCTGGCCATCAACCTGCGCACGGCCACCTATCTCGGGTGGAATCCTTCCCTGGAAGTGCTGCTGAGCGTGGATGAATTTTATGAGTAACCTGCCTCACTCGCTTCAGGGTACGGGACTTCGGCCGAAGGTATTGCAGGCCGCAGCGCTGGCGTTTCTGGCGCTTTTGCTGTGCCTTGCGCCGCCGCACGCCGTGCAGGCGTCCCCGCCGTTGCGGGCGGTGCTGGTGTGCGAGGGGAACCACAGCGATTTTTACGATCTCCTCGTCAATATTGCGCGCGAACTGAAAGCCTTGAGTATTATCAGCCACGCCCCCCGCGCCGGCACGGTCGAGGACGGAAACACGGAGGAACTGTGGCGCTGGCTGAGCGCGCACGCGGGGGGAACACGGCTGGCCTTCCTCGCGGACGGGTTCTATTCCGCAGGCTGGGACCATGACAAATATGCAACGGTGCGGGATGCCCTGCGCGCCCGCCTTGCCCAACGCCGGGACGTGGACCTGATTCTGGCATTCGGCACATGGGCCGGACAGGAGATGGCCCGCCTGCGCACCTCTGTGCCCGTCATCGTCTGCGGCGCCACCGACGCGCTGAGCGCCGGCATTGTGAAATCAGCGACGGATTCAGGGAAGGATAACGTCGTTGCCGTGTTGGAGCCGGATCGGATCCTGCGGCAGATAGAACTGTTCCATCAGATTTTTGCCTTCCGCAAACTCGGCGTCACGTACACGGACACGCCCTCGGGGCGCAGCTGCGCCGGCATTGACGAGATAGTAAAGGCCTGTGCCCGCCACAGCGTGGAGCTGGTGCACTGCACCGGAGATTTCTTCCATGTCTCCGACACCACCCGGATTGCCGAACAGATGACGGCCTGCCACAAGAAATTTGCCGAGCAGCATGTGGATGCCGTATTCATCACCTACAACTCCCTGCCTGCGTTGAAGCTGCCGAAAGTGCTGGAACCGCTCAACCGGGCGCATATTCCCACCATATCCCAGGTTGGCCCGCGCGAAGTGCGCATGGGGGTTCTGGCGGGCATTGCCAGCTACTGCAAGGATGAAGGCCGCTTCACAGCTCGCCTGCTGCGCGACCTGCTGCAGGGCAGCAGCCCCCGGAGTCTTCCCCAGCAGTTCAACTCCCCCTTGCTGCTCGCCATCAACGTGCAGACGGCGGCGCGCATCGGGTGGAGTCCTTCGCTGGAACACCTCATGAGCGTTGACGATTTTTTCCCGTAAAAAATTCCTGAACCCGGGCGCGCCCTTCGTGCGGAAGGGCTATGGACTATGCTGCGGCCTTGCGCCCGCAGAGAATCATTGCCGCCTTTTCCGGCGTTTTTTCCCCGACTTGCCGCTGTGTTTCGCGTGAGGCGCCTTCAAGGACGGCGCGGATTTGTTTCTCCCTTCAGCCCTGCGCGTCTCGCCCTGTGCGGCCTCCGTCCCATCAGGCATGAAGGCCGGCGGCGTTTCCTCCCCCTGCCACAGGGCCATGACGCGGCGCACATAGTTCCGCGTTTCCGCATAGGGGGGGATGCCGCCGTATCTGTCCACCGCGCCGGGGCCGGCGTTGTAGGCCGCCAGAGCCAGTTCCGTGGAGCCGTACTGCAACAGCAGCTCGCGGAGAAAGGCGCAGCCCGCGTGAATGTTGGCCCGCACGTCAAATGGTTCTTCCAGGCCGAGCTGCGCCTGCGTGCCGGGCATGATCTGCATGGCGCCCTGCGCGCCCTTTGAAGAAACCGCCAGATGGTCAAAATTGGACTCCACCCTGATTACGGCGGCTATGAACCGCGGGTCCAGGCCAAAAAGACGCCCCGCCTCCTGAATCATTTCCTCCCACTGCTGCGGCGTGAGGGTGGCGGATGCGCCGCCGAGGCCGACGGATTGCATGGGCGCGCCGTTTCCCGGCAGGGCAAGGCGGCGCGAGCCGGGGGAAAGGTCGTACACGCTGCGGATGCCGAGCCGGGCAAGGTAGGCGCGCGTATCCACCTCGGCAGGCGACAGGGGGGAAGCATTGCGCGCGGCCCTCGGCTCGCGCACCTCCCACACGCGCACGGGACGCGCCGCCCGGGCTTCGGCTGCCGCAGCACGCGGCGCGCGGCTGCCGCCCGCGCTGTCCCCGCGCGACACGTCCCTGCCCGGCCCGGCCTCCCGCATGTCTGCGCCGTCGCCGGCCGTAAGCGTCTGCGGCCTTTCGCCCGGGCCGGAAGCCGAAGCGGCAGCCGCGCGCGCCGCCGCATGCGGGGGCGGTAGATCCTCCTGTCCGGAATCGGCCCGCAGGTACAGATCCATGCGCTGCGGGGCCACGACCACGATCTCGCTCTCATGGGACAGGATGCGCGGCCCCAGCGCGCCGGGGCCGTACCTGTCGTCTATAAACCGGGGGGGACTGGAAGGCCGTTTTTTCTTTTTTTTGGGGGGTGGGGCTGCGGACGCGGCAGGGGAATCAGCTTCCGGCCCGTCCGCGGCAGGCGAAACGGCCCCCTGCTCCGTCACAGCCGGTTCACTGCGGCTGACGGGAGGCATCGGAGGGCGCGCCTTGGCACGGCATCCCCACACAAGGCACAGCGCCGACAGCAGCCCCAGCAAGGGCAGACGGCACAGGAGGCGAAAGGGTGTACTCACGGCAACCGCATACGGCGAGACTTCTCCCTGCGCACCCTACTGCGCATCATCGACGCCGAAGTACAGTTCGACTGTATTGCTGCCGTCCGAGCCGCTGTACACGTAATGGCTGGAGATATGCTTGACGAGGTGGACGCCCAGACCGCCCACGGTGCGTTTGTCAACGGCCAGGGACGTGTCCGGCGCGTCCGCCCCGCGGAAGGGGTCAAAGGGACGTCCCCAATCCCGCAGCCAGACGCAGAACTGGTCGTGCCCGTCCATGTTCACCCAGCGGCAGCCCAGCGCCAGTTTGCCGAAGTTCGCATTGTTAGCGACGACTGCGTCCGCGTAGGCGTAACTCGCCACATTGACCAGCAACTCCTCAACGGCCAGCTCCACGTGCGCGACCATATTCTCAGTCTCGCCTTCAAGATGCTGCCGCAGAAACTTCCTGGCGTCCTGAATGCTGTCCACGGCGGCGCGAAGAGTAACTTCGGGCATTGTTTCCTCCTCAGGCGCGCAATGCGGTCAGCCCCGCTTCACGGTCGTCATGGACGGAAAGCATGCGATCAAAACCGGAAATACGGAACACCTCGGCCACCATGGGCTGCAGGCAGCAGAAGCACAGTTTCCCCTGCGCCGCCTTGGCGGTCTTGGCCAGATTCAACAGGCTGCGCAACCCTGCGGAACTCATGTACACGAGGTCTTTCAGGTCCACCAGAATATGCGTGTGCCCCTCCTTCAGGGCGGCCTGCGCCGCGTTGTCGAATTCAACCGTGGTAGTGGCGTCCATGCGGCCGGAAAGGGCCAGAACGGTGCATCCATTGTCCTGTGTTGCAGTGATGTCCATATGGCTTCCTCGTCAGTGGTAACTCAATAACAGCCCCTGGCTGATCTTGAGCCAGCCGTCCAGCGTCACAAAGAGCAGCAGCTTGAACGGCAGGGAAATGGTCATGGGTGACACCATCATCATGCCCATGGCCAGCAGAATGTTGGAAATAATCAGATCAATGGCCACAAAGGGCAGGTACAGCAAAAAGCCCATCTGAAACGCGTGCGTCAGCTCGGTGATGGTGAAGGCGGGGACAAGAATCAGCAGGTTGTCCCTGGTGATGTCGTCCCGCATGCCCTCCGGCCAGACGCGCCGGGCCGTGCCCATGAAGGCGTTGAGAATGACGGGCGAGGTGTTGTCGCCCAGGAATTTCCGCAGGGGCGGCGTGCAGTTCTGCATGGCCTGCAAAACCTCAGCCGGCGCTGAACTGCCGGTGACGTTCTGCCGCTCCACAAGGCGCAGGGTATCCGTGAACGCCGGGGCCATGATGAAGACGGTGAGGATGATGGCCAGGCCGTTCATGACCATGGTCGGGGGAATCTGCTGCACGCCCAGCGCGTTGCGAATGAGGCTCGTCACCACCACAATCTTGACGTAGGATGTGACCAGCATCAGCATGAAGGGGGCCAGGCCGAGGACGGCCAGCCCCACCACAAGATAGATCGGGTTGATCCCCGCAAAGCCCATCAGTCGCCGTCCTTGGCCGCGCCGCTCTCTGCGGCCGACGCGTCGGCCAGTTGCGTGAGCTGCACGCCCACCGTGCCGCCCACATCCACAAGCCGCCCCAGCGCCACGGCGCGCCCGCCCGCACGCACGGTCACGGGCAGATTTGCCGCATCCGCAGCGAGGGTGAAGGTGTGCCCGGGCGCGAGACAGGCGCATTCGGCCAGAGGCAGGCGCAGGCCGGGCAGTTCAAAGGTGATGTCCAGTTCCAGCTTTTCCAGGTCGCCCTGATCCAGCACCGGAGCCGCAGGCTGCGCGTTTGCGGCGTCCGGCGGAACGGCATGTTCCGTGACAGTCTCTGACATATTCCGTTCTCCGTAAGTGGCGCGCCCGACCGGCGATTCCAGAGCGCGCAGTGTAAGCGTGTCGCCTTTCAGGTCGCAGACAAGGCTGAGGTCGGAAGCCAGGCGCAACCGCGGCTCCTGCGGGGTCAGCGACGGAGGCAGCAGCACATCCCCCGCGTTCAGGGAGGCCAGTTCCTCAGGCGTCAGCCGCATGCCGCCTATGACGAGGCCGGCCGCGACGCTCGCATGGCTGAGGGCCGGAGGGCCTGACCGGCGCAAGGGCAGGGCCTCCAGCCTTTCCACAACAGGCAGAAGCGTTGCGGCATCCTGCCAGGCGATGCGCAGCGGGGTGCTGGCGGATAGCCCCCCCCCTGCCCGCAGCAGCATGTGCAGCTGCTCCGCGAACATGGGACGCGTGACGGCGCGCGGCGCGCCGACAAAAATGGCAGGCATGCCCGTCTGCCGGGAAATGTTGTCCAGCACCGGCAGGAACAGCCGCTCCAGAACGGCGCGGATGAGTCCTTCCGGCAGCATGGCGAAACGGTTGTCGGCATCGGCCTGAAGCCACTCGCGCAGCTCCGGCCGCAGCGCCAGCATGTCAAGGTTGCCGAACTCCACGCGCCAAAGGCCGTTCAGGTTCACATACAGCGTGAACGCCGCTTCCTCCGCAATATCTCCACCCGCCACGGGGCATGTCACATGCACCGTGGGCGCGGTCGGCTGTCCGTTGTCCGGCGTGACAGCGACGGGCAGCAGACGGCAGGCCAGCGCGTTCCAGAGGCGCACCGTGCCCGGCGGCAGCGGAATGGCGCGGAAGGGACCCGTCATGCGCGGTCGGCCTCCTCCGCCATGGCCTGCAGGCCCTGCGAGCGCTGCCGGGAATCACCCTCATTGCCGCCCCCGGCGTCGCCCCGGTCCACCACAACCTGCACGCGCTCGCCGCGGGCCTCCAGCGCCTCGGCCAGCCCCTGGCGCGCACTCACGGCCGTCTGGAAGGAGGCGGCGTCCATGCAGCTCACGCGCACGGCCAGCTGCCCGTCGGCATGGCGCATGATGCTCAACTCCGCGCCCTTCAGCATGCCGTCGCCCAGGGTGAGGCGCACCTCCTGCGCGCCCTGCGCCGGTTCGGCCACAAGGATGCGCTCCACGAGCTTGTCCATGGCTTTGCCCATATCCGTCGCAGGCGTGGATTCCGGCGCGGCTACGGGAGCCGTTTCCTGCATGCGGCCGGCAAAAAGGCTTTCCATCAGGGACGCGGGGGACGGCATGGCCTGGGTTCCCTGCTTTTCGCCGTCACTGCCGCCCTGCCGCTTCTGTTCCTTCCCCCTCCCGTCGCCCTTTTCATAGGCGTCGGCAAAACTGCGCGCGTCATCGGCGGAAGGCTGCCGCTGCGCGCCGAGGCGGCACAGGCCGTCCCCGCAGCCTATCGAGCTCTCACCATACAGCTTTTGCACGTCCATACAGTCCTCCCGTGCGGCCGGTCTCAGCTCTCATCGCCGGCCCTGGCCGGGCCGCGAGATTCTTCCATCTCCAAGTCAGCCAGGCGCTCTTCTTCCTTGCGCATGGCTGCCGTCCAGATGTCACGGTGCTCTTCCAGCTTCATGCAGGCCCTGCGCGCCAATACGACCGCCTGCCGCGCGGCGTCCGTCTCGCTTTGGCGTTGCTGCACCACGGCATCCGCCTCATGCACCTGCCGCATGCGCTCCACTTCACCCTGCGCCAGACGGGCCAGATCCTCCCGGAACTCGCCCAGCCTGGCCGCGTTCATGGGCTTGCCGATGATGGCGGCATAGCGGCGGTCTTCTTCCTGCGGGCGCCATGCCTTGTACCGCTCCAGCTCCGCCGCCTTGCCGTCCCGCAGTTCCTGCGCCTCGTGCAGGCGCTGTTCGGCAGCGCGGGCGTCGCGCCTGGCCTGGTCCTCATGCAGCCCGCGCACCCGCAGCATGGCCGCCAGAGGGTATTTCGCCCCGGCCACGGGTTAGGCCACCGCCTGTTGCAGCGCGGCCACGGTTTCCGCAAAACTGCTTTTCTCGTCCTGCTTCTGACGCAGAAAGGCGTTGACCGCGGACATGTGGGCCAGGGCCGAATCCGCCTCGGCGTCCGCGCCCTGCTTGTATTCGCCGATCTGCACCAGAAGCTCGATTTCCGCATACTTGGCCAGAATGGCGCGCAACTGCTGCGCCGCCTTCTTGTGCTCCGGCGTGACGATGGCGTTCATGACGCGGCTGACGCTGGCCTGGATGTCGATGGCGGGATAGTGGTTGGCCGCCGCCAGCTTGCGCGAAAGCACAATATGCCCGTCCAGGATGGAGCGCGTTTCGTCCGCCACGGGTTCGGTCATGTCGTCGCCTTCCACCAGCACGGTGTACAGCGCCGTGATGGAGCCCTTGCTGGAATTGCCCGCGCGCTCCAGCAGCTTGGGCAACTCGGAGAACACGGACGGCGGAAAACCCCGGCGCGTGGGCGGTTCGCCGGCGGCGAGGCCGATCTCGCGCTGGGCGCGGGCGAAACGGGTGACGGAATCCATCATGAGCAGCACGCTCTTGCCCTGATCCCGGAAATATTCGGCAATGGCCGTGGCCGTGTAGGCCGCCTTGAGGCGCTCCATGGACGACCTGTCGGAGGTGGAAACCACCAGCACGGCCTTGGAAAGGCCGTCGGGGCCGATATCGTGCTCAATGAATTCCCGCACCTCGCGGCCGCGCTCGCCGATGAGCGCCAGCACGCAGACCTCGGCGGAACAGCCCTTGAGAATGCTGGACAGGAGCGTGCTCTTGCCGCCGCCGGCCGCGGCAAACACGCCCATGCGCTGCCCCTCGCCGCAAGTCAGGATGCCGTCAAGGGCGCGCAGCCCCAGGGTGATGGGATGGTCGATGATCCTGCGCGTCATGGGGTTGGGCGCTTCGTTGAAAATGGGGTAGCGGCTGCGCGTGCGCAGTTCCGGGCCGCCGTCCATGGGCTGGCCCAGCCCGTCCACCACGCGGCCCAGCAGTTCGTTGCCCACGGGCACGGAGAGTATCTCGCCGGTGGGGATGACCTCTGTGGCGGGCGAAATGCCCTGCATGCTGCCGAGCGGCGACAACAGGGCGATATTCTTTACAAAGCCCACCACCTCTGCCTTGAGATGCCAGTTCTCCCACGGGTTGCGCAAAATGCAGAGTTCGCCCATGCGCACCCCCGGCACCACGGCGCGGATGATGGTGCCCACCACCTGTTCCACACGCCCGCGCACCTCCACAGGGGTCACGTTGCGGATGGTCTCGTCCAGCAGATTGCCGATATACTCAAACGCCATGTCAGTCAGTCCGTATCAGAGATGCTCGCTGTACAGGTTGCTTGCGGCCTTGCGGCGCCCGGCTACGGGGTAGTCTGCCCCTCGCCGATTTTGGCGGCAAGGGCGTTTTCAATGGCCTTGAGCTGCACGTCCAGGCCGGCGTCCACCACGCCCATCTCGCTTTCCAGCATGCAGTCGCCGGGCTTCATGCGCTGGTCGGCCACCAACTCAAGGCCGCTTGCGCCGGAGGTTTTGGCGAGCATGGGGGCCAGGGCCTCCCGCACCTGCGGTTCCTCCTCCGGGCAGACGCGCACCACCACGCGCTGCCGCCCGCGCACCTGATCCAGAGCGGTGCGCACCACGCGCACGATGCGCTCCCTGTCGTCCAGCTCGCCGACAATTTTGCGCACGGCGGTGGTGACGACTTCCACAATCTGGCGCTCCAGCCCTTCCAGATACTCCACGGCCTGCATGCCGGTTTCCAGCATTTTCTCGGCCTGCTGCATCTGGCCTTCCAGCACGCCGTCCTCGTACCCCTGCTTTTTGCGTTCCTGATAGGCGTCCTCGGCCCGCTTGCGGATGGCCTCCGCCTCGGCGCGGGCGTCGTCCAGCAGGCGCTGCGCGTCCAGCAGGCGGGCGTAGTCCGCAGCGCGCAGGATGCGCGTGCCGGGAGCAGGCCGGATACGGCTTTCTATGCGGTGAAATACGGCTTCCATGCCGGCGCCACCTCCCGCAGCAGACATTTTTTCAGCAGCCGCCAAAGCGCCTGCCAGGCCGTGTCGCCCAATGCGTTCCCCAGGCTCACGGTCGCCCCGCTCGCACCGGACAACCGCGCAAGGCGGCGGAGGAACATAAGGCGCAGTTCCTTCGGCCAGCGCAGGGAGCAGAAATACAGGGCAAGCCAGCCGTGTGCCCGGCAACGCTCGGGCAGGGGCAGTTCCGTATCGCGCCGCGCCACGATGTCGCCCGCCGCGCCTGTCCGGTACTGCCCGCGCGTCTGGGCATAGTCGAACAGTTCCGCGCCCAGCGCCTCCCGACAGGCCCGGCGCGCTTCCCGCTCCACGATGCGCGCCAAGGCCGGTGCGTGCAGGGTCACGCCCGCCACTTCGGCAAGCCGTGCAAGCTGCCCGTCATCCAGCAGGGCCAGTTTGCGCGAGTCCTCGCTGAAATCCCAGAAGAACTCCACATCCGTCCGCACCTCGCCGCCGCGCCCGCTGTCAGGAACCTGTGCCAACCACCCCTCCAGGGCGGCGCATGCGGATGCGGGCAGCGGCCCCTCTGCCTCCGTTTCTGCCGCCGTCCTGCGGGGATGGGCGTTACAGCGCATGACGGCAGGCCACAGGGCGTTGCCTTCCGCCAGCAGCGCGTCAAAGAACGGTTTATCCGCTGTAACTCTTGCCGCCATGCGACTTCCCCGCTACTCCTTCTCGCCTGCCGGGAGCGCCCTCTCTTCCGCCTTCCCGGCCTTGTGCTTCTGCCAGAACCACACGCCGCCGATACCCGCTGCGGCGAACGCCAGAGCCAGAGCCAAGGTCTGCAGCAGGAGCGGCAGTGAGAAACGGTCGCCAAAGAGCGACGGGGGCGGCGGCGGAGCCTGCGGCACGGTGACGCTTTCGCGCACGGGCACCAGCATGACCGTCACGTTGTCATAGGAGAGTCCGGCCACCGCGCCCGCCGTGGCCTTGCGGATATCGGACACCAGCGTGGTGACGATGGAGTCCGGCGTATGTCGCAGAAAGACCGTGGCCGAGGGCGGAATTTTCACGTTGTTCAGGGGGTCATTGACGCCCAGCACCACATGCACCCGGGCGGTGAGCACGCCGTCGATGCGTGAAAAGGTGTTGGAGAGTTCCTGCGACAGCGCCCACGTCATGCGGGCCTGCTCCTCGGAGGCGGAACTGATCATGCCGCCCCCGGCAAACACGCTGCCCAAGCTGGCAAAACTGTCTCGGGGAAGGCTGTGTTCCCTGAGCAGCTGCAGGGCGCGCACCACCTGCCCGTCCTCCACGGAGATGGCGTAGCCCGTCTTGCCCACAGCGCTCTTTTCCGCGCTGATGCCGCGCTTGAGCAGCACGGACAGCATGGCGTTGGCCTGTTCCTCGTCTATGCCGGTGTAAATCTCCGTCTGGCAGGCTGAAAGCAGCAGGGCCAAAGGCAGAAGCAGGGCAAGCGCTCGTCGTGCGAACATGGCGGTTCCGTGGGGTTGCAGGGTCACAGGGCGCGGGCCAGTTCCGTCGCCAGCAGCTGTTGCGGGCACTGGTCAGGTATGTGCGAGAACGCTTCTTCCGCTTCAGCCCTGCGCCCGGCCAGCAGATGGGCCAGGCCCTGCATGACGCGCGCGTCCGCGTCATCGGGCTGTTGTTCCAGCAGCGGGGCGAGCATGTCCAGCGCGGTGTCAAAATCGTCCACCACCAGATGGGAATAGGCCAGAGTGATGACGGCGGGCGCAAAGCCCGGCCGCACGGCCAGCACGCCGTCCACGATGGTCCGGGCCTCGACGGGCATGCCCTTGTGGCAGGCCAGGTTGGCAAAGTCCAGCAGCAGCGCGATGTCGTTGTCCCCAAGAAGAGGTTTTGCCGTTTGCGTCATGGGTTCATCCCGCCATTTTGTCATGCAGGCGCGGAGCGGCTTCCTCCGCTGTTTCCACAGCCAGCAGGGCCCGTTGGGCCACGGAAAAATCCTCTGCGGAAAGGCCCGCGTCCATGGCCTGCCGGACGGACGTTTTCAGGGCGAGCAGCGCCTCCTGCAGTCGGCGGAGCCCCGCCCCGTTATGGTCGCCTTCCAGCAGATCGAAGGCGGAGAGTCGTTCACTCATGGTTTCCTCGCAATCTGTAGATGAACACCCTGTCCCCGCGCCGCAGCGTCAACTCCGACGCCGTGATGGTTTCCAGCACGTTGCCGTTGGGCAGCACGGAACCGGCGAACAGGCACCTACCGTCCGCCGTGGCGACGAAGGTCAGCGGCGCGATGAACACGCCCGTCAGCTTCAGGTCGCCCAGCGGATTTTCCTCAGGCCGAACGTCATCGTTCGGTCGCGCCGAGACGGAGCCGGCGGCGGGCGTCAGTGCCGCGCCGTGCTGGGCGGCGGCAAAGGGCGCGTTTACGTCCACCACGCCCTCGCCGAAGAGCGGCACGCCGAAACGCGCGCTCAACCCGGCTTTCACCCGGTCCAGGGCCGCTTCCCTTTCCGGCTCCCAACTGCCTGCCAGGCTGATGCGGCCCGGCAGATACACGGGCTGGACATCCCCGAAGCCCGCATTCTGCAACGCGGCCAGCACAAGGGGGGCCGCCTCCTTCTCATGGACGATGCGGCGCCGTTTGTCCGGCGGGGAAGGCACATCCCTTTCAAGCTGGGCAAAGGCGTCGGCCTCCACCAAGGAGTCGCGCATGAACGCGGCCACCAGGAGATGCGGCTCACCGGTGCCCCGCTCCATACGGACGGCGGGGAAAAACCCGCGCACGCCCAGGGCGTTGCGCACCGCGCGGAGCATATCGTCGTCCACCGCCACTTCCAGATACACAGGGAAGGAGACTTCCTCCACGGCCTGCTGCAAGCGTTCCAGATCCGCCGCCGCCACCACGGCCCCGCGCACCTCCACCCCCGGCCAGCGCGGCGTCACCGCAAGGCCCGTCAGCCCGGCCTTTTCCAGAATGCCGCTGACAATGGCGGGATATTCCGAACGGCTCGGCCCGGAGGAGAATGCAAAAGACAGGGCGCACAGCAGCACGGCCATGAGCAGCAGGGGCACGGGCCGCCGCAGCCTTTGCCGCCATGACGCGCGCGGCGGCCGCATGGCCTCGTCCATGCGCACGGGCTGGAAACCGGCGGATTCCGCCGGAAGGTTGCCGTCCATGGTGAGGGTTTCGCGCTCCGGCGCGGCCGCAGCGTCCGTTGCATCTTCGCCGGTTCCGGCCGCGTCCTCCTCCGCCGCGTCCGCAGATTCCTCCGCCGCGTTCTCCGCCGCCGCAGCCTCGCCGCCTGCGGCGGGCAGGCCGGAGGGGACAATGTCTTCCTGCACGGCGCCGGGCAGATTCCACGCGAAACAGGTTTCACCCAGATACCAAGCCGCGCCGCAGGCCAGAGGCGTTTCCCCTTCCGCTTTCGCGCCGTCCACGACCAGCGGCCCGCCCTGCGGCACAGCCGCAACGCTGACAGCGCCGTCATCGCCCGCGCTGACGCGCAGTTCCGCATGCTGCGGGGCCAGGCCGTTGAGGATGAGGTCGCACTCGTCATCACTGCCCAGAAGCCACGTTCCCGCAGTCAGATCAATGCGCGCCCCCAGATGCACGCCGGAAAAGACATGCAACGTGGCGACGGCAGCCGCCGGACCGGGGGCGTCCTCGCTCATGGGCGCACCACCGTGGTTGAAGTCTGCAGCGGTCGGGCGGGCTCGCCCATGGGCCTGGGATAGTCAGGCTTGCCGGGCTTGGCCGGGATATCCGGCGAGGAGGCGTAATCCAGACGACGGCGCGCGCAGCCGCCCACGGGCGGCTTTTCGGGAATGCGCTCGTCGTAATTGGCCTCGGTGGGGGAGCGGCTGAAGCGCGGGTCGTCCACGCGGTTGGGCACGGGCGGCACATCCTCGATGTTGAGGATGCGCGGCGTGATGAGCACCAGCCGCTCCATGCGGGCGTGCTCCACCGTGTCGGTGCCGAAGAGACGGCCCAGAAGCGGGATGTTCTTGAGACCGGGCACGCCCGACTCGTTGTCGCCCTGCTTTTCATGGTAGTAGCCCGCGATGAGCAGGCTCTGCCCCTCGCCGACAATGGCCTGGGTGTTGATTTTCGTCTGTTTGATGGGCTGCGGCGTGGTGCTGCTCACCGTGAAGGAGGAGGAATTGTCATTGCGGTCATCCTGCACGGTGACGATGAGCTTGATGGCGTTGGGCAGCACCGTGCCGTCAGGCAGCACGCGGCCGGGGATGATGTGCGGCGTCACCTTGAGCACGGTGCCCGTCTCCACCTTGAACAGATCCGTGGCCTGATAGCCGGACACAGGGATGTAGTAGGTGCTGGTGTTTTCCAGTGTGGCCTGCACATTGTCCGTGGTCAGCACGGAGGGCTTGCCCAGCATGCGGGCCACGCCGTCCTCCTCCAGCGCCCTGACGCGGGTGAGGAAGAAATCCGTGCCGCGCGTGTACAACGTGGAAAAGGAAAGGCCCGAGGTCGATGCCGCGCCGGCTTCCGGCATGATGCCCTGCGCCGCCGCCGCGCCGCCCGCGCCGCCTATGGACCAGCCGCCGCCCAGGTCCGCGCCGCCCTGAAAATTGACGCCCAACTCGCGCTGGTAGTTGCTGTCGATGTCCACAATGGCGGCGTGGATTTCCACCAGGCGCACGGGCTTGTCCAGGTCCCTGATGACGCGCTCGTAATATTCCATGCGGTATTCCGCGTCCGTCACCACCACGGCGTTGACGCGCGGGTCGGCAATGATGTTGGCCTGGGATTTCGCCCCGCCGCCCTTGCCCGGCCCCACGGATTCCGTCGCCCCGGCCGCGGCTGCGGGCGGGTTCTGGGCCGCCGGCATGGCGCTCGCGGACTTGTCCGACGCGAGGCCGGAGCCCAGCAGGCCCTGCTGCGCGGCGGAGGCGCGGGTGACGGTGGATGACGTCTGCGGGCCGCCCGTAACCATGGCGCGCAGTATGCTCGCCACGCCGGGCACCGTCACCAGCGTGTCGTTGCTGCTGTTGACCTGCTTGTCCTCCGCCCAGGCGTGCTTGAGGGGAAAGACGCGCATGGTCACGCGGTTGGTCTGGGCCTGCTCCATGCTGCTCATGGCCTGCCGCAGCTGATCCACATAGAAGCCCGGCGCGTTCACATAGAGGATGTTCTTGCCTTTCAGCAGCTTGTGGGTCAGCTGCGGCGAAAGGATGCCCGCCTCCCTGAACAGGGAGAGGAGCGTGGACGCATCCACGATGGACGGCGCCAGAAAGGCCTGCTGCATCTCGGACTGGGCGTAAAAATTGATGACGCGGCCCTGCCGGAACCAGCGCACCTGCCACGCGGCCCCCATGCTGGCGAGAAATTCATAGGGGTTGGTCTGCTCGAACGTGCCGTTGACCTCGCCATGGAGCGCCGGGCTGACCACGGCGCCGTACCCCTGCACCCGTGCGAACTCGGCCAGCAGGGCGGGCAGCGCCTCGTTCTGCGCGACATGCGTGAACGGCACGAGGAAGAGCCGCTGCGGCGCGGGCCGATGCTTGGCCGGTCTGGCGTCCGCCTGCCCCGCCGTCAGCGCGGCCGCCGACATGACCGCCAGCAGCATGAGCGCAGGCAGCATGCAAAAGAGGCGCGCGACCCGCCGCATCAGCATGGGAAGGCGCGCCCCGCGCCTGCGCAGTGGAAGTTGTGCATACCAGTTCCCCACAGTATCCGGCAATTCGCTAAACTTTCAGGGGTGACATGCGTCCGTGCATATCAATGGACGATATACGCCCAAAATACGGCGGCGTCCATGCCCCGCCGCATCACCCCGGCGACCGGGCCGCCCCACATCAAAGCCGTCCGGGGCAGGGAGGCCCCGGACGGTCACAGTGTCGGCTTGCGCGGCCTTGAAGGGCATCAGGCATTGCAGCATCTCACTACAGTGTCGCCTTCCGGCCGAAATGGGACGGCTTGCGGTCTTACAGCGGCCCCGGTCTACAGCCGTATGCCGGAAAACACGCCGGCGCTGAACATGTCGTGCATGCCCGCATCCTGCTGCCCCGCCCGGCCCAGGGCGGCCTTCCACCATGAGAGGTCGTTGAGCCAGCCCTGCACTTCCTCCATAAAGGCGTCCGGGAAGATGCTCAGGGACACGGAGCGGAAACAGACAAGGCATGGCACGGCGCCCCCTTCCCCCGGCACCAGGCTCTGCCCCGGCGCTTCCAGGGCAAGGATGGAGGAGCGTTCCCGCAGCGCTGCCACCTGCCTGCGCGCGGCCTCGGCGCACAGGGCCTCGGCTTCGACCGCAGTGGCGGGCAACTCTGCCGCCACACCGCGCATAACGCACTTCCGGTCGCCAAGGGCAAAAAACGCCGCATCCAGGTCATGCTCCAGCGCCACGCGCCAGACGCCCGCGCTGTCCGGCGCGGCAAGCGAGGCCCAGCCCGTGTTTTCGGCGAGGGCGCGCATATGTTCGGCCATGCCGGGCATGTCAGGCCCCCTTGTCGATGCCGGAAATGACGGACTCGGCCTTGTCCATGACGGCCCTGTGCTCGGCGTTTTCCTTGTTGCCCAGCGTCAGAACGGCCTGCATGGAAACCTTTGCCTCTTCCTTCTTCCCCTGTTTGAGCAGGCAGATACCGCTGTAGTAAAAGGGGGCCGGGTCTTCCAACGAACTGTAGAGCGCCGCCATCTGGTAGGCTTCCAGCGCGTCATCGTATTTTTCAAGGGCCTGGCGGCAGGCCCCAAGGCCCATCCAGTGCGCCTCGGTATCGTTGGCATAGGCAGTCAGCCAGCGGAAGAGCACTTCCGCATCCTCGTACTTGCCCGCCGCATAGAGTTGGTGCGCAAGGGCGTAGCGGGCCTCGATCATGCTTTCCTTCATGCCCAGGATGCGGTACAGGGGCTCGCCGCTGATGAGGGCGTCGCGCACATCCTCCAGTTCCTGCGGAGTGAGGCCCAGGGTTTCTGTGCCCACCTGCTGCACGGATTTTTTCAGAGCCATCAGGAACTGTCGCAGGGCCTCTTTCTGGTCATCCGAGTCACTCTTCATCTGGCGCATCCTTTTGAGCAAGTTTCGTTTATTCCCTGCAACTGCCGGGCATACTCATCTTTTTTTCGCGGGTAAAATGCGTTTGCCCATACCGGAGACCGGAGCGCGAGGAAGGGCATCCGTTCACCAGCAGCGCAGCTTGCACTGTTATATACTTTCCGACTTATTCCACTCGCCCGAACTTGTAAAGACTGAATGTGCTGTCAAAAGCAGACGCCATCAAGCGGCAAGCGCATTTTTGTTCTCCGCCTGCGCGGCGCGGCTGCGCGCCCTACCGCACCTGCGCAAATCGCGGGCGGCGTCGAGGGCTGCGGCCGGTTCCTTCTTTTCCGCCTGCTGCGCCGTAAGCTGCTCAAAGCATTCCTGCGCCTCGCCCTTGCCGATCCCGGCCAAGCCCGGCTGCGCTTCCGCCATGCCCGCCTGCGGGCTGCCTCCCGTGCCGGGCCCGACGGCGGCGGCGGTGGCCGCGGCACACGTCTCTACCTTGCTGATTTGGCTCCTGGGCGCACCCCGCTGTTAGCCGTCACTGTCCCTTTGCAAGACTGGTCAACACCTGATTAGATGTGGCAATAGCCGAGTTGGCGCCCTGCATGTAGCTGTTATACTGCCCCATGAAGTCCTGCAGCTGCACCATCTGCGTCTGGATGTTCGCGCCGCAGGTGTCCATCTTGGTCTGCAGCTGTGCGATGACCTTGTCCCACTCGGCCTTGTTCTTATCCTTGTCTGATGAGGTGGGCATACTGATGCCTGCCGCATCGCAGGCGGCGTTGACCGTTTTCAATTTTTGCATCTGATCAATGGCCGTGTTCCAAATTTGTACGGCCTTGTTCAGATCGCCATAGGGCGCGGGGGTGATGCCGTGACTCTCGGGGAAGGTCTTGAGTGACCCGACGGCGGCCCATTTTCTGTCCCGGTACTCCGACATCCCTTTAATCATATTGTCGTACTCCGCCTGCGTGGCCGAGCCGCGAACGGTTCCGGCCTCCTTCAGATCCCGGGCGGCGTTCAGGGCATCCGCAATCCCTTTTTTTCTGGCCTGCTCATTCTCGATTTCCTTGATGCCCGACAGGGCCTGGTCCTTGTTGGTCCTGGCCAGTTCCATCTGCAGCATGGCCAGCGCCATCTGCGGACTGCCGTGCGCGGAAAACGTCGCGAAAACAGACTGCGTACCGGAAGCGGCATTGACTTGGCTCATGTCGTCTTTCCTTCTCTTCTGACGTTGTCCGCTTACTGCCCCTTGGCCAGGCTGGTAAGCACCTGGTTGGAGGTGGAAATAGCCGTGTTTGCGCCCTGCATGTAACTGTTGTACTGCCCCATGAAGTCCTGCAGCTGCACCATCTGCGTCTGGATGTTCGCGCCCATGGTGTCCAGCTTGGTCTGCATCTGGGCGATGACCTTGTCCCACGCCGCATTGAGCTTATCCTTGTCCATGGAATCGCTCTTCTTTGGCCTGCCGACATCATCCTGATTGACAAGGTTTATCCCGTTTTCTTTCGCCCAGTTCTTGAGGCTGGCGGGGATATGATCCTCATCGCCCCAGTTGTTGAGGTAGTGCTGACCGGATTTCATGTCCCGGGCCTGATTCAGCGCGTCCGCGCATGCCTTTTTCCTGGCCTGCTCATTCTCGATTTCCTTGATGCCTGACATGGCCTGGTCCTTGTTGGTCCTGGCCAACTCCATCTGCAGCATGGCCAGCGCCATCTGCGGGCTGCCGTGCGCGGAAAACGTCGCGAAAACAGACTGCGTACCGGAAGCGGCATTGATCTGACTCATGTCTCTTTCCTTCTCTATGATGTTGTTCGCTTTACTGCCCCTTGGCCAGGCTGGTAAGCACCTGGTTGGAGGTGGAAATAGCCGTGTTTGCGCCCTGCATGTAACTGTTGTACTGCCCCATGAAGTCCTGCAGCTGCACCATCTGCGTCTGGATGTTCGCACCCACGGTATCCAGCTTTGTCTGCATCTGTGAGATGGCCAGATCCCACTTTTTGTCAAGGTCTTCCTTGCTGTCGGCATATTTCGCATAATGCGGGACAGTTATCCCGTTATTCTGGCAGTATTTTACAAAATTATCGTCCAGGCCCGACGGTATGCCGGCATCATTAAGATGCAGCCCCGCACTCTTGCAGTCACGGGCCTTGTTCAGCATGTCAGACATTTCCTTCTTCTTGGCCTGTTCGTTCTCGATTTCCTTGATGCCCGACATGGCCTGATCCTTGTTGGTCTTGGCCAGCTCCATCTGCAGCATGGCCAGCGCCATCTGCGGACTGCCGTGCGCGGAAAACGTCGCGAAAACAGACTGCGTACCGGAAGCGGCATTGACTTGACTCATGTCGTCTTTCCTTCTCTGATGTTGTTCGCTTACTGCCCCTTGGCCAGACTGGTAAGCACCTGGTTGGCGGTAGCAATAGCCGAGTTTGCGCCCTGCATGTAACTGTTGTACTGCCCCATGAAATCCTGCAGCTGCACCATCTGGGTCTGGATGTTAGCGCCCACGGTGTCCATCTTGGTCTGCAGCTGGGCGATGAGCTTGTCCCAGTTCAGATCGTTCGCCTTCTTGTCGCCGGCCTTGTCCGGAACGGTGAGGCCCAGGTCTTCCACGGCCTTGTTGAACTCCTTGCTGGTGTAGGGTTCCCCCCCCGCCTGCTTGGTGTAATTCTTGTCGCTGGCCTTATAGTCGCGGGCCTGATTCAATGTGTCCGCTATCTGCTTCTTCTTGGCCTGCTCATTCTCGATTTCCTTGATGCCGGCCATGGCCTGTTCCTTATTGGTTCTGGCCAACTCCATCTGCAGCATGGCCAGCGCCATCTGCGGGCTGCCGTGCGCGGAAAACGTATCAAAAACCGAATGGGTACCTGAAGCGGCATTGACCTGGCTCATTGGTGTTGCTCCTATTTTTCCATGCTGTCAGAGGGTAAGGATCTCAGCCCATGATCCGGGACATGGTCTGGTTAATATTGGACTGCATGGAATTCATGAACTCCAGGGACTTGCTGATGAGATCGCGCTGGGCCTGCATGGAGTTCCTGATGGTCTCCATCATGGTGCGGTTCTGCTCAATGTCGGCGTCCAGACGCTTGTTCTCCGCCTGGGCCTTGGATTCGACATAGCCGCCGATGGCGTTGAAGATGCCGCCGAGGGAGCCGCCAATCTGGGAAATGGCGTCGCCCTTGGCCTTGGCCACTGTCAGGGCGTCGCCCGTTCCGCCCTTGATGGTCGTCCTGGCGCCCGCGACGCTTGCGGTGGCGCTGACCACGGCCCCGGTGATGGCAAGGGCCATCTTGTCAAAGGCAGCATCCTTAATCTTGTCCGCCTGCTTGTTTATGTCGGCAATGACAGCCTCATTGCGCTTCAGAAGTTCCGTCGTATTCTGCTCGTTCTGCTTGGCGGCCTCCTTGACGCAGAGGGCGGCAAGCATGGCGCCGGGAGAGAGCGTGGCCACCATCAGGCCGCTCAGGGCGGACATGTCCGCGTTGGCGCCGGGGGCGTCCGGCATGAAACCGCGGTTCGACACGTCGTCCTTGCCCCCGGCCTCGCCGGGCACAACGGGATTCTGCGGAAGACCGCCTGCCTTCTTGGGGGAACCGGCGTCCCCGGCGCCTTCAATATACTGACTGCCGGCGGGAGCGTTAGTTGTGGGGAAATTGACTCCGGACATGTTTTTTCTCCTTACGCAGTGGCGACGCCTCCGCCTCCGGTGAGGATGGCGGTCTGTGTGGCGGCGTTTTCCTTGATGATGTCGGTGACGGTTTCGGCGGTCTTCTGGCTGTCCTCAATGACCTGCTTCATGTGCTTGGTGACAAGATCGTTCACCATCTGGATCTGTTCCAGAATGGCCTGCAGGCGCTTCTGGTCGGCACGGGCGTACTCTGCATCCTTGGTGTAGACGGCGCTGGCGATGTTTGCGCCGGCACCGGCAACATCCGTACCAGCCTTGGTACCAGTGGCTATCTTGCTCGTCATCTGCGCCACCTTTACCAGCTTGCCCGCATTGGCCGCAGCCTGGCCGCCGCTGGCGCCGCAAGAGCAGACGAGGGCGGCGATGGAAAGCGCGATATCCAGCCCCAGCTTGACCCACTGGCCCGCCTCCTTGCTGCCGGTAGCGGCCTCAATGCCCCAGCCGACGAGACTGGTCAGGCCCCAGCCGCGGCCGGTGACGGCTTCGCCCACGGCATCCAGCACCTGGTCGGCCAAGGCGACGCCCAGCAGCACAAGGCCCGCCACGCCCACGCCGGCGCCCACGCCCGTGGCGACCATGGCCGCGCAGGCCACGGCCGCAAGGGCCATGCCGATGTACTTGAAGACGTTGCCGATCTTGTCCCAAATGCTCGCATTTTCCAGCTTTTCGATCTGCTCTTCGATCTTCTTGATCTTTTCCTTGTTGGCGGACTCGCGGGCCTCGGCGTTGGCCTTGACCGTGGCGATGCCCGCCTTGGTCTCGCTATGACGCACCTCCTCGCCGATGGCGTCGAGCAGGATGTCCAGGGCGATGGAGCTGCCGGCGGCCAGCAGCGGCTTGGGCAGGGTGGGCAGTTCCGTGGAGTTCGTGCCGGACTTCCCGTCCTTGGCCGGGGGCACAATGTCTTCCGGCATGGAAGCGCCGGACTGCAATACCTTGACAAGCAAGGCGACATCGTCAACGCCCTGCGGCGTCTGCGCCTGGCTTCCCTGGTTCATATTCACTTGCGACATGGCGTTCTCCTATGCCAGCGTGGCCAGCAGTTCCTGCGCCATCTGCCGATAGCGCGCCTGAACCGGGTCGGCTTCATCGCCGGACACGACGGCAACCTCCAGCACCTTTCTGGCCGCTTCCTTATCCTGGATAGAGCAGCAGCACTGCGCCAGAAGGTAGAGGGGCTTGGCGTTTAGCGGATAGCCCAACTCGGCGGCACGCGCAAAGCAGAACACGGCCTCGCGGTATTCCGCGCGCTTCTCCAGGCAGCAGCCCAAGCCAATCCAGTTGCGGGGCGTTTCCGAATCATATTGACAGAGGGCGCGGTACATGGTTTCCGCATCGTGCGTCTTGCCGGCAGCGTAGAGATTGCAGGCGAGCGCGTAGCCGGCCTCCAGGGAGGCGGGCGGGATGCGGAACATCTCCGCCACGCTGGCGCCCTTCCTGGCCTGCTCGTACATGGCCTTCACCTCGGCCTCGCTGAGGCCGGAAAGTTCTGCGATACTCGCCAGGGTCGCGCTCATGTCAGTTGCGTTCTGTGCTTGTGGCATGAAAATTTCCTCCAAACGCTACGCGCGGATGACGCCTTGACGCCCCCGACCGGCGGCAGGCTTCCCCGCGGCGCCGGACGCCGTGCCGTTCCTGTACTGCGTGGCGCGGGCCTCCCCCTCGCGCCGGGCACTGGCCTTGGCCTCCTCAAGAGCCTGGCGCACTTCGGGCGTAATATCGGCATCGTTCACCTTCACTTCGCCGTCCTCCGGCAGGCCCGCAGCCTTGCGCAGGGCCTTTTCCTGCTGCTCAAGCCGGACGAACTCGTTCTTGAGGGCTTCGAACTCGGCATCCTGACGCTTGCTGTCCTCTTCAGTAAACATACTATCCGCACCTCGTGTTATAGGGTTTCAGGCAAAAGTCCTTGTTAAGGGGACTAACGCTTTCCCGATGCTACCGCAAGCCGTATGCGCCTATGCGCACACCTGTTTCAGCAACATGCGTACCAAACGTCAATGAGCATATTTTTTCCTTAATTTTAAGATAGTTATTGATGTCAAGCTTTTTTTGAAAAAATGCCTTTTTCGTCAATTATGACGAAATTTCATGAGAATATCATCATAACATATTTAATTTTTTATAAAAAAATATATTTCGCCACTTTTGCTGGTGAACAATCACGCACGGCGGCAATTATCCTCCGTTGATTTTTTGGGGAACTGCCTCTACACAATACCTAACAGCGCACGTTTGCCAGGGAGGTGACCATGCTGAACGAAATTTCCGGCCGGGCACAGACCACGTTCGCCAATACGCCGGGCGTCGGCCAGCAGCCGCAGGGCGCCACAGGCAAGCTCATCGGCAAGGCCGTGGTGCAGGTTGTCACGCCGCAGTCCATTTTTCAGGACTCCATGGAGGAACTGAGCTTCACCCTCAACAAGTCCAACGACTACGCCCTCAAGAACCGCAAGGAGCGCGACAGGACGGACCGCTCCATGAAGGAGCGCCTCAAGGCCTTCCGCAAGGTGACCGGGGAAAACGCCGACGCCAAGAATGCTGCGGAGGAACTGGCACACGCCATTGAGGAGCGGCCGGATCGGGAGAACATCCTCAGGGAGGCCGCGGAACGCCACGAGGAGCCCGCCGAAGCCTGGGCCGCCCTGGAAGATGCCCGCGACACGCTGCGGCAGAGGGGCGCGCCCCCGGCCGTGCTCAAGGAACTGGACGAGGCTCTGGCCCTCATGGACATGCGCTACGGCGCGGCCATCCGCGCGGGCGTCACGGGCACGCTGACCGCCGCGCAGGACTTCGTTTCGCTGGGCGCCCCCACGGCCTTGGGGGCCACCTACCGCAAGGCCGCGCTGGAATTCACCGGCACCAGGGCGCTGTTCGCCCACGTGCAGGAAAAGTACGGCGGCAATTTTGACAAGGCCGTGGACTTCCTCTACGCAGCCCTTGCGGCGGACATGGCCTGCGACGAACCCAGCGCGGACCGGGCGTCGCTGGAAAGCGTGAACACCAGCTTCGGCAAGCTGCGCAGCTTCCAGAGCGCCCATGCCCAGTGCATGACGCAGATGCAGCGCTGGGACGAGATACATCAGGTCCATGACTGCGGCATGACAGGCACGGACCTCCTCGGCAAGGTACTGGACATGGGCGAACAGTCCTTCGCCGGGGCTTCCCAGATGGACGACATCGCCCGCGAGGCCGGCGCTCCAGATATAGAACGCCGCATCCTCTTTCTGCAGGAACTGCAACAGAACGTCCGCACGTTCTCCCCCCTTGTTTTTGACAGCGCCGAAGGCCGGACGCGCGTGCTGGACGCCGTACAGGGCGCCGTGGACAATGCCGTGGCCGAAGAAGACGCCCTTCTGGCCGCACAGGAGTGACCCATGCTGCTGCAATCCGCTGTTGAGGAATTCGGGCAACGCCTGGGCATGCCTGCCCTTGCCGTGGAAAACGAGGGGGTGACCGCGCTGGACATTTCCGGCGTGGGCCGGCTGTATCTTGAAATTTCCTCCAAAAGCGGCCATGAAGAACTGCTGGCCTATCTGACGCGCCCCGTGCCGCCCCATGACCGCAATGTCGCCCGGCGCGCGCTGGACTTCTGCCATTACCGCCACGCGTGGCCCCTGCCGCTGTGGGCCGGCATGCACAAGGACAATCTCGTGGTGCTCACGCGCTTCAGCGAACGTGAGGCCACGGGGCAGGCGCTGGAAAACGCGGCGATCTTCTTGGCCGAAAGCCTGAACCGCATTCTGGAAGGGGGCAATTAGCCATGGCAAACTCCATCCGCCTTCTTGACAGCAATCTCGGCATCCAGGGCGTGCTGGACGCGCAGGACATGCCGCGCATGCCCGAGGCCCGTCCCCTGCCCTCCACGGCCCTGCGCGAGGCCGGGCTGGAAGAGTTGTTCGGCGCGGCCACCACGGACAAGTTTCTGGAACAGGCTCTCTGCCCTTCCGTGGGCGACGGCAGCATCCTGCAGCCGGCGGAGTTCAGCGCCGCCCTGAGGGAATCCCTTGCGGCCCTCAAGGACAACCGCCGGCCGGAGGTGCGCTCCTTTGTGAGCGCCGAACTGGCGCCCCTGCTGGAAAACGAGGCGCTGCTGCAGGCCTATTCCGGCCTGCTGGTGGGAGGCTAGGCTGTGGCGAGCACAGTGACTCCCGTGGAGGAACGCCGGAAACGCGCCCTGCGCGTTCTGGGCTATCTCTTCCTGCGCATGGGGCAGTTCGCCCGGGCGCGGCGGCTCTTCGCCGCTCTGGCCGCCCTTGATTCCGGCGACGTGCACGCCCGCTGCTGCCTGGCGCACGCCTGCATCCGGCTTGCGGACGGGGAGGCCGCCCTGCACACGCTGACGGGCCTGGCCCCCGGCGACCCCGTCCCCGGCGGCGACGCCATGCTGCACCTGCTGCTGGCCCGCGCCCATGCCCTGACCGGTGACGACCAGGCCGCACGGGAGGAAGCGGCGGCCTTCTGGAACGTCCGCAGGGCCGGAGGCAACCTGTGAACGTCCTGGCCACGGCGCGGGGCATCGTCTCACGCACCACCAAACACAGCGACCTCGCCCTGGTGGGCCTGCTGGTGGCGGTCATCGCCCTGATGATCATGCCCCTGCCCACCTTTCTGGTGGACACGCTCATCGGCGCCAACATGTCCCTCTCCTTCGCCATCCTGATGATGACGATGTACGTCAAGACGCCGCTGGAATTCTCCTCCTTCCCCACCATGCTGCTGTTCACCACGCTGTTCCGCGTGGGCCTCAACATCACCACCACGCGCCTCATCCTGCTCAATGCGGACGCGGGCGAAATCATCCAGACCTTCGGCGAGTTCGCCCTGGGCGGCAACTTCGTGGTGGGCGCGGTGGTCTTCCTCATCCTGACCATCGTGCAGTTCCTCGTCATCTCCAAGGGCGCGGAGCGCGTGGCCGAAGTGGGCGCCCGCTTCACCCTGGACGCCATGCCAGGCAAACAGATGTCCATTGACGCCGACATGCGCGCCGGGGTCATTGACATGGCCGAGGCGCAGAAGCGCCGCGAAACCATCAGCCAGGAAAGCAAGATGTTCGGCGCCATGGACGGCGCCATGAAGTTCGTCAAGGGCGACAGCATCGCCGGCATGGTGGTGGCCGTGGTCAACATCGTGGGCGGCACGGTCATCGGCGTGACGCAGAGGGGCATTCCCGCCTCCGAGGCGCTGAACATCTACGGCATCCTGACCATCGGCGACGGGCTTGTCTCGCAGATTCCCTCGCTCATCATCGCCATTTCGGCGGGCATCCTCATCACGCGCTCCGGCGACACGCAGGTGGACGTGGGCGCGCAGATCGGCGGGCAGTTCTTCAACCAGCCCAAGGCCCTGCTCATCGCGGGCGGGCTCATCTTCCTCTTCGCGCTCATTCCCGGCTTCCCCAAGCCGCAGCTCTTCACCCTGGCCTTCGCGCTGGGCGGCTTCGCCTACGTGCTGGACCGCGTCCAGAAGATGCCCGCCAGCCGCGACGCCAAGACCGACTTTGAGAAATCCGTCCGCGCCTCCACCGAATCCCAGAGCGGACGCCCCCGCAGCGCCGGCGAGCCGCAGGACGACTTCTCCCCCACCGTGCCCATCATCCTCGACATTTCCGGGGAACTCTCCACGGCGCTGGACTACGACAAGCTCAACGACGAGTTGGCCGCCCTGCGCCGCGCCCTCTATTTTGACCTCGGCGTGCCCTTCCCCGGCATCAACCTGCGCGTGGCGCGGAGGCTCACAGGCCTGGCCTACGAACTGCAGATCAATGAGATTCCCCTGAGTTCGGGCAAACTGGAACCGGGCATGGCGCTGGCCCGCGAAAGCATGGAAACGCTCACCATGCTGGGCGTGCAGGTCAAACAGGGCGAGGACTTCCTGCCTGACGTGGAAAGCCTGTGGGTGCCGGACGCCGATGCGGCCCGCTTGGCCAAGGGCGGCGTTTCGTGCATGAGCCACTCGCGCATCATCGCCTACCACCTCTCGCTGCTGCTCTCGCGCCACGCCGGGGACTTCATCGGCATGCAGGAGACCAAGTACCTGCTGGACCGCATGGAAGAGCGCGCGCCCGACCTCGTGCACGAGGCCACGCGCCTCCAGCCCGTGCAGCGCATCGCCGAGGTCTTCCAGCGCATGGTGCAGGAACAGGTGTCCATCCGCGACCTGCGCGGCATTCTGGAGGCGCTCATTGAGTGGAGCGCCAAGGAAAAGGACATCATCATGCTCACGGAGTACGTGCGCGGCGCGCTCAAGCGGCAGATATGCTACATGCACTCGCGCGGGCAGAACATGCTGCCCGCCATCCTGCTGGACCCGCCCGTGGAGGAAACCATACGCAAGTCCGTGCGGCAGACCTCGGCCGGGGCCTTCCTCTCGCTGGATCCGGACACCTCGAAACGCTTTCTGGACGCCGTGACCGACGCCGCCGGGGACTACCGCAAGCACAGCCAGAAGCCCGTGCTATTGGCCAGCATGGACATACGCCGCTATGTGCGCCGCCTTATTGAGGGCAAACATTACAATCTCATGGTGCTGTCCTATCAGGAACTGACGCCGGAAATCTCGGTGCAGCCCCTGAGCAGGATACGCCTGTAGGGAGCCGGCATGGAATCGGGAACCTCCTACGCCGCACAGGCCCTCATGCTCGTCATGCAGCTCTCGCTGCCGCCCATCATGGTGGCCGCCGTGGTGGGCATCGTCTTCAGCCTGTTCCAGGCCATCACCCAGCTGCAGGAACAGACGCTTTCCTTCGGCGTCAAGCTGGTGGCCGTGGGCGTCGCCCTCTTCCTCATGGCCGACTGGCTGTGCGGGGCCATCCTGCGCTTCGGCAGGGATGTTTTCGACAAGTTCCAGCTGTTCTGAAGCCCATGCGCGCGCAACCGCCCCTGCGGTTTGCCGCATCGTCCGCACACCACGCGGCAACATTTGCGATAGCGGAGGTTTCCCATGCGTACGTTCCTTTTTTCGTTGCTGGCAGCATTTCTTGTTCTTGGCGCAAACGCCGCCGCAGCCCCCAAGGACGCCGTTGTGAAGGAGCTGCAACGCCGCGGAGATATCGACAAAATCCAATGCGACAAAATCGTCTCTGATACGGTGCATGTGGGCGACACATACAACTTCTGGGTCGATTTCACGGCAAAAGATCTGAAAGTTCGCGTATCCGATGTGAATTATTGGTTCTGGACAGACAAGGACTATAATGGAAGCGATACCGTATTCTCGCTTTCTCCCACAAAGGAAGCGGAAAAAGCCGACGGCATCGTTGACAATACGACCCTGCGGCTGGTCGAATCTACTGATTACCATATCCGCACGCTTCCGGACCATCCCTCCGAGGAAAATATCCTGTTCAAGGCAGAAATCCTGTTCAACCAGGTTATGCCGGACGGGACGCTTTCCCCGGTGCAGGGACGCTTTGTGCAGTGCCTGCGGTGCGCCGTCAAAAAATAATGCGGATCGGCTGACCGCCGCGTTCCGCCGTAACACTTCGCGGGGCTGACCCGTCCCGCTGCAGCACAGGCCCCTGCCCTGGTGCGCAGACCGCGGAAAAACGCCATGGACATTGCCGGCATTCTGGAGCAACTGGCCGTATTCAAGCACCTGACGGCATTCCTGCTGGGTATGCCGCGCCTCTTCGCCGTGGCCCTGGTTGCCCCCTTTCTCGGCACGGGCGTGCTGGAAGGGCAGATCTGGCTTGTCCTGGTGCTGGGCATGTACCTGCCGCTGCATCCGGCAGTGCTGGCCCAGCTCACCCCGGAGATCACCCTTGCCCTAGACATGGACCTGCCCCTGGCCGGGCGGCTCGCCCTCATTTTTCTCAAGGAGACCCTGCTGGGGCTCGGCCTGGGCCTGCTGGCCGGGCTGCCCTTCTGGGCCGTGGAGAGCGCCGGCGTGTTCATGGACAACCAGCGCGGCGCCTCCCAGGCCGAGGGCACGGAAATCCTCACCGGCAAGAGCGTCAGCCCCATGGGCGGCCTGCTGTTCCAGTGCCTGGTGTACCTCTTCTTCACCAGCGGCGCGTTTCTGGCCTTTCTGGGCCTTGTCTACGCCAGCTATGAACTCTGGCCGGTGACGCGCATGGTTCCCCTGCCGCAGGGGGCCACCGTGCCCCTGTTCTTCGCGGGCAAGGTGGCCTGGCTCATGACCTTCATGCTGCTCATCGCCGCGCCCATCGCCGTGGCCTGCCTGCTGGTGGACATCTCGCTGGGGCTCATCAACCGTTTTTCGCCGCAGCTCAACGCCTATGTGCTGGCCATGCCCATCAAGAGCGGCCTGGCGGCTGTGCTGCTCTGCCTTTACCTGGGCCTGCTGCTGCACCACGCGCCGGACATTTTCCGCCATGTGGACGAAATGCTGCGTACGCTGGGGCAGATGCTGAGGGGATGACATGGCCGACGAAAAAACCGAACAGCCGACCCCAAAACGCCTGCGCGACATCCGGCAGAAGGGGCAAGTGGCCAAGAGCCAGGACGTGGCCTCCTCCCTCTCCGTACTGGCCATCGCCCTCTACCTCATGGTCATGGGGCCGGACATGCTGCGCGCCATGCTGGACATGGCCCAGGCGTCCATACAGCTCATGGCCCTGCCCTTCGCGGAGGCCTTGCCGCGTGTGGGGGCCGCGGTCTGGCAAAGCTCCCTGCGCCTGCTGCTGCCGCTCATGGGCATGGTGCTGGCCGTGGTGCTCTGCGCCAACCTGGCGCAGGTGGGCGTGCTCTTCGCCCCGGAAGCGGCCAAGCCCAAGCTGGAGAACCTCAACCCCGGCCAGTGGTTCAAGAAGGTCTTTTCCCTCAAGAACGCTTTTGAACTGTTCAAGAACATCCTGAAAGTGACCGTGCTTACCACAGCGGTCTACATCATTTTCAAGGACTACCTGCCGCAGCTCTTCCGCATCCCGCAAAGCGACATCGGGGCCATGTGGGCGATGCTGGGAAAGGTCGCCCTGGACCTCATCCTCACTTCCGCGTGCATTTTCTGCGTACTCGCCGCCCTGGACTACTTTTTCCAGAAGTGGCAGTTCACCAAGAAAAACATGATGAGCAAGGATGAAGTCAAGCGGGAATACAAGGAAAGCGAAGGCGACCCGCTCATCAAGAGCAAGCGCAAGCAGTTCCATCAGGAACTGATCAACCAGAACAGCCTGCAGAAAGTCAGGAAAGCGAAGGTGCTGGTCGTGAACCCTACCCACTACGCCGTGGCCCTGGACTACGAGAAGGACAAGACGCCCCTGCCGGTCATCCTGGCCAAGGGACAGGGCGAACTGGCCCTGCGCATGATGGAGGTGGCCCGCCAGGAGGGCATCCCCATCATGCACAACGTGCCGCTTGCCCGCAGCCTCTATGCCGAAGGCACGGAAGATTCCTACATCCCCAAGGAACTCATCGGCCCCGTGGCGGAAGTGCTGCGCTGGGCACAGGGACTGGGGAAATGACGGAAGCAGGCTCGAAAAGGACAACTGGCCACGGCACGATGGAGATGTCCGGAGAACCGATTACCCAATTAATCAAGTCCCAGATGCAGACGAACGGCTGCAGCCACTTTTTTCATATCCTCTGCGGATAGGCTGCCGAGCCGACTTTGCAGACGCCGCTTGTCTGCAGCCATAATTTGGTCGGCCATCACCTTGCTTTGGCGACTTCCTACCATTACAAGAGCTTCGCCGGGGTAAACATGTTTTGTGTTGCTGGTCATCGGAACCACGACAACACGAGTTAGGGCCTCATTGGCTGCATCATTACTAACAATTACAGCGGGACGGGTCTTGCGGATTTCAGAACCGAGCGCGGGGTCAAACGCAACCCACCAGACTTCACCGCGCCGCATTGCAGTCTCCTGCAAGGGCTTCGCACCATTCCTGTGCCTCCCTTTCACGCTCACGATCCCTTGCCATTGCCTGATACCCGGCCGCCAAGGAAACATTGACGACATGAGGCCGAGCCAACTCCTCCAAAAACTTGCTCACCTTTCGTCTACCGATGACAGACATCAGGCCGTTGTATACAGTCTCGTCGATGGAGATAGTCATTTTTTTTTGCATTGCAGCCTCCAATTTACGTCTACATTTACGTATATAGGGGCAAGTTTGTCAATAAGCAATGTCCCACAGCGACCACCAGTAGAAAAAAAATGAACAATTAATCGTACGAATTGATATGCCATTCCTCCATCATGCACAACGTGCCGCTTGCCCGCAGCCTCTATGCCGAAGGCACGGAAGATTCCTACATCCCCAAGGAACTCATCGGCCCCGTGGCGGAAGTGCTGCGCTGGGCACAGGGACTGGGGAAATGAGATATGCCGCGCTGAGGGATGCCTGCGCCGGCGCGCTGCCCCCCGTTGTTGCGTGACGGCCCGGCATCCCTGGGCTGCCGGGCCGCCCCGTCAGTCAGCCTCCTTCCACTCCGCCAGCGCCTTGCCGATGCCGTAGGCCTCCTCACACTGCGCGGGCCAATGCTCCTTGCGCCATGCGGCCTTGGCCGGCTCGGAAAAAATGGAAGACTCATACAGCGAGTAGTCCTTGAACTGATACGTGTCGTACGCCCACAGGGTTCGCGCCGGGACGCGGAAATGCTGCGCGGCAGACGTTTCCAGGATGCGCAGCCGTTCCTTCATCTGATACTGCCGGACATGCGCTTCCGTCATGTTCATGGTATAGATATACGCGGACGGCAATTTTCTGGGAAAGACCGTCGGGATTTCATTGCTGTACAGATAGTTCGAGAAAAACAGCCGTTCGAGACAGGCCGTCAGCCCGGATGTGATGTTCATGAAATAGATGGGCGAGCCGAACAGGACGGCATCCGCCTGCTTGATGCGTTCCAGCACGGGGGAAAGATCGTCCTTCATGGCGCAGATGCCGTGCTCCCTGTCTTTGCGTTTGCAGGCAAAGCAACTGATACAGCCCTTGAAATTCAGGGAATACAGGTGAACGGTTTCCGTGTCTGCCCCGGCGTCGGCCGCGCCGCGCAGGGCATGCCCCAGAAGCTCCGCCGTGTTGCCTTTGCGCCGCGGGCTGCCGTTGATGGCAAGAACAGTCTTGGTGGTCATATTTCCTCCGTGTGGTTGTGGTGTCGGCATGTCGTTCTCTACGACGCCGCGATATTCCTGGCAAGACAGGTTGCTTCCCGCTGCGGCGCAAGGTGTTGCCATGCCGGTCCCGGAGGACGGCTGTTGCGGCAGCAACCGAAGCGGCTTCGCAGAAAAGGGTTGATGAAATCCGCGCATCGGGTGAAAATAGTTTGGTCCGCGCGCCCCACTGCTGACGCGTGCGGACGCCTTGCCTGTTGCGAACCAGCAATGCATTTTCCCGGAGGGCATGTATGGAAGACGTTAAAACCCTGAATGCGGATATTTTCCGCCTGTTTGACAATGACTGGGCGCTGCTGACCGCCGGAACCATGAGCGACCACAACGCCATGACCATCAGCTGGGGCCAGCTTGGCTCCCTGTGGGGCATGCCCGGCAGGGCAAGAAACATTGCCACGGTATTTGTCAAACCCGTGCGGCACACCTTTTCCTTCATGGAACGGCACGACATTTTCACCATCTGCTGGTTCCCCAAGGAATTCCGCAAGGATCTCGGCATCCTCGGCAGCAAATCCGGCAGGGACGGGGACAAGCTGGCCCTGACCCGGCTCACGCCCAGACCGGCGGGGGAGGGCGTGAGCTATGAACAGGCTGCGCTGACCCTGATCTGCAAAAAAATCTACAGCGAGCAGCTCAAGAAGGAGCGCATTCCTGCGGAGGCCGTGGCGACATTCTATAGCGGCGATGACGGCGTGGAGCCGCATTATATGTATATCGGCGAAGTTACAGGCATGGAACGGCGCGGCTGACAGGCCCGGCACGCGCCGGTGTGAACCGCTCTATGGGTTCCCGGGCGGATCTGCCCTGCCCAGCAGGGAGGGGATGTCCCAGCCGGAAATATCGTCTGCGGCGAGGGGCCGGACGATGCTGGGGGATTCCCCGCATGTCAGGTCAAGCCATCCCGTCGGGGCGGGCTTTCGGCGACGTTCGCTGACAAGCAGCACATCGGGCCGGACGGGGCGGTCGGGATCAACCCTGCCCACGATACCCCGCCGCCCGTCGGAAAGCAGCACGGCCGTGCCTGCGGGGTAGATGCCGATCATCTTGATGAACTGCTCCACATGCCCCGGCGCCCAGGCCGTGCCGTCCATCCGGTACATGATGCTCAGGGCGAAATGGGGAGAAACGGCCTCCTTGTACGGGCGCTTTGAGGAGAGCGCGTCATAGACGTCGCAGACGGAGAGAATGCGCCCGAACAGGCCGATCCGCGTTCCGGACAGGCCGTAGGGATAGCCCGTGCCGTCGTGCTTTTCATGGTGCTGCGCGATGCCGTCAAGCAGCGCTTTCGGCATGCCGGGAAGTTGCCGCAGCCGTTCACAGCCCAGCAGCACATGGGTGCGCATCACGCTGAATTCTTCAGGCGTGAGCTTGCGGGGCGCGTTCAGTATTTCGACAGGGATCATCGCCTTGCCGTAGTCATGGAATATGCCCGCCATGCCCACAAGATGCTGCTGCCGTTCGGAAAGGCCCAGGTACCGGGCAAAGGCGGCGCCAAAAACCGCCACGTCCACACTGTGGCGGTAGGTGTACTCATCCCGGCTTTTCAGGTTGGCGAGGGTCAGCATGGCGTTGGCGTTGCGGGCCAGGCTCCGCACGATGGCCGAGACGGATGGGCTGAGCGCGCCCATGTCCAGTTCGCCGGAGGGGGCCTGCTCCATGCATTGCCGTATCTGCGACACTGCCGCTGCGTACATGGCCCGGGCCTGCGGCATTTCCTGCGCCAGCGGAACGGCGGCGGCCGGAACGTCAGCCGCAGGGGGGGAGGGAACGGCGGGCGTTAGCGAGCGGGCCGGGTCATACACGGCCTCGGTGAAACCCTGCCCGGCAATGCTGCTGATGGCCTGCGCGTCCGGAATAATCCCCTCCTGCATGTAGAGCAGGGGCTCCTCCACCCAGGAACAGCCGGGATTGACCACATACATGCCGGGTTGCAGGCGGGAAACGGGAATCCTCTTTACTGACATGGCAAGGCCTGGATGGGTTGTCTGCAGGGCCTTCCGGCAGCTTGCGGAAAGGGCAGCAAGCGGAACGGCATCTGTCGAGATAACCCTTATATTATATACAGTTACATAGTTCGTCAATGGCATCCCGGCGTCGCATGCAAATTCCGGGATGCGTCAGGCCTCCGGCCTGCGTTCCGCTGCAGGCACAGCGCGGCGCAACGCAGCCCTCACGGGCCTCTGCCGCACAGCCTGCCCGAACCGGGAACGGCAGGGAGGCAAAAGCCTTGATTCAGGGCTGCTGCCGGGCTATCCTTCCGCAAGGGAAAAGGCAGCGCCCGTTGCCGTTGCCGCCGCGCACTGCGCAAGCCCGCAACGGCACGATGCGCCCTGAACCTCCGGGCAGATATTCCCGCATCCGCCGGGGTCGGCTGCCGACACGTCCCGATCCGCATCCGATGTGCCTGAACACGCAAAACGCACCCGCCCCCGCCGGCGATCGGCTCTGGAACGCCGAATACCTGAAGGTCCTGACGACGAACTTCACGGCGTCATTCGCCTTTTATCTGGTCACGCCCCTGCTGCCCCTCTACCTGAGTGAAACCTTTGCCGCCCCCAAGGACGTTATCGGGCTGGCGTTGTCCGGCTATGCGGTCACGGCAATTCTGGCGCGCCCCGTAGCCGGATGGATGGTGGACAGTCTGCCGCGCAGGCGCGTCCTGCTGACATGCATCTTCCTCAATTTCATCTTTTTCGGCGGCTATCTCCTGGCCGGATCGCTGGCTGTGTTCATCGCGGTCAGGACCATCCACGGCGGCCCGTTCGGGGCGTTTACCGTGTCCAACAACACCGCGGTCATTGACGTGCTTCCGCTGACGCGAAGAAACGAGGGCATCGGGTTTTACGGGTTGAGCAACAATGTGGCCATGGCCGTCGCCCCGACAGTGGGCGTCTATATCTACTCCAGTCTGCATGACTTCACCCTCCTGTTCACCATTGCCCTGGCCGCGGCCGCCGTCGGACTGCTTGTCGGCAGCAGCATACGCATGCGCGCCGTCCCCCGCAGGCAAAAAGGGGCGGCCGGGATGTCGCTCGGCAATTTCATCCTGCTGAACGGCTGGCTGATCGGCGGCAACATGGTTTTTTTCGGGTGCTGCTACGGGGCGCTCAGCAATTATCTCGCCATCTACGGCAAGGAGGTTCTGGGCATAACCGGCGGCACAGGGACATTCTTCCTCCTTCTGGCCGTCGGCCTGATTCTGTCCAGGCTGCAGGGAAACCGGTCGTTGCGGCGGGGCAATTTCATCCGGCATGCCGTGCAGGGGGTGTGCCTCTCCTCCTGCGGCTACATGCTTTTCTGCGCGTGTCCGGGGGCGGTGGGCTATTATGGATCGGCCCTGCTCATCGGCCTCGGGAACGGGCATCTCTGGCCGGCTTTCCAGAACATGATCCTTGGCGTGGCCCGCGACGACGAACACGGCACGGCAACATCAACCATACTGTCGGCATGGAGCCTCGGCATCGGGCTCGGCATCTTTCTGGGCGGCTTTCTCGCAGAACACCTCGGCTACACGTCCATGTTCCGGATCGTGGCGGCCATCCACCTGTGCGGCGCCGCCCTTCTGGCCGGAGTGACACGGGGCTTCTATCACAGACGCCTCGTCCGCCGATGAGACGATACCGCCGACGCTGCGGACTGCCGCAATCCCCGGCATGCCCGAAAGGAAGGGGGCGGGAGTATCCCGCCCCCTTTTTGCGCCACACGCGGGAAGGTAACGCGCGCGGGGTTGGGGAAGAATACGGGCGGGCGGCCGCCGCAGCGACCGCCGAAGCGGCCGTCCCTGCCCGGAGGAGATCAGAAGCTGTAGGTGAAGGCCACCTGCGCTTTCCAGGCGTCCTGCTTGTTCGGTCCGCGGCCGTCCAGGTAGCTGCGGTTCCACGTGCCGGAATCAATCATGTTGACCACGTAGCCCAGGTCGAGATTGACCTTGAAGTTCTCGTACATCTTGTATTCGTTGTCGAGGTTGAATTCCAGCAGGTTGTCGTTGGTGGTCAGGTAGGGGCTGTTGATGCCGCCGTCCTTCCAGCCGTCCTTGCTGGCCATGTACTTGACCATGCTGGGGCTGTTGGTGCCGCCCCACAGGGCCACGCGGAAGGTGTGGCTCAGGTCTTCGATGAAGCTCACGTCACGAACCTGCAGGCCCACGCCCCAGGTGCCGGAGAAGTCGGCATTCCATTCGATGAAGTTGTCCTTGACGCCCCAGTCAATGCCGCCGTAGCCCATGAAGGAGGTGAAGGAGCCCGCGCCCGAGATGGAGGGCATGCGCTCGGAGCCGTTCTTCACGTTGCCGTCGTCGCCGCTGGCGTACCAGCCGAAGATGCCGGGCACGCCCCAGTCAAACTTGTATTCCACCAGGGCCTTGACCAGCCAGCCCTGACGCTGGGAGCTGGCGCGGCGGAAGTCGCCGGAGTTGCGCCGATCCACCCAGTAGCTGCCCATGCTTTCCACAAAGCCGTAGTTGATGTCGAATTCGATGTTCAGCGGATCCCAGAGGGTCAGGGTGACAGGCAGGCCGGCCCAGAACATGGAGCCGTAGGCCTTGCTGGTGCGGCGCAGGCTGCCGTCCACATTCAGGTTGGGACCATAACTTGTCAGTGACGAGGCAAAATCGCCGTCCTCTGTACCCCATGCTCCACCGTTTTCAGCATGCCAGCCGGGCTGGTTCGCATTTCTGACATAGAAGGCGTCATAGCCGCTCAGCGCGTTCTTGCCCAGCATGCCGTACATGACCCAGGGGGTTACTTCAATGCCGTCGAAGGTCAGCGGCAGGGAGAGCATGAAGAGATCCATGTTGTCCAGATAGTTCCTGTCCCGGGTGGTGCCGCCGGCATCCCAGCGTGTGTCGTTCCAGCCGTCGTAGTTGTCGTTGGCCGGGCGCAGCCACATGGCCGTGAGGCCCACATTGTCGTTGAACTTGTAGTTGGCCGTCACGGCGGCGCCGTCGGCGTCCAGAATGGCGGAACCGCCCGCCGCATTGGGCAGGAGAACGGCCTGCAGGCCCATGCGGACCTTGAGGTCGGTCTGCGGCACCGCCCAGTCGATGTAGGCGTTCTTCACCTTGATCTGGTTGGTGCCGTCCGCGCCGAGGGCCGCGCCGTCACCGGCCGCGCCCCAGTGCTGCGTGCCGATTTCAAAGTACACCGTGCCGGACAGGGCCTCGGAGGCCACGGCGTCCAACTGCAGGCGCACGCGCTGCGCCGCCTGGAACTGGTCTTCATTGTTGCGGCTGCGGTCGGCATTCCTGCTGGTCAGGTTGCCGTCACCCACGCCGAAGCCCACGATCCACTCGCCCTGCGCCTTGAAGTCGATGGCCTTGGCGCCCGTCTGGACGCCCAGCAGCATGCCGGCGGCCAGGAAGGCCACCATCAGCGTTTTCCTTGCTTTTGCAAACATTGCAAAACCTCCAAGTGTGTTTCATATACTTGGAGAGGATGCGCCTCTATGGCCCCCATGTCAAGAAAAATGAATTTAATTTTCATATTTGACACATCCATCACGGCATCGCATATATTCCTTGCTCCCGGGATTCAGCCCCCGGGGCCGGACGTCGGCGCCGGGCCATTTCTCCCCGCCGACCTCCTCCCGGCCCGCCATGACGCAGACATGGCGGGCTTATTTTGCCTGAAAGGCGCTGCCGTGGCGCCGCCCCTCCCCTGACGGGGAGAACGTCCCTATCGGCTCCAGATCAGGAGCGGCAACCCCTTGGCATCCTTAAAGCTGCCGCAGCAGATGACAATAAAGTCGATGAGCGCCCAGATGCCGAACCCGCCAAGGGTCAGCAGCATCAGGACGCCTGTGCCCACCTTGCCCACATAAAAACGGTGAATGCCGAGCCCGCCAAGGAAAAAGCACAGCAGGGCCGCCGCAAGGCGGCTCTTGGGGCTGGCATGGGCAAGGGGATCATTGATGGGGTGCCCGCACTGGGGGCAGGCAACCGCCTCGGGCGACACTTCCTTGGCGCAATTGGGACACTGCAAGGGAATACCCTCCGGTAAAAGGATGCTGCCGCACCGCCCGTGCGGGAGCGGCATGAAAAAGGGGCTGTCGGCGTTGGAGCGGATACCCTCCAAAAGGTATCTGCACAGGCGCTGTCATGTTTCCGCACACTGCCGCCCGTCGCCGCACGGCGCGCAAACGCGGCGCCGGCGTTTCCTGCTGCCTTGGCGCGGAGACGCTTCCCGGGCTGAGCCGTTCCGGCCGGATGCGTTCCTTCCGTGCGATCTGCCGGGGACGCCCGGGAATTTTGCCGCGCGGAGTCGGGAAACACAACAAAAAAACTACGTCCAACAGCCACCGCGGCCCCGGCCGGAGGCCCACGGCGCGCCGGTCATGGAACTTTTCAGGAAAAAAGGCATGTTCCCTATGGACATAGTTCCTCAAACCGTGTACCCATGCCCGAAACAATTTGGCGGCACACCCCGCCCCGGAACGCGCCCGCGTTCCCCAAGGAGATACCATGTCCCCCCAGCTTTGCAACACTACGGCGTCTGCAATAGCCTGTGTGCAGTGCAGCAGGCGCACTCTTGAAATCAACCTCAATGACGGCCGCAATCTCTTTGCGCCGCTGCTGGCCTTCCCCGGGCTCACCAACGCCACCCAGGCCCAGCTTGACAACTGGGTTCTGGCTGACGGCGGCCGTGTCCTCGGCTGGCCGGAACTGGGCAAGCGCCTCTCGCTGGAAGATATCTTCGACGCGGCGCAGGCGGTCGACTGATCTCCTTAGCGGAAACCCTTCCCCGGCGGGGCCGTTGCCCATGCGGGACGGCAGCCGCCGACAAAAGCCCGCACAGGATGCAGACGGCAACCCCGCCGCCCTGCGCGGGCCTCAATCAACCATCCGGACCGAACTCAAAAAGAGTGCGGAACCGTGCGACGGACGGCAGTATGCGCGTCTATGGGAGGCGCGCAGTTCGGGCATCTTCGGGGCGGGTTTGGCCCGCGGGCCGACATGCGCCATGTACTCGGAAAGCGTAACGAATCTGCGGCAACCGCTGTTTCTCAGCTCGGAGACAATGCGAGGAAAATCGTTGACGGTCCGCTCATGGATATCATGGAACAGAAAAACTCCGTGGCGATCCTCGACGGACTGGCACGGCACAAGCGCGGCATAGCTCTTCGGCAGCCTTTTCCAGTCCCGGCTGTCGTGCGACCAGAGGGCGATTTCCATTCCCAGGCTGTTCGCAGTCTCCTCCACACAGGCTGAATAGCTTCCGTACGGCGGCCGGAAAAACCGCGGGCTGGCCCCGAGCGGCGCAAGGACGGCAACAGTGGTTTCCATCTCCCTGCGGATGCGTTCTGTGGAGACGCGGCGCAAATTGGGGTGTGACCAGCTGTGGTTGGCAACCTCGTGCCCTTCGGCAAGTTCCCTGCGTATCATATCGGGCAGGCGCGCGGCGTTTTCGCCGAGAACGAAAAACGTCGCCTTCACATGTTCCGCCGCCATCATGTCGAGCAGTCGTCCCGTGTAGACGGATGGCCCGTCGTCAAACGTCAGGGCGCAGAGGCCGGGCTCGTCCATTTCGCGCAGAAAATCATCCACAGTATACGCGGAACAGCGCAACGCGCTTGCGAAAACAAGCAGAAGAAGCGACACTAAAACTTTCATGGTTTCCTGATAGCTGCGATCTTGCAACGTGACCGGAGAGTACCCGTTATCTCCCCGCCGCCATGCGCGCCTCCAAGACGCCCGGAGGGCGACGACGCGCGACAATAGCCGCATTTGCCGTCCCGGGCAAGAAGCGCACCGGCCATGCGGCCTGCCTGCTCCACTCGGGAAAACGCCCTTTATTGCGGGCTTGAAGCAATATCCTCTGCAAAATAAACAAGCAAACGGAAAAAGACATGAACAAAAACAGAGTGCAGACTTATGTATTTTGCCTTTTTATTGCAATATGGATCATTGGAGCATCTATTTTTGTCTATCTTTGCCTATAACATGCCATTATACATTAATATATCTTCTACATATTAAATTTGCACCATAAAACATTTGCTATATAAACACATGTAAAGGAAGGAGCATATGTCTTAATTCTTCAATTTCTTCATACATATTCCCTGAAAAATGATTACTACCAAGTATCGAATAAGAAATTGTATACGAATTCTCCACACCCATTCCAGATTTTATATTATAGCTTGTCGTTGACCGTTCACCAAGAATACATATTGTAAGGCCTTCTGCAGAAGATAACTCCCCACCTCCCCAAATATCGCATAATTCTGTTTGATGCAATTCGGAATATTCAATTCTGACTGACCCCATATATTTGAGATCTTTTGACTCAGGCCTGGCGCTGTGAAAGGCATGTCCAGCCGCGTCTCGCATGGGAACATAAATATTTTTCATGGCATCGTCGCCCGCAGCGTGTCGGCATCGGGATCACGGCGTATGTGCCGCCCCCAAGATGTCAGCCATGCTAGCGGAAAGCTGCGCATCCGGCAAGAAACGTTATGCATATGCCGTTATTCCCTTGACATGCGGCACTGCCGGAGGCGGAGCACAGCCCGGCGCGCGGCATGTGAGAAGCTCAGGATGCCTGCCCGCACGGCAGGGCAGACACGCGGCAACACTCCCGTATTCGCAGGGAACGGCGCGTCCGCCGAGCCGGGACCGCGGAAATGCCGTCGCCCGGCATGGCAACGTGTGCGCGCAGAGCCCCCCATCGAGATGCGGCTGCCCCGATCCGCGGGCGGTATTGCTGAATGCGCGGTTTTCAGGTAGGTTCCGACGAAATTCGGGAAGCGTTTTGAGGAGGGGCCATGCCTGACTTTGATTCCAATAATGACAATCTGGTGAAAATCCTTGTCCCGGTGGACAGCGACATTTCTTCCGGCCGCGCGGCTCAGGCATTTGCTGCGGCGCTGGATCTCAAGCCGGATATGCTCACGCTGCTGCATGTCTATGAGCCGGTTCCCATGACGTTGGGCGGCGACGAGCACCGCCAGCTGCTTGCCGAGCGCAATGAACGCGCCGCCGCCGTGCTGGAAAAGGCCCGCAAACTGGCCGGGGACAGCATTACCGTTGAAACGCTGATTCTGGAAGGCCCGATTGTGGATTCCATCGTCCGCGGCGCGCATGAATCCAACGCTGACATCATCGTCATGGTTACAGACGGGCATGACGGGCTTGCGGATATGCTGCTGGGCTCAGTGACCGAACGCGTACTGCGGGCCACGGATACGAATATCCTGGTGCTGCGGCATAAAAAGCCTGCGGAATAACGCAAAGCGCAAGACGGTGTTGCAGGGGCGGCGCGAACGGAATCGCCGGCGTTGCGTTCGCGTGCCCTGCGGCACAGGCGACAAACCACGCGACCTTGTGGCCCATGCCGAAAGCAGCAGGACTGTCAGGGGCATGCCCGGAAGCAAGGCCAAAGCCCCGGTCTGGGGCGTGCGAAGGCAATGCCCCCCCGCACTGCGGCGCGCCCTGCGCGAACGTCCCCGCGACGCGGGCTGCGCCGCAGCCCGACGGCGGCGACACAGAGGGACGCCTGCGGCGCTCATGCGAAATGGCGTGAAGTCGGCCTCAACCCGGCCGGGGGAACGCGTCAATCCTGAACAAACGTGTCTTCCGCATACCGTTCAAGACACGCTTTCAGCCGTTCCGAGCCGACGCTGGCGATATTGACCCAATGACAGGGAGCGGTGCTGGCCCAGTCCATTTCCGCAATGAAGACAAAGCGCATGGCAACGCCGGTGGGGCAGGTCTGCGTGCAGCGGCCCAGCCGCTTGGACAGGAAGGCAAAAGGCTGTTCGCCCTTGACGGCCTTGCTCGGCACAAAGAAAAACACGTAAAACTGGTCTGCGGCAAAGGTGGGCCGAACACGGTCCTCCGGCATGCAGATGCGCCCTCCCCCGGCAGCAAGGTCGAGGATGAGCGGCGGGCGCGGATCCTGCAGGACATGCTCGCGCAGGAGCGTCTTGAGTTGTTCCCGTGTGGCCGGCGGCCGATCGGGCGTGAGCATTGCGCCCAGACGGGTAAATTCTCCCTTCCAGGAGTAACGCGGGTGCCTGCGCAGGGCACGCAGCACCGGGGGGCCAAAATGCAGCACCAGTCGCGCTATCCCGCCCGACGCGTCATCCTCGCCGGAAAGGATGTCCGCCTGCCCGGAAACGCCGGTGCCGGCCCCCTCGCCGGGAAGCCGGAATGAGTATTTCGCCTGGCTCGACGCGTGCCTGCAGGTTCCGGCCAGGGTGGCGCACTCCTGCACGTTGAACACCCAGTTGCTGCCCTCCGCCGCAGAAAGCTTTCCCTCCAGAGAGAGATTATGCGGACCGTCAGAACGGTCTAGGCTGCAAAGCAGGGTTACACTGATGCCCGCTTGGGCAGCTGTTGCAAACGGATTATCCTGAGCCATGACATTTCCTGCAAGCACGTCCGAAGTCGGCGGCCCTGCCGCCCACGGACAGCATGGCATATCTCCGGGAAAAATCAATAGTTTTACATGTAGTCATGCAGGCATCGAACGAACAGGAAGGCCCGAGGGAAACCGTTGTTTCACAGAGGGAAGGCGCGCCCCGTTGTGCCCCTTTTTTTGCTGCCGCCGCGCCTGCGCACGTTTTGCAGGCATCCCCTGCCCCTAGCCGGGCAGGAACGCTCTCATGCGATGGCCTTGCCAACATTGTTCTGCAAATATTACTCCAATTCTGGAAGACATCGCCGCACTGTGAAATAAGCAATATATGCGCTGAACACTTCACACTATAACGCCTTATGTGTCTCTGAATTGCTCTTAAATTTATATCACGTACAATAAAAACATACATTGTATGCAATGAATAATATATTCCAGCATGTTGAAGTTACAGCAATCTGTTATTTAGGCTCCTCATCCATCTTGTTAAATCTCTTTGCAACATCGAGTATGGATTCTTTTGCTGCAAAAAAAGCATCCACGATCTTCGGATCAAAATGTGTTCCGCTTTCCTCACGGATGATTGCAAGCGCCTTTTCATACGGGAATCCCTTTTTGTAGCTTCGGTTTGAAACCAGCGCGTCAAAGACATCGGCAACAGCCATGATGCGCGCGGACAAGGGAATGTCTTTTCCTGAAAGCCCCGCAGGATAGCCGGCGCCATTCCATTTTTCATGATGATACGTCGCGAGATTTTTTGCTTCGTACAGATATTCCGAATCTGGTATAATCTCTATGATATGCGAAATTATCTTGCCGCCTGTTGTTGTATGGGTTTTCATCAGCTCAAATTCGTCCGTTGTCAGCTTGCCCGGTTTGTTTAAGATGGCGTCCGGAACATTAATTTTACCGATATCATGCAATGGCGCAGAATTAACAACATTCTCTATAAAATCATCAGTGAGTTCATCCTGATATACACCTTCACGCTTCAATTCTTCCATGATAATTTTTGTATATGCAGCAGTCTTTCGTATATGTTGTCCAGTATTTTTATCTCTGCTTTCAACCATATCGGCAAGCGTTATGATCAACGCATTATGCATTATTGCTATGGCTTCGTTTTTATGTTTAATATCTTTTATATATTTTACGCTATCGCTTGCCATCTTGACAAAGGACTTATACAAATTTTCTACTTCATCTCCTGTAGTAATATTTATATTACGAATCCAGTCAAGACTCCTTTCCATTGCTTCTTTAGTATTATATGCAAATTTGCTTGTTGCTGTTGCCATTGTATTTATTGGAATTATCAATTTTGAATTTGTCAGCCATATACATATAATCAGGATTACAGCAAATATACAGAAAAAAATGACAATCAGTTTCCGCAAATAGTCTTTGGCCTGGATTCGAATTTCATCCATTGAAATGTCAGCCGCAGCATAGCACTGGCATACGCCATCAGTATCATATACCGGTTCATAGGCAGTAAGCAGCCATCCATATGTTTCATCAGTAATAATTGGTGCAATAGTATCACCGGCAAGCAATGAAGGGATGTATTTTTCAAATGCCTTATCAAAAGGGATAACCGTTCCCGGCGAATCTCCTTCCAGGGCATCCGCATCAAGGTCAAATACCACGTGACAGCCATCTTTCAATATTTTATATACATATATATATTTAATATCTTTTATACTATTCTTAATACTCATTAACCTACGTTTTGTATCCAAATAGCCATCTGCTGATTCGCCTTGTTCAAGATATTTCTTAACAGAATAAGGATCTATACTATCTGCAACAATTTTAGCTATGCCTTCACCAAGTTTTTTATGTTGTTCTACAGACGTTTCCATATATATATTATAGCTCATCATTGCTGATGATATGCCAAATACAAACAGCGCTGCAGAGAGCAAAATACTTATTTTTACTCTCAATGATATTTTTCTGCATTCATCTCTATCTTTAGAATGTTTTTTTATGGACGACAGAGATGAATCCTTATTATTAGATAAACTATTTATTTTTGTTTTTTCCATAGTTAATTTTATCCTGCTACAGAAAAATCCTAAAATTTTATCCCATTAAAAATTTTGCAAACTAACTATAATATTTTGATAAGTGAATTCTCCACCTGCTAAAGCAGGTGGCTTCCTTTAACTGCTAAAGCAGGCGATTGCGGCTGAAGCCACACATCGGCCAGAGAAATCATGAAAATTGTCATTCGCCTTCGATTTTGAAATTGCTGTCATCGTGGTCTTGTTGTTCAATGTATTGGCTGATGACATCATCGGTAACATTACCACTACTACAACAGAAATATCCACGTGCCCAAAAATGTCTTCCCCA
>SUVB01000005.1 GCA_015062205.1 Desulfovibrio desulfuricans
CCTCTCTGGCCCGGCAAATGAGGTTCTATAATAGCCCATGCTTCATCGGAAATATCATGCCGCCGCTGAGGATTATCCATGTGAGCACCTCCATATGTGGTGCTCATATTATACCCTAAAACTTGTGTAGACACAATCTAGGCATCTACGAGCTTCAGGAAGGACTCCGGCTCGCGAAGTCCGACCACGCCGTATCTTTCGTAGCCTTCGTTGAGGCGCTTCATGTCCTCCGCGCTCAAAACCAGATCGAGTGCACCGAGATTCTCCCTGAGACGGGCGATCCTGCGGGTGCCAGGAATAGGCACAATAAAGGGCTTTACCGCGAGCAGCCAGGCAAGCGCTATCTGCGCCGTGGTGGCCCGCTTTTCCGCAGCGATGCCCTCGAGAACGCCGAGCAACTTCTGGTTGGCCTCCATGGCCTCCTTCTGGAAGCGCGGGAAGAAGGAACGGCAGTCGTCCTTGCCGAATGTCGTGCCAGCCTTGATTGTGCCTGTGAGAAAGCCCTGTCCCAGCGGACTCCAGGGAACGAAGGTAATGCCAAGCTCCTCGCAGACGGGCAGGATCTCCGCCTCCGGCTCCCTTGCCCAGAAGGAGTACTGGGTTTCCACGGCGCTCACGGTACAGACCTTGTGGGCCCGGCGTATGGTTGCGGCACTGGCTTCAGAGAGGCCAAAATAGCCGACCTTGCCGGCTACTATGAGTTCCTTCACGGTGCCTGCCACATCCTCGATAGGCACTCTGGGATCGACTCGGTGCTGGTAGAGGATGTCGATATGTTCGGTCTGCAGGCGCTTCAGCATGCCGTCCACGGTCGCCCTGATGTGTTCGGGCCGGCTGTTGAGCCCGCCCACCTTGCCGCCGCTGCAATCGAAGCCAAACTTGGTGGCGATGAGCGCCTTGTTCCGCATCGGCTTCAGTGCTTCGCCCAGAAGCTCCTCATTAGTGAACGGGCCGTAGCACTCTGCCGTATCAAAAAGGTTTACTCCCATGTCCACGGCCTCGTGGATGAAGCGTACCAGGTCTGCTTTCTCCCCCGAAGGACCGTAGTTCGTGGTCAGCCCCATGCAGCCAAGTCCCATGGCTGATATTTCCAGGCTGGAACGCCCAAGATGCGTCATTTTCATTGTTGCAGAACCTCCTTGCCAGATGCTGGCTTGCTTAGCTACTCTCTTGTAGGACACAAGTCTTGCTGACAGAAGTCTCAATTCGCTATCACGGCACGAACCTCAAGGTTCATGCCAGTCTGTTCCGAGGAATCTCCATGTACAACAGACATCTCGACTCGTTCATCAAGGTGGCCGACTGCGGAAGCTTCTCCAAGGCTGCAGAGCCGCTCTTCATCTCCGCCAATGCCCTTATCAAGCGCATAAACCAGCTGGAGGCGGAGCTGGACGTCGTCCTTTTCGAAAGAACCAGCCATGGCGTCCTGCTGACCAAAGCCGGCCGGAGCGTCTACCGCGATGCCCGCCGCATCATCCAGATCTCGCGGCAGGCTCTAGCCGCGGCGCACGCGCTGGCCGAGGGAAAGCAGAACGTCATCCGTCTCGGTGGCTCCCTGATGAACCCCTGCCGCCCAATCGTTAAGCTTTGGACTTCCGTGAGCGCACTCCACCCCGGCATCAAGCTTCAGATCGTGCCTGTCGACGACGGCAGAAACAACAAGGTGGAGCAGCTCGACCGGAACGAGGGCGGCGTCGACGTCATCGCAAGCCTCATCCCCTCAACGCTTTGGAAGAACAGGTGCCACGCACTCGAGCTCCGCCAGACACCTCTGGCTATTGCCGTGCCTGTCAACCATCCTCTGGCCGTCCGGGACAGGCTCAGCCTGACCGACCTCTACGGCGAAACCCTGCTCATGGTCGAACGGGGCGACACCGCCTACATCGACCGCCTGCGCGACGACCTAGAGCGCAATCATCCGCAGATTCGCATCCACGACGTACCGCCCTACGACCTTGGCACGTTCAACTATGCCGAAGCTACGGGGAACCCTATGCTGTCCGCTGACATCTGGGCGGACGTCCATCCCTCCCTCGTCACCATCCCCTGCGACTGGGGGCAAGACTACTGCGTCCCCTACGGGCTACTCTACGCCAGAGAACCGCAAGCCCATATTGCTGAGTTCGTCGAAATTTTGAAAGACCAGCTCAAAGCCCAACCCGCCACCATCACTCCCGGCGCCTAAAGGCTGAATAGGCCAGCACCTCTGCTTCCGGCTTCACCGCAAGCCTTTGACGTCATCGAGTAGGTCTTGCCTGCCTTGGCGCCATGAATGCAGACGGCCCCGCAGGCTGTCTCCTGCAGGGCCGTCCTGAAAATGCCTCTGTTCCGGACGCGAACGCCGGCGGCCGTGGCCGTCCCTCGCACGGCGAGGCAAAACATTGCGGGCAATCTACCTCTCTCCGCGATCGCCGTCCAGCCCGGCGCTGGCAGTCTGTATCGTCTATCTGCTGTAGCAGGCGCGGTTGGCCGACGGATCCGGTTCCTCCAGTATCCAGCCGGAAATACGCACGATGTACTCAAGGATTAGCCGGGCCGACGTGCCGGGATCGTCGTGCAGGCCGGCCTTGCCGGCCCTGTAGAGTTCCAGGACGCGCTCCGCCTCGCGGTGCACGGACGGCCAGTCCTAAGGGTGTAACGTTTTTTGTGTAAACCAGTTTTCTTATCGAAGATAGGTTTCAAGTTTTTCCTGATAGTCACTCCTTTTTCGACTCACGGACAGCTTCCTGTCGCGAAGCATGGCGTGCAAAATGGTTCTATCCTCTTCAGAACATTCTATTTGGCGGGCACGGCGTGGCATGGCATCCTCTCCATTTGCGGGGAGGATATACAAATAAAAAAAAATTTTTTGCAACTAGACACTAGCCTGAACCAGTACACATAAAACAACAAAAGCGTAATTATTATTTTATATCATAACTATCTATAGTTATTTATTTTTTTAAGAAGCATCCCTTCCCGCACGGTTGGATCGCCTAGCACATCTCCATTTATTTACATAATTGTAGAAAATTATGGGCGATATTTTGCGACATGAGTTCCCAAAACACCAAACTGTAATAAATTTTATTTTTATTTCAGTAGGTTATCCAATCATTCTGTGAAAAATACCAATGTGGCACGCCTTCTGCTCATATGGCGGCATTGCGAGGTTCAGGATGCGGCGGCTGCTCATTTACGCTGAAACATCCCCGGCACTGCCGACAGCGGAGAGGACGGCATGGCAAGACCTATCCATTTCACAAAAATGCAGGGCATCGGAAACGACTATGTGTATATCAACGGATTTGAGGAAACCATAGCGCATCCGGAAGCCCTGGCACGGCGCGTCAGCGACAGGCATTTCGGCGTGGGCTCGGATGGCCTGGTTCTGCTGCTTCCCTCCCCTGATGCGGATGTGCGCATGCGCATGTTCAACGCCGACGGCAGCGAGGCCGAAATGTGCGGCAATGCCGTGCGTTGCGTGGGCAAACTCGCGCGGGAGCGCGGCCTCGCCGCCGACGACGTGGTGCGCGTGGCAACGCGCTCCGGCCTGAAGATTGTGCGCCTGCTGCGCCGGGACGGCGACATTTGCGCCGCCACGGTGGACATGGGCGAGCCGGAACTGTCCCCGGCCCGCATCCCCGTGCTGACGGAGGACGGCGGGGACGTCTCGCGCTTTTTGGCCCGGGCCGTGGATGTGGACGGGAAATCATGGTCCGTGACGGCCGTGTCCATGGGCAATCCGCACGCCGTGGTCTTCCTGCACGACATCGACACGCTGGATATTCCCTCGCTCGGCCCAGGTTTCGAGCACCACCGCCTCTTCCCGCAGCGCACCAACACGGAATTTGTGGAGGTGCGCAACCGCCGCCGGGTGCGCATGCGCGTCTGGGAGCGGGGCGCGGGGGAGACGCTGGCCTGCGGCACAGGCGCCTGCGCCGCGGCCGTGGCCTGCTGCCTGAACGGTCTGACGGAAAACGACATTGAGGTGGAATTGAGGGGCGGCGTCCTGCGTGTCCGGTGGGATGCGGCGTCCAATCACGTTTTCATGACCGGGGAGGCCGCCACGGTCTTCGACGGCGTGTACTACGGAGAGGAGGACTGACATGCCCGGCGCCAACCGCCATTTCCTGGAGCTTCAGGGCAGCTACCTGTTTTCGGAGGTTGCCCGCAGGGTGGCCGCGCACCGCGCTGCGCATCCCGGGCAACACGTCATCAGCCTCGGCATCGGCGACGTCACCCGCCCGCTCGCCCCGGCTGTTCTGGAAGCGCTGCACAAGGCCGTTGAGGAAATGGGCCGGGCGGCCACGTTCCGCGGGTACGGGCCGGAACAGGGCTATGCCTTCCTGCGCGAGGCCATAGCCGCCCATGATTACGCCGCACGCGGCGCGGATGTCGCACCGGACGAAATATTCATCAGCGACGGGGCCAAGTCGGACCTGGGGAATTTTCAGGAACTCTTCGCGCCGGAAAGCGTCGTGGCCGTGACGGACCCGGTCTATCCCGTCTATGTGGATTCCAACGTCATGGCCGGACGGGCCGGAACGCATGACGGCGCGCGCTGGAGCCGCATTCTCTATCTCCCCTGCACCTGCGGGAACAACTTTGTGCCGGACATTCCCGCCTCGCGGCCCGACATCATCTACATATGCTCGCCCAACAATCCCACGGGCACGGCCCTGCGCCGGGACGCCCTGCAGCAGTGGGTGGACTACGCCCGCCGCGAGGGCTGCGTCATCCTGTACGATTCGGCCTACGAGGCGTTCATCACAGAGCCGGACATCCCGCACAGCATCTATGAGCTGGAGGGCGCGCGCGAGGTGGCCGTGGAGTTCCGCAGCTTTTCCAAGACGGCAGGATTCACGGGCCTGCGCTGCGCCTACACGGTGGTGCCCCGCTCCCTGACAATCGCCGACGGCCGGGGCGGGCGCACGGCGCTGCGCGAACTTTGGAACCGCCGCCAGACCACCAAGTACAACGGCTGCCCCTATCTTGTGCAGCGCGCCGCCGAGGCCGTGTACAGCCCCGCAGGCAGATTCCGGATCGCGGAGGACATCGGCGGCTATCACGCCAATGCCCGCCGCATCGCCGCTGCCCTGCGAACGGCGGGACTGACCGTCTTCGGCGGCGTCAACGCCCCCTATCTCTGGGTGGCAACGCCGCGCGGCATGTCGTCATGGGAGTTTTTTGACCGCCTGTTGACCGAGGCGTCCCTGGTCTGCACGCCGGGTGCGGGCTTCGGGGCTTCCGGCGAAGGCTACGTGCGCCTCACCGCCTTCGGCGCTCCGGACGACACGGAGGAAGCCCTGCGACGCCTGGCCGCCGTCCGTCTTTAACCCGCAACATCCGAAGGCTTGCCATGTGCAGAATCGGAGCCGTCAAGAGCCTCACGCCCATTCCCCCCTCCCAGGCGCTCAGGCTCATGCTGCCGCAACAGGAGGGGCACGACAATTCCGGCTTTGCCATGGTCATGCAGGACCTTGACGGGGCGTTCGCGCACTCCAAGGACAAGCCGCTCCTGTCCATGGCCTGCACGCCCAGGGGCGAGCAGCTGGTCAACGCCTACATGGAGGAGCGCGGTTTTGCGCCGGTGGCCCAGTGGACGCCGGACGTGGACAGGCGGCCCGGCCTGAACATTGCGGCCATGCCCCGCTATGTGTTCCGCAATTACGACTACCCGGAAGTCTACCGTTACCGCACCCGGGAAGAGCGTGAAGACCTGCTGCTGGACACGCGGCTGGCCCTGCGCGCCCTGCTGGCGGGAAGGGACGGCGCGGCGGACGAGGGCTACGTCTATTCCTTCTGGCCCGATGTGCTGACGCTCAAGGAAATCGGTGATCCGGCCGACATCGCCGCCTACTTCCGCCTGTGGGAGGACAACGGCCGCCTTACGGCGCGCAACATCGTCACCCAGTGCCGCCAGAACACCAATTACGCCATCGTGCGCTATGCCGCGCACCCTTTCTTCCTGCAGGGGTACACACTGTGCGCCAACGGCGAAAACACCCTGTTCTCAAGGAACAGGGATTTCCAGAAATCCCTGCACCGGGGCTATGCGGGCTTTGAATCCGACTCGCAGTGCCTGCTGTACACCCTGCACTACGTGCTGCGCGAACTGCGCTGGCCCCTGCCGTACTACAAGCATGTCATCACGCCGCTGCCCCTGGCGGACATGCGCGAACGCCCGGACGGGGAAGCGCTCATCTGCCTGCGCGAGTCCCTGGCGCATCTGGAAATCAACGGCCCCAACGCGCTCATTGCCCTCCTGCCCGACGGGCGCATGCTCACCTGCTGCGACGCCAAGAAGCTGCGCCCGCTGGTGGTGGGAAGGGATGGGGGCATGGCGGCCGTCGCCTCCGAAGTCTGCGGCCTCAATGCCGTCCTGCCCGAGCGTGACGCCGGAACGGACATCTATCCCGGCGGCCGCGACATGGTGGTCATCGACAATGATTTGGGGGTGCGGCAATGGCGGCAGTAACCATGCAGGACGTGAGCCGCATCGACTTGCCCTGGCTGGTGGAGTGGCGACAGGACAGGTGCGTGCTGTGCGGCATGTGCGCTGCCGCCTGCACGGCGGACGCCATCCATTTCACGGCCTCGCGCGGCGGCGTGCGCGGCGCGGCCCTGCGGCAGCGGCCGGAGATTGCCCGCGCCTGCACCGGTTGCGGCGTGTGCGCGCGGGTCTGTTCGCAGGACGCCGTTCGCCCGGTGCGCAATCCCGACAGCCGCTTCCCCCTGCCGGCGCGGGCCGACGGTCCCCTGAAGCGCGGGGGACGCGGCAGCCTTATTCCGTCGCGTACGCTTGACAAGCTGGTTGTGGGCCGCATCAGCCAGATGACGGACCCGGCCCTGGACTCGGAGCGGCACACCTTTGACCTGCGCGCTCCCCTGGGCCGCGTGCTGCCCGTGCGCGACCTGCCCCTGCGGGTGGATGGGGAAAGGCTCGCGCTCACCGCCCCCACGCCGCCGGTGCGCTGGATCTACCCCCTTCTGTTCAGCGACATGAGCATCGGCGCCCTGTCCACGCGCGCATGGGAGGCCATTGCGCTCGCCTGCGCCTACCTCAACGAGCAGTGCCGCATGCCGGTGCGCATGTGCTCCGGCGAGGGCGGCATGCCGGGCCGCCTGCTGGAATCGGAATACCTCAAGTACATGATCCTGCAGATAGCCTCCGGGCATTTCGGCTGGAACCGCATCCTGCGGGCCCTGCCGCGCATGAAGGCGGACCCGGCGGGGGTGCTCATCAAGATCGGGCAGGGGGCCAAGCCCGGCGACGGGGGCCTGCTGCCCGCCGCCAAGGCGGCGCCGCACATCCAGGCCATCCGGGGCGTGCCCCGCGCCACCCTGCACTCGCCCGCCAACCACCAGGGGCTGTATTCCATTGAGGAGGCCGTGCAGAAGATGCACCTTTCCTGCAATGCCGCCTTCGGCTTCCGCGTGCCCGTGGCCATCAAGTGTGCGGCCTCGGCCACCTCCGTGGCCGTGTACAACAACCTCCTGCGCGACCCCTACAACATCTGCGGCGGCTTTTTCCTGGACGGCATCCGGGGCGGCACCGGCGCGGCCAACGTGGTCTCGCTGGAACACACCGGGCATCCCCTCGTCTCCAAGGTGCGCGACTGTTACCGCGCCGCCCTGGCGCAGGGGCGGCAGGGACAGATCCCCCTCTGGGCCGGCGGGGGCGTGGGGCAGACGGGCCATGCCGCCGCCGACGCCTTCAAGCTCATCTGCCTCGGGGCCAACGGCGTGCTGGTCGGCCGCCTGCTCATTCAGCTTCTGGGCTGCGTCGGCAACGAGCGAGACCGCTGCAACGCCTGCAACACCGGCCGCTGTCCGGCGGGCATCTGCACGCAGGACATGCGCCTTGTGCGGCGGCTGGACATCGACAGGGGAGCGCAGTCCATTGTGGACTATATGCTGGCCTTCGACGCCGAACTGCGCAAGCTGCTGGCCCCGGTGGGCAACAGTTCCCTGCCCGTGGGCCGCGCGGACGTGCTGGTCGCCACCGACAAGGCCGTGGCCGACGCACTGGACGTGGCCTATGCCTGCTAGGCTGGAACGCACGGCGCCCGACCGCCGCACAAAACACATCCATAACACGGCAGGGAATGAACCATGCTGCGCATAGACACTCTGGACGGGCACAGGCGGCTCTCCACGCAGGAACTGCTGCAGGCCGTCGAGGCGGCGGTGCTGCAGGGCGAGACGGAATTCGACATCGCGGCCTCCGGCCAGCACGATATCGGCGGCCCGCTCTGGAACCGGGAGGGCCGTGAACTGCGTTTTCGGGTCAGCACCCCCGGGCAGCGCGTGGGCGCCATGTGCCTGCCCGGCACCACGGTGCTGGCGGACGGCCCTGTCCCGGCGGACGCGGGCTGGCTCAACTCCGGCGGGCACATTGTCATCCGCGGCGATGCAGGCGACACGGCCGGGCATTGCGCGGCGGCGGGCGTCATCCACATCGGCGGGCGGGCCGGAACGCGCACGGGCTCGCTCATGAAGCACGATCCGCAGTATGAGGAGCCCTCCCTCTGGGTGCTCCGCTCGGTGGGGGATTATTCCTTTGAATTCATGGGCGGCGGCCGGGCGGTTGTCTGCGGGGTCGGCGGCGGGCCGGAGGCTTCGCCGCTGGGGGCGCGCCCCTGCGTAGGCATGGTGGGCGGCGTGGTGTATTTTCGCGGTGGGGCGGGCGACCTGCCGGAGGATGTGCGCCTGTCCGCCCTGGCCGGCGATGACATGGCCTGGCTGGAGGCGGGGCTTGCGGAGTTCCTCGCATCCATCGGGCGGCCGGAACTGCGGCCGGAACTTTCCGACTGGCGGCAATGGCAAAAAATCACGCCCCTGCCCTTTGCGGAACGCGGGCACGCCCCGCGCCTCGGCATGGCGGCATTCCGCCGCGACGCCTGGGTTCCCGGCGGCATCTTCGGCGATGTGCTGGACGATGACGGCCGGACAGCGGCCCTCGCCGCCCCGGGCCGGGATCGCCTGCGTGCGCCCGTCTGGAACGGCGATGCCTGCCGCGACTGCAAGCTCTGCCTCAAATCCTGCCCCCGCAAGGCCATTGAGCGGGCGGACGGCCCAAAGGGCATCTACCGGACGGTTGCCGCGGCCTGCGTGGGGTGCGGGCTGTGCGCGGGCCTGTGCCCCTGCGGCGCGTGGCAGATGGCCGAAACCGCCGGCGCGTGACGCCGGCATCACCCTGCAGGATTGCCGCGTATGCGAATTTCCAAGAATCCGGGGGCAACATCTCCCGCCGGGAAATCCGGGATTTCCGTCAGCGCAGAAGACCAGTTGCGCCTGTTGTCATCCTTGGCGGAACTGGTGTCCACAGCCGCGCCCGTCGGCGAAATCCTCAATGCGGCCCTGTGCCGCATGGCCGAATGCCTGTGCATGATGCGCGGGGCGGTTACGCTTGTTTCCCCGCAAAACGGCGAAATCCGCATTGAGGCGGCGTACGGCCTCAAGCCGGCCGAAGCGCGGCGCGGCAGGTATGCGCGGGGGGAAGGTATCACGGGAAGCGTCATAGAAACCGGACGTCCCATGTACGTTTCCCGCGTTTCCGAGGAACCGCGCTTCCTGAACCGCACGCGCTCACGCAATCTCGGCAAGGAGGACATTTCCTTCATCTGCGTGCCCATCCTGCTGCGGGAACAGGTGGTGGGCGCGCTTTCCGTGGACAGGCTGCTGGCGGACGAGGCCACTCTGGCGGAGGAAATGCGCCTTCTCGGCATCATTTCCAATCTCCTGAGCCATACGGCCCTGGAAACGCAGGAGCATATGGATGACGCATCCTCGCAGCCCCCGCGCCCCAGGGGTTTTGTGGGAAACTGCGAGGCCATGCGCCTTGTGTATGAACAGATTGCCCTGGTGTCGCCGTCTTCCACCACGGTGCTCCTGCAGGGCGAATCCGGCACCGGCAAGGAGCTGGCCGCCCGCGCCATCCACGCGGGCAGTGACCGGGCGGAGGGGCCGTTTGTCTCCGTCAACTGCGCGGCGCTGCCGGAAAACCTGATAGAAAGCGAGCTGTTCGGCCATGAGCGCGGCGCCTTCACAGGCGCGGCCGCAAAACGCAAGGGAAGGTTTGAACTGGCGGACGGGGGCACGCTGTTTCTGGACGAAATCGGCGAACTCGCCCTGCTCACGCAGGCCAAGCTGCTGCGCGTCCTGCAGGAACGCTCGTTCGAGCGTCTGGGCGGCATGGGAACCATCCGTGTGAACGCGCGCGTCATCACCGCCACCAACCGCGATCTTGAGGCCATGGTCGCTGCGGGGACATTCCGCCGGGATCTGTTTTACCGCCTGAACGTCTTTCCCATCCTGCTGCCGCCGCTGCGCCTCCGGCAGGGGGATATCCTGCCCCTGGCAAACCATTTCGCCGGACGCTTTGCCCAGCGCAACGGGCGCGGCGCGGTGCGCCTCTCGCTCGCGGTCATGGAAATGCTGCAGCGCTACGCCTGGCCAGGCAACATCCGCGAACTGGAAAACGTCATGGAGCGCGCCCTGCTGCTTGTCGGGCGCGAGGGACTGGTGCTTCCCCAGCATCTGCCCCCCGCCCTGCACGGCCCCAGCAATCCTGACGGGCAGGGACGCGGCGCGGCTGCCGCACCGTGGCGCAGCGGCAGCCTTCAGGAGCAGATTGAGGAGCTGGAGCGGGCGGCCATCGCGGACGCCCTGGAATCCAGCCGCGGGCATGTGGGCCGGGCCGCCGAAAGCCTTGGCTATACGGAACGCATGCTCGGGTTGAGGATGAAAAAGTACGGCATCAGCTACAAGCCCTTCCGTGAGGGAGGACGGGGCACTTTTTCCCGGGAAAAATTACAAAAGTGAAAAGATTATTGTAGTTCAGCTATCTTATTTTTACGATATTGTAAAAAAATATACTGTCATTTCCTGTATTCGCGGCATCACAGCAACGGTGTTTCTGAAACTATTTCCTCTAAAATCAGCAAGTTCAGCAAAACATTTTTCCATGTTGCACTGCTTGGCATGGTTTCTGCCTTACGTCATGCGGCACATATGCGCCATCCCGGCGCAAAACGGTGCAAACCTGTTTCCCCGTCGAACGTGAAGGCCATGCCCTCCGTCCGTACGGGCGTCAACGTAAAGGACTGTTGCCCCATGAATGCCGCAGATACGGGTTTCATTTGCATTTGCGTCACCTTTGTCTTTCTGATGACCCCGGCGCTGGCCTTGTTCTACGGCGGGCTGGTTCGCGCCCGCAACATCCTGTCCACCTCCATGCACAGTTATGCGTCGCTGGGGCTTATTTCCGTCCTCTGGGCCGTTTTCGGCTATTCCCTGGCCTTCGGGCCGGATCACGGCGGGCTCATCGGCGACCTCTCCTACTGTCTTCTCAAGGGCGTGGGCGGCGATCCGGCCCCGGCGGCGGCAAACCTGCCGCATACCGTCTTCATGGCCTTCCAGTGCATGTTCGCCGCCCTGACAGTGGCGCTCATCTCCGGTTCCTATGCCGAGCGCACACGCTTCCCCGCCATGCTGCTTTTTTCCGGCCTGTGGATGACGGTGGTCTACTGCCCCATGGCGCACTGGGTCTGGGGCGGCGGCTGGATGGGACAGATGGGCGCTCTGGATTTCGCAGGCGGCGCGGTGGTGCACATGTCCTCCGGCGCGGCGGCCCTGGCCTGCGCGCAGGTTCTTGGCCCCCGCCTCAACTGCGGCGCGCCCGCCACGCCCAATAACCTGCCCCTGACCCTGCTGGGCGGCGGCCTGCTCTGGTTCGGCTGGTTCGGTTTCAACGCGGGCAGCGCCCTGGCCTCCGGCGCGCTGGCCGGACAGGCCCTCGTCACCACGCACATGGCCACAGCCAGCGGCATCCTGGGCTGGATGCTGGTGGAATGGCGGCGCACGGGCAAGCCCACCACCCTGGGCGCCGTCTCAGGCGCGCTGGCGGGACTGGTGGCCATCACCCCGGCGGCCGGCTTTGTGGAAGTGCTGCCCGCCATGCTCATCGGCTTTGCGGGCGGCATGCTCTGCTACGGCGGCGTGCTGCTCAAGGGCAGACTCGGCTATGACGACGCACTGGACGCCGTGGGCATCCACGGGCTCGGCGGCACATGGGGCGCTCTGGCCACGGGCCTTTTTGCCTGCGCTTCCGTCAACGGCGTGGACGGCCTTTTTTACGGCAATCCCTCGCAGGCGGGGATACAGCTTGTCTCCATCCTGGCCACATGGGGCTACTGCTATCTCGCAACGCGACTCCTGCTGCGCGTGACGGACGCCCTCGTGGGCCTGCGCGTCATGCCGGAAGCCGAGTTCACCGGCCTTGACCTGAGCGAGCACAATGAGCGCGGCTACTCCCTGTAGCGCGTCAAAAAGTTGCACGGAAAAGGAGCGCACCACCATGAAAAAACTCGAGATCATTATCCGGCCCGGCATGCTCGACAATGTCAAGTCCATGCTGACGAATCTGGGCATACAGGGCCTCAATTACACGGAAATCAAGGGATTCGGCCGCCAGCACGGGCATACGGAAGTTTACCGGGGCGCCATCATGCGCGTGGACTGCCTGCCCAAGCTCAAGGTGGAGGTGGTGCTCGCCGACGCGCGGCTGGATGAGGTTATCAACGCCGTGGTCAGCGTGGCCCGCACCGGGCAGGTGGGCGACGGCAAGATTTTTGTCAGCGATGTGGCGGACGCCGTCCGCATCCGCACCGGCGAACGCGGCGATGATGCCCTGTAGTCCCTGTCCGATCAAAACCCGCAGTACGAGGCTCACATGTCATACCGGATCTGCACCCGCTGCATTATGGATACGTCCGACCCCGCCATACAGTTTGACGCGCAGGGGCATTGCAACCACTGCACCACGGCCCTGCGCCGCATGGCCGCCGAATACCTGCCCAATGCCGAGGGGCAGCGCCGCATTGACGCCATGATCGAACGCATCCGCCACGACGGCAGGGGCGGGAAATACGACTGCATTCTCGGCCTGTCCGGCGGGGTGGACAGTTCATGGCTCGCCTGGAAATCGCGGGAATGGGGCCTGCGCATCCTGCTCTTCCATGTGGACGGCGGCTGGAACACCGAGGAATCCGGCCACAACGTCAGGGCGCTGGCCGAAAAGCTGGGCTATGACCTGCATGTGCACACCATCGACTGGGAGGAAATGCGCGACTTGCAGGTGGCCTACTTCAAATCCGGGCTGGCCAACCTGGACGTGCCGCAGGACCACGCCTTCTTCGCCGTGCTGTTCAAGAAATGCGAGGAATACGGCATCCGCCACTGGCTCTCCGGCATGAACCTCGTCTCCGAGTGCATCCTGCCCACGTCATGGGAGCATCCGGGGCTGGACGGCAGGCAGCTGCGCGCCGTGCATGAGCGGTTCGGCACGCGCCCGCTCAAGACCTTCCCTGTCATTTCGTTCTGGGACTGCGCCAAGTTTTACGGCAACCTGCCCTTTTTCAGCAGAATCCACGTGCACACGCCGCTGAACAACCTGCCCTACGACGTCTTTGCCGCCCGCGAAACGCTGGCGAAGGAGGCCGGCTGGCGGAACTACGGCCGCAAGCATGAGGAATCGCGCTTCACCAAGCTGTTCCAGAACTACGTCCTGCCGCGCCGCTTCGGCTATGACAAGCGCAGGCCGCACTATTCCAGCCTCATCGTCTCCGGCCTGATGACGCGCGAGGAGGCCGTGGAGGCCATGCGGCGCCCCACGTATTCCCCGGAGGAGTTGGAGGCGGACATTGCCGCCATGTGCGAACGCCTCCGCATCACGCGCGACGAATGGGAAGCCTTCATGCAGACGCCCAAGAAATACTGGCAGGACTATCCCAACTGGGGATTTTACATCAACATGGCCCGCAAGGTGAAAAGGCTGCTTCGCACCGGGAAGTAGCCCAGTATTTCCCCCCCCAACACACTCTTCTCAAGGAGATGACCCCATGCAGTCCCCACGCACAAAGGCGCTGCTGAGCGCCATGAACACAGGCCCCGTGGTTCCGGATCGGCCGGAGGAAAAGGGCAGAGCCGCAGAGGAAATCTTCGGGCGGCACGTGTTCGGCCTGCCCGCCATGCGCAAGCGCCTGCCCAGGGATGTGTACCGCAAGCTTGAGCGCATCATCCGTGACGGCGAGCGCCTTGATCCGGCCATGGCCGACGTGGTGGCCGGCGCCATGAAGGACTGGGCCATGGAACTCGGGGCAACCCACTATACCCACTGGTTCCACCCCATGACCGGCCTCACCGCCGAGAAACACGACGCCTTCCTGACGCCCGCGGGCGACGGACAGGTCATCAGCGAGTTTTCCGGGAAAATGCTCATCAGCGGCGAGCCGGACGCCTCCTCCTTCCCTTCGGGCGGCATCCGTTCCACCTTCGAGGCCCGGGGTTACACGGCCTGGGACCCGTCCGTTCCCGCCTTCATCATCCCCCAGCCTTACGGGGCCACATTGCACATTCCCACGTATTTCTACTCCTATTCCGGCGAGGCTCTGGACCGCAAGATCCCGCTCTTGCGCTCCATTGCGGCCCTGTCGCGCCAGGCGTTGCGCATCCTGCGCCTCTTCGGCAACACCAGGGCCACATTCGTGCGTCCCAATGTGGGGCCGGAACAGGAATACTTCCTTGTTGACAGCCGGCTGGCCGCGCTCAGGCCCGACCTGCTGCTCACGGGCCGCACCCTGCTGGGCGCGCCCTCGCCCAAGGGGCAGGAAATGGAGGATCACTACTTCGGCGCCATTCCGGGCCGGGTGATGAGCTTCATGCAGGATCTGGAACATGAACTGCTCAAACTGGGCATCCCCGCCAAAACGCGCCACAACGAGGTGGCGCCCGGCCAGTTCGAACTGGCGCCGGTCTTTGAGGAAGCCAACATCGCCTGCGACCACAACATGCTCTGCATGAACATGATGCGCCACCTGGCCCCGCGTCACGGTTTCATCTGCCTGCTGCACGAAAAGCCCTTCGCGGGCGTCAACGGCAGCGGCAAGCACAACAACTGGTCCATCAGCGATTCGGAGGGCAACAATCTGCTCAACCCCGGCGCAAGCCCGCAGGACAATGCGCAGTTCCTGGTCTTTCTGGCGGCGGTGCTGCGCGCCGTGCACCTGCACGCCCCTGCCCTGCGGCTGGGCACGGTGGGGGCGGGCAATGACCATCGGCTGGGGGCCAATGAAGCGCCGCCGGCCATTCTCTCCGTCTATCTCGGCGATCAACTCGCCGGAGTGCTGGACGCTCTTGTCCACGGCGGGCACGCCGCCGGCAGCAAAAGCGCCGTCATGGAAATCGGCGTATCCACCCTGCCGCCCCTGCCCGTGGATCTCTCGGACCGCAACCGGACGAGCCCCTTCGCCTTCACGGGCAACAAGTTTGAATTCCGGGCCGTGGGCTCCTCGCAGTCCGTGGCCCCGGTGAACATCGCCCTCAACGCGGCAACGGCCTGCGCCCTGGACGACATCGCCACGGAGCTGGAAGCCTCCACGGCGGCGGGCACGCCCCTCAACACGGCATTGCAGGAACTGTTGCCGCGACTGTTTCGGGAGCACATGCCCGTGGTTTTCAACGGCAACGGCTATGCTGATTCATGGTCGGAGGAGGCCGCGCGGCGGGGCCTTCCCAACGACAGGGACACCGTGACCGCCCTGGAACGCTACAGCGAACCCGCCGTCATGGATGTCTTTTTGCGCTGCGGCATCCTGACCGAGCGGGAAATGCTGTCCCGGCAGGAGATACTGCTGGAGAACTACGCCAAAACACTCTGCATTGAGGGGCGGGTCATGGCTGACATGCTGCGGGCCGCCGTTCTGCCCGCAGGAAGGGAAGCGCAACGGCGGGCGGCGGACACGGCGCTCAAGACGCAGGAGGTGCTGGGACCTGAGAGCGCCGGAACGGAAGAGGAGTTTTTCACCACGCTGCGCGCCCACGTGACGGCCCTTGCAGAGGGCGTGTCCCTGTTGGAAGCGGCCGTCGCCGCCGTGAGCGTGCCGGAGGGCGCGCTTGCGCAGGCCCGTGCCGCCCGTGACGGCATCCTGCCCGCCTTGGCGGCCTGCCGGGAGCACGCCGACGCCCTGGAGCGTCTGGTGGACGATGCGCTGTGGCCCCTGCCCAAGTATGCGGAACTGTTATGGACAAACTGAGCCGTCACTGTTGAAGCCGGGGAGGAGGAATACCGTACGGCACGCTATTCCCCCTCCCCGCAGATATCCCTGGCCATGCCGAAGGCGGCCTGTGCCCCGGGCCGCCCCGCACGGGAAGCAAGCCGGGTTATGGTTTCTCAACCTTTGACAGCGCACCTCACCTTCAGAATGGCTGAAATGAGGATACGGCTTGTTTCACCAGCGGGTCATACTGCGCCTTCATGGATTGCGGATATTCAAAGTGCAGTGTGGGCCAGTGGTCCTTGTGATAGAATTGCTTGGTGTAGACGATGTTGCCGTTCTCCACATACGAAAGGGCATACCATCCCTGCTGCCTATTGACACGCCTGTATTCGGCCTTTGGCTTCCTGTCGGCCCGGGCGAAGAAGTCTTCACGGCTTGCGTCGCCGACCCTTGGTTCAAGGTCGGCATAGGCCTGCATGGTGAGGCCCTTGCCGTCGGTTACGGTAATGCCGTCGCCGTTATCCGCCTCGAACACAGTGTAGCTGCCGGGCGTCCACGAGAGTGAGAAGCCGAAGCGGGCATTATGGTAGGCGGGAGCCTTGGGGTTGACCGCGACTTCCTCGGCGCGGGCAAAAGATACGGCAAGGCAGAGCGTGAGCAACGCGAACACGGGATATTTGATCATAGCATCTCTCCATCATCGTGCCCCCGGCATTGCCGGGGGCACACGGCGCAACATACGGCATCCCTCGGTTGTGCAGACTTGCGGCACTGATGGGATGCCGCATCCAGGCGCTTACTCTGCCGCCCCTTTCTCGGAATACCGGCGCTTCCAGGTTCCCGGCACATCCCCCGGCGTAAGCTCAAGGCGAAATGTTCCCGGCTTCTTATGCTCTTCGGGATCGCCCATGACTTCGACGACCTCTCCCGTCAGGACAAAGCCGTCGCCCTGGGGCACGACTTTTTTCAGCACAGCCTCTGTAGGCGCGTCACCCAGGCCGTCAATGCTCACATAGTACCCCTTGTCGTTAAGAAGGACATCACCGAAAAACTCATCGCCTTTCGGCGCGCTGTGCTCCTTGACCCTATGGCCGGTGAAACGCAGGGCAGCCAGCGCGACGGCATCCCTGGTCATGAAGCAGGTAAAACTTTCAGCAAGGTTTTTGAATGCATCCGGGGCATCCTCGCGCCGGAGAATCTGATCCGCCGTCACGGCCTTCCCGTTGACCGTGAACAGGGCAGTCGTGCCGGGCTGCGTCGGTTTGCCCGCTTCCTTGCGCCCCTCCTGTGCATAGGCAAATGCGCTTTTTGCGTCGTAGCAGCCGAACAGCGCCGCCTTGATGATATTCTGCGGCTTGCCCGTATAGTCTGATTCGCCTTTGAGTTCCAGATAGGAGGCTATTGTTGCCGTGTCTTTCAACAGGCGTTTTGCATCATCCTGCGACAAATCGGCAGCCATGCCGGGCGCCGCCGGAGCAAGTGAGAGTGAAATCGCCAACATCGACAGCAACGGCAAAATTTTTATGCGGCCTGCTATGCCCATATTCCCCCCGGTTGCGGATTGGCAGTGAAATGCTTATCATGGTTTTTCAACATCTGTACCACGCGGCTACGCCGTTTCAGCGAAGGGCTGCCGGAAAACGCCTATGCGCGTTTGCATGCCCGTCAAAATAATTGCTTCTATTTCTTTTCCCGTGCGAAGTCTCCGTCAAAACTGACGCCAGCGCCCAGCGCTCCGCTTTCCTTGAAGGCTTTAGGCTCGGCAATCGTTGCCGTATCCCCCTTGAAGGTTATGCAGACAGGATTCTGGTCGTCATTCTTGTCCACGGCGTTCATGGCATTGCCTTTCAGTGTGCCGAAGCCGTCCAGTTCCCCGCTGTTGTTGGGCGCATTCTTCTGGATGGCATAAATCTGGACAGCATAGAAAGCGGGCTTGTCGCCCTTCTCCACGGTAAGCCAGCCGTCAAAGGCCTTGCTCTGCATGCGGTAGAAGCCCTGAACGCCTTCGGGATGACGGCGCAGCCAGTCCCACTTCAATTCCCGGTTCAAACTTTCGCGGCCTACGGAATAGGCTGTACTCCACGCCTCCGCCTCCGCTGTGCCCGACGCGACATCTTCCTTTACCGAATCCTCCATTTCTGCCTGCACGGCTTTCCGCACCGCGGCGAAATCCTTTGCGCCAAGGCGTGTTTTGGCCTCCTGCAATGTTGCGGAATATGCATCAAAGGCCTGCTTGTATTCGCCGTTGGCCATGAGCTTGGCATGGTTTGCCGGCTCGGCGCAGACTGCGGATGCGGTCAGCAACACCATGCAGGCCAGCAAAAAAATCTTTTGCAGAGGGGGTACGGACATACTATGCTCCTTACATTTTTCAGGAATTGACATTATGGATTTGCATTTTTGTCAGCATCTTGCCTATCAGGGCATGTCGCTCTACGCAGAACAGCCATCCGAATGTGCTGCCGAACATTCTCTACCTGTTTTTGATACGAAAATTGCAAACGCTCATTTCGCATTCCACCGTGGTCGTCCAGTGGCCCGTCCATTCGGCCTGTTTGCCGGGGTTGGCCTCCAGCCAGGCCGCCAACACCAATGGACAGCGTTCCTGCGCATGATCGTTACTCCAGATAGGGCCGGCTTCCACATCAATACTCCGCCATTGCGTCGCCCTGTGGAGCTGTAGCAGCGACACCCCCGTGAAGAGGAGAAAAAACGTCAGCAATGCCCCGCACAGCATAAACAGCTTCATGCCGGAATTCTCCTGTGCTCTTGCACGTCAGACGCATTCGTTATTCCGGGCTGCCCCCCCGTGAGAGCGAAGGGCAGCCCGCATGAGAAGCGATCAACGCTGCGTGGTTTTCATGGAAAGAATCGCCCAGGAGTCCTTGCCGTTCCACTTGCAGGGCTTGGCCGTGGCCACAAAGGTGCAGGGCCGGTCATTCTTGTCCTCGACGTTGTAGAGGTCGCCGGTCATGCGGACAAGGCCGCCCTCCTGCGTCGCCTGCTTCACCTCGGCATAGTACACGGCCTCGCCGTCCGCCCCCTCAAAATGATAGAGCTTGCCGTCGAAATGATACGGCGGGTCAGACTGCTCAACACTGGCGTTTTTCAGGTTGATGTCAAAATACTTCTTGACGCTCTCCGCCACATACTTGCCGTCGATGACCAGCGAGCCGTACTTGCAATCTTTGCTGGAGCACTTCTTGATACGGCTTTTGTAGTTATTGATGTAGTTGTGCCAGATGCCGAAGCGGATCAGGTCCGGGTTTGACGGGTCGCCGCCAAGGTGCAGCATGTCGTCACTCCCGTCCTTCTTGACGTCAAAGTCCCTGAAGCCGAGCTCGGTGAAGTTGCTGAGGAAGGTGCTCATCTGCTTGAGCTGCGCCGGGGAAAAACCGGCCGCCTGCGCGCTTGCCGCATACAGCGCAGAACACAATCCCAAAGCCAGACAGAACAGCAACACCTTTGTGGAAATGTGTTTCATAAGAAAATCCTCCTGGTATTTCTGTGGGAAGATTGGTGCAACGCATCCGCTCCCCCATGTGATTGTCTGAAATGCATGTAACGCTGCGCACAATGGAACGCCATTGATGCATTAACCCGCTGCCGGGATGGGAAGTTTGAGCTTTGTGTCCTTGACCTTATTCTCATCCCCCCAGTCCTTCGCGTCCATCACAGAGCTTTCCCAGATTTCAAGCTCGTCCTTTGCCTCGTCGTAGCCGGAGACGGTGTAGTCCCTGGTCGTCGTGGCCTCCTTGAGGACAATCTTTTCATTCTCCACGGAGTCGTAGAGCGCAACGGAACTCCACCACAGGTCGAATCTGTCCCTGACCCGGACTCCCTTGCCGGTGTCGATGGAGTTGAACACGAAGCGATGATGGTCAATCCAGACGGGAGGCCCCGCCGTCTCGAACGGGGCTTTGCTGACGAAGCCCTTGCTCTTGTCAATGAAATAGAGGCTGAGGTGCTGGATGTATTCCATGCCCCAGCTCACCAGCAGCTTTTCGCCGGAGGGGGAGAAATAGAGCCTGCAGGACGATGCCTCTTCCTTTATGGGAAGAAAACCCGCCGGCTTTTTCCCCTCGCCCCGGAAAAAGTAGATGCCGCTTTCCGAGCCCTTCATTTCTTCGGACTGTCCCGGGTCCACCACTATCCACGACCACAGTCCGGCATCCGTACTGGCCGTCTGCGGCTCGCAGTCCTTCAGCGGCGTTTCCGTGCCGCCGTCCACGCGAAAGGCTTTCCCGTCCTTCAGGACATACTCTCCCCCGGCGGCATGGGACACCCCCGCGCAAAGCGCGCAGGCCAGAACTGCCGCCAGAACTGCTTGACAGCACATGTGCATGTTACAAAAGCTCCTGTGTATTTTTGCAGTCGACTGTGTACCTGACTATCTCCTGCTGTTTGCCATACGCTCCAACTCAACGCGGGCGCTGATGTCCGGTTCCACATCCAGCATCACCAGATTGGACGAATTCAGGTTCAGGACGGCGCCCAGGGAGGGAGAAACCGGCCGCTGCGGCTGACCGCATTCCAGAAAGGCGTTTTCCGTGCCGATCAGGGCCGCCAGTTTTCCGTCGGGCTTTTCTTCCCAAAGGGCATCGTCTGTCGCAAGCGCCACAAGCTGCTCCCGTGCCTCATCCGCACTGCCGGCAGCATTGGCATCGCTTTTGTCGCAATGGCGGATGGTGACGCCGTCGGGCAGGGTCAGCGTAAGGGGGCGCAGCTCGAACGCCGCGAGGAATTCCGGCAGAACCTCCTTCCATGCTTCCGACGAACGTTCCGTCATCAGGCGGATGCGCGCAAGGGCGCCGTCACCGGCAAAGCTGACGGCGCCGGTCCAGACATGTTCCCCCAATTGCACGGGCATGACCAGATCGCCGAATTCCTTGAAATCCAGAACGGCTGTCCCCCCCGACTTCAGGACGTCTTCCCGGGTTTTCGCCTCCACAAGCGCCATGAAATCAACGGCGTTGCCATGCTCTTCCGAAAAACGCAGGTCATGGAACATCAGCGGCAGCGCCTTGCCGTCCGACGTGGACAGAACGGGCTTGCCCGCATCATCCATGCGCAAGGTCAGCTCCGCCCTGTCCTTCAGGGCGCAGCCCTTCACGGCAATGCGGCCCCGCCCGAAATCCGCCTGCAGGGCGGTCAGCGTATCAATATTCCCGTTTTTTTCCCCGCAGCGTTCCCCCGGGAGGGCACGGACCGCAGAAAAGGAGGAAACCTGCTGTCCGTCGCCGGAAACGCCTTCCAGAAAAAGGCCGAGAATCTCATACGGCGTCGCATTGGCAATCAACACTTCCATGGCGGAGGCGGGAAACGCGGCGAAGCTCAAACAAAGCACAAGAAGCACTGTGACACGACGCATATGACACCTCCCTGCGCCTACTCCATTAGCAGCAACGCAACAAACAGCACAGCGGAGAGGAAAGCCGTTAGGCCGTGCAGCGCGCCCAGCGGCCTATGCCCGCGTTTCAGGCAGGCCCGTGCGGCCAGGCCGAAAACAAGGCAGCCGAGCAGCGCCGCGCAGAGCAGGGCAGCCCCCTGCCGCGTCAGCAACAGGACGCACAGGACGTAGGCGTAACACCCTATCCCCAGCAGAGACAGCAACGTCGCAATCAGCATGGCTTCCCCGATTCTTCGGACACCATTTCGCTAGACTGTCTATCGTTTGCCGAGATTGATCGTAGCCTTGCCCTTGCTTTCTTTAAGAGCCCTGAAACCGACACGGCTTCCCCCGCCCAGCTTTCTGCCGCGTTGCGAGGTGAAAGCCTGTCCACTTACGATCCAGCCCTTAAAGTCATTTCCACTGACTATTACCTCGCCGCCACTTTTCGCATACAAGTAATAGTTATCATTGGAATTGTACTTGAAAATTTTTATCGTTTTTGACGTTCTGGCCGGAACATTATACCAGCCCTTTGTTGTGGTATCTGAAGTGTTATATCCATTTTCACGAGCAAAGGCCAAGCTGACAGACTGACTTCTATAGTTATTTATCTTGATAACAAGAAACTGATCCGCCTGCACGCTGGGTACGCCGATCACTGCGGTCAGCAGGCAAAACAAAAACGGGACGAAAAACAAACGAGCAATCTTTTTCATTTTCAAAACCTCTTCTGGCAGTTTGTGTAACGACGTCGCATACGACGCTTGCCTTGCCATATTCCAATGCGGCACTACGGCTACCAGCCGCCTCCGCCCCCGCCGGAGTTGCCGCCACCGGAATCGCCGTTGGAGCCGCCTCCGTCAGATCCGCCGCCATCCCTCTGCGAAGCGCCGTAGGCCGCCGTGACGGCGCTTACGGCGGCCAGGGCCGCGGCATAGCCGGCGTTCTCCGATGAAGATAACGCCTTTTCCTCATCATTGCTGCATCTGAAATCATCTACCCAGGCAGCGGCATAGCCCGCTGCGGCAAGCACGGGGACGAAGCGCTTTTCCCAGGCTTCGGCCAGGCCCAGGGCCACGGCGTAGGGCAACATCTCCTCGTATTTCTCCACCGTGTCTTCGGGGACATTGCAGAGGGCCGGACGCTTTTTTCCTGCCGTGCCGACATACAGGGCCAAACCTTCCACGGCGGCGCGCGCCTCCAGCCCCTTTGGCGTAGGCCGGCAGGGGAAGCAACGCCAGAACAGCAGGGGCGTAAAGACGCAACTCAGAACGGGCAGCCAGAACTGCCGGTCAAAATCCAGCCACAGCCCCAGCGCAAGCACGCAAAGCGCCCCGGAAACCAGCAGGGCAATACGTTGCAGCACGCCCTTTTTCAGACACAGCAGAGGCAGCGCCGCAAGCAGGGAGCATAAGCCTATGCCCAGAAAATCATTAGTGAGATCCATGCCGTCATAGATGCCCGGCCAGCCCGCAACATACATGGCGGCATAGAGCAGCGCGGCGTTGACGACGGCGCCTGCGGCAGGCAGCAGCCGGCCGGCGGGAGCTAAGTCACGCATCCGCTTTTTGTAGCCGTCCTGCACGCCGTTCAAGGCATGGTGCAGGCGTTCGCCGTTGTCACTTTCCACAGCGCTCCAGTCTTCCGGCATGCCGTTCTCAAGGCGCGCAACCGACTCGCCGGCTCTGCCGGAGAAAAGCCGGTCGGCAATGTCAAGGCAGGCCGTGTTCTGCCAGTCGCGCTGCACATGCCTGGGCCAGGAGGGAAGGAAGGTCCATTTGCCGCCATCCCTTTGCATGCGCATGAAGCCGCGCGCAGCCGTCCACAGGAGGTCGGCGCGCGCCGCGTTTTCCGGCTTGCCGCAGATATGGGCGGCGAGCCCGGGGGAAATATCCCGTGGCGGCGCATAGAGCGGCACGACGGCAGGCTTCCGGACACGGCGGAAGAAGAACCAGAGGAACACAAAACAGCACAGCGGCAGCACGCCGACGGCCGCCATGATTCGGAAGCCGTCAGCGGCCAATTGCTCGCGCAAGCCGGGCGCGGGAAGGCTGATGGAGCCGCCTTGCCAAGCCGCCTGCACCACCAGGGCCTCTCCCGGCTCCAGCGGGCGCGTTGCGGCAAAGGCGGCGGCTTCGGAAACAGTGCCGCCGTCCATGCGTTCCCTGCCGTGCAGGATATAGGCGGAAGCGTCCGTCAGCCTTGCGCCGTCAGGCAGCGTTACGCTGACGGCAGCCTCGTCGATGGGGAAGCTCCACTGGCTGCCCGTGGCATTGTAGTGGATGGCATAGCCGCCTTTCTCCCTGCGGACATGCCCCGTTGCGCGATAGGCAAGCGCAAACGTGTGCTCACCCCGGGCAAGTTTCTTGTCGGGATCGCCGAGGATGAAGCTGGTCAGCATATCCCCGCGCTCCGTCCGGCAGGGCACGGGCGCGCCGTCCATGCGAGCTTCCACCAGTTCCACGCCGTAGGTGCGAACTTTCCTGTCATGCCAGGTGAGCGTGGGGACGGAGCGGAAAATGCCGTGCCTGACGGCATCGTGCTCGGCCTGCACCGTGATGGACTCCGTCACCAACAGGGAGGCGTCCGCCTGCACGGCGAGTTCCACGGAATACGCAGTGATGCGTTCCTGCGCGTGCGTCCATTCCGCCATGCAAGGCAGAAAGCATGCGGCTATAACGGCAAAGAATTGTAACGTGGCCCTGAAGCGCGGCATATTCACCCTATCCGAACTGTCACGTCCCACTGAAACAACAGAGAGCGCTTTCATTCAGCGTGCTTCGTCTCCAGGGCCTTGACGCCATCCGCAGTTGCGGGAACCCAGTCCACCTTGACGGGCGTTGCGCCGCCTGTGTAATGCCTGACCCATGCCGTATAGACGGGCGTGTCCACCGGCGTCTCCGTTCCTCTGGCACCCTTGAAAGTCTCGTCATCTATGAAATACACGAAACCGTCACCCGTGACGTCGATTTCCTTGGGAAAGGGTTTTCCTTCGTCAGGGTCGGTCGGGAATTGCTCTTTGCTCCAGGCAAAAACAAAGCCCTTCTGCGCGTACTCCCCCTTCTTTGCATCGTATGTAAAGAAGCTGTACGGCCAGTCTTTTTCCCCAGCCCATCCCTTATTCCGCGCGGCAAATTCCTTGAGGCCGCCGTTGCTGAAGTATTCCGCACCCGGAACGCCGGCGAACGCCACGGCGAGCTTGCCGGTATTCTCGTCAAAACCGCAGACGAACTCCTGCTGCGCACCCCTTGAGCCGGTCGTAAACCGGACGAGCAGCTCCGGCTTGCCATCGCCGTTAACGTCTGCAATCGCGAGGCTGTTTTTATCGAAGTCACCGATGACGGCATCCTTGTCGATGGCTTCGCCATCCGGGAGTTTGTGATCCACAACAAAAGCCCGGGCCGCTTGCAGAAACGCGGCATGCCGCGCGTCCGCCCAGGCCGAGCCCGAGCAGAGCATCACCAGTGCGTAAAGCGCAAACAGACGCACAATTTTTCCCATTGTCACCTCGCAAGAATGTCCATCGGTATTGCCGAAAGTTTTTGCCGCTGTCAGTCCGCCTGCCATCGCTCACCTCAGCATCTCAAGCGCCGCGATTCCATCAGCGGCGGCGGAAGCCAGTCCTCCCTGTCAGGCATTGCGCCGCAGATGTATCGCGTGACTCAAGCCTATATTCGTATGACGAAGAAAATATGCAACGTTGTGCAGTTATGGCATGTTTCCCCATTTTTACAAAGGGAATTCTTCAGCTTTCCCTTCTAAAGTTGTATTTCAAAACGCGCACTTTGACGTTATTATATCTATACCAACCTTTTCCTGGATTAACTTGTCTCATAAAGCGCGTCTTAAGTTTTTTATTTTTCCCTGGGCCAAGCGCCGGGTCAAAGGTCCAGTCAACATTGACCTTTCTTTCGTATCTCTCCTCCCCCCCCTTGTGCCTGCCGATCACTTCAACGGTCACGGAATTAAGCTTCCCGATATATTCCACTGACGATGTATTTTTAACTGTCATCCAAAAAATAATGGCCTGTTTTCCGCCGCTCATCCCACCGGCTTCACTGTTTGTCACCTTGATGCTCAAAGGGCCGGCGTCTGCCAAAGCGCCCGTTGCCAGTACCAGCAGAAAGACGAAAAAGGTACCAGTAAGTTTTTTCATCGCACTGCTCCTGTCAGTTAAAAATTGCTGTCTTCTCAGACTGTAACGTATTTTCAACGGTCGGATCGGGACTGCACGCCTGAATTTCCCCCTAACTCCGAAGCCGTGTCACTTCGTCTCCAGGGCCTTGACGCCATCCGCAGTTGCGGGAAGCCAGTCTATCCTGACGGGCGTTGCGCCGCCTGTGTAATGCCTGACCCATGCCGTATAGACGGGCGTGTCCACCGGCGTCTCCGTTCCTCTGGCACCCTTGAAATTCTCGTCATCTATGAAATACACGAAACCGTCACCCGTCGCGTCGATCTCCTTCGGGAAGGGCTTGTCATTGTCGAAGGGGTTTGTGGGGTATTCCTTCCTGCTCCAAGCGTCGACGCTGCCCTTCAGCTCGTACTTCCCCGTCTTCGCGTCGTACAGTGAAAAGCTGTACGGCCAGAACTCGCCTGCTAGGCCCTGATTGTGCGATACCTTCTCCCTGGCGCAACCGTTGCTGAAGTATTCCACACCGGGAATTCCCGAGAACTCTACGATGATTTTGCCGGAGTCTTCGTCGAAACCGCAGACAAATTCCAGATTCGATGCCATGGATCCGGTCGTAAACCGGACGAGCAACTCCGGCTTGCCATCGCCGTTAACGTCTGCGATCGCGAGGCTGTTTTTGTCGAAGTCATCGATGATGGCATCCTTGTCGATGGCTTCGCCATCCGGGAGTTTGTGATCCACAACAAAAGCCCGGGCCGCCTTCAGAAAGGTGTCATGCCGCGCGTCCGCCGCCACAATCGGGGTTGGACAGAGCGCAGCCGGCACGCAGGCCAGCAGCACGGCCAGAAGCAATATACTCATGCGCTCCACGGTGAATTGCCGCATTGCAGCCTCCCTCAAATCAATACTTACCGTTTACGTGACGCCCTAACGGGAAGGGATATTGCTCAACTCCGCTTTTCCGCTGACATTGTATTTCCGGTACACGGCCTTCAGTATGGTGTTGACCGTATGCACGCTGATGCAGAGTCTCGCGGAAATTTCCTTGGCAGCCAGCTGTTCCCGTGCAAGGGCGCAGACTTCCTGCTCCCGTGGGGTCAGCAATGACGATTCTTCCGCATCATTTTTCAGGATTGCCGACACGCCCTTTTCACGGCGGGAACAGATGGTCTGCAAGCCTTCCGGCACAGGCTGCGTCAGGAGGGGAAAGATCGGCTTAAGGCCCGTGGCCAGGCGGGCGAACGGCAGATATATCCTGTCCGGCAGGGCAAGGCGCAACGCCTCTTCCATATGAGAGACCGCCCGCTTCATGGAACCTGCCTTGGCCTCCGCTATGGCCAGATAGATGGCGTAATAGAGCCGGGGGAGGATGTAGTTCATCGTGCTTGCCTGCTGCATGATCTGCTCTTCAAGTCCCTGCAACTCTGTATACCGCTCTTTCAGCAGCAGATAGTGCTCGTGGAAAATCAGGGCATAGGGGATGCTGTGGGCATACACGACTCTCTGTATGCCGGCGGCGTCGCGCAGCCATGTGGGGATATCCTCGGTACGGCCCATGCTGAGATCCAGCTCCGCCTGGCACAGTTCCCCCAGGCGCAGTATGGAATGCTGCCCTGATTCGTGCGCGTTGCGGGCCAGGCTCTCGCGGGCCGTTTCGTAGGCTTCAACGTCGCCGCGCAGCAGCCCGATTTCCGCCAGGATAAGATCGGCGCTGAGGCAGACGCCGTATTGCCCCGCATTGCGCCCCCGGTATGTGGCCTTGTGGGCCATGAGTTCCGCCGTCGTGTCGTCGCCGGCGGCAAGGGCCGCCTCGGCGCGGAAAATATGCTCCGCTCCCGCGCCGTGCCCGGAAGCCAGATCGGAATAGACCGGCAGGTAGGTGTCCATGAGATCCAGCAGTCGGCTCAGGCCGCCGATCCGGTTCCAGTAAAGGCAGAGCACCGAGGCCGTGCCGAAGGGCATGGTGCCCCGGAACACCTCGGAGCGGGGATTGTCCGAAACGGCCTGCAAGTGTTGCAGGGCCCTGCTGTGGAAAGCCCCCATCCTGGCGATGTCATTGTATTCGGTGAAGGACATGAGCATGGCGTATTCGCCGCAGGCCCGTTCCCATTCAGGCCCCTGGCCTTTTCCGCTGTCCTCCAGCAGCTTCCTGAGAACATCCGTGGCGCGGAGGAAATATGCGCGTGAACCGCGCCGAAAAAAATTATAGGCCATGAGCACGAGAAAGACCGGGTACTCCCGCAGGACTTCCAGCGGGCACCTGTCCATCAGCCTCTCGAACAGGGACGTGATGTCCCGCTCCTGGTTGTCATAGACATACTGCGTGGACATGGGGAGGGAGAGAATGGCCCTGTAGTCCTCCACTTCCAAAAAGAAATGCGCCGCCTGAAACAGGTCGCCCGTGTCCAGGGAGGCCATGGCGGCCTTGCGGTGCATGGCGGCCCTGAACTCTGCGGCCTCCATGGCGAAACGCTCCCGCAGGTAATCCTGCAGGATGCTGTGCATGACATACGCCTGCCTGTCCGCCACATGGCGGATGAAAAAATCCTGGGAAAGCAGTTCCGCGACAGTGTCCGGCAGCGCCATGCCGTCACTCATGATGGCGGCCTGACGGGTATTGAAGGCATCCAGCAGGGAAAGCCCCATCATGAGATTCCGCTCGTCGCGCGAAAGGCGGTTCCAGATGGCGGTTTCCACCAGCGGGCGGATATCGCTGAAATCCGCCAGGCTTCCGGTGTGCCTGTAGTGCTGCAGTTGCAGGCGGATGGCCGCCACCCAGCCCCTTGCGGCTGTCTGGACAGCCTCGATTTTTTCTGAAGTGATGGCTATGCCCATCAGGCGGCAATATTCGGCGATGCACGCACTGTCGAAAAACAGGTCGCGCGCCGTGATGCAGAGATGCTGCTGGGGGTGAAACGTCGAGCCGCCCTCTTCATCCCTGAGCGGCTGCGTTACAAGGATGATGTGCAGGTTTTCATCCCGGCAGGCGGCAAAGGCGGCGATGCAGCGTTTCCGCACCGGGCTGTCGAAAAGCTGGTAATTGTCAATGACCAAAAACTTCGGGTCAGGGCTGGAATAGCCGGAAATCAGGGAGGCAATGCCCGCCAGATTCTCCGGTGTGGGCTCGCCGAGTTCAGAGAGTTCTTCCGCGATGCTGTCTTCCGACCCGGCGAAAAGCGCGCATATGCCCGCCCACGCCTTGCCCGCCGATTCGCCGAAGCAGGTGTACCAGCGCACGTCGGCCTGCGCGTGTTCCCTTGCCAGGTATTCGCGCAGCGCCGTGGTCTTGCCGAAGCCGGACGGCGCTTCAATGACCGTCAGGCCATATGCGGGAATATCCGCCAAGGCTTTCTCAAGACGCCGGGAAAAGCAATAACGGTTTTTCTTTTGCGATTTGCGCCCCATGGTTTTCCACCTCTGCTGCCCATGCTTGTGATGCGGCGTCCAATTATGCCTTCCCACGCTCACTGTGGTTGAATCATGCCCATTTAAAAAAAAATGTATATACCTAACATTAGGTATTGTGCGTGAAATAATTTTGAGATATAAAAAAAAATTAAAATTTTTATTTTGCCGGTTTTGGTCGGATACTCTTGCCTCCACGCCGCCCAAGGTTCACCAGTCCTCTTGGCAGGTGGCCATGCAGCGTCAGCTGGCGGAGAAATCATGCGACAGCGAGGAGGGGCAGGGGCATTGAAGACGCTCTCCGCAAGATATTTGCCTGAATGGCCGAAGCGCATCAATAATGCACCCAATCCGTAAGGAGCATTTTCATGAACGTATCTGGAAAACTGTCAACTACAATTCTGGCCGTGTCGTTGCTTGCATTTGGGGGATGGACACCTCCAGCGCAGGCGGGGGCCCCTGCAGTGACGCTGGACACGTTTACTCCCGGTTTAAGCGTGAATTCGCTTGCCCAGCTGAAGCTGCGAGAGCAGAACGGAGGGAAGACTCTCCATGGAACCGTAGCTTGGGACGGTTCTGAACTCATCGCCAATGTCCGCGTGGATAAGAAACGCATCAAAAGCGCTCTGCTGAAGGGAAACCAAGAAAATGGCCTGATCGGCATGTTTATCAGCGAAATGTCTGAAAGGAATATGGTGCCGAGCCTCCTTGTAAGTGACTCCTTAAAAGTCAATTTCCTTTACGAGGCGGCGGAGAAGGGCAAGCATGCAGATTATTGCCGTGAATACACCGTGGAGGTTATGGGAACGTGGGCCGGAGACGGAAAGAATCTTCTCATGGTTCTTTTCTTGCCTGAAAAAGTATTCCGAAGCGCAGGAGCAGCGTTAAAAGCCTCTGCCGATGCCCGGCTGCAAGACATCCTCAAGCCATATGGAAAGGACAAGGTCTATGCTTTGACCTTAACCCGTGAAGATGACCGCCTTGCCTTTTTCATCGGCGATCTGGAAAACTCGGAGGAATATTTGAAGAGATGGGGAAAATAATGCCCCATGTTGCCGATACGTTATTTCGCGACCGAAGGCCGATTCTTGGGAGACGGTTGCAGAACTGGTCCGCTTGCCATATTCTGTCGTGCTGGTTAGAAAGAGAGGGAACCACGGCCTGCCCGCGAACGGCAGGCCAAGGGCTGGCGCGGCACGGTTAACGCCCCCGTGCGCGACTGCCTGCAGCGTTGGTTTCTTTTCGCCCCCGACCCGCCACCAACGAGCCGGGGGCAACTGATATACGGCGTCAGCCGCCGGCAGCAGAACCGGGGCCGCAGTATCTACGCGGCCAAGGCGTCTGGCATTTCTGCGCGGCAACGCGTGGGCAGGTCAGGAAAACGTCAGACCGTGACAATCAAGGGGAGCCCGGAATCATGAAGAAAGGTACGATTGCGGCAGTTGCCGTTTCAGCAGTCCTGTTGCTGGGAGCGATTGCCGCATACAATTCTGTCATGAGCGCTAGAATCGCGATTGACGCGCAGTACGGGCAGATTGAGAATCAGGTTCAGCGGCGCGCCGATTTGATTCCAAATCTTATCTCTACGGTCAAGGGATATATGCAGCACGAAGAAAAGGTTTTGAACGAGGTGACATCGGCCCGGGCGCGCATCGTCGGAGCGCATTCCACAGAGGAAATCGCGGCTGCGAATGGGCAGCTCACAGGGGCACTGGGGCGGCTGATCGCCGTGGCGGAGAACTATCCCTCGCTGAAGGCGGACGCCCATTTCACGGAACTCATGCGGGAGATTTCAGGATCGGAAAACCGCATAGCCGTCGCCCGGCGCGATTATAACGAGGCAATTCGCAACTACAATACCGCCATCGGAACATTTCCGGGCAACATTGTCGCCCGCGTGATGGGCTACCGGAGCATGGCTCAGTTCGTTGCTGAAGAATCGGCGCGCCATGTGCCGGAGGTGACTTTTTGAGACGGGCCGGGCCGTTCATTCAGTTCTGCCTGCTTGCCGTCCTGTTTCTGGCATGCCGGGGCATGGCCGCGGCAGTCGGCATACCCTCGCCGCCTACTGCCGATATTTACCTTGCGGATTATGTGCAGCTGGTGAATACCGGGGATCGGCAGCAAATTCTTGACATCGGGAATGACCTGGACAAACGGTTCGGGGCGCAGCTTGTCGTGGTCTCGGTGAATACGCTGGATGGCGCTGACATTGAGAATTACTCGAACACGCTGTTCCGTTCATGGGGCATCGGCGACGCCGCGAAGAACAATGGCGTCCTGCTTCTCATCGCTAAGGACGACCGCAAGTTCCGGATAGAGGTCGGATACGGACTCGAAGGGGCCATCACCGACGGATATGCAGGTGAAGTGCTTGATGCTATGAAACCGATGTTCAAGGCCGGCGACTATTCTGCGGGCATACTCGCGGCCTACCAAAAATTGGCGAACAAAATTTATGCTGAGTATGGAGAATCGCCACCGGAATCCTTAACAATGACAAATAGCACGGACAAAGAGTGGACTCTAGAGGATTGCTTATATCTGGCGATTTTTATTGCGCTTGTCCTGGTAATAATGGCAATATACTATTTTGTGTTGTCACCCGCAGTGGAATTATTCATTTGTATTGTATGTTTCATTGTTAATGTACTTTTTTATATTATTTCGTTTGGACATTTTGGTAGTCTGAATAGTAAAGATAGTTATAGTAATTTTGGAAGAAGACATCATGGTTCAGGATCTCGTGATTCACGAAGCAGGGGGGCTGGAGGATTCGGTGGCGGCAGCTCCGGCGGAGGCGGGTCTTCTGGAGGGTGGTGATTGAATTTGCGCGATGCGAGGCCAGCATCTCGTATTGATTCATTAAAACGCGAAGGCGCTCTATTCTATTTGCGGTTTGGGCTCACGGACAAACACCACCGACAGGCAACGCTGCTGTTGCATCCGGTACGCAGCAAGCTGCTGCTGATATGCCTTGCTGCAATACTGACTTCCACGGTCAGAGTGCAGGCGCAGGCCGTGGGGCGGCCTGCGCGCTTCATAGGCTTTTTTCAGCGCCTCCAATACAAGTGTCGTGTCCATATGGCTTAACTAAAGGGGATGAGGATTTTCTTGAAGGTATTGCCCTTGTTCCATATTGGGCCTTCGGGGGGGGCTGATGCCCGTAGGCATCAGGACGATCCGCGCCACGGCGTCCCTGCCCCCCCGGAACTGAGGCAGTTGCCGTGTGTCCCTGCCCATCCGCCCTGCGGCAGCCGGCAGTGCTATCTCCCCAAAAAAACACCTAAATTCCATCTAACGGAATATGCCCTCCGTCGATTGTTTCCAACGAACAATCCACCGTGAGGCGTTTTCCATGACTTCGCCAATTATCAGTTATCCTGATTTCCCGTATGGGCAACTGTTGCAAAAACTGAACGGATAATCGGCAGGTTATCAGCAAGGCGCCTGCCACCGCTGCCGTTCGCGGTCATTCCTGTGCTTGCACTGTCGTCTCAGGAGGAATTTGACGTCTGACGCATCTGTGCATAGATAAAAACGCATCAACTTGCCATTCGTGTTGGGGGAATTATGGATGCCGCAGCCTTGGGCGCGAAGCCCATACCGGGAGACAACCCTGCGGGTTTCGATGCGAAGTATGAACAGGAATACGCCGATGTATCGGCGGAAATCGGCAAGCTGGGCTCCGCCGTGCAGGGCGGGGCTGTTGCCTGGGCAAAAGTCGCTGCACAGGGGCAGGCCATCCTTGAGCAGAAATCCAAAGACCTGCAAATAGCCGCCTACGTGGGCATTGCCTGGCAGGAGGTTCACGGGATTGAGGGCTTGCGGGATGCCGTCGATCTGTTCCTCGGGCTGTTTGAAACATTCTGGGAGACGGCCTTCCCGCCCCTCGCCAAATTGCGCCGCCGCACCAACGCCTTTGACTGGTGGCACGAACGCGCCTATGCGGACTTGCAGAAATACGGCGACGCTCCCGCACTCCCGGCGGACATGGTGGCCGGCCTGGCGGAACGCCTCAGCAACCTGGACCGGCTCGCCGGGGAGCGTATGCCCGACGCCGCGCCCCTCCGGGATATGCTGGAGGCCGTGCGCCGTCTTCCCATCGAAGCTGCGGAGCCTGTCCCTGCGCCGGAGTCGCCGCAACCGC
>SUVB01000055.1 GCA_015062205.1 Desulfovibrio desulfuricans
ATCCACACAATGTGCAGATGGATCGAAAAAACGCTGTGAGCTCCGTGCTGGTAGGTGTCCATGCCGCCGAGCTTACCACCACCATGCTAAAGCCGCCAGCTAAAGCTGGGGGTTTTGCCCCTCCCAGAGGGTGACAATAAAGAAGTTTTATATTGAACATTTCAGGTTGTATTGTACGTGAATATTTAATAGAAGGGGTGCCAAACAACATTATATAATTCAATGTGTAACTTTTTTGTATTTCCAAAAGTGAATATACATCTGGAATTTGATTTGCTATGGTCACAGCCATATCACACCACAATGTGCCAAGTCCCATGCTTTGTGCATACAATTCAAAATATGATAATGCAATAATGGGGTCAGCAGTTTCACATCCATCAATTGTTTTATCTTTATCAATGGCAACGGCAATCATTGATGTCGCTCCACGATAAACTATATCTTTTCCCTCAACAAAAGCATTCCTTGCTGCTACCTGGAATTTTGAGGGATTTTCTATCGACATGATTTTATTATATGTGATTTCACGTATATTATCCATTTTTTCTTTCGTTGCTACTATAGAAAAATGTAGATTATCCGCATTGCCGCCGGTTGGTATAAATGGCAGCATCTCTATAAGATTATGTAGTTTTTCAGTTGGCACATTTTCATTCTTATAAAACCTTATGCTCCTTCTCGATTTTATCAACTGCAAAATATCTTCACTCCTGCCGAATCCAACTGGCGAAGAGTTTTGGGACTTTTTTCCGCCAAAGGAGAGTGCGCCTGTCGGACAAATTGCCATGCAATGCTGGCATCCGACACAGGTGTTTTCGTTGCCGTGTTTGTACTGAGGAATTTTTTCATCATCAAATTCTATAATACTTACCACACAATCTTTTATGCACAAACCACAATGGATGCAATTTTTCTTGTCTATTGTTATGCTCTTACGCATTGCTCCTCCACGACAAAACTATAGTGATCAATATTCGCAGCGGTTCAGTATGATTGCAGGAACCGCATCGGCACCTGCCGGCGTTTCCCCCGCGAGCCGCTCCGCACCTTTGCGGCCCCCGCAGAGCGGGGGCCCTTTGCGTGTGCTAGCAGGCAATGCCGCGGGCGTCGAACACGGCCTTCAGGCGCTGCGCGTGCTCGTTTTCCTCGGCAATGGTCGATTCCACGCAATCGGCCAGCTCAGGCTCCCCTGCCGCGCGAATTTCATCGGCCAGTTTGCGCAGGCTCCCCTCCGCGGAAGCTTCCAGCCTGTACAGCCTGACGGCCTGTTTCCACAATTCCTCCTCGCTTTCCTTGCCCTTGCCGAGCATGGCGCCGTACATGCCGCCGTGCAGGGAATCCTCACAGGCGTTTTTCAGCATGGCGTCGGCAAGGTCGTGCAGGCCTTTTTCCTTGGCGAGGTAGATGAGGACGAAATACAGCTCGCTGCCGTTGGTTTCCGCCGCCTGCATCTGGCGAATTTTATCAGCGAATTTGGAATGCTGCGCGTAGTTGTGCATTGTCATGGCGTGCCCTCCGTGTGCCAGATAACTCTACAGAGATTTTCCAAGATTCCGCAGCTCCGCCAGCTTGGCTGCCGAGCCGTTTTCTTCCCCGTTGGCCGTGAGCACGCTCACGACCTCAAGACCAAGACCGGCGGCTAGGCTATCCTTAAGCACAGCCGTTGCCCCGCCGTACACGCCGGGCATGGCGGAACTCAGGATTGCGGCAAATTTTTTGGATTTTCCGGAACTGTTGGATCCCTGCGGATTGAATACAGCGTAAAACCTGTCAACAACACACTTGAGTTGCCCGGGGATTCCAGCGAAATAAATGGGGGAAGCCACCACAAGCATATCGGCGTCGCCGAACTGCGTGCAGATTTTCTGCATATCATCCTGCTGCACGCATATGCCGTTACCCTTGGTATGGCAGTACTCACAGGCGTTGCACCCGTGTATATGCAGCTTGCACACATCCACAATATCCACCTGATGGCCGACGGATTCCGCGCCCTCGGCAAACGCCGTGACCATTGCCGTGGTGTTGCCTTTGGGGCGGGGGCTTCCATTCAACACGAGAATTTTCATGGCTACATCTCTCCTTTCGGCAAAACGTCAAACCCGGCAGGCGGTGGCTTCATGCCTTGTTGAAAGCGCTTTTGGGCTGCCTGCAGCGCGGGCATTTCCAGTCATCGGGAAGATCCTCGAACCTTGTGCCGGGCGCAATGCCGCGCTCCGGGTCGCCCTTTTCGGGGTCATAACAGTGGCCGCACACGGAACAGACATACTTGCCCGTCGCCTCCTTTGTCACGATATCGGCAGGCGGGATGACTTTCGGCGGCGCATTGAGATTGACCACGCGCCTAGCCTCGAGGTTTTCATAGCCGAGGGGCGTGTGGGTCGAGCAGTACACCGTGGGATGCTCGCTGACGAACCGGCGGACCTGGTTCAGCGTATCGCGGGCGGCGGCCTTGTCTTCATAGACGATGGACAGCTTGTTGGCATACAGGGCCTCGTCCGAATAGGTGACGTCGCCGTGCATCATATAGAAAAGGCCGCCGTCTTCCGCGATGATGATGCTGTTGCCCCTGGTGTGCCCTTTGGCCTCAATGAAGTACACGCCCTCCGCGATTTTTTCATGCGCCCTGAAATTGTGGAACGGGCCGTCCTTGTAGGTTACGCGGATGATGTTGTCGCCCTGCAGCTGCAGGGCGTCGGCTTCCTCCGGGGACATGTATATCTTCGCATGGGGAAAGCTGCGCAACTCCCCTGTATGGTCCGCATGCTTGTGCGTCACCAGAATCCTGCTGACCTGCTCCGGTTTGTAGCCGAGGTCGGCGAGGGCAGAAACATAATCCCTGATGCGCGTTCCAATATGGACTTTTGTTGTCTCGTCGGGAACGGTATCCGGAGTTTCGCTGGGCATCCCCGTGTCCACAAGAATGACCTCGCTGCCCGTATCAATAAGGAAATTCTGTATCGATGAGCGATAGCGCACGGAGGCGTCAAAACAGCCTTCGCCATCCTCGCCCCCCAGCAGGAAGGGCTCGGTCATAAACCCATTTTCATACAGCTTGACGGCCTTGATAATCACACTGCACCTCCTTTTGTTTGTTGCGCCGGCCCGCACGCTACGCCTGCTCTCCATCCAGCGGGTCATCCACATAATCCACTTCGGCATAGCCGGGGCACAGCGTCAGCTAGTGTTCCATGCCCGCAGGGATGAAAGCGGCGAGCAACGGCCTTAGCGGTTCAGGCATCGCTGTAACGAGCTTTGCAGCAATCTGTTCCTTCGGAATTGCCCGTCCCTCCAGAAACCAGTCATTGACAGCTTCTGCGATAAAACGCATATAATATTTTATATAAAACAGCATATCGTCAAAATTTTCCACTGTAGTATGGTGGCACCATATTCGCTCCGCAACCATATCAATAGCGAAATTGTTTACTGCGTAACAAAAAGATGTCCTTCCATAGGTGCTTTTTAATGCATTTTCATAAAATTCCGGCGCTTTCTGTATTATTTGCATAAATTTGCATACAACATCATACCATGAATACTTTGAGAGAAATTCCTCCATAACCTTGGATATCTGCATAGTATATATCCAAGCAACAAGTTCGTATTTATTTGAAAAATGATTATAGAATGTTGCTGACGTCAAGCCGGCATTCCTGACAAGTTCTTTTACTGAAATTTTGTCTATGGATTTCTTTTGCGCAAGTTCCTTAAGTGATGCCGCAAGCAAATCTTTTGTCGTTTGTTGCACTACCATCTTTCCCTCTCATACGACTGCTTCCGGACAACTTGAAATTTTTGGCTTGCCTGCGGACGCAAAGAGCGGGATGTCCGCAGGCGCGTGGAAAAAGCCTTAAGTTCCACTATACATCAAAATTTTCCCTGGTCAATTGACACTTTGCGGGTTTTGTCAATCCCGTTGGCATTGCAACAGGCCGCAAAGGGCCTGATTTTTCAAAAAAACAAAGTATTCTGAATTATTACATGACATAACGGTTTTCATTCAATGCATGGCGAAAGGCCGTGTAAAGAATACCAGGACTGGACAGGCAATGATGCGATAGGGGGGGTATGGCTGCCGGGACTTCCCCTGCCGACAACGGCAGCCCACGGCGCAATGGCGGCACGGCGGAGTTTATGGGGGCACGCCTGACGACGGGGCCGCTTGCAGTACAGGCATTTCTTTGCCCGGGTCGTGCCGCCCTTCTTCAGCCGGCACGTCTGCCGGCAGCCAGTCCCGACGGCACGGCGCCCCGCTCAGACGGACGCATTCTGCGGCAGGTGCACTCCGGCGGCCAGGGCGTCGCGCACGGCCGCGCACAGGCGTTCCACGTCCTCCGCGGGCGTGATGTAGGGCGGCATGAGGTACACCAGCCGATTGAACGGCCGCAGCCAGACGCCATGCTCCACAAAGAAGGCGTGCAGGGCGGCGGTATTGACCGGGTGACGCGTTTCCACCACGCCGATGCCGCCCAGCACCCGCACGTCCGCCACGCCGGGCAGCGCGGCGCACTCCTCCAGCCCCCGCCGCAACCCGCGCTCCAGCGCCGCCACGCGCTCCTGCCAGCCCTCTTCGTCAAGCAGGTCCAGGCTGGCCCCGGCCACGGCGCAGGCCAGAGGGTTGGCCATGAAGGTGGGCCCGTGCATGAAGACCTGCCCCCGCGCGCAGATATCGCGCGCCACGGCGGCGGAACAGGCCGTGGCCGCCAGCGTCATGACGCCGCCTGTCAGCGCCTTGCCGCAACAGAGGATATCGGGGGCCACGCCCGCCCACTCGGCGGCGAAGTATCTGCCCGTGCGGCCGAAGCCCGTGGCTATCTCGTCAAAAATGAGCAGAGCCCCGGCCGCGCGGCACAGTTCCGCCAGGCCGCGCAGGTAGTCCGGATGGTAAAACCACATGCCGCCCGCCCCCTGCACCACCGGTTCCAGAATGACAGCGGCAATCTCGCGCCCGTGCTCCGCCAGCATACGCCGGGCGTCGCTGAGAGCGTCAGGGTCAAAGGGACGGTCAAACCGGCAGGAAGGCCGCTCCATGAACAGCTGCTGCGGCAGCATGCCCGAGAACAGGCTGTGCATGCCGTTGACGGGATCACAGACGGACATGGCCCCGAAGGTGTCCCCGTGGTAGCCGCCGCGCGGCGCGAGGAAGCGCACGCGCCCCGTCTCGCCCCGCCCCGCTTGGCACTGCAGCGCCATTTTGAGGGCAACTTCCACGGCGACGGAGCCTGAATCGGCAAAGAATATCCGTTCCAGCCCGGCGGGCATGCGGCGCAGCAGGCGTTCCGCCAACGCGACTGCGGGTTCGTGCGTCAGCCCGCCAAACATGACGTGGGGCATGCGCCCGGCCTGCCCGCGCAGGGCCGCCATAAGGCGGGGATGGTTGTAGCCGTGCACGGCCGCCCACCAGGAGGACATGCCGTCCACCAGTTCCCGGCCGTCGGCCGCCAGGATGCGGTTGCCGCGCGTACGCGCCACGGGCGTAAGCACAGGCGGGCGCACGGCTGATGCATAGGGATGCCAGATTGTCGCCCGGTCGCGGCGCAGCAGTTCCTCTCCTCCCCCCTCCGGCGCGGGCAGGGCGGCCATGCGGCGTGCCAGGGGCAGCAGCAGGCCGGACAGATGATCCCAGGCGGCAGCGTCCAGCCGGGGCAGGCGCGGCAGCTCCACGAAGAGCGCGCCCGGGCAGCGCGCGGCAAGGCGTTGCTGCAGCAGGGCCGCATTGTCGGCCAGCATGGCGGGCACATCCACGCCGGGACAGCCCGCCGCAGGATCCGCAGCGGGGATGAGGGCAACTGCGGCCGCCTGCAGGCCCGCATTGCGCAGCGCGTCCAGCGAAAGCAGCATGTGGTTGAGCCCGCCCAGACAGTTGCCGCCCACCAGCAGCACGGGCAGGCCCAGTGCGGACATGAAATCCAGCATGTCCTCGCGTTCGTTGAGGGGCACGCGCAGGCCGCCCGCCCCTTCCAGCAGCAGCACGTCCGCGGGGTTCGCATCCCGGCAGCGGCGCACTGCGGCGCACAGGGCGGCGCAGTCCAGGCGCGCCCGTTCGCGGGCCGCCGCCAGATGGGGCGAGGCTGGCAGCGCAAAGCAGCGCAGAACCTCGGCCGGACGCGCCGCAACGGCCTCCGGCATGTCCTCCACGGCGGCGGCATAGACGCGCGCGTCGGACAGAGGGGAACGCGCCGCCTCTTCCGGCAGCACCCCGGTCTGCACCGGCTTGACGGCCCGCGCACGCACTTTTGCGCGCCACAGGGCGCGCAGCAGGGCCGCCGTGAATACCGTCTTGCCCACGTCCGTGCCCGCCCCGGCCACGAAGAAGGCGCGCCCGACGGCGACCGGCGCGTCAGCACGCGACGTCACAGGCCGCCTCCAGTCCCTGCGCTTCAATCATGGCCAGATCATGGGCGACGCCCTGGCCGCGGGTGGTCAGGTAGTCGCCGGTCATCAGGGCATTGGCCCCGGCAGCAAAGATTTCGTGCTGGCGCGCGCCCAGGGTGAGGGGCCTGCCGCCACAGACGCGCAGCGTGGCGTCGGGCAGGATATGCCGGAATACGGCAATAATGCGCAGAGCCTCGGTCGCGTCAAGCGGGGGGCGCTCCGCCAGCGGCGTTTCCGGGTGCGGGTGCAGAAAATTCAGGGGCACATGGCGCACTCCCATGCCCTTGAGGCTGAAGGCGAAGTCCACACGGTCCTCCCAGCTCTCGCCCAACCCGAACAGACCGCCGGAACAGACCGTCAACCCCGCCTCCACGGCGCGCAACGCCGTATTCCGTCGCTGATCCCATGTCTGGCTTGTACAGATCTGCGGATAAAAATTCCGCGACGTCTCGAGATTGTGGTGCAGGCGCGTCAGACCGGCCGCCCGCAGACGCGCGAGGCTTTCCGCAGGCAGCCTGCCCAGCGAGGCGCACACGCGGCCGCGAACGTCGCCGGGCAGAGCCGCTATGACCCCGCACAGGCGGTCCAGCTCATCCCCGCCCAGCATGGCCCCGCTGGTGACGACGCCGATACGCGCCACAGGCAGCGCGGCCAGTTTCAGGATGCGCTCGCGCAGGACGGCATCGGGCAGCAGGGGGAAAATGTCGACAGGGGTGCGGTTGTGCCGGCTTTGCGAGCAGAAGCGGCAGTCCATGGCGCAATCGCCGCTGCGGGCATTGATGATGGCGCACAGGACAATGCGGCGGCCAAAGGCCGCTTCGCGCAGCGCCGTGGCCTGCGCGAACAGGCGCGCGTCGGGCAGCCTGAGCAGGGCGAGGGCCTCGGCGGGAGTTGCCGCCGGCAAGGTATTCATACGCCACCCCGGATAGAGCGTTTTGTGCACAACCCACGCATCTTGCCATGTTCCCGCGCAAAAAAAAAGCCCGCCTTGCGGCGGGTTTTTCAACACCATTTCCTGCAGTTTCCTGCAAAGGGCAAGGCGCGCCTCCGTTGTCGCTCCAAGCTCTGCGACAGCAGGCAGACGCCCGCGTCACTCCGCGCTATTTCGCCTTACGGCGCTTCTCCCACAGCTTCATGTCCTTCATCTTCTTGCGGCGTTCCCGCTGCAGGAATTTACACACCAGCGGAGCATCCTTCTTGAAGCCCCATTTTTCGCGATATTCCGCCGACGTCATGCCGTGGCCGGCCAAATGACGTTTGGTAAGAATCTTGAAACTCTTGCCGCACTCCAGACAGGTGACCGACTTTTCCTTCACGGACTTGCGGGCTTCAATGACCAGGTCGCCATTGTCCGATTCCACAGGAACATCCCCTTCGGCAACGGTGCGGATGCCCTGCGCCACCTTCCGTACAAAGGAGGTGATCTCCTCTTCGCTCATCACGCGCACGCCGGCCTGAGCTCTGGCGATCTCCAGCGCCTCTTTCAAATAATCATCCATCATTGCCCCCTTGCATCGTCACGACGCAACAGCATGCCGACATTGGACAGAATCAACGTTCTCTGTCATACAGTTGAGTCAACATACACAGCGAACTCCCTTGCGTCAATGTCGCGGCAGCAACAAAAAGTTTTTTCCGCTATGCTCCGCATGCCGCATCGTACGAAAATCACACAGATACGATGCCGCAACACTATCGCATTCCTGCCGCGCAGCAAGCTCCGCATGCGGATTCCGCCCGCCGCTGCGGGCAGCCGCACAGGCTGCGCCTCTTCCTCTCCGCCTCACAGCAATGCGGTACAGAACCCCTCCTGCAGGCCGCACACAACGAGCGCCCGCCATAACGGCGGGCGCTCGGAGGGCCGATGCGCACACGCGCCGGCCCGGCAGAAAAAGGAAAACGCGCTGCCCTAGAATGCGGGCACTATGCCCCGGGGCTCCAGTTTCTTCCGGATGAACTCCTTCACCTCAGGCGACTGCACAGCCTTCATGAGCGCCTTGACCTTGGGACTGTCCTTGTCCTCCCCGCGCACGGCGATGACGTTGGCGTAAGGGGACTCGCTGCCCTCCATGATCAGGGCGTCGCGGCTGGGCACAAGGCCCGCCTCGCCCGCAAAGTTGGTATTGATGACGGCGCAGGTCACGTCGTCCAGGGCGCGGGGAAGCTGGGCGGCGTCCAGCTCATGAAACTTCAGGGAGAGCGGGTTCTTGGTGATGTCGGCCACAGTGACAAGCGCGCCGGGTTTGACGGCGATGACGCCGTTGGCCTCGAGCAGGCGCAGGGCGCGGGCCTCATTGGTGGGATCGTTGGGCACGGAGACGCTGTCGCCCTTTTTCAGTTCGGCCAGCTTCTTAATCTTCCTGGAGTAGACGCCCAAGGGTTCAATGTGCACCTTGCCCACGGAGACCAGACCCAGTTCCTTTTCCTTGTTCATGTTGTCCAGATAGGGCTGGTGCTGGAAGAAGTTGGCGAAGAGCTGCCGGCTCGCCAGCGCCATGTTGGGCTGCACGTAATCTGTGAATTCCTTGAGCACCAGGTTGTAGCCTTCGGCCGCCAGCAGGGGCTTGGCCGCCAGCATGATGTCCTTGTGCGGGAAGGGGGTGACGCCGACAACAATGTCTTCTGCGGCGAACGAGGGGACGGCCAGCGCCAGTACGGCGGCAAGGGCCAGAAGCAGACGTTTCATACAAGCTCCTGCGGGTAAGGGTGGAAGACGCCGCGCATGCGGCGGCCGGGGCGCGTCACCGGTTGCTGACGCGTTTCAGCGCAATATCTTGTACAGGAAATTGCAGATTCCCTGTATCACCAGCACCAAGACGCACAAAATGATGACCGAGTACACCATGATGTCGGGCTGGAAACGGTTGTAGCCGTATTTGACCGCCAGATCCCCCAGTCCGCCGCCGCCCACGGTGCCGGCCATGGCCGAGTAGCCCAGCAGCGTGATGGCGACCACGGCCACGTTGAGCACGATGGAAGGCAGGGCCTCGGGAATGAGCACGCGGAAAATGATCTGCATGTCGCCGGCCCCGAAGGAGCGTGCGGCCTCAATGACGCCCCTGTCCACCTCAAGGAAACAGGTTTCGATGAGCCGCGCCACGAAGGGGGCCGCTGCCACGGTCAGCGGCACAATGGCCGCCGCGCTGCCGATGGTGGTGCCCACCAGCATGCGGGTGAAGGGAATGATGGCGATAAGCAGGATGATGAAGGGGAAGGAGCGCAGCAGATTCACCACGAAGTCCACCACCTGATACACGGAACGGCAGGGCCTGAGCCCGATGGGATTGGTGACAATCATCAAAATGGCCAGCAGAAAGCCCAGAATCATGGAAAACAGTGTGGAAAGCAGCACCATGTCCACGGTTTCCCATGTGGCTTCGAGAATTTCCGGCCACTTGTCCACCAGGCGTTCCCACAGGGGGGCGGCCCAGGCCGCAAGGCCGTTCATGGTCTCATTCATGGGCCTCCTCCTCAGGGTCCGGCTCTTCCAGAACCTGCCAGTAGAGATGCTGCTCTTCAAGGTAGCGCAGCACGGCGGGCAGCTCTGCCTGCCGCACGTTGATGATGAGGTAGCCGAACACATCGTCCAGATAGCGTTCCAGCTTGCCGCCCACAATGGAAAAATCTATTTCCAGGGCGCGGGCCATGCGGGCGATGATGGCCTGCTGGGAGATGTCGCGCGGGAACATGAGGCGGATGTTCACGCCGCCGGGCAGGATGGTGAACTCGTCCGTCACCATCTTGCGCATCTCCCTTGTGGGCGAGAGAAAGAGGTCCTCGGTGCGGCCCAGGGCCACGGTCTTGCCGCGGTCCAGCATGAGGAGGCTGTGGCAGAGCCGCTTGACCACTTCCATCTGATGCGTGACCATGACAATGGTCAGGTGCAGCCGCCGGTTGATGTCTTCCAGCAGATCCAGAATGGACATGGTGGTCTTGGGATCCAGCGCCGAGGTGGCCTCATCGCAGAGCAGCACCGGCGGGTTGAGCGCCAGGGCGCGGGCAATGCCCACGCGCTGTTTCTGCCCGCCCGAGAGGCTCTGCACGCGCTGGTCGGCGCGGTTGGCAAGCCCCACCAGTTCCAGCAGCTCCATAACGCGCGCCTCCACGGCCCCCTCCCCCCAGAGGCGCAGGGGAAAGGCCACATTGTCAAAGACGTTTTTGCGGGCCATGAGGTTAAAATTCTGGAAAATCATGCCCATGCGGCTTTGCAGCCTGCGCAGTTCCGCACCCGCGAGGCCGGCAACCTCCACCCCCATAACCTTGACGCTGCCCGCCTGATAGGGCTCCAGCCCGTTGAGGCAGCGCAACAACGTGGACTTGCCCGCGCCGGAATGCCCCACAATGCCGAAAATCTCCCCCTTGCGCACATGCAGGTCGATATGGTGCAGCACCTGTCGGCTGCCGTAAAACTTGTCGAGACCGGTTACTTCTATCATTGGCGTGCCCGAGGCTGTTTGCGGCGCAACAACGCACCGGCCGTACTGCGGACTGTGCGCCCGCGGCTGAACCAGAACAAGTTATGCAGTATAGCGCCAAAAGGAGCCCGAAGGCAAGCCGCAGCAGCGCGCCACGGCCGGCCTCCGGGCCGGATCTCAGGGCCGCGCGCCTGCCTACGGCGCTACGGGCGAGAGGCGCATGTCCTTGGGCGCGGTGACGGTGAGCGCGTGGCGCACTTCCGCCTGCCCCCCGGCGGGAACCGGCACGTCCCAGAAGAGCTTGTGCTCCCGTTCGTCCTTCTGCGCTTCGGGCGCGTCCGCGCAGGTGACGGAGATTTCCTTGTTCACCACCTGCGGCATGGGCCGCTCCAGCCGCACGGTCACGGCCTTGTCACGCGTGTTGCGCACCGTGTATGTCCACGCCCACGACCAGGTGCGGCTCTTGTTGATAAAACCCTCCTCGCCGCGCTTGCGCTCGTCTTCCGTGGCCTGCACCTGCACGCGCGGATCCGGCCCGAAATAGAGGTCAGCCTCGTCGCCTCGCGGGGCAAAGCGGCCGTCGCCCACGCTCTGGCCGTCCATGAGGAATTCCGCCGCGCCCGCAGGCCAGACGCGTTCCGCGGGCAGCGTGCAGTGCGCCGTCAGCCACACGCGGCTGTCGCCCCTGGAAGGACGGGCCAGCCATTGCAGCGGCGCGTTCCACATCTCCTCCAGCACCAGCATGCGTGAGCGCCCCTCGGGCAGGCCGCGCGCCGCAAGCGTCCAGCTGGCATAGACGGAGGATGTGTCCGCCTGGGCCGTGGGGCGCGCCTTTTCGGCATTGGAGGCCCTGGCCGCCATCATGGGCGCTTCGTCCATGACCATGGCCGCCGACTCCTTGCCGGACATGGCCCGCGCCGGTTCGCGCGCTTCCAGCACCCAACGCGGCAGACGGCCGGGCTCGCGCGGGCCTCCGCCGCCGGACACGAGGATCAGCCGGGTCTTCTCCCAGTCCATGCCGGAGTTCTGCCACATTTCTGCGAGGAAGCGCACGGCCACCACGCCCTTGCCCTCGTCCGGCCGGGCGTCGAAGACATAGCGGGGCTGCCAGCCGCAGTCGCCCAGGGTGTAGCTGTAGCGCACATCCACGGCGGCCGCCGTCACGGGCTTGAGCAGCACCACTTCCACCAGCGTGCCCAGCCCCGGCTCCGGAGGCAGGTGTTTCAGTTCCTCACGCAGCCGGGGCAGGCGTTCCTCCAGCTCTGCCTTTTCCGCAGCAAGGGCGGGCACGGCCTCGGCCAGATGCTTTTCCTGCTGGACCATGTCCTGAAACGTGCCCTGGGCGGGCTGCGTGCCCAGCAGCTCCAGCCGGGCGTCCACCGCCGCAAGACTGCCCTCGACCCTGCGGATCTCGTCCACGAGCCGACGACGTGCCGAGGCGGGCGCGCCCTCGCGCTCCAGCGCCAGGGGGCGGCTGTTCCAGCGGGCCACCGTCTGCCCCGGCACAATGATCTGAAAGTTTTCCGCCCCTGCGGGCAGGGCCACGCTCAAGCGGCTCACGCCGTCGCGCGTGGTCACGGCGGCCTGTTGCCGCACTTCCAGCAGGCCGCCCGAGGGCGAAAGGCGGGCGGACTCCGGAGCCACGGGAACCGGCGCGGCCACAACGGGAGCGGCGGCCAGCAGGGCCAGCGCCGCAAAAGAGGCGGCCCGCAGTCCGCGCGCCTGTCGCGTGCGACGATGCGCGCCCTGTGACGCATGTGCAAGGATGACGTGTTTCATTGCAGCCTCCGGAACGGCGCCGACCGCCGCGCACCGGCGCGGCGGCACACGGCTACCGTGTCAGTTTGCGGAATTTGATACGGTGCGGCGTTTCGGCTTCCTTGCCCAGCCGCTTCTTGCGGTCTTCCTCATATTCCGTGTAGTTGCCCTCGAAAAAGACCACCGAGGAATCGCCCTCAAAGGCCATGATGTGCGTGGCAACGCGGTCAAGGAACCAGCGGTCGTGGCTGATCACCAGCACGCAGCCCGCGAAGTTCTCCAGCGCGTCCTCCAGGGCGCGCATGGTGTTCACGTCAATGTCGTTGGTGGGTTCGTCCAGCAGCAGCACATTGGCCCCGGACTTGAGCATGCGGGCCAGATGCAGGCGGTTGCGCTCGCCGCCGGAGAGCACGTCCACCTTTTTCTGCTGGTCCTGCCCGTGGAAGTTGAAGCGGGTGCAGTAGGCGCGCGCGTTGACCTCGCGCCCGCCCAGTTTGATGGTTTCCGCGCCGTCGCTGACAAGTTCGTACACGGTCTTGCCGGGCGTAAGCGATGCGCGCGCCTGATCCACATAGGCGAACGTTACGGTGTCGCCCACCTTGAGCGTGCCGGAATCCGGCTTCTCCTGCCCCACAAGCATCCTGAACAGCGTGGTCTTGCCTGCGCCGTTGGGACCGATGATGCCCACGATGGCCCCGGGCGGAATAATGGCGTTCACATCGGCCATGAGTTCCTTGTCGCCCATGCCCTTGCAGACCTTGTCCAGCTCAATGACCACCTTGCCGAGGCGCGGTCCCGGCGGGATGTAGATTTCAAGGTCAGGCGCGCGCTTCTCGCTCTCGTGCGAAAGCATGGCCTCATAGGCGTTGAGGCGGGCCTTTCCCTTGGCATGGCGCCCCTTGGGCGACATGCGCACCCATTCCAGTTCGCGCTGCAGGGTCTTCTGCCGCTCGGCCTCGGCCTTTTCCTCACCCGCAAGGCGTTTCTGCTTCTGCTCCAGCCAGGAGGAATAGTTGCCTTTCCACGGGATGCCGCGGCCCCTGTCCAGCTCCAGAATCCAGCCCGCCACATTGTCGAGGAAGTAACGGTCATGCGTGACGGCGATGACCGTTCCGGGAAAGGTATTGAGGTAGCGTTCCAGCCAGGCCACGGACTCGGCGTCCAGATGGTTGGTGGGCTCGTCCAGCAGCAGTATGTCCGGGGCCTGCAAGAGCAGGCGGCACAAGGCCACGCGGCGCCGCTCGCCGCCGGAAATCTGCGATACGGGCATGTCGCCGGGCGGGCAGCGCAGGGCGTCCATGGCCATTTCCAGCCGGGAATCAAGATCCCAGACGTTTTTGGCGTCCATCTGCTCCTGCACCTGCGCCTGCCGGGCTATGAGGGCGTCCATTTCGTCCGGTTCCAGCGGCTCGGCAAATCCGGCATTGATTTCCTCAAACTCGCGGGCAATGGCTGCCAGCTCGCTGACGCCCTCCTCCACCACTTCGCGCACGGTGCGCGTTTCCTGGGCCAGGGGTTCCTGTTCCAGATAGCCCACGGTGTAGCCGGGGGCCAGCACGGTCCTGCCCTCAAAGGCCTGATCCACGCCCGCAAGGATTTTCAGCAGGCTGGACTTGCCCGCGCCGTTCAGGCCCAGAACGCCGATCTTCGCCCCGTAGAAATAGGAAAGCGAAATATCTTTCAGCACGTCCTTCTGCCCGTGACGCTTGCTGACGCGGATCATGGAATAGATGATCTTGTCCGGTTCGTTGCTCATGATGCTCCTTGTGATGCGGCGCGCCGGCAGCATGCGGCCGGACGCCTCGGTTCGCGATACGGTAGCCGCCGGGCGCACTTTTTTCAAGTCGGCTCCGGGCTTGCCTTCCCCGCCGCTCTCTGCCAGTATGCACCCGGTTCCGCTTGCGTCCCTGCACATTTTCCGGAGTTTTGCCGTGTCCGCGCCCCTCCATGCCGCCTGCGACATCCTCACCCGCTACATGGGCCTGTTCATCCTGGGCTGTTCGGCGCTGGCCCTCCGGCAGCCTGAACTGTTCCGCTGGGTCGCGCCCCACGTCACGCCCCTTCTGGGCTGCATCATGTTCGGGATGGGCATGACGCTGCGCCTCAACGATTTCACCTGTGTCTTCTCCCGCCCCCGCCCCCTGCTGCTGGGCCTTGCAGCGCAGTTCGTCTGCATGCCCCTCGCGGCCTTCGGCCTGTGCAAGGCCCTGGCCCTTCCCCCGGAACTGGCCATGGGCGTCATTCTTGTGGGCACGGCCCCCGGCGGCACGGCCTCCAATGTGCTGACCTACATCGCCGGGGGCGACGTGCCCTATTCCGTGGCGCTCACGGCCCTGGCCACGCTGGTTTCGCTGGGGCTCATGCCCGTGCTGACCTGGTTTCTGGGCGGCGTGTGGGTGCCCGTGGACATGGCGGCCCTGTTTTTCTCCATCCTCAAGATCGTCATCCTGCCCGTGGCGCTGGGCCTTGCGGCGCACCGCTTCTGCGAGGGTCTGTGCTCGCGCGCCCTGCCCTACCTGCCCGCCGCTTCGGCGCTGACCATCACCCTGGTGGTGGCGGGCATCATCGCCGTCAATGCCGCCAATATCCTCAATGCGGGCGTGGCCGTCTTCGCGGCGGTCATCTGTCACAACCTCTTCGGACTGGGGCTCGGCTATCTGGCCGGGACGCTCTGGAAGTTCGACATGCCGCGCCGCCGCGCACTCTGCCTGGAAATAGGAACGCAGAACTCCGGTCTGGCCTCGGCCCTGGCGCTTGTCCATTTCACGCCCGCCTCGGCCATCGCGGGCGCGCTGTTCAGCGTGTGGCAAAACATTTCCGGAGCGCTGCTGGCCAACTGGTTCCACACCCGGCAGGAAAAACCGCAGGAAGCGCGGCCCGACGGGGCAGGCCGGGCGGCCTGAGCGGCCTCTTCCGGCACGGCTTGTCGCATCCCGCCACGCCGGACGCCGCACAGTGCCGGGCACTCCGCGCCGCCCCCTGCGGCCGGGCCTGGGACTTTGACTCCCGGGCCGACCTGTGCCACTGTGGACGGAAACAGGTCGCCGTCATCAAAAGCGCCCTGCACAGTCCCGGCAACGCTGCAACAAAAAGGATGTCACCATGAGCAAGGAAGCCATCAGCACCACTACCGCGCCGGGGGCCGTGGGCCCGTACAGCCAGGGCATCAGGAGCGGCGGCCTGCTCTTTCTTTCCGGGCAGATCGCGCTGGACCCCGCCACGGGCAAGCTGGCGGGGGACGATGCGGCGGCACAGGCGGAACAGGCCTGCGAAAACGTCATGGCACTGCTGCGTTCGCAGGGGCTCTCCGCCGCCAATGTGGTCAAGACCACGGTGTTCATCACCGACATCGCAGCCTTCGCCGCCGTCAACGCGGTCTATGCGAAATATTTTACGGCCCCCTGCCCGGCGCGCTCCTGCGTGGAGGTCAGCAGGCTGCCTCTGGGCGCGCTGGTGGAAATTGAAGCCATAGCCGCGCTGTAATCTTCCACCGGAGTCAGGGAACGCGCGGCCCCCCGGCCGCGCCGAACCGCCGTGCGGATGTGCTGTCCGCGCGCCCCGCGACCCCCCAGCGCAACGGAGACATGCGGCATGGACGACTGGTATGCGAGCGCCACGGGCGCCTGCGCCCTGCGGGCGCAGCAGGACTTGCTGCGGCGCAGTCTGGCCCCCCGGCGTCGCGCGGGGCGCTCACTGCTGGAAGTCCACTGCGGCGAAGGCCGCTTTCTGCCCCTGCTTATGGAATGCGGTTTTGACGTGACCGCCGCCGACCCGCGCCCGGAATGCCGCGCGGCGGCCGCCGCGCTGGAACCGCGCGCCGAAATCGTGGCAGCCGCCGGAGATTGCCTGCCCTTTGAGGATGACGCCTTCGACCATGTGCTGCTGCATCTTGCGACTGACGCGCCCGAAGCGCTGGACGCGGCCCTGCATGAGGCCTTCCGCGTGGCCGTGGCCGGGCTTGCGGTGACATTTTGGAACGCGTTTTCCGTGCCTTCTCTGCTGCACCGTCTGCGCGGCCGCAGACCGCCCTGGCCCGGCCCGCTCTGCAGCTGGTGGCGGGTGTGGCGCGGGCTCAGGGCCTTGCGCGGCGGCCGCATCTCCGCCGCAAGCATTTTTGCCTGCCCCGAGCATTTCTGGAACGCCGGGGACGCGGCCTCCTCAAGCAGCGCCCGTCTCTGGGCGCCGGTGGGCGCATGGTGCGTGCTGCTGCTGGACATGTCCCCCTCGCGCCCGGTCACGCCGCTGCCCCTGCGCCTTGAACGCCGAAGCCTCGGCAGTCCTGCGCCCGCGATGGAATATGGGGAATGCGGGCACAAAACCCAGGCCAACGCCGCCAACTCCGAGCCGACTGCACCATGAAACTGCCGTTTGTCGCCGCAATTGCCGCCTTTTTTCGCAACCACCTGCTTCTGCTGGCGGGCCTTTTGGCGCTCATCCTCGCCGCAGTGGGAGGCTACTTCGGCTGGCAGCATTATCAGTACCGCCAAACTGCGGATTTCGCCTTCCTGCGCTTCAAGGAGGCCCTGCAACCGGCCAACTTGGAAGAACTTGTGGGACGCGTGGATTTTAACGCCGTCACCCTTCCTCTGGCCCGGGCCGTGAGCCGGCACTATCCATTCCTCAAACAGGGGCCGCAGCAGGAACAGCATCTGAACGACATGATCCAGACGGCTCTGTTCAAGCAGACGCGCCTCAAGGAAGAAGCGCCCAAGGAACAGCCGGACGCTGTGACCCGCCTGAAGACGCCGCTCTATGCGCTGCCCCCCGATTTTCTGACACAGCTTGCGGCGAGTCTGGCCCTGCAGGAGAGCGACGGGGCGTCAGCCCTGCTGACCGCCGTTGTCCGCCATCAGCTTCTGGATAAGGCCTTTCCCGTGCAGTTGCGCATGGAACATGCCCCGTCCGGATGGCGTGTGCGCGGCCTGGCCAACGCTGAAGAACTGGTCGCACAGTTCCGCGCCGCGCAGCTGGAACGCATGAACGGACAGCGCCAGCTGCTGGTGGATAAAAATACCCGCACCAAAAAACGCATGGAGCAAACCCTGCCCATCAGGGCCTGCACCGCCAGCGCGGGCCTGCTTTCAGACGGCAAGACACTCCTGCTGGTTGTGAGCGTGGAGGCAAAAAACGAGGGGCAGGCCGCCGTCAACAACATCAACCTTTCCGTCACGGTCTGCGGCGCCGACGGGCGGGAGCTGCTGCACCGCTATCTCAATGCGGTGGTCCCCACCATGCCGCAGCAGCCGCTCAACCACAGCTGGACCATTGAGATGGACGGCGCAAGCCCCGAAGCCCAAGCCATCCTTGCAGCCGCGCCCCTTTCCTGCAAAACGGCTTGGCAGACCATGGGTCTTGCGAGCGGCGAGGTGCTGCACATCACGGACGTGCCGGAACCCGAGGAGGAATTCCGGTAGGCAATCGCGCAATGCCGGGATCGGGCAGCAACATTGGGCTTTTCTCGCACAGGCTTCTGTGGCATACTGAACGAACCGGCGCACAAAGCGCAGTCCTGCGCGCCGCACGTCAACCTTCAAGGAGCCGCAGCATGTCGGGTCTCAGCCGTTCCATCCATCTTACGGTGCATATTCACAAGGATCCCGCGGCGATGGCAGAGCGCGCCGCCCATATTCTGGCCGCAGCCTGCGAAGAGGCTATTGCCGAACGCGACGTCTTTCGTATCGCGCTTTCCGGCGGGCACACGCCCACGCCCCTGTTCCGCCTTCTCGCGGGCAAGGACTGGGGCGACCGGCTGCCCTGGGACAAGATGGCCATTTTCTGGGTTGACGAACGCTGCGTCGGCCCCGACCATCCGGAGAGCAACTACGGTCTTGCCCGGCGAGAACTGCTGAGTCATGTGCCTGCCACGCATTTTTACCGCATGCGCGGCGATGAAGACCCCGTACAGGCCGCTGCCAAGTACGAAAAGCAGATCCGCACCGAATTCGACCTCGGCCCTAACGATCTGCCCCGGTTCGACTTCATGCTGCTGGGCATGGGCGAAGACGGCCATACCGGCTCCATCTTCCCCAAATCCCCCGCCCTGGCCGAGCGCAAACGCCTTGTCATCGACCAGTACGTGCCCGAACGCAAGGCGGACCGCCTCACCCTCACCCTGCCGGTCATCAATAACGCGCGCTGCTGCATGTTCCTCGTGACCGGCAAGGAAAAACACCATGTGCTCTCACAGGCGCTCAACCTGCTGGCCGAACCCGCATTACCCGCACAGATGGTGCGGCCCGGCTTCGGTGATCTGGTCTGGGTTGTGGATGAGGCCGCCGCCAAGGGAGCCTGACCCCGTTCACGTAAAGGCTCGCGTCGCAGCGTTGACCATGTTCAGGCCCCGCCGGAAAAAGGCGGGGCTTTTCGCGTCGGATCAACGCGCCGCGCCGCCATTGCCGACATCCCGCAGCATGCGGGCCTTGCAGATGATTTCCGGCCGGTATTCAAAATGCATGAGGTCATATTCATGCCATTTGCCGCCCCAGATGAAGCCCTCGTTTTCAAAGGCCTCCACGATGGCGCGGGGATAGCTCTTCTGCATGGGATGCGGCCGAAGGCTGCTCCAGCGCCAGTAGGTCGCCACATCAGGACTGATGTCGAATGCGATGCCGAATGCGTGCGGACTGAGGCGATTCTCGCCCGCAATTCGCCTCCAGGCAAAGCCCCCGTCCATCCTGAGCAGCCGTTTCAGGGAAGGATCGGCCAGGGCCGCCAGGCGCAGCACAGCATCTGCCCGGCGCATGGCCTCGGCCGCAGGTTCGCTCAGGAATAGGGGCTGCCCCAGCAGGGCCGTCCGCTGCAGGCGCGTCCGCACTTCGGCGGGCGTGGCGCCGTACAGCGCGTGCAGCAGTTCGTAGGAACGCCGCCGTCCCGGCGAAACGCCGAGGGGCGTATCCGGCCGTTCCGGTTCCAGCGGATAAGGATCGGCCATGGAGGAACGCACGTCCGTCACCCAGGCGGAGCCCTGCCCCGCCGTCCGCGCCCTGCCCGGAGCGGCGGCATAGAGCGCGCGACGGCCGTTATCCAGCACCAGCCACACCCCTTCATCATCTGAAACCATGCTGCTGATATGCGGGTAGGAAAGGCGCAGGCAGAACCAGTCCGCCCGACCTTCGGCATCCAGTCCGGCAACGGCGGCATGTGAGGAAGCCGGTCCGGACGGCACCGCCGTGCCGTACGCCCGAGGAAGAGGTGCGGACGGCATAGTGTCCCCCGCCGAAAAAACGGGGGCAGCGGCAAGAACGCAGGTGAGGAGACATAGCCATAACAGGGACAGAAACAGAGCACACATGTGTCCCGGCAAAGTCCTCAAGACCGACATGGCATGATGTTGGTCGCGACGGCGGCATCTATCCTGAACAAAATTCTTCATGGTCATACGAGAGTGGTTAACGAGCAGGCAAAGGGACGCTGTCCGTCAGTTGTTCTGGCAATATCTTTGCGCCATTCAATGAATCCTCATTCAACAGTCTGAATTTATAAAAGATATTGCAAGATACAACGCCAGTATCCGACGGAATACCTGAAATGTGGAAAAACATCCTGTGACAGCAGAAACGCATAACAGTTCTTTGAAGTATTTACGCCTAGCAATCAACAATATAATTTAAACAAATAGCTGCACCACACCATTGCCAAAAAAAATCTGTGCGGTAAATTGCGCTGCGCTACCCATATCCTTGGCTTTTTTGGCAAGGGGGTGTTTTTTCAAGGAAATACGATCGACAATATTTTCAATGACACTGTTCAGCAATTCCACAACAAGACAAATCACCAGCGGCAATATCAGCAGAACGATGTCTCCCCAGCTCTGCCCGATCCAAAAAGCCAGAGGTACGCCCATCGCAGCGACAACAGCAATTTGTCGGAAGGCTTCCTCGTCCTTCCAGGCTGCACGCCACCCGTCCAACGAGGATCGCACAACGTTGCACAATCGTATAAGCCCGCGTTTTCCTTTCATCGCATTGCGTTCATTCACAACGCCCTCCGCAATCGGATCACAGGCAGGGACGTTCCCCGTATGCGCCGCCGCAGCACGACAGTTTTGTGCGCCGGCAGGCCGATTTCCTCTGCCGGGGAATGAGGGGAGGGGGCGACAGCAAAAGCCCCCCGCGCGTGAAGCGGCAGGGGGCTTTTGTGCAATCGTTGGCAGCGGCCTACTTTCCCACATGACGTTATGCAGTATCATCGGCGATGGAGAGCTTAACTTCCGAGTTCGGAATGGGATCGGGTGTAC
>SUVB01000056.1 GCA_015062205.1 Desulfovibrio desulfuricans
CCTTGAGGCGGAGTGGGGACAAAAATATCCACAGATGATCTTGTCTTGGCGTCGCAACTGGCCGGAACTCTCCACATTTTTCAGGTACCCGGCAGAGGTGCGTCGCCTGATTTATACCACCAATCCCATCGAGAGCCTGAAGCGTTCCACGCCCTCTCTACCGTCACAGTCAACAGCCCAGAGGCCAGACGCTGGCCCCGTCGGCATACCAACCATAGCGGCGGGGTTCTCTGCCCACCATTTTTCAATCATCCGTGAATCTGTAGACGCATCCTTGAATCCGTGGCGCGTGTAGGGCCGCTTGTTCTCTGGATTGCACGGGAAAACAGGCTTGCCACGCTTGGCATACCCAAGGGCCGCTTGCAACATGCTCATTGAGTCGTTCATTACGCCACCTTCCGCCGGGGCGGCGGTGAGGTGTTCGGCGAAGGCTTGCAAAATGTCGTTACCCATGCCGCGCCCTCCTGAAAAAGATTTCTCCCAGAAAGGAACACACGGCCTTGACGTAGCGGGGCTGAATCACCCTGCGCAGGTATCGGCAATCAGCGCAGCGGACGCCAGTTTCAGCTTGCAGGCGGCAGGGGAACGGGGGTATAAAGCAGCCATCGGCCCCTTCCCATTTGCCCCGCCCGCCAGCGGGGTTTTTCATTTTTTGCATGGACAGCCCCCCCTACATTGCCGCCGGGGCTTGCGCATTGAGGCGGTCAATCAAGGCGCGAATGTCGGCAACGCGGTAGCCCTTGGCCCGTGCGCCAAGACTGACAGGGGCCGGGAACTCTCCCGACTTGACGCCCTCATACCAGCGGGTAGGGCCAACAGGGATGAACTGGAGAACTTGACGGAGCCGCAGAAAGCCAGTCTCCGGCAGGGAAGGGGCAGAAATGTTTTGTGCCATAAAGAAAGCCTCCGGTTAAAAACGAATTTTGCCGGAGGCTAACACGCAGACAACTACGCCTGTCACTACGCCAACAAAGCCTTTTTACTACGTATTTCACTACGCCGTCACTACGCTTTTTCTTCGTTGCCGTCTTTGAGCAGTGCTAGGGCCTTTTTCTGGTAAAAATCGCTGCACTGTTTTTGCGTGGCGAAGTGCTCTTCCTTGTTCAAGCCCCCTTCATAGAGCAGCGCCCCGATGATAGAGAGGGATAACCCTTTTTCTTGCAGGGCTTTTGCAATTTCTGGTCTCGTTTTACCCTCTTTGAGCATATCGGAAGCAATAGATGGAAGCCCCCAATATTGGCTCTGATTATCTGATAAATCCTTAGTATGTAAGATGTTATCAATTTCTTTCCTCAAAAACTTAAAACTTTTAATCGTATCAATTCTCTCTTCTAATGAAATACCTAGAATATTCGCCTCTCTTGTATGGAATGGAAAAATAAAAGTATCGTACCTAGTCCAAATATTTTCAATGCTTGTTCCTTCACAAACACAATACTCCATTTTTTCTGCTGAAAAAACAGCAACAGCATCTTCATTACTATCTACTATTTTTACGTCAAACACTTTCTTTCCATCTTCAGTATATGCAGTTATCTGTTTTTCTCTTATTATGTCTAATAAATCAAGCGGAGTGAATACGTTATTGTCAATTAGTTCTAGAGCTGTTACATAACGACTCTCCATTTTCCCTACCCCTTTATAAGATGCCCTTGAAGTATTCCCACGGCAGGGCGGCAAGGGTATCCGCCTTTTCGGCATGGGTAGCTATTCCACGCCTAGCCGGGGAAATGTTGTCAGTCCACCGCCGCCCGCAGGCCGTCCAGATAGTCGGCCCAAGCCTCCATCATGGCCCGGCGTTCCGGCAGGTATTCGGCATGATTATACGCAGCCCGGACGGCGTTCTTTTCACCGTGGGCAAGCTGCGCCTCGATTACGTCCGGGCGGTATCCCTGTTCATTGAGCAGGGTAGAGGCCATGCCCCGGAAACCGTGGATGGTCATAACCTCTTTGCCGTAGCCCATGCGCCGCAGGGCATTGAGCAAGCCCATATCCGATATGCAGCGCGTGGCCGAAAATGTGGACGGGAACACCAGCCCGGCAGGGCCGGAAAATTCCCGCATGGAGCGGAACAGCTTCACCACTTGGGGGGCAAGGGGCACAGTGTGCGGGCGGCGCATCTTCATGCGCCCGGCAGGGATGACCCACGTTGCGGCGTCAAGGTCGATTTCTTCCCATGCGGCGGCCCGCAGTTCCCCGGAACGGACAAAGACATACGGCAGGATGCGCAGGGCGTGGCAGATAGTCGGCTCGCCCTGGTAGGCGTCAATATCCCGCAGCAGGCGGCCAATGGCGGCGGGGTCAGTGATTGCGGCATAGTGGCGCGTCTGGACGGGTGCAAGGGCTTCCGTCAGGCCCGCCGCCGCATCATGCTTCACAATGCCGGAAATGCGGGCGTAGCGCGTCACCTGTCCGCAGAGTTGCGCAAGCCTGTGCGCCGTCTCAATCGCGCCCCGCGCTTCGGCTTTCTGTATGGCCGCAAGAAAATCCGCCGCTTCAAGGTCGGCAAGGGGTACGTTGCCCAGATAGGGGAAAAGCTGGTTTTCCAGCCGCAAGAGAATTTTTTTCTGATGCCCCGGCGTCCATGCGCAACGCTTCTTGCCGTACCACTCCCGCGCCACGGCCTCGAACGTCTGCCCCTTGACGGTTTCCACGGCCACGGCTTCGGCCTTGGCGGCCTTGTCGGCTTTGCGTTCCTCTCCGGGGTCAAGGCCACGCCGCAGCATGTCCTTAATCTCTGCCGTCCGGCTCCGTGCTTCCTTCAAGCCTACGGCGGGATATACGCCAAGGGAAAGACGCTTTTCCTTGCCCCCGAAGCGGTATTTGATACGCCACCACTTGCCCCCGCTGGGGGCAACCTCGATGTACAAGCCTTCGCCGTCCGCCAGCTTGTAGCGTTTTTCCTTGGGCTTTGCCGCGCGAATGGCTGTATCCGTCAGCTTGAAAGGCATAGGGGCAACTCCCAGGGGCGCAAAAAGTTGCCCCCTGCACTTGCCCCCAAAGTTGCCCCCTTTTCTCGCGGCTGTCAACGGACTTTGGCGAACATAGACGAACGCTAAAAACGAAGAAAGCCCGCTTGGCTCAAGGCTTTGCGGGCTTTCTTGGATATATATGAAATCTTTGTTGGTGCCGAGGGCGGGACTCGAACCCGCACAGCATTCGCCACTGCCACCTCAAGACAGCGTGTCTACCAGTTCCACCACCTCGGCGCGACAAGTCAGATAGCCCAACGCGCTGCGTTTGGCAAGTATTTTTTTCTGGGGAAGGCTTGCGCTCGGCGTGTGATGCGGGTAAGTGTGTACATTCGCGAGGTGTGCATGGATTCCACGGTGCGGGATTTTTTGCGCGACACGGGGCCCGTGTTGTGCCTGGACATCGGCAGCGGCACGCAGGACGCGCTTCTGGCCCGGCCGGGGCTGGAATGCGAAAACTGGCCGCGTTTCGTGCTGCCGGCGCCCGCACGGCTGGCGGCGCAGCGCATACGGGAACTGACGCTGCTGCGCCGCGGCATCTGGCTGTACGGCGACAACATGGGCGGCGGCTTTACGCAGGCCGTCAGGGAACATCTGGCCGCGGGGCTGCGGGTCTGCGCCACGGCGGCGGCCACGCGCGGCATCCATGACAATGAGGATGTTGTCCGGGGGCTGGGCGTGGAAATCCGTTCCGCCTGCCCGGAGGGTTGCGTGCCGGTACATCTGGCCGATTATGCGCCGGATTTCTGGGTCGCCCTGCTGCGTCAGGCGGGCCTGCCTCTGCCGCACATGGTGCTTGCCGCCGCGCAGGATCACGGGTTTCACCCCGGCGGCAACCGACAGGCCCGCATGCGCGCATGGTCGGAGTTGCTGTCTTCTTCGGCGGAACCCGCACGCTGGATCTACGCCGAACCGCCCTTCGCGTTGACGCGCCTCATCCCCTTGCATGCAAAGACGGGCGGGCCTGTGGCCGATACGGGCACAAGCGCGCTGCTGGGCGCGTTGTGCGACCGCGAGGTCATGGAGCGCAGTTTTCGCCAAGGCGTCACCATCGTCAACGTGGGCAACGGTCACACGGTGGCGGCCCTGGTCTACCGGGGGCAGGTGCGCGGCATTTACGAGCACCACACGGGCATGCGCACACGGGAGCAGCTGCTGGGCGATCTTGAGCAGTTCCGCAGGAGCTGGCTGCCCGCCGAAGAAGTGCAGGCCACGGGCGGGCACGGCACGGCCTTTGGCCCCTATTGCGAAGAGGCGGGCGGCTACGCGCCGACCTATATCACCGGTCCCCGGCGCACGTTGCTGGAGGGGCAGGGACGCTTCCTCGCGCCGCACGGCGACATGATGCTGGCGGGATGTTTCGGCCTGCTGTGGGGCTGGGCGCACGCCCGCGCGGCGGCCGCGCAGGCTGACGGAGAGGCGCCTCGTATCCCCCTGTGAGGGGGGACGAGATAACCGTGGCGGCGCGCCGGCGCCGCACACAGGGCAGAGAAGGCTGCGGAGGACGGCATGGAATATTTTGATGAAGCGGAACTGTGGAGCCGGGAACGCATCGAGGAAACGCAGCTCATCCGCCTGCGCAACACGCTGGCGCGGGCACGCAGGTGCGCCTTCTACCGCGAACGTCTGGACGAGGCAGGCATCGGGCCGGATTCCATCCGCAGCCTGGATGACGTGCGGCGCATCCCTTTCACCACCAAGCAGGATCTCCGTTCGCAGTACCCCACGGGCCTGTTGTGCGTGCCGCAGAGCGAGATTGTGCGCATGCACTGTTCCAGCGGCACCACAGGGTCGCCTGTGGCCATCTGCCATACGCAGAACGACATCAATTCCTGGGCTGATCTCATGGCGCGCAGCATGTTCATGGTGGGCGTGCGCAGGGAGGACGTGTTTCAGAACATGTCCGGTTACGGACTGTTTACGGGGGGGCTCGGCATCCATTTCGGGGCGGAGCGCATCGGCTGCATGACCATTCCGGCGGGCGCGGGCAATTCCCGCCGCCAGATCAAGCTTGCGCTGGACTTCCACACGACAGTGGCGCACATTTTGCCGTCGTATGCCCTCATTCTGGGGCAGCACCTGCGCGACATGGGCATGGACCCGCACGAGTTTCCCCTGCGCATTGCCGTGGTGGGGGCGGAGCCGTATTCCGAGGAATACCGGCACCGCATTGAAGATTTGTTCAACATGAAGGTCTACAATTCCTACGGCCTTTCCGAGATGAACGGCCCCGGCGTGGGCTTCGAGTGCCTCCTGCAGAACGGGCTGCATCTGTGGGAAGACGCCTACATCCCGGAAATCGTCAATCCCGAGACCGGCGAGCCCGTGCCCGACGGCGAGGTGGGCGAACTTGTCATGACCTGTCTGTGCCGCGAGGGCATGCCCATACTGCGCTACCGCACGCGCGACCTCACCCGCTTCCTGCCGGGCGACTGCCCCTGTGGCCGGCATCACCGCCGCATGGATCGAATCCTCGGCCGCGCGGACGACATGTTCATCATCAAGGGCGTCAACTGTTATCCCATGCAGGTGGAGCAGGTCATCATGACGTTCCCCGAAGTGGGGCAGAACTACCTCATCCTGCTGGAGAACGACGGCATAGGCGACGTGATGCGCGTGCAGATTGAAGTGCGCGAAGAGTGCTTCGTGGAAGACATGCGCGTGCTCCGCAACCTGCAGCAGGCCATTGCCGCGCGCCTGCGGGACGAGATTCTTGTCACCCCCAGGGTGGAACTTGTGGAGAGCAACAGCCTGCCGCGCTCCGAGGGCAAGGCCGTGCGCCTCAAGGACATGCGCGCCAAGAAATAGCGCACAGAAGGGCGGAACAGCCTGGAGGACGGTTCGGGCGACGCGCGCCGGCTGCGGATGCAGAGCTGGAATGCAACAGCGGCGGCGCAGGGGCGTTTTTTGCAAAAAGCAGGCTGAAGCGGCTCCCGTGTTGCGCCCGCATCATGAAATGTATCCTGCTGTCATTGATATTCGCCTGCAAAATTCATCACTGTTTTTCTTGAGAACGTGACACCGGCTTGGAGGACGCATGGATTTCCTGCCGTTTCCCGTCGCCTCGCTGCTGGCCGGGGCCTTCATCACGCTGCTGGGCTTCGTGCTGCTGCTCAACGTTTTTGGCCTGCCCGCCAACTGGGTGCTGCTGGGGCTGGTGGCCCTGTGGAAGGTCATCCACCCCGGCGCGGACATGGGCGCGGGCTTCTGGGTGCTGATGGTGGGCATTGCCGTGTCGGGCGAGGCGTTGGAGATGGGGCTGCAGGTTCTCAAGGCCCGGCGTTACGGCTCCAGCGCATCCGGCACGTTTGCGGGCATGCTGGGGGCCATTGCCGGGGCGATCCTGCTGGCGCCGCTGTTCTTCGGCCTGGGGGCGCTTGTCGGCGCGCTGGCGGGCGCGTGGACAGGCTGCTTCCTCATGGAAACCCTCAAGGGCAGGCCGTTGCGCGAGTCGCTGGACGCCGCCTTCGGGGCCATGGTGGGCCGCTTTCTGGGCACGGTATGCAAGTGCGGGGCGGGCGGCTGCATGCTGGCCCTGGCCGCCGGGCGCATCTGGCCCGCGTTGCCGCCCGCGCAGGATTCCGGCGAACCCGCCGGGATGGCGCTGTATCTGCTGTGCGGGTTGTGCTGACGGGGCCGGGGGGCTGCATGCTGCTGGACAATCTGGAAGTGGTGCTGGTCAAGACGCGCTTTCCCGAAAACATCGGCATGGCGGCGCGGGCCTGCGTCAACATGGGCTGTCCCGTGCTGCGCCTTGTGGAACCGGAGCGCTGGGACAGGGAAAAGGCCCGGCCCCTGGCCACGCCCAAGGGGCAGGGCCTCCTTGATGCCGTGACCGTGCATGCGGCCCTGGCCGATGCCGTGGCCGCAAGCTCGCTGGTCATCGGCACCACGGCGCGGACGGGGGGCTGGCGGCAGGCCCTGCTTTCGCCGCACGCTGCCGCACGCGAGGCCGCCGCCGCGCTGGCGCGGGGAGAGCGTGTTTCCCTTGTTTTCGGGCCGGAAGACCGAGGCCTCGACAATGAGGAGATCACGCACTGTCCGCGGCTGGCGACCATTCCCACCGATCCGGCGGCCAGTTCGCTCAACCTGGCGCAGGCCGTGCTGCTCATGACCTATGAATGCGCAGAGGCCGTCCGCGACCGTCGGCGCGGCGCGGAAGCTGCGGCAGCAGACGACCGTGCCGGCGGGGGGGCAGGGGAGGACGGCGCGCGGCCGGGCGGCCGCAAGGTGACGGCAGCCGAGCAGGAGCGCCTCATGGCGGCGCTCAGGGATATGCTGCTGCGGCTGGATTGCCTGCACGGCGACAATCCCGATTATTTTTTTCAGCCATGGCGGCGGCTGTTCGGCCGCGCGGGGCTGCTGCGGCATGAGTACGACGCCCTCATGGGCCTGTGCCGTCAGGTGCGCCGCAAGCTCGGCGCGTAGCGGGGCCGGGCGCTCCGCCGGGCGTGTGCCCCCGCAGGCCGCAGGGGCGGGACGCACCTACACGTTGAACAGGAAGTGCATGACGTCGCCGTCCTGCACCGGATAGTCCTTGCCCTCCACGCGCAGTACGCCGTCGGCGCGGCAGGCGGCCTCGCTCTCGTGGCTCATGTAGTCGTCGTAGGAGATGACCTCGGCCCGGATGAACCCGCGCTCGAAGTCGGTGTGGATGACGCCTGCGGCCTGCGGGGCCTTCCAGCCTTTGCGGATGGTCCAGGCGCGCACCTCGTCCGGCCCGGCGGTGAAGTAGCTGCACAGGCCCAGCGTGTCGTAGCCCACGCGGATGATGCGCACAAGGCCGCTCTCGTCAATGCCGTAGGAGGCCAGCATCTCCGCCTGTTCCCCGTCGGAGAGCCCCTGCAGCTCCTCTTCCAGCTTGGCGCAGATGCGGGCGAACCCGGCCTGCCGTCCGGCCGCGAAACGTTGCAGCTCGGCGGAAAAGGCATTGCCTTCGGCCACGGCGGCCTCGTCCACATTGGCGCAGTAGATGACGGGCTTGGCCGTGAGCAGGCCCAGCTCGCGCCATGCCTCCAGAAAGGCGTCATTCTCCGGCAGGCTGAACGCGCGGGCGGGCTGCCCCGCGTTGAGCGCGTCGAGCAGGCCCTGCATGATCTCCGCGGCGGCCTTGGCCTCCCTGCTGCCCTTGGCCGCCTTCTGCAGTTTTTCCAGCCGCCGTTCCACGCTCTGCAGGTCGGCCAGCAGCAGTTCCGTCTCAATGGTTTCCACGTCGCGCAGGGGGTTCACGCTGCCGTCCACGTGGGTGATGTTGCCGTCCTCAAAGCAGCGCACCACATGCACGATGGCCGCGCACTCCCGGATATTGCCCAGAAACTGGTTGCCCAGCCCCTCGCCCTTGCTGGCCCCGCGCACCAGCCCGGCGATGTCGATGAAGTCCACGCTGGCGTAAATGGTCTTTTTGGGGTGAACCTTGGCGGTGAGCGCGTCCACCCTTTTGTCCGGCACGGCCACGGTGGCCTTGTTGGGTTCAATGGTGCAGAAGGGGTAGTTGGCGGCCTGCGCGTTCTGGGCCTTGGTCAGGGCATTGAACAATGTGGACTTGCCCACGTTGGGCAGCCCCACGATACCGATGCTGAGCGACATGCCGGCTCCTTGCTGGATGGGTGCAGAACTGGCGGCGGGCGTTCCCGGCCGCGAAAAAACGCGCCGCCCCGAAGGACGGCGCGCATGTTATAGACGCAATGCGCGGGTGAGGCAAGCGCCGCTATTGCAGGCGGGTGGTCGCCGGGGGCACGCCGCCCCCGTCAACGGCGCTGCCGCCGCCGAGAGGCTTCTCGCGCAGCAGGGGGCGCAGGTCCGGCGTGATGGGCACCGTGGCCGAGGCCATGGCCAGCACCTCGTTGCCCGGCGTGTGGATAAGCCGGATGCTGAAGCGCACCTGCTTGGGCGTGATGACGTAGGTGCCGGCCATGATGGCCTGGCTGGTGGCCGTGGTGGTGAGCAGCTTGCGCACGTCGCGCGTAAGCACAAATTCGCCCCGATTCTTGTCGAAACGGATGTCGCGCCCCTTGCGCAACTCCTGAAAACGATAGCCCTTGTCCATGAGCTCGGTGGAAATTTCTTCCATCATCTGGCGGGCCAGCGGGCAGGCGCGTTCCAGGTCGTTGATGTTGACCGGCGTGGTGCCCATGATCATGATGCGCGCCCGCGCCAGTTTTTTGCGGTTTCTGGCGGTCATGTTGGGGTCGTCGCCGGAATAGCGCATCATGAGCTGGTCGTCCAGCTGGTCGGCGATGTCGTCGGCGGCCTCGGGCACATTGCCGCCGAAGCCGAGGAAGGCCGCCGCCGTCAGGGGGAAGAGCAGGGCGGCCAGCACAAGGACGATGACGATAAAGCGATTCATGGCAATCTCTCGGCTCCCGGTGCGGCAGGGGCGGTTCAGCGCATGGTGCGCAGCAGCAACTCCACGCCGTCCAGTTCTCTTTTGAGGATAAACAGGGTCTGGTTGTCCGTGCAGATGGACAGGGCCTGCAGATAGCGCTGGCGGGCAAGTTCGTAGCGCCCCTCGGTGCGGAACTGCCGCGCTTCCTCGAGATAGCGCAGGCTGTGCTCCCTGGCTTCGTCAAGGTATTTCCGCCGCTCCTTGGCCTCGCGTCTGGCCTGGGCGTCATCCGGGGCGTTGCCGTAGGCGGAGAGGCTGTCGGCCGCGGCCGGAACGCCGGTCAGCAGCGCAGCCGCAAGCAGCGCGCCCGGCAGGGAAAATTTGCAGCGTTGCAAGAGTGCGTTCATGATGCCCCCGAATACGTTATCTGCCCTGCCGTATGCGCATGGAACCGCTGCTGATGGCGGCGGCGGGCGTGTACAGCCCGGTGAAGGGGCTGCTGCCGTTGCTGTAGGAGCGGTTGCCGCTGCCGCTGCTGCCCACGGAAACGCCTGAACCGTTTTTGGGAGCGGGCGGGGCCGTGGGCTCGTCGTTTTTGCCCATGCGCGCGACAATGGGCGTGTTCACCAGCACAAGCTGCCCCGTGCGCATCACAAGGCCGTCGCTGGCGCGCACCAGGCGGGCGTTCACAAAAGTGGCGTCCTTGTCCGTATAATACGTGCCCACCAGCAGGGCAGCCCATTTCTGCCCCTCGGTGCTCACAATCTGGCTGGAGGCCAGCGCCAGGTCATCCCGCCCGCCCTGCACGGAGATTTTGCCGGTCAGGCGGTATTCGCGCGTTGGGAAGCCCCGCTGGTTGAACTCGTAAAACAGCGATTCGGCCATGAGGCGGCCCAGAGGCGACGTGCGCGAGGTGTTGTTCTGGTCCACAAAGGATGTGGGCATGGCCACAAAGCCCTGGATGGCGTCGTCGGGCATGGTGGCCAGCATCTGGTCCGCCAGTTCCCGGCTTTTCAGCTTCAGCTCCACGGCGTCCGTGTAGCCGGGGGAGGTCGGCGAAGCCGGCTTCGCGGAGCAGCCGGGCAGCAGCAACAGCAGAAGCGCGCAGGGCAGGAAAAGGCGCTGCAACATATGCATAGAAACCCCGATAGTGTTGGCGAACCGCGCGGCCGTGCGCCTTGAGCGCATGACCTGACAGTTCTCTTGTGGAATCGTATCGTCACCCCGGCCGAAAACTTGAGAGTTTGTCAGGAAAATTTGACAGGGTGCAGCCGTATCCGGATATATGCAAGATGCGTTCCGAAATGCGCGGGGAATATGCTGCAAAAAACCGTCCCCGCGTGGCCGCCGTACCGGGCGGCTGCGTGCATGGGGCGGGCTTCGTTTCCCGCGTCCGGCGGCCTCGGGCGCGGGCTTGGCTTGTCTGCGGAAATGGCATACAAACCGTTGGTTATGGCGCGCGGCATGCGGACGCGCGCAAACGACGCGCGGGGGGAGCCCATGCGGAAAAACAGAACCCGCGCCATCCGGCTTGGCGCGCTGTCCGTCGGCGGCGGCGCCCCCGTGATGGTGCAGAGCATGACCAATACGGACACGCGCGATGTGGAGGCCACGCTGGCCCAGATTGCGCGCCTTGAGGCGCGCGGCTGCGAGGCCGTGCGCCTGGCCGTGCCCGACAGGGCCGCGGCTGCGGCCCTTGCCGCCATCCGGGCGCGCGCGCGCCTGCCGCTCATCGCGGATATCCATTTCGACCACCGGCTGGCCGTGGCCGCACTGGAGGCCGGGCTGGAGGGGCTGCGCATCAACCCCGGCAACATCGGCCCCCGCGAGCATGTCAATCGCGTCGTGGACGCGGCCAAAGCCCACCATGCGGTGATCCGCGTGGGGGTCAATTCCGGCTCGGTGGAAAAGCGCCTGCTTGAGAAGTACGGCGGCCCCTGCCCGGCGGCCTTGGTGGAGAGCGCCCTCGGGCATGTGCGCATGCTGGAGGATCGCGGCTTTGGCGACATCAAGATTTCCCTCAAGTCCTCCTCGGTGCTGCACACCATCGAGGCCTACCGCAAGCTGTCCGAGGCGTGTGACTATCCCCTGCACATCGGCGTCACCGAGGCGGGGGGGCTCATGCGGGGCACGGTGAAGTCTGCCGTGGGGCTGGGCATACTGCTGCACGAGGGCATAGGCGACACGCTGCGCGTCTCCCTCACCGCCGACCCGGCGGAGGAAGTGACCGTGGCCTGGGAGATCCTGCGCGCCCTGGGCCTGCGTTCGCGCGGGCCGGAAATCATTTCCTGCCCCACCTGCGGCCGCACGGAGATTGACCTTTTTGCCCTGGCGCGCGCCGTGGAGGAGCGGCTGGCCGAGTCCACGGCCGACATCAGGGTGGCCGTCATGGGCTGCGTGGTCAACGGGCCGGGCGAGGCCCGCGAGGCCGATCTGGGGCTGGCGGGCGGCCGGGACAAGGGCGTCATTTTCCGCAGGGGCGAGGTCATTCGCTCTGTCCGGGGGCAGGAGGCGCTGCTGGCGGCTTTCATGGAAGAACTGCAAACACTGCTCAACGAAAAGGAACATTGCTGATGCGTTTCAGCCAGAGTTACATCCCCACGCTCAAGGAAACCCCGGCCGAGGCCGAGGTGGTCAGCCACAAGCTTCTGCTGCGCGCAGGCATGGTGCGCAAGCTCACCAGCGGCATGTACACCTACCTGCCGCTGGGTCTGCGCGTGCTGGAAAAGATCAGCCGCGTCATCCGGGAGGAGATGGAGCGGGCCGGATATCAGGAGCTGCTCATGCCCATGGTGCAGCCTGCCGACCTGTGGAAGGAGTCCGGCCGGTGGGAGCACTACGGCAAGGAGCTGCTCCGCTTCAGGGACCGCAATGACCGCGAGTACTGCCTCGGCCCCACGCACGAGGAGGTCATCACCGACCTGGTGCGCGGCGAGGTCAAATCCTACCGGCAGCTGCCCGTGCGCCTCTTCCAGATCCAGACCAAGTTTCGTGATGAGATACGCCCCCGCTTCGGCCTTATGCGCGGACGCGAATTTATCATGAAGGACGGCTATTCCTTTGACGCGTCGCCCGAAGGGGCGGAGAAGAGTTACTGGGACTGTCATGCCGCCTACAGGCGCATTTTCGCCCGTCTCGGGCTGCGTTTCCGCCCTGTGGAGGCCGATTCCGGCTCCATCGGCGGCAATTTCTCGCACGAGTTCATGGTGCTGGCCGACGCGGGCGAGGACACCATTGCCTTCTGCCGTGACTGTGACTACGCCGCCAATGTGGAGCGCGCCGAAGTGCGCTGTGAAGCGTCCGCCGCACGTCCCGGCGCCTCCTGCCCGCCGCTGGAGCGTGTGCCCACGCCGGGCGCGCACACGGTGGAGGAGGTGGCGGCCCTGCTGCGCGCGCCCGCATCCTCCATCGTCAAGACGCTGCTTTTCATGGCGGACGGCAAGCCCGTGGCCGTGCTGGTGCGCGGCGACCGCGAGGCCAACGACGTGAAGCTCAAGAACCTGCTCCATGCGCAGGACGTGCACCTGGCCGACGCCGAGACGGTCCGGGCCGTCACGCATGCCCCGGTGGGCTTCGCCGGGCCGGTGGGGCTGGACATCCCCGTCTATGCCGACAACGAACTCATGGCGGGCACGGACTACGTGGCCGGGGCCAATGCGGCGGATACGCACTGCATCCATGTGGATCTGAGCCGCGACGCCCGCGTGACGGCCCGGGCCGATCTGCGCATGATTACCGCCGAGGACAGATGCCCGCGCTGCGGGGGGCGCATGGAGCTCACCCGCGGCATTGAGGTGGGCCACGTCTTCATGCTGGGAACCAAGTACAGCGACGCTCTGCACGCCGCCTTTCTGGACGAGGGCGGCAAGGAACAGGTCATGATCATGGGCTGCTACGGCATCGGCGTGTCCCGCGTGGCCGCCGCCGCCATCGAGCAGAATCACGACGAGCACGGCATCATCTTTCCCCCGGCCATCGCCCCTGTGGACTGCATGCTGCTTAACCTTGACCCGCGCAGCGAGGCGGTGAACGCCACGGTGGAGGAACTCTACGCCCGGCTGCAGGGCCTGGGCCTGGACGTGCTGCTGGACGACCGCGAAGAGCGCCCCGGCGTCAAGTTCAAGGATGCGGACCTGCTGGGCATTCCCCTGCAGCTAGTGGTGGGCGGCAAGGGCCTTGCCCGCGGCATTGTGGAATGCAAGGACCGCCGCAGCGGTGAAAAGGGCGAGCTGCCGCTGGACGGTTTTGCGGACGCCTTCACGGCCTGGCGCGAGGGCGCGCTGGCGGGCTGGAAGGCGCAGCAGGCCTGAGCGGGGGCATGCGGTGCAGGGCGACGCGGCCGTACTGGGCGTTCGCGAGCTGACAGAGCAGCTGCGCGGCGCGCTTGAGGGCAAATTCCCCTTTGTCTGGGTGCGGGGCGAGGTGTCCAACCTTTCCCGTCCCGGCTCGGGGCATATCTACTTCAGCCTCAAGGACGCCGACGCACAGCTGCAGTGCGTGTGGTTCCGGCAGAAGCAGCAGTCGGCCCGGCAAGGGTTCGATCCGCTCACCGGCGAGGTGCTGGATCCCGATGCCCCTTCGCCGCTGGACATGCTGCGCAACGGCCTGGACGCGCTCTGCGCCGGGCGCGTCACTGTATACGCGCCGCGCGGGCAGTACCAGCTTGTGGTGGATCTCGTGCAGCCCGCCGGGGAAGGCCTGCTGGCCCAGGCCTTCGAGGCGGCGCGGCGCAAACTGGCCGCGCAGGGCTATTTCAGCCTGGAGCGCAAGCGCCCCCTGCCCGCCGATCCGCAGCGCGTGGCCCTGATCACCTCGCCTACGGGGGCGGCCATCCACGATTTCCTTGAACTGGCCGCCAACCGGGGCAGCGGGGCGTGCATCCGTCTCTTCCCGGCGCTGGTGCAGGGCGAGGGAGCCGCGCCGTCCATCACCCGGGCGCTGGACGAAGCCAATGCGCAGGGCTGGGCGCAGGTGGCGGTGCTCATCCGGGGCGGCGGCTCTCTGGAAGATTTGTGGGCTTTCAATGAGGAGGCCGTGGCCCACGCCGTATTCCGTTCGCGCCTGCCGGTGCTGGCGGGCATAGGGCATGAGGTGGACGTAACCCTGGCCGACATGACGGCCGATGTGCGGGCCGCCACGCCCTCGCACGCGGCCCAGCTGCTCTGGCCTGCGCGCGCCGAGCTCATGCAGCGTGCGGACGAGGCGGAGGCGGCCCTGCGCCGCGCCGCGTCGCGCCGTCTGGAAACGGCCTTTGAGGCCCTTGCCCGCCGGGAAAACGCCCTGCGCTGGCTTTCGCCCGTGCGGCATCAGGCCCGTCTTGCCGAGCGCCTTGACCTGTTGCGGCGCGCCCTTGCGCGCGCCGCCCGCCAGTGGCTTGACGGACGGGAGACGGCGCTGCGCCGCCTGGAGGCGGCCCGTTGCGCCGCGCTGGGGCCGGCGCGGCTGGATGTGCTCGCCGGGCGGCTGGACATGGCTGCGGCCCGGCTGGAGGCCGCCCCGTCCCGGCTGCTGTCCGTCGGGGAAGGACAGCTGACCGCGCTGCGGCGGCGCCTGGATGCGGCGGGCCGGGCGGGGCTGGAACAGCGGGCGCGCCTGCTGGAAACCATTGCGCTGCATCTCGCGGCCGGGGATCCGCTGCTGCCGCTGCGGCGCGGCTACGCGCTGGCGCGCACGGCCGGGGGCGGGGTGTTGCGCTCTGTGCAGGGAATCACGCCGGGTACGGCCGTGGAAGTGCAGCTGGCCGACGGCGCGCTGGCAACCGTGGTGAGCCGTGTGCGGCCCGAACCGCCGGAGGGAGGGGAACACTGATGCATCCGCTCAATGTGTTGTGCATGGCGACGCTGGCCGTGTGCGTGCTGGCGTCGGCCGGGCCCGCCGCCGCGCTGACGCTGGAAGCGCCGGCGAGGGCCGCGCGCGGCGACGCCTTTCTGGTGTCGGTGGTGAGCAACACGCCGCTGCGCTCCGTTACGTTCCGCTGGCTGGGCAAAAGGCACAAGGCGCAGGCCGCGCCGGTCAACATGGCCGGGCATGCCGGACGGCGGGGCGCGTCCGGTCGCCGCACGCAGTGGCGGGCCGTCATGCTTCTGCCCGTGCCCCTGGACAGCAGCGAGAGCGGCGGCGACCTGACGGCGGCTCCCCAGCCGGAGTATGCGAAGGACGCGGCGAGCGCGGCCCCCGTCGTACGGCATGTGGCCTTTTACGACAAGAAGCGACCCGTGCAGAAGCTGACTGTGGACAGAAAATATGTGACGCCGCCGCCGGAGCAGGCGGCGCGCATCAAAGCCGACAGGGAGAAGGTGCGCAATGCGCTGGCCCGGCGGCTGGACGAGCGCTGCTGGACACTGCCCTTCCACCGGCCCGTGCCGGACAGGGGCGTCTCCAGCCTGTTCGGCCTCAAGCGCGTGTTCAACGGGCAACCGCGCGGCGTGCACCGGGGGCTTGACCTGCGCTCGCCGCAGGGCCAGCCCGTCACGGCCTGCGCCGACGGCATTGTGGCTCTGACCGGCGATTTGTACTATTCCGGCAATGTGGTGTACATCAATCACGGCGAGGGGGTGTTCACCGCCTACCTGCATTTGTCCGAAATTCTGGTCAGGGAGGGGCAGAGGGTGCGCCGGGGAGAAGCCGTGGGCCTTGTGGGAGCCACGGGCCGCGTCACCGGGCCGCATCTGCACCTTTCCCTCATCGTGCAGGGCGAATCTGTTGATCCGCAGCCTTTTCTGGCTGCACAGGCCTCTTCCGCCGGGAAAAAACATGAGCGCAAAGACTGACGACACCTTTGAAAGGAAAATGGCCCGCCTGCAGGAAATCGTGACCGCTCTGGAAAGCGGCGACCTGCCGCTGGAAAAAGGCATGGCCCTGTACAAGGAAGGCGCGGCCTGCGCGCGCCGCTGCCGGGAACAGCTGGAAAAGGCCCGGCACGAGCTGGAACTGTGGCAGGACGGGCAGGCGCGCCCCATGAACATGGACGGCCGGGACGGCGGGGAGGCGGAACAGGCATGATGCCCGCAGACGACATGAAGGCCCTGCTGCGGGACAGGGGCCGGGATGTGGAGGCCTTTCTGACCACCTGCCTGGACGGAAGGGATATGCCGCCGCGCCTCAGGGAATCCATGCTCTACAGCCTGCTGGCCGGGGGCAAGCGCCTTCGGCCCGTGCTGTGCATGAGCGCGGCCGCCCTGTGCGGGCTGGAGCCGCAGCGCGCGTTGCCTTTTGCCGCCGCCATTGAGATGATTCACACCTATTCGCTCATCCATGACGATCTGCCCGCCATGGATGACGACGATCTGCGCCGGGGCAGGCCCTCCAACCACAAGGCCTTTGACGAGGCCACGGCCATTCTGGCGGGGGACGGCCTGCTGACGGACGCCTTTCTGACCATGTGCCGCACCGCGCTGCCCCCTGAGCGGGTGCTGGCCGCCGTGGCCGAACTGGCGCTGGCGGCGGGTTCCTCAGGCATGGTCGGCGGGCAGGAGTGGGACATGCTCTACACCGGCGGCCCGGCCGTCGATCTGGAGCGGCTGCGCGGCATGCACGCCATGAAAACCGGGGCCCTGCTGCGGGCCTCCTGCGTGTGCGGGGCGCTGCTCGCCGGGGCGGAATCCACCGCGCGCGAGGCTGTGGCGGCCTATGGCGCGGCCCTGGGGGTGGCCTTCCAGATTGCGGACGACATCCTTGACGTGGTTGCCGACACGGCCACCCTGGGCAAGCCCGCAGGCAGTGATGCGGCGCAGGGCAAGAACACATATCCGGCCCTTGTGGGACTGGAAAAAAGTCGTGAGTTGGCGCGCGCCCAGGCGGATGCGGCCTGCGCCGCGCTGGCCGGATTTGACGGGCGGGAGGCGGAATTTCTGCGCGCCCTGGCCGAGTACACGATAACACGGGCAGCCTGACATGGACGGTATGGACGGGGCCACGCCGCTGCTGGACGGCATTGACACTCCCGCGCGCCTGCAGTCCTTTTCCGACGCGCAGCTGGCGCAGCTGGCCCGGGAGGTGCGCCGCCGCATCATTGACGTGGTTTCGCACAACGGCGGGCATCTCGCGCCCTCGCTGGGCGTGGTGGAGCTGACGCTGGCCCTGCTGGCCACGTTTGACGTGGGGCGGGACAAGCTCGTCTGGGACGTGGGGCATCAGGCCTACGCCTACAAGCTGCTCACGGGGCGCGCCGCGCGGTTCCACACCTTGCGCACGTTCGGGGGGCTGTCCGGCTTTCCGCGCATGGCCGAGAGTCCTTATGACCACTTCGGGGTGGGGCACTCCTCCACGTCCATCTCCGCCGCGCTGGGCATGGCGCTGGGGCGTGATCTTGCCGGGCTGGACCACCACGTCATCGCCGTCATCGGCGACGGTTCGCTGACCGCCGGGGAGGCCTTCGAAGGCCTCAATCTGGCCGGGCACATGGGGCGGCGGCTGATTGTGGTACTCAACGACAACGAGATGTCCATCTCGCCCAATGTGGGCGCGCTTTCGCTCTTTCTCAGCCGCACGCTTTCCAGGCGCTGGGTGCGCCAGACCCGCCGCGAGGTGCTCAAGTTCCTGCGCTCCATTCCGCGCATCGGGCAAAAGCTGGCCGTCTACGCCATGCGGGGCGAGTGGAGCTTCAAGTCCTTCTTCACGCCGGGCATGCTTTTCGAGGCCTTCCGCTTCAACTACATCGGGCCGGTGGACGGGCACGACATTCCGGACCTGCGGCGTCACCTCGCGGCGGCCGCCGCCATTGAGGACGGCCCGGTGCTGCTGCATGTGCGCACCTGCAAGGGCAAGGGCTATGCCCCGGCGGAAAAAAATCCCACCCTGTATCACGGCATCGGGCTGTTCACGCCCGAAACCGGCCAGCCCGTGCCTTCCACGGCGAAACTGCCGTCCTTTACCAGGGTGTTCAGCAGAACCCTGGTGGAGTTGGCCGAACACAATGACAAAATTATCGCAATCACGGCGGCCATGCCCGAGGGCACGGGCACGGACGCATTCCGCGCGCGTTTCCCCGATCGTTTCGTGGATGTGGGCATCTGCGAGCAGCACGCCGTCACCTTTGCCGCCGGGCTGGCCTGCCAGGGCTATCGGCCGGCGCTGGCCGTGTATTCCACGTTTTTGCAGCGCGCCTATGACCAGATAGTGCATGACGTCTGTCTGCAGAATCTGCCCGTGACCTTCTGCGTGGACCGCGCGGGTCTGGTGGGCGAGGACGGGGCCACCCACCACGGCGCGTTCGACATCGCCTATCTGCGGCATATCCCCAACATGCATCTGCTGGCCCCGCGCGACGAGGACATGCTGCGCCACTGCCTGTACACGGCCCTGAACGCCTCCGGCCCCTGCGCCCTGCGCTATCCGCGCGGCGCAGGCTTCGGCGTGCCGCTGGAGGGCGCGCCGCGTCCGCTTGCCCCCGGCGTGGGCGAAATCCTGCAGGAGGGGACTGACGTGGCCGTCATCGCTGCGGGCAACAGGGTGCACCCTGCGCTGGAGGCCGCGGCCCTGGCGGAGCAGGAGGGGGGCATACGGGCGCTGGTGTTTGACCCCGTATGGCTCAAGCCCCTGCCGGAAGCGCAGCTGGCCGACATTGCCCGCCGGTTTGACCGCATTCTTCTTGTGGAAGAGGGCGTGCTGGCCGGCGGTTTCTCCTCTGCCGTGCTGGAATTCTGGAACGACAGGGGCCTGTTGCGCGGGCAGCGCATCAAACGCCTGGGCCTGCCGGATTGCTTTATTGAACACGGCAGCCAGCTGCGCCTGCGGGAACAGGCTGGGCTGCGCTGCAAGAACATTGTGGAAGCCCTTGTGGAACTGGTTGTTCGGTAAGCAGGCAACGTCTCAAATTGACTGGACATGTCGCCATGAAATCAAGGCTGGTCAGGACAAACATCGCTGTTGCAGGCATTCTGCTGATAGGATTCGCCGTGATAGCGACACTGCATTTTTATTCTTTTTACAAGGATGCGATGCTGCGCATCTACCGCGAGTCGTCACAGGAAATTTCAGGAATCTACGCGAAGATGTCTTCGCTGTTCATCAAGGAGGTGAGCATTTCGACCTCCATGGCCAACGACGGATTTCTTATTTCCTACCTCTCGGACGACAAGTCATACGCAAAAAAGGATTTTGAATCCGTCATCACCAGTTACCTTCAGGGCTGTCAGAAAATATACGGTTTTGACGCGGCCTTTCTGTCGCTGACGAGGAACAAGGCCCTGTATTCCCAGAAGGGCTTTGACCGCATCCTCTCGGACGACGCCGCCAGCGCCTGGTACAATGCGGCCCTCGCGCATGACCGCGATTACGACATAAATATTGACACGGATAAATTTGCGAACAATGAAATTTCCATTTTTGTCAACTGCAAGATCAAGGACAGGGACGGCCGGCTTATCGGCATCATAGGCGTGTGCATCCATGTGGACAAGATTGTCGCCTCTATCCGTGATTTTGAAAAGGCCACCGGCGCGCAGGTGAAACTTGTCAATGAGGGCGGCATCATAGAAATATCCAGTGACAGACAGGGATTTGAAAGGGTGGACTGGTTTTCCGTCAACGGCAACAAAAAGTTCCGTGAACAGTTTGCCGCCGCAAAGCAGGAGGGAACATCTTCCGAGATGGCGAGCTTTTCCGGCGTGAATCCCGTGACGGAAAACTATATCACGGTGAAGTATCTGCCGGAGCTTTCCTGGTTCCTGGTTGTCGAGCATTATACGGGCAGTTTTTTCAGGAACATCAAGAAGAGCGCCGGAGAATCCGCCCTGGTGTTCATTGCGGTGCTGCTGGCCGTGCTCTTCGTCATCAGCAGGGTTATCCGCGGCTTTGAGACGCAGCTGAAGAACATGCTTGAGGAGAAGCAGCGCCATTTCCACGACGCCACGGGGCAGATGTACAAGCATATTTATGAAGTGGACATCACCGGCGACCGCTTTGCCCCGGACAGCGAACTGCGCCGTTTCGCGGGTCTGGATACGGACGGGCTGAGCTATTCGGAAAACCTGCGTCTGGCGGCGGAACGGCTGGTCAAGGAGGGGTTCAGGGAGGACTTCCTTGAAGCCTTTTCGCGGGAGAACATCCTGCGCGAATTTTCGCGGGGCGTTGACCACATTAACAGGGAAATACCCCTCGCCCATGACGGGAAGGGGCATCAGTGGCACCGTTTCAATGCCTTTGTGTTCACAGAGGATGAGCAGGGCGGCGCGGTGCACATGTACCTTTATGTCCGCAATGTCGACGCGGAGATGAAGAAGGCGGCGCAGGCCCGCACGGACGCCCTCTCGCAGTGCCTGAGCCGCGGCGCTGCGGAACAGGGCATAGAGGAGTGCCTTGCCGCTGCCCAGGACCATGAGCATGTCTTTTTCATCATTGACGTCGATAACTTCAAGCGCGCCAATGACACGTTCGGCCATGCCTTCGGCGACGCCTGCATCCGGCAGTTCGCCGCCGCCATCAGGGGGCAGTTCCGCACAGGCGACCTCATCGGCCGCATCGGCGGCGATGAGTTCGTGGTGCTCATCCCCTGTCCGGACGAGGAATGGGCGCGCGACAAGGCCGCCACGCTCGTGCAGGCCCTGGATATGGACTGCGTGCTGGGCGACGCCAGAATGCACATTTCCGCCAGCGTCGGCGCGGCCATGTACCCCGTGGACGGGATGGACTTCGCCACGCTGTACCGCAAGGCCGATACGGCGCTCTACGCCGTCAAGGAGAACGGCAAGAACAATGTGCGCTTCTATGCGCCGGAGGAGAATGACGGGGCCGGCGGCGCGGCGGGCGAACAGGCCGGCCCGGCGGACGCCGCATGAGGCCGCGCGGGAGGCGGCGGGGCGGAAAGGCCCTGCGCCTCTCTCCGTCGGTCCCCTGTCTTTCTATTTGCGCAGGATGGCGCGCAATGTCTCGGCTTCCGGGCCGGAGCGGCGTTGCAGGAATTGCTCCAGCCGTGCCGTCACGGCCGGATGGCGGGGCGCCAGTTCATAGAGGGAGGAAGCGGCCGCGGCGCAGACGGCAAAGGCCCGGTCGTTCTGCATGCCCGCCGCCTTGAGAGCGGCGTACCGCAGCGCCGCGTTGATGATGGCGTCAAGCAGGGCCGTATCGCCCGAAGCCATGAAGCCCGTCCAGTACATCTGCACAACTGTCGGTTCCGACCGGATATCCCAGGCGGAGAGCGGGGCCGGACTCCTGCTGATCTGCCCGCGCAGCAGCCGGTCTTCCGGGGTCAGCAGGCGGTCGAGCAGCGCGGTCTCGTCCGGAAGCTGCGCCATATGTGCTGCCCAGGCCAGCGTGCGGCGGCCATTGCGTCCCAGCGTGTCCGGCGGGGGCAGAAGGCGCTGCCGGGCGTCGGGGTTCGCGCGCAGCACCTGGGCAAAGAAGGCCGCCAGCGTGAGTTGCTTCCGATTGTCCGCCAGCGCGCCCTGCGCGTCGAAAACGCGCAGGATGCCCGGCAGCGTTTCCGGACGCGGCTTCAGGTAGTAAAATTCCATGTCCCTGGCGTACAGCGGCAGCGTCTTGGAGAGGGCCGCGGCCGCGCTCGCCGGGCGGGGCAGGGGCGGCAGGGCGGAAAGCGCGAGCAGGAGCAGGCAGCACAGGAACGATCGCTTCATCAGCGTCTCCGCGTCAGTCAAAATCGGCCAGCAGGGCGTCCAGGCGCAGGGCGGGCAGGGGGCTTTCGCGCAGCCGGGTCAGCAGGCGCACGCGCGCCTCCAGCAGATGCGGTGAGGAAACTCCGTTGCGGATGGAACTGTGCGCCTCCAGAAAGGCGGCCAGGTTGTCGCACATCTTGATGAGCTGCCCGTCCTTGGGGTCCAGTTCGTCGCGGTTGCAGGCCGCGAGGGCCGCAAAGCCGTCCAGCCTGCGGACGCGTCCTTCCTCGCGGATGCATTCCTGAAATTCCGAACCCGCCTCCAGCCCCAGATAATAGCTGATGCGCTCCACAAGCGAAGTGAAGCCCTCGGCGCGCAGCGGCGCGAAGAGGCGGCGCTCCAGTTCCTTTGCCTCGTAGGCCTTGATGAGCTTCGGCAGCTCGGCGGTGGACTGCTTGACCGGGGAAATGATGTCGCGGGTCAGCACTTCGGGCAGGTCGTGGAACAGGCCGCAGAAAAAGTTGTTGCAGGCCCTGGCCGGGCAGGCCTTCACCGCCATGCTGAAAATGTAGGCATAGGCGGCCACGATGAACATGTGCCCCAGCACGGAAGTGGCCGGGATGCGCGGGGCCTGCGTCCAGCGGGTCTGAAAGCGCAGCTGCCCGCAGAGGTTGGCCAGACGAGCCAGGGCCGTGCCGGGCGTGCGGATGGCCGCAAGGCCGCGCAGTTCGGCAAAGGCGGCCAGCCGGTCGGGGAAGGACCGGCCGATGTCGCCCATCTCGTCGTCAAAGGGGGTGTTCAGCGGTTCGATGAGGCGGAATTCCCACTGCGAGGCGAACAGATGCGCGGCGGTGAGGATGCGGCGGGCCGGAGTTTCCGCATCCGGCTCGGCGTGCCAGCGGCGCATGCGCTCCCAGAAGGGGCCCAGCGGCGCCAGGGCGGGTTCCAGACGGGCGAGCACATGTTCGGTGAGTTGCCGGAACTGTTCGGGATTTTCCTTGATTTTGTAATAGATGGGCGGCTTCACGTCCGTGATGATCAGCCGGTAGAAATAGTCGAACAGGCCGCCCTCAATGATTTCGGTCGCCAGGGCCACGCGCTGCCTCTGGGGCAGATCCGCTGAATTTTCATGCCACAGCACGCAGGCCAGCAGCATCTTGTGCGCCTGCTTGTCGATTTCGAGCAGCTCCACCGGCCGGAGTTTGTCGTTCCAGCGCAAAAGGTATGCGCCGGAAAAAATGAGCTGGAGCAGATTCTTGCGGATCGTGACCATGCATGCCTCCCGTTGCGGGCCGCAAAAACAGTTTGCACTATACGAGGGAATGGGCTAAATTTCAAGGACTTCAGGGCCGATCGGCAGCGTGCGGGACGCGGCAGGGCTCTGGCCTGCGCGTCGTGCCCGGCATGCTTGACAGACGGCCGGGTTTGGCGTATTGGAGTCGCCTTTGCCGCGATATTGTCGTCATCCCCGTTCGGCGGCGCGTCGCATATGGAGTGTTTCGCAGCCGGATTCACGGCCGCTGATATTTGCAGATGTGAGGAGTCATTTCCGATGAAGACGTTCAGCCCCACCCCCAAGGACATCAACCGCCAATGGTATGTGGTTGACGCTCAGGATCAGGTGCTCGGCCGTCTGGCGAGCCAGATTGCCCACCGCCTGCGCGGGAAGCACAAGCCCGAGTTCGCCCCGCACATGGATAACGGGGATTTTATCGTGGTTGTCAACTGCGAGAAGATCAAGGTCACCGGCAACAAGCCGGCCGACAAAAAGTACTACCGCCATTCCGGCTGGGTGGGCGGCCTGAAGACCACCAGCCTCGGCGACATGCTGGCACGGACGCCCACCCGCGTGCTGGCTGCCGCTGTGCGGGGCATGCTGCCCAAGAACCGTCTGGGCCGTGCCATGCTGAAAAAACTCAAGATCTACGCCGGGCCCGAACATCCCCACGCGGCCCAGAATCCCCAGCCGCTGACGCTGCCGCACTAAAGGAGCAAGAGCCATGAGCGAGAAATTTGAATACGGCACCGGCCGTCGCAAGACCGCTACGGCCCGCACCCGCCTGTATGCCGGTTCCGGCGGCATCACCGTGAACGGCCGCGCCTATGAGGAATATTTTCCCCGCAAGACCCTGCAGATGATCATTCGCCAGCCGCTGGTGCTGGCCAAACTGGCCGACAAGCTTGACGTGCGCGTCAATGTGGCCGGCGGCGGCGTGGCCGGGCAGGCCGAAGCCGTGCGCCACGGCATTTCCCGCGCGCTGCTGCTGGTTGATCCGGCCCTGCGCCCCGTGCTCAAGAAAGCCGGCTTCCTCACCCGCGACGCCCGCAAGAAGGAACGCAAAAAGTACGGCCTGCGCGCTGCCCGCGCCCGGTACCAGTACTCCAAGCGTTAATCCGCATGTGTTCGGAAGCCCCGGCTTCGGGGCTTCCGCCGTTTTCGGCGGGCTGTTGCGGCCCGCCTTTTTTGCGCCGTTAATCGTAGTTAAATGCTAGGGAACGGCTGCGTTGCTTGCGGGGCAGGGCGGCGGCGCATATGCTTGCTGCCGAACGCGGCGTGCGGCATCCAAGGGCCGCCGGAGCTGCGGTCGCCGTTTCGGGCGGCACGCCCTGGAGATATTGCATGAAAACGACAAACGACGCAGCCTTGCCGGTGCTGGACTATGCCTACGTGCACGAACGCACGCAGGCCACTACCGGCTATTTTTCCTGCGTGCCGCCGGAAGGGCTGGATTTTGCCGCAGCCCTGCGGCGTCTGGAAGCGGCGCCTCTGGATGAATTTCTGCACCTGCACCTGCTGCGGCAGATGGCCGGGCAGACGCCGGAGGCATTGCGCGCCTTGGCGGCGGACTGCTATGATGCCGCCGCAGATAGGTTTACGCGGCCGGTGGCGGCGGCCTTGCTGGCGGAATGCGCGCTGCTGCGCGCCGGGGATACGGCCGGCGCGTCGGCTGCGGCCGCCCGCCTGGGCTTTCCCGCCGATGCCGCCTGCCGTCTCGCGGCGCACAGTCCCACCATCCACCTGCGGGCAGCCGCCCGGCCGGATCATGCGGCGGCCGCAGCGTGGAGCGCGCTGTTTCGGGAGAACATCTGCGGGCATCACTTCCTGCCCGCGCCGGAAGATTCGGATATTCCTTCTCTGTTTGACGACGCGGCGCTGCGGACGGCTGCCGCCGCCATGCGGGAACATGCGGGGGAACTGGCGCGCCTGCATGCGATCATGGCCGCCGCCCCCGGCCCGGCCGTACCGCGCCCCCCGGCGCAGGAAACGTATTTGCGCGCACTGGACGCCCTGATGGAAAACGGCGTTCTGGACGGCCCTGAAATGCGGCACGAGGCCTCACTTTCGCCCATTGCCCTGCTGCGCGGCTGGCTGGTGGACGTGCGCGTGGACAACGGGGCTGTGCGCCATACGCTGCGGGGCAGGGCCACGGCCTACGGCCGGGGGCTTTCGCTGGCGGCGGCGCGCGCTTCGTACGCCATGGAAATTGTGGAGCGGGCCAGCGCCTATGTGAGCGTGGGGCCGGGCGACGGCACGGATGCGCATGCGGGCGAGATTCTTGACCGCAAACATCCCTTGCCCCTGACGCGGGCGCGGCGTTCCGAGTTGCTTGCCCGGGGGCATGCCGCGCTGGACCCGAATGTTCTTCCGCTGGAAGCGCCCTACCATGACGAGCCCCTGCACTGGCTGCCCGCCGTGGACGCGCGCGGCGCTTCGGTGCCGGTTCCCGCCCAGGCGGTGTTTTTGTTCTGCAATCTGGACGAGCAGGCGCTTTTTCTGGCGGGCGGTTCCACGGGGCTTGCGTCGGGCAACAGCATGGACGAGGCCGTGGTTTCGGCCCTGACGGAAATTGTGGAGCGCGACGCCGAGGCCACCACGCCCTTCGCCCGCACGCAATGCTTCACGCTGCGCAGTCGCGACAGGCTTCTCCAGTCCCTGCTGGACGATTATGCCAACTGCGGCATCCGCGTGCAGTTTCAGGATCTGACCACCGAGCTGGGCGTGCCCGCCTATCAGTGTTTCGTCATGGGGCGCGGCGGCAGCGTGGCCCGCGCCACGGCGGCCAATCTCAGCGGTCCGCGGGCCGCCCTCGCCGCGCTGACCGAAACGCCCTGGCCGTATTCCACAGCGCAATCCACGCCCCCGCAGCCCTCGGCAGCCGGCCTTGCGGGGCTGCCCGTGCGCATACTGGAAGACCTGCCGGATTACAGCCTGCCCTCGGCCTCCGCCAACCGCCGCCTGCTGGAAGCCGTGCTGGCCGCGCACGGCAAAAGCCCGCTCTATGTGGACCTGACCCGGCGGGATTTCGACATCCCCGTGGTGCGGGCCCTTGTGCCCGGCCTCGCGCTGACGGCGGAATGGGACCGTTTCTCCCGCCCGGATGTGCGCCTTTTCGCGCGCTGTGCGGCCCTGTTCCGGCGATAGCTCCTCCCGGGCCGGAGGGGGCCGCCGGCGCGGAAAGTTCGTTGCGCGGGAAGAACAAGTGGGGTATGCTCGCGAATCGGGCCGGGACCGTCCGGCGAACGCACAACCTCATGGAGGCTAGAATGAAACTGGGTACGATTCTTGCCGCGCTGGCCGGGGCCGCGCTCTGCTTTGGCGCGACGGGTCAGGCGCGGGCCGCTGACGCCGCGCCCATCAAGATAGGCGTCTATCTTCCCCTGACCGGGCAGAACGCCTTTGGCGGCCAGCTGGAGTTGGAGGGCGTGCGCCTCGCCCAGAAAGAAATGCCCAAGGCGCTTGATCGCCCCGTGGAACTGGTGGTGGTGGACAACAAGTCCGACAAGGTGGAGGCGGCCAACGCCGTGAAACGCCTTGTGGAGCGGGATAAGGTCGTGGCCCTCATCGGTTCCTACGGCTCTTCGCTGGCCATGGCCGGCGCGGAAGTGGCCGAAAAGGCCAAGATTCCCGGCGTGGGCACCTCCTGCACCAATCCTCTGGTGACGCAGGGCAAGAAATTCTACTTCCGCGCCTGCTTTATCGATCCCTATCAGGGCGCGGCCGCGGCCACCTATGCCTATGACACGCTCGGCTTCCGCAAGGCCGCCGTCCTCATGGACATGACCAACGACTACGCCGTGGGGCTTTCCAGCTTCTTCTCCCGCTCCTTCAAGAAGCTGGGCGGCGAAGTGGTGGCCACGCTCAAGTACAGCTCCGGCGATCAGGACTTTACCGCGCAGCTTACCGAGCTCATCGCCAAAAAGCCCGACATCGTCTTCATGCCCGCGTACTTTGCCGAAGGGGCCATCATCATGAAGCAGGCCCGCGAACTGGGCGCCACGTTCCGCCTCATGGGCGCGGACGCCATGGACAATCCCGACACGCTCAAGCTGGGCGGCAAGGCCGCAGAAGGCTTTTTGCACACCACCTTCCCCTATGATCCGGCCATGCCCAGCATGACCAACGAGGCAAAGCGCTTTACCGAAGCCTGGAAGGCCGCCTATCCGGACAAGGAAACCAACGTCAACGGCGCCCTGGGCTACAATACCTATTTCCTCATTGTGGACGCCATCAAGCGCGCCGGTTCGGCCGAACCCCAGGCCATTGCCAAGGCTCTGGCCGAAACAAGGGATCTGCCCACGGCGCTGGGCAAGCTTTCCATCAATGCCACCCACGACGCGGAAATGCCCGTGGGCATCATTGAATACAAGAACGGCAAGCGCGTGTACGTGGGCGAAGTGACGCCCAAGTAGGTCTGTTCCCGTTCAGCCCCGCGGCGCAAACCGCCGCGGGGCGTTTTCGCGTCTTTCTTCCGCCCTGTGGGGGGAGCGGCGGGACATTGCGGATGCGCGGCATCCGTGAACCATCCCGGGAATTCTTTTAGGCATTCCACCACTGCGCGGAGCGCGCAGTGAGTCCATGCCGGGCGGCAGGCCGCCCGGGCGTATGGGCATGCGCCGTTTACGGGCCGCCGCACAGACGCGTGCGGCCTGCCGTCGGCCCGCGCGGTCGCGCCGAGGTGACTCATGAGCCTTGACATGTTTTTGCAGCACTGTTTCAACGCCCTGACCCTGGGCTCGCTCTATGCGCTGATCGCCATCGGCTACACCATGGTGTACGGCATCCTGCGGCTCATCAATTTCGCCCACGGCGATATCCTGATGGTGGGCGCGTACTTCGTGTTTTTCGGCACCTTCGCCTTCGGCTGGCCCTGGGGCGTGGCCGCCGTGGCCGCCGTGGCGGGCGCCAGCGTGCTGGGCATAGTGGTGGAAAAGGTGGCCTACCGGCCTCTGCGCGACGCCCCGCGCATCTCCGCGCTCATCAGCGCCATTGCCGTTTCCTTCTTTATCGAAAGCCTCGCCGTGGTGGTCTTTACCGGTCAGCCGCGCCCCGTGCTCCAGCCGGAATGGCTGATTTCGGAATGGCAGGTGGGCGGCGTGCGCATCCTGCCGCTGACGGCCTTTGTGCCCGCCATGACCATCGTGCTGGTGGGCGTGCTGCTGTATGTGGTCTATCGCACCAAGCCGGGCCTGGCCATGCGCGCCATTTCCAAGGATATCGAAACCACGCGTCTGCTGGGCGTCAAGGTGGACAACATCATAGCCCTGACCTTCGGCATCGGTTCGGCCCTGGCGGCGGCCTCGGGCATCATGTGGGCGCTGCGCTACCCGCAGGTGCATCCCTACATGGGCATCATGCCGGGCCTCAAGGCCTTTATCGCCGCCGTATTCGGCGGCATAGGCTCCATTCAGGGCGCGGTCATCGGCGGCGTGGCCCTGGGCTTCGTGGAAATCATGACCGTGGCTTTCATGCCCGAGCTTTCGGGCTACCGCGACGCGTTCGCCTTCGTGCTGCTGGTGCTGGTGCTGCTGTTCAAGCCCACGGGCCTCCTGGGCGAGAGCATGGAGGAGAAGATCTGATGCGCCCGGACAGAAACACCGTTCTGAGCATCGCGGTCATGCTGCTCTTCGGCCTCGCGCTCACCCAGGCCGAGAGCTTCCTTGGCGACTACCAGATATACATCGCCAAGCTCATCTTCATCAACGCCATCCTGGCCCTTTCGCTCAACCTCATCTACGGGTTCACCGGCCTGTTCTCGCTGGGGCACGCCGGCTTCATCGCCATCGGCGCCTATGTGTCGGCCCTGTGCATTCTGCCGCCGGAACAGAAGGAAATGATGTGGATTCTCGAACCCATCATCTGGCCCTTCTCCGAGCTGCTCACGCCCTTCTGGGTCTCCGTGCTGGCAGGCGGCTTTGTGGCGGCCGTGTGCGCCTTCGTCATTGCTGTGCCCGTGCTGCGTCTGGGCGACGACTATCTGGGCATCGCCACTCTGGGCTTTGCGGAGATCATCCGCGTGGTCATCGTCAACGCCACGCCCATCACCAACGGCTCGCTGGGCATCAAGGGCATTCCGGGCCACGCCACGCTGCTCTCCTGTTACGGCTGGACGCTGTTCACCCTCATCGTGCTGGCCAGGCTTGTGTTCAGCAATTTCGGCAACGTGCTGCGCTGCATCCGCGACAACGAGATCGCCGCGCGCGTCATGGGCATCAACGTGTTCCGCTACAAGGTACTCTCCTTCTGTCTGGGCGCGTTCTTCGCGGGCGTGGGCGGGGCGCTGCTGGGCACGCATCTTTCCACCATCGACCCCAAGATGTTCAACTTCCTGCTGACGTTCAACGTGCTCATGTTCGTGGTGGCCGGCGGGCTCGGCTCGCTGACGGGCAGCCTGCTGGGGGCCACGGTCATCACCATCCTGCTGGAATGGCTGCGCGCCATAGAGGAACCCATGAACCTGGGCTTCATCGAACTGCCGGGCATTCCCGGCATGCGCATGGTGGTCTTCTCGCTGGTGCTGCTGGCCATCATTCTGTATCGCCGTGAGGGCATCATGGGCACGCGGGAACTGACCTGGAAGAGCCTCGGCGCATTCTTCAGGAGGGGCAAGGCATGAGCGGCTTCCTTCTGCCCAAGGCCCCGAACTATGAGGGCGCGCTGCTGCTGGCCAGGGACGTGACCATGCGCTTCGGCGGCGTGACGGCCGTAAGCGAGCTTTCCCTCGCCCTGCCCAGGGGGGCCATTGCGGGCATCATCGGCCCCAACGGCGCGGGAAAGACCACGGCCTTCAACGTGCTCAGCGGCTTCTACACCCCTCAGGAAGGGGCGGTGGCGTTCGACGGAAGGGACATCCGCGGCAAATCCCCGGCGGACATCTGCCGCATGGGCATGGCCCGCACCTTCCAGAACATCCGTCTTTCGCAGCAGATGACCGTGCTTGAGAACATCATGGTGGGCTGCCATGTGCGCCGCCGCTGCCCGTGGTGGATGGCTCCGCTGGGGCTGCCTCCCTTTTACCGCGAAGAGGCGGCCATCAGGGAAAAAAGCCGGGAACTGGCCGAGCGCGTACATTTGCACGAAAATCTCAATGACCAGGCGGGCAGCCTGCCCTATGGCGCGCAGCGCCGCCTGGAGATCGCCCGGGCCCTGGCCACCGAGCCGAAGCTTCTGCTGCTGGACGAGCCGGCCGCGGGCATGAACCCGCAGGAAAGCCTGGAACTCATGCACTTCATCGGGCGCATCCGTGACGAGTTTGACCTGACCATCCTGCTCATCGAGCACGACATGAAGGTGGTCATGGGCGTATGCCAGTACATATGGGTCATGGAGTACGGCGCGCTCATCGCCGAGGGCGATCCCGACGCGGTCCGCAGCAACCCCGACGTCATCCGGGCCTATCTGGGCGAGGATGCCTCGCTGGAAAAGGGATTTTAGAGCATGCTTGAAATTCGCGATCTCCATGTGCGCTACGGCGGCATCCAGGCTGTGCAGGGCGTGAGCCTGCGCATTCCCCGGGGCAGCATCGTCACGCTCATCGGGGCCAACGGCGCGGGCAAGAGCAGTATTATCCGCTCCATTGCAGGCCTGAACAAGACTGTCAGCGGCGCCATCGAACTGACCCGCAACGAGGGGGATGCGCCCGTCTCGCTCATGGGCCTCAAGCCGGAAGACATGGTGCGCCGCGGCATCTCGCTTTCGCCCGAGGGGCGGCGCATCCTGCCGCACCTGACCGTGGAGGAGAATTTGCTGCTTGGCGCGTATTCGCGCTCGGACAGGGATGAAATCCTGCACGATATGGAGCGGGTGTACAGTCTCTTTCCCCGCCTCAAGGAACGCAGCTGGCAGAAGGGCGGCACGCTTTCCGGCGGCGAGCAGCAGATGCTGGCCGTGGGCCGCGCGCTCATGAGCCGCCCGGATATGCTGATGCTGGACGAGCCCTCGCTGGGGCTGGCCCCCCTGCTGGTGCGCGAGATTTTCGAAATCATCCGGCGCATCAACGAGGAAGGCAAGACCGTGCTGCTTGTGGAGCAGAACGCCTTCGCCGCGCTTTCCGTGGCTGATTACGCCTACATCCTTGAAGTGGGGCGGGTTGTGCTGGAAGGGCCCGGCAAGGAGCTGCTCGAAAATCCCAGGGTCAAGGAAGCCTATCTCGGCGGGTAGGCCCGCCGCGATTCACCTATATATCAGGAGCAATCATGCGATATATGTTTTTTTGGGCGGCAGCGTTGCTGCTCTGCCTGTCGGCCGGCACGGCCCAGGCCGCCCCGGGCGGCGAGCGGCTGCTCACGCGCCTGCCCAACGGGCTGACTGTCTGCATCATCAGGGATGCGCGTTTCCCCCTGGCGGCCACGCGGCTCTATGTGCGCACGGGTTCGGCCAATGAGGACGCGAAGCAGGCGGGCATCAGCCATCTGCTGGAGCATATGGTCTTCAAGGGCACGAATCACCGCCCCAAGGGGCGGATTGCCCGGGATGTGGAGGCGCTGGGGGGATATCTCAACGCGGCCACCAGTTTTGACAAGACCTGGTTTATCACCGATATGCCTGCCGCGCACTGGCGCACGGGCATGGACGTGGTCAAGGAAATGGCCTTCCAGGCCTCGCTGGACGCCAAGGAGCTGGAGGCGGAGAAGGAAGTGGTCATCTCCGAGCTGGAGCGCGACCAGGATTCCCCCACGCATCGCCTGTTTGAAGCCCTGCAGACGTCCGCCCTGCACGGCACGCCCTACGGGCGGCCCATCATCGGCTTCAGGGAAACGGTGCGCGCCGTCACCGCCGAGGATCTGCGCGCCTATGTGCAACGCTGGTATCAGCCGCAGAACATGCTTCTGCTGGTGGCGGGCGACATTGAGCCGCAGGCCGTGCTGGACCATGCCGCGAAGCTTTTCGGCGGGTTGAGCAACACGCACGAGTTTCCGGCCCCCGCGCCGGTCGACCTGCGGGGCGCGCCCGGCGGTCCCCGCGTGGAGGTGGTGCGCGGCCCCTGGAACAAGATATATCTGGGCATGGCCTTCCCGGCGCCGGCCCTGGGCGACCTGCGCTCCGTGGGGCTGGATGTGCTCTGCTATGCGCTGGGCGGCGACAGCGCTTCCGTGCTGCCTCTGGCCTACATGTACGACAAGCGCCTTGTGGACAATATCGACATGGGCAACATGAGCCTTGCCCGGGCCGGCATGCTCTACCTGACCGCCACCCTGGCCCCCGAAAAGCTGGAAGAATTCTGGGGCAGTCTCACAGCGCGTCTGGCCCGCCTGAAGGCCGCGGAATTCAGACCGGAAGCCCTGCAGCGCGCCCGCTACAACCTTGAGGATTCCCTGGATCGCTCTGCGGAGACGCTCTCCGGCCTGGCCTCCTGGGCGGGCACGGTGCAATTTGATCTGGGCGGGGAACAGGCGGAACGGAACCTGCGCTTTGCGCAGCGCAATGCGGACTTTGCCCAAGTGCAGGAGGCCATTGACCTCTGGCTGAATCCCTCGCTGTTGCGCGTGCGCGTGCTGGCTCCGGAACATGCAGACCTGCCCGATCTTGAGGCCGTACTGCAGAAAAACTGGCCCGGCCCGGCGGCCTCTGCTGCCGCCGCGCAACAAGGCGCTGCCGCCGGGCGGCGGGAAACGGTGAATCTGGGAAAGGGGCGCACGCTGATCCTCATTCCCGACGCCACCGTGCCCTATGTGTCGCTGGATTTCATGCAGCCGGGCGGCAATGCCCTGCTGACGCCACAGCAGCAGGGCCTGGCCGAACTGACCGCCCGCACCCTGACCGAGGGATGCGGCAAGATGGATTCGCCCGCCCTGAGCCGTTATCTGGCCGACAGGGCCGCCGAACTGGAGGCCCGGGCCGGGATACAGTCCTTCACGGTGTCGCTGACCGGTCCGTCCCGTTTCAATGCGGACTATTTTGCCCTGCTGGGCGACGTGCTGCGCAAGCCGCGCCTGGACGCCAGGGATGTGCGGCGGGAGGCGGAGGACGTCAAGGCAGCCATCCGTCAGCGTGCGGACAGGCCCACGGCCCTGCTGTTCTCCCGTCTGGGGCCCTTCCTCTACCCGGGGGGGCAGGTGTACGGCTATGATCCCCTGGGCACGGCGGCCAATCTTGACGCCTTCACTGCCAGGGATGTGCGCGCGTTCTGGAAGAAGCAGCTGGCCCAGTCCTGGACGCTTGCCGTGGCGGGCGATTTTGACCGCGAGGCCGTGCTCGCCTTTGCCCGGAAACTGCCCGTGCCGGAGGCGTCGGAATTCCGGCTCGCGGCCCCTGCGTGGGGAACGGAAAAAACGCTGGATCTGCATCTGCCGGGCCGCAATCAGGCCCATGTGCTGCAGGCCTTCAAGGCCGTGCCGCTCACACATCCCGACGCCCCGGCGCTGTCGCTGCTGCAGGCTGTGCTGGCGGGGCAGAGCGGTCTGCTGTTTACCCGGCTGCGCGACGAGCAGGGGCTTGGATATGTGGTCACGGCCATGTACAACGGCATGGCCGAGACGGGCCGCATGGTCTTTTACATCGGCTCCACGCCGGACAAGGTGGAGCAGGCCCGGCAGGGCTTTGCCGCCGTCATCGGCGACCTCAAGAGCAACCCCCTGCCTGCGGATCTGCTGGCGGCCGGGGCCAACAGCCTGCTGGGCGACTACCTGCGCAGCAGGCAGAGCCTGCATGCACGCGCGGGCGAGGCTGCTACGGAAGTCACGCTGGGGCTTCCCGAAGGGTTCGAGAAAAAGCTCATTGAGCGGGCCTCCGAACTCACGCCGGAAGACCTTCAGGCCGTCGCCCGCAAGTACCTGACGGAGGAGAACCGTTACGATATGACCCTGCTGCCGTAAGATGCGGAGCAGATACCTTCAATCCGGCAACCGGACGACACCGGACTGACGCCGCAGCCTGCGACAGCGGTACAGGCTGCGGCGTCAGTATTTTTTTTGTAAAAACAGCATATTAAAAAAATGCAAAAAAAATTCGACGGGAAATTCCCGGATGGGGCGCATCTGCGGGATGTCAAGTGTCGGGTTGTCGTTGTTTTGCCCTTTGCCGTCTTGAAAGAGCTGTCCCGGCAGGCTACACTTTCCGGGTTCCACATGGATCGGCATCCCCGACGGAGTGCCTGAACGCCGTGTTCCGCTGCCCGGCAGGCAGCAGTGCTGCTGCAGTCCCTGCGATGCGCGCTGCCCGATGCCGACGGCAAACGGCGACAGATGCTCCGCAAGCGGCGCAGTTTTGCTCCGGGCGAGAGGCGGCGTGAGCGACGCACACCGGCGCGGGGCTTTTTGTGAGAAATTTTGTCAGAAATGCCGTTGTATTGCTTTGAAGCTAGGAAGACTTTTTTTGCCGCCCGCATTGACAGTGGATAGTTCTTTTGAGATTTTCTAGAAACTGAAAGCGCCACTGGGCTTAATCGGGAATCCCGTGCGAATCGGGAGCGGACCCGCCGCCGTGAGCCTGAAAAAATCCGCTTTTCCCCGTGCGCCACTGGCTCTGCCGGGAAGGCCGAAAAGCGGAAGGCAAGCCGGAAGACCTGCTTTCACCGGAACCATTGCGGATATCGGCAACGGGTATTTGCCGGCATGCCGCCGGCGGGGCGAGCGCCCCGCCTGTTGCGTCGCGCCTGCGACGGGCCGCGGTTTCCGGTACAACATGTGAGGAGTTTGGAGCCGCCATGCTCGCCAGCATCATCAAACGTGACGGAACGGAAGCGCCTTTCGACTCGGTCAAGATACTCAACGCCATCACCAAGGCCAACAAGGCGGTGGGCGGTGAGGACATGTCTCCCACAGATCTGCTGTACGTCACCGAAAAGGTCTGCAAGGCGCTGGAGCAGCGCGGCCTCAAGCATGTTGAAGAAATTCAGGACGTGGTTGAGGAAACCCTGATCCGCTTTGACTACGCCAAGACGGCCAAGGCTTACATTCTGTATCGTGCCGAGCATACGAAAATCCGCAATGCGGAATCGTATCTCATGGACATCTATAAAAAGCTGACGTATTCCCCGGCCATCAAGGAAGACATCAAACGCGAGAACGCCAACATCGACGGCGATACGGCCATGGGAACCATGCTCAAGTACGGTTCCGAAGGCTCCAAGTATTTCATAGACAACTACATCCTGCCCAAGGACGCCTCGGCCGCCCACATCAACGGCGACATCCACATTCACGACAAAGATTTCTACATGCTCACGGAGACGTGCTGCCAGATAGATCTCATCCCCCTGTTTAAAAACGGCTTTTCCACAGGGCACGGGCATCTGCGCGAACCCAACTCCATTGAGAGCTATTCCGCCTTGGCCTGCATAGCCATCCAGGCCAACCAGAATGAAATGCACGGCGGCCAGAGCGTGCCGCACTTTGATTATGCCATGGCCGGGGGCGTCATCAAGACCTACCGCAAGGAGTATGAACGGGCCTTTGCCGCCGTGCTGCGTCTTGTGGGGGGGATGGATGAAAAGCAGGCCGCAGCGCAGACCCGTGAATGCATGGGCCGCCTGCCGGAAGGCCCGCGCATGGGCTCCATTGACGCCTATGGGCGCGAACTTGTCGAGGCCGCCCCGGAAGCGCAGCGCGCACTTGTGGCGCAGGCCCACGCCTATGCCGCCGACGAGGCCCGGAAATACGCCGACCGCCGCACGTATCAGGCCATGGAGGCCCTTATTCATAACCTGAACACCATGAACTCCCGCGCGGGCGCGCAGGTGCCCTTCAGCTCCATCAATTACGGCACGGATGTCTCCGCCGAGGGGCGCATGGTCGTCAGGAATCTGCTGGAGGCCACCAGGGCCGGGCTGGGCAACGGCGAGACCTCCATTTTCCCCGTGCAAATATTCAAGGTGAAGTCCGGGGTGAACTACAATCCCGGCGAGCCCAACTACGACCTGTTCAAGATGGCCATGGAAGTCTCCGCCCTGCGGCTCTTTCCCAATTTCAGCTTCATGGACGCCCCCTTCAACCTGCAGTACTACCGCGAGGGCGACTACAATACCGAAGTGGCCTACATGGGCTGCCGCACGCGCGTCATGGGCAATGTGCACGATCCCGAGCGCGAGGTGACCTGCGGCCGCGGCAATCTGAGCTTCACCTCCATCAATTTGCCGCGCCTGGGCCTGGACGCCCAGGGCGACGTGAAGAAATTCTATGCCCTGCTGGATGACCGCATTGATCTGGTCTTCCGGCAGCTCCTGCACCGCTTCAAGATCCAGTGCGCCAAGAAAGTGCGCAACTATCCCTTCCTCATGGGCGAGGGCGTCTGGATTGACTCCCGCAAGCTCAAGCTGGACGACGCCATCGGCGAAGTGCTCAAGCACGGCACGCTGACCGTGGGCTTTATCGGCCTGGCCGAAACGCTCAAGGCGCTCACGGGCCGGCACCACGGCGAGAGCGAGGAGGCGCAGAAGCTCGGCCTGGAAATCATCACCCACATGCGCAAGCGCTGCGACGACAAATCCGCCGAGACCGGCCTGAACTTCTCGCTCATAGCCACCCCGGCGGAAGGGCTCAGCGGCCGTTTCGTGGCGCTGGACAAGGTGAAATACGGCTGTATCCCCGGCATTACCGACAGGGATTACTACACCAATTCCTTCCATGTGCCGGTGTACTATCCCATCAAGGCGTTCAGGAAAATCCAGCTTGAGGCGCCTTACCATGCCCTGACCAACGGCGGCCACATCACCTATGTGGAGCTGGACGGCGACACCTGCAAGAACCCCGAAGCGTTCGAGAGCATCATCCGCTACATGCATGACCAGGGCGTGGGCTACGGCTCCGTCAACCACCCTCTGGATCGTGACCCCGTGTGCGGCTATGTGGGCGTCATTAACGGGCGTTGCCCCCGTTGCGGGCGCAGGGAAGGCGAGGGCGTGAGCGCCGAGCTGCTGGAAGAGCTGCGCAAAAAATACCCGCATACTCCTAGGTGGGACTAGCGGATTCACATATCGGCAGTTGTATATTGTCAGCGAGTAAAGGAGAAGAGGCTCATGTTGATGAAATCGCGTCTGTTTGAGGAGAGCAAGCCCGCCGTCAAACTGGTGGGGGAGGGGGTGGGCTTTGAGCGCACCCGCCGCATCACCGGCTATCTTGTGGGCACGCTCGACCGCTTCAATAACGCCAAGCGCGCCGAGGAGCGCGACCGGGTCAAGCATGCCTGACGGTGATACGCCGCAGCTCAGGCTTTCGGGCATCGTGGAGGAATCCATTGTCGACGGCCCGGGGTTGCGGTTTGTGCTGTTCACGCAGGGGTGTCCGCACCACTGCAAGGGGTGTCACAACCCGCAGACGCACAGTTTTGAGGGCGGCTTTCTGCTGACGGCAGAGGCCGCCCTCGCGCGCATCCGTGAAAATCCCCTCCTGGCCGGCGTGACCTTTTCCGGCGGCGAGCCCTTCGAACAGCCGCGGGCGCTCTGCGCCGTGGCCGAAGGCGTGCGCGGCATGGGCAAGAATGTCGTCACCTTCACCGGGTATACCTACGAGGCCCTGCTGCGCCGCGCCGACCCCTGGACAGCGCGCCTGCTGGAATTGACCGACCTACTTATCGACGGCCCCTATGTGGAGGCCCTGCAGAATCTTGATCTGCGGTTCCGCGGCAGCTCCAACCAGCGCGAGCTTGACCGCGCCGCCCGCGCCCGCCTGCGCGCCGCCTGCGCGCTGTGACGGGCGGAGCAGGGCAGCTGCAGGGAAAGGCTGTTTTCGGGGGAGGGGCTTTTTTGAAAAATGCCCCTCCCTGCGCCCCACCGCAAAAACGTTCATTGCATAGCGTACCGCGCAGGTCATGGCCTTTCCGGGCCGTGGAACTGCGCTGCGCTCACGGCAGCGGTCTTCCCTCTCCCAAAAACTTCAGGGCGTCTGCCCAGGGGACGGCTGCAGGGCGGCGTCATGTGCGTCCGGTGAACAGCAGGGCGACCGCCAGCGCCACAAAGACGCAGCCTGCGATACGCTGGATCAGTATCTGCCCTGCGGGCGACCGGTTGAACCATACGGCCAGCCGTCCGCCCAGCGCCGCCACGGTGCAGAACACCACGATGGTCGCCAGCATGAACAGCGCCCCCAGGCACGCCACCTGCAGAGCCGCGCTGCCCCTGGCCGGGTTGCAGAACTGCGGCAGGAAGGCCAGAAAGAAGATGGAAACCTTGGGATTGGTCACGTTCATGACAATGCCCCGCCGGTACAGGGCCGCATATCCGGGAAAATCCGCCCGGCGGCGGGGCGTTCCGGCCTCTCCCGCCGCCTGCTCGGCGGCGTCGGCCCGCGCGGCTCCGGCGCGGAAGGAAAGCCGGGCCAGCCACAGCAGGTAGGCCGCGCCCGTGATTTTCAGCAGGGTGAACGCCAGGGGCGAGGTCTGGAAAATGACGGCCACGCCCAGCGCCACGGCCGTGGTGTGCACGCACAGGCCCGTGACCAGACCCAGCGTGGTGGCGACGCCTGCGCCCGCGCCGTACAGGGCGGACTGGGTGAGCACGAAGATGTTGTCCGGCCCCGGCGCTATGCCGAGCAGGAGGGAAGCGGCGAAAAACGCCAGCATAACGTCGGGCGTGGGCATTACGTCATGCCTCCGGTGAGCAGGAAGGGCAGTTTTTGGGATTTGGGGCGGGATTTTACCGCCGCTTCAAGGCGCAACGCCTGCTTTTTGTCCGGACAGGTCCGGCAGGCCAGCAGCGATACCGGGCGTCTGCCGCGCGTGTAGCGGGCTCCGCCGGCCGCCAGCCCGTTGTGTTGGGCAAGCCGGCGTTGCGGGTTGGTGGTGACGCCGCAGTACAGCGTGCCGTCGGCGCATTCCAGCAGATAGACGAACCAGGATGCGGCGCGCATAGGTGTGCCTGTGCGTGGTTAGTCCAGCCCCCCGGCAAGCCAGGCCGTGAGCAGGAAGGAAACAAGCCAGTTGACTGCACGCCGGGGCCAGGGGTTAAGCGTCGGCCTGCCCGCGCCGAATTGCCTCAGGTTACGCAGAAAGCCCAGAGCCGAGCCGAGGGTATGGAAGAAGACAAAGCCCAGGGCCGCCAGAAAACCTAACCTGACGAGGCAGAACAGCGCGATGCCGCAGGTGACGCCCGGGGCAAGACAGCCTTCGCGGAACAGGCCGCCGAGGGCTTCTGTGCCGCCGTTCGCGGTGAAGACGCCGCCGAACGAGCCGGAGTAAAAAAAGGCGCGCCGCCCGTCGGCCCTTTCCCTGTCGTCGAAGCCGCCGCGCTGCCCAGTGTTGTCCTGCCCGTCGTGCAGGACTTCGACCTCCACCACGCGGGGGCCGTCGTCGCGCCCGTCCGGGGCGTCGTGCTGTCCGAAAGGCGGGCGGGGGGCGGGAACTGTCATGCATGACCTCCGTAACGGGTACGCGGCGGGGAAATGCCGTCTCTCCGTTTTTGCCCGCTGTGCGGGGCCGCGTCAAGGGGGGCGGATCTGCCTTGCCAAGGGCTGGCTTCGGCACTATCTATGGCATGTGCCGCGGAACATTGCGGCGGCAAAGGAGAGCTTATGAAACATTACGGCTTGGCGGCAGTGCTGGCGGCGGGTCTTGTGCTGGCGTGCGGCCCCGCGTCGGCGGAACCGGCCCCGAATACGGAACAGGCGGCCGCGCCGATGCCGGAGCAGGCGTCGGGGCAGGCGGCGGATCAGGCGCTGAGTGCGGCCTGGACCGCCTATAATATCGGCCAGTACAAGAAGGTGGTGCAACTGGCGCAACCCCTGGCTTCCGAGGGCAATCCGCGCGCGCAGGTATTGCTGGCCCGCTGCTATGAAAACGGGCTGGGCGTGCCGCAGGATATGGAGACGGCGGCCAAGTGGCTGCGTCTTGCGGCGGATCAGAACTACGGCGAGGCGCAGATCAAGCTGGCCTATCTGTACGATCTGGGCGTCGGCGTGCCCAGGGACGAAAAGGCCGTGGCCGGGCTGATGGCCCGCGCCGCCGAGGCGGGCAATGCCGAGGCGCAGTTCAATCTGGGGCTGTACTACAGCCAGGGCCGTTACGGCTACCCTAGGGATCAGGCGCAGAGCTTTGCCTGGGCCCTGCGTTCCGCCGAGCAGGGGTATGCGCAGGCCGAGCGCTACGTGGGCGCGTGCTATGAGCACGGCGTGGGCGTGGAGCAGAACGCCGAACAGGCCGCCCTCTGGTACAACAGGGCGGCGCGTCAGGGTCTGCACAAGGAAGGCAGCGTATTCACCAATTCGCGCGAGTACACCATGCCGTAGCGGACCGCTGCATCGGCCTTCCGGCTGCGACGCGCCCCTGTTTCGGAAGAAACGGGGGCGCGTTCAGGTTCCGCCGGACATGGCGGCGTCAGCAGGGCCGCCAGTCCTTGATGCCCACATCCACGGAGGCCATGCCGTTGAACGTGTCCAGACGGGGCGTATAGGCCACAAGAATGCGACGCCCCACCAGTTCCGGCCCCAGCTCTCCGGCCATGCGCCAGGCCTTGGCGGAGAGCGTGACGCCGCCGGCTTCGTCGGTCAGGCGCAACTGCACATGCTCGCGGCCGCGCCCGAGGGGGGAACGCTCCTTTACCAGCAGCGGCGGCGACTGGAAGACGGGTTCCGGGTTGGCGGGGCCGAATGGCTGTAACATCTCAAGTTCTTTGAGAAAAGTCCTGTCGGCGGCCTTGTCGAATCCCAGCGTGCATTCCAGGGTCAGGCTGGGGCTGAGCGGGGCCGTGCCCAGAACCTCGGCCGCGACGGCCTCAAAACGGGCGCGGAATTCCTCCAGCCTGTCGGCGGTCAGCCGCACGCCGGCGGCCTGCCTGTGCCCGCCGAAGGAGAGCAGGCTGGATGCCGTGCGGCGCAGGGCCGCGTACAGATCAAATTCTCGCGTGGAACGCCCGGAGCCTTTGAGGCTGCCCTGATCCTCGCACAGGATGATGGTGGGACGGTAGAATTCCTCCACGATGCGCGAGGCCACAATGCCCACAATGCCGGGCCGCCAGTCTTTGCCGTAGAGCACCAGCCCGGCGCGCGGCTCGCGGGAGAGCATGTCCACGGCCTGCTCGCGCGCGGCGGCGTGGATGCGTTCCTCCTCCTGCCGTCGGGCCGTGTTGAGGTCGTCCAGCTCCCGCGCGAGGCGGGCCGCGGCGGCATAATCCTTTTCGCGCAGCAGGCGCAGGGCCAGCTCGCCATTGCCCATGCGTCCGGCGGCATTGATGCGCGGCGCCAGGCGAAAGACGACCTGCCCGGCGCTCAGGACGGCGGACGGATCCATGCCGCTGACCGTCTTGAGGGCGGCCATGCCCGGCCGTTGCGCCCTGGCGATGCGCGCAAGGCCGCCGCGCGTCAGCACCCGGTTCTCGCCGGTGAGGGGCATGACGTCGGCCAGCGTGCCCAGCGCCACAAGGTCCAGGCAGTCGCCCATGTTGTGTTTTCTGCCGGTATGCGGGGCCAGCGCGGCGTTGAGCGCGCCCATGAGGTAGAAGGCCACGCCCACCCCGGCCAGATGCGGGTAGGGCAGATCCTCTTCCCGGCAGAGGCGGGGATTGCAGAGGGCGTGTGCCGGGGGCAGCGTCTCCGGCGGCAGATGGTGATCGGAAACCACAACGGTCATGCCCAGTTCGCGGGCGCGGCGCACGGCTTCCACGTCGGCGATGCCGCAGTCCACGGTCAGCAGGATGCGGCAGCCCTGCGCGGCCAGCGCCTCCACCTGCGGCACATTGAGCCCGTAGCCTTCGGCGTCGCGATCCGGGATGTGGTGCAGGGCCGCAATGCCGTGGGTTTCCAGCACGTCCAGCACCAGTGCGGCCGCCGTGACGCCGTCCACGTCATAGTCTCCCCAGACGGCCAGACGCTTTCCGGCCAGCAGCCCGTCGGCCAGCAGACGCGCGGCCTCCGGCAGGTGCGGCCAGCGGTCCGGGGGCGTCAGGGAGCCCAGCCGCGCGGCAAGAAAGGCCTCCAGGGCGGCCTGCGTGTTCAGTCCGCGCCGCCACAGCAGTTCCAGCAGCAGGGGGGAGACGGCAAGGGCTTCCGCCCAGCCGGGGGGCGGGGCCGGGGCGACATTCTCCGGCGGTCGGCGCAGCAGCCAGTTTTTCACAAAATCAGCCCGCCGCCTTGGGTTGCGGGGCTGCGGGCTGCGCCGCCCCGGGCTGTGCCGCGCTCTGCGCGGCCTGCAGCGCGGCCTTGACGCCGTCCAGCTTGTCGGCGGGCACCAGCTGCTTCTGGATGAGCCAGGCCAGGAACTTGAGCGAAGGCTCGTGGCGCGGGGCCAGATGCAGCCCCTGCAGCAGATTGTCCACGCAGCCGGCAATATCCTTGGTTTCCAGCAGCACGCGGGCCATGTTCATGTAAAGATTTTCGTCGTCCTTGGTCAGTTCCAGGGCGCGGCGGTAGTATTCCAGCGACTGCTTGAGCATCTTGTTCTTGCGCAGGCTGATGCCGAAATCGTTGAACAGGTGTTTGTGCTCCGGCTCGAAGGCGGCGTCCAGCTTGACCAGGCGCTGGAAAATGTCCTCCGCCTTGGCGTTGTCGCCGCGTTCCAGGTAGGTGAGTCCGATGCCGAAGTTGGCGCGCACATTGTCCGTATCCAGCTTGAGCGCCCGGGAATATTCGTATTCGGCGGCGAAGGTCTCGCCGTTTTCGCGGTGGGCGTCGCCGTTGTTCACGTTCTGCTGCAGTTCCTGCATCTTGGGAAAAACAGAGTTCATGTAGAACTCAGGTTCGGGCGAGAACTTGGCGATCAGCTCGTCCATGGTGATCTTGCGCTTGGGACCGCTGGGCACATAGTTGGTGTTGAGAGGCTGGCATTCGATGACGTCGCCGTGCTGCTCCACGAACCAGAAGGTTTTCTGCACGGTTTTGCGGGTGGTGGTGCCGGTGCCGACCTTGCGGATTTCCTGTGAGGAAAAAACGCCGCGCACTTCGGATTTGTCGCCGGCCTTGGGGGTTTGCATGGACATGGTGGATTCCCTGTTCTCTTGTTGCCTGATGGTGTGCCGTGGCCGACGCGCCCTGCGGTTGCGCCGGCCGGAAAATTTTCAGCAGTGCGGCGTTACGCTGCGGCCTCCGCCATTTCGGCCATGATAGCGCGCGCGGCCGCCACCGGGTCGGGCGCGGCCGTGACGGGCCTGCCCGCCACCAGGAAATCCGCCCCGGCCCGCACGGCGGCGGCGGGCGTCATGATGCGGCGCTGGTCGCCTGCCGCCGCGCCCGCCGGGCGGATGCCGGGGCAGAGACAGCGCAGGCGCGGCGTCGCCGCCTTGACGGCTGCCGCCTCATGGCCGGAACAGACCACGCCGTCCAGTCCCCAGTCAGCCGCGCCGCGCGCAAGCTGCGGGGCGAAATCCTGCGGATCGGCCGCAATGCCCGGCATCTCGCCGGGGGCGAAACTGGTCAGCACCGTGACGCCGAAGAGCAGGGGCGGGCGGGGCAGCCCTGACGCAGCTTCCACGGCGGCGCGGCACATGCGTTCGCCGCCCTGGCAGTGCAGGGTCAGCATGTCCGCGCCCACGGCGGCGGCGGCCTTGACGGCCTGCGCCACCGTATGGGGAATGTCGTAGAACTTCAGATCCAGAAAGACCCTGAAGTCCATCCCCGCCAGTTCCGCGAGAAGCGACGGTCCGGCCCAGGTGAACAGTTCCATGCCCACCTTGCACCAGGGCACAATGCCGCGCAGCTGCCGGGCCAGGTCCAGCGCCGGCTTGGCTGCGGGAAAATCCAGCGCCACCGCCAGTTGCGGGGCAGAGGGAGATGAGGGCATGGCTGGAACCTCGGTTCCGGACGGCGGCCGGAAGTTTTCTGCGTCGCTGCGCGCCCTGCGGGCGTGACGCGCCGCAGGACGTAGACGAACGCTCAACGGTTCAGAACGGCCTCCACCAGCCCCCTGTTGCGGCGGGGGGCCAGGGCTGCGGCCAGGTAGACCGCGCGCAACATGTCGTAGGCCTCGTCCAGGTTGTCATTGACCACGAGGTAGTCGTACCAGCGGGCCTCAAGCAGTTCCTTGCGGGCGTTGGCGAGCCGGAGGTCGATGGTGGCCTCGTCGTCCGAGCCGCGCCCGCGCAGGCGGTTTTCCAACTCCCGCATGCCCGGCGGCAGGATGAAGGCGAAAACGGCCTCTTCAAGCGTCAGCTTGAGCTGGGCCGCCCCCTGCACGTCGATGTCGAAAATGAGGTCGCGGCCCTGGCGCAGGGCCTCCCGCACCGGGGCCAGCGGCGTGCCGTAGAGGTTGCCGTGGACTTCGGCCCATTCCGCGAAGTGGTTTTCGGCGCGCCGCCGTTCAAACTCCTCCCGGGAGAGGAAAAAGTAATCCCTGCCGTCCTGCTCGCCGGGGCGCGGCTGCCGTGTGGTGCAGGAGATTGAATAGCCGATGCGGGGGAACTCCGCCCGGAGTTTCCTGACCAGAGTGGTCTTGCCGGCCCCGGAGGGCGCGCTCAACACAAGTGCAATGCCTTCGCGGGGCATCAGTCCGTTTCCTCCTGCGCAAAGCGCTGGCTGATGGTTTCGGGCTGGATGGAGGAAAGGATGACGTGGTTGGAATCCGTCACCAGTATGGAGCGCGTCTTGCGCCCCTGCGTGGCGTCAATGAGCCTTCCCTCGGCGCGGGCGTCCTCGCGCAGGCGTTTCATGGGCGAGGAGGCGGGGCTGACAATGCCCACCACACGGCCCGCCAGCACATAGTTTCCGAAACCGATATTGATAAGGCGGTCGCGCGGCATGGCTTATTCCAGATTCTGGACCTGTTCGCGGCATTTTTCGAGTTCGTTCTTGAAATCCACCACCATGCGCGAGAGCTGCACATCCGGCAGTTTGTTGCCGCAGGTGTTTATCTCGCGGAAGCATTCCTGCAGGGTGAAGTCAAGGCGGCGGCCCGCATCCCTGCCGGATTGCAGCAGTTCGCTCAGGCGCTCCAGATGGGTGTTGAGGCGGGTGAGCTCCTCGGTCACGTCCAGCCGGTCGGCCAAGATGACGATTTCCTGCAGGAGGCGGCCCTCCTCCAACTCCTGTCCGGACTGGGCCAGAGCCTCGCCAAGGCGCTCGCGCAGGGCCTCGGCGCGTTCTTCCTTGATGGCGGGGGCACGTTCGGCAATAAGGCCCGTCCATTCCTGCATGCGCAGAATGCGCGACTGCATGTCGGTGGCCAGGGCGCGGCCTTCGGCGGCGCGGGCTTCATTCCAGTCTTCCAGGGCCAGGGCAAGGCCTTCTTCCAACTCTCCGGCGGCGTCTTCATCCAGCTCATCGGCGCTGTCGCTCCAGAGCGCGGAAATGTGCAGCAGGGCGTTGCAGTCGGGCGTGAAAGCGCTTCCCCGCCCGGCGGCAAAGTCCTGCAGGCTGTCGAGCATGGCGGCGGCCTGCGCGGCGTCGAAGCGCATGGACGGGGCCATGCCCGGCGCGTACTGCAGGGTCAGGCTGACGTCCACACGGCCGCGCGAGGCATAGCGGCGGACGACCTTTTCCAGCCGCGGCTCCATGCCGCGCACGGAGACGGGCAGACGCCACTTGAGGTCCAAATGGCGGCCGTTGACGCTCTTGATTTCCCATTGCTGGGTGCTGTGGTCATTTTCCACCAGGCAGCGCCCGAAGCCGGTCATGCTGCGAAGCATAGGTTCCTTCCTGCTGAAGCGGTATCCGCCAGTGTAGAGCAAGGCCCCCGCGAATGCAAGAAAGACCGTGCCCGAAAAGGGCCGCCCGGGAACGATGCGTTATTTTGTAACATGCTGAATATTCAATTTTTTTAACGTCGTCGGAAAGGCGGCTGCCGCCGCGCGGCGCGGGCGGCATCCCCCTGCGGTCAGTGCGCGCCGCCGCAGCCGCCGCAGCCGCCGGAAGCGCAGGAGGGCGGCATGCCGGTCCCCAGCGGCCGCACAGGGCCGGGCTTGTAGGGGAAGGCTCCCGTTTTCAGGGGGCTGGGGACGCTCATCTGCCGTTCCGTGCCCGCGCCGCACTGCGGGCAGGCGGGGGCGTCGTCGCCGAAGACCAGTTCCTCGAATTTGTGACCGCAGGCCGTGCAGACGAAATCGAACATGGGCATGGAAGTTCTCCTCGGAAAGGGGCGAAAAAAAAAACGGCGCATGCCGCGCCGGGGGGCGTGCCAAAAAACGGCGGCGCGGACGGGATCAGTGCGCGCCCGCGTATGTTCCATAGTATAAGGCGGGACGCCCGCAAGGCAAGGGGGAGGGAAGGCGGCCGCGCGACGGGCGTGGAGGCTGTTTCCTGCATGGCGGCAATTCGGGAATGGGCATCGGCAGAAATGTATATCTTCTCATCCGCAACTGCCGTGAAAAATGCGTGTTGCCCGATTCGCCGGGCGGGCGTTTCGCGCCTGCCGCAACGCCGCTTGACGGGCATGGGGACGCATTTTATGACTATGCACACACGCGCTGTTTTGCGCCGTCGGCGGCCCCTGCGGGGCGCAACGCGGACGGCGCGGGGCGCGATACGGAGGTATTGCCATGGCTGCGAAAAAAATTCTGGTGCTGGCCGGGGACTATGTGGAAGACTATGAAATCATGGTTCCCTTCCAGATGCTGCTCATGCTGGGCTACGAGGCGCATGCCGTCTGCCCCGGCAAGAAACCCGGCGATGTGGTGCGCACCGCCATCCACGACTTTGAGGGCGACCAGACCTATTCCGAGAAGCGCGGGCACAATTTCGGCATCAATTATGATTTCGACAAGGTCAACACGGCGGACTACGCGGGCCTGTACATCCCCGGCGGTCGCGCGCCCGAGTACCTGCGTCTGAACCAGCGCGTGCTGGAGATCGTGCGCGAGTTCAACGACGCCAAAAAGCCCATTGCCGCCATCTGCCACGGCCCGCAGATACTCGTTTCGGCGGGCGTGCTGAAAAACCGCTGCTGCACGGCCTACCCTGCCGTCAAGCCCGATGTGGTGGATGCCGGAGCCCAGTGGCGTGATTCCAATGCCACCCTGAGCGACGCCGTGGTGGAGGGCAATCTGGTGACGGCGGCGGCCTGGCCCGCCCATCCCGCGCTCATCGCGGCATTTGCCGGGCTGCTGGGGGCGACCGTCAGCATCTGACCGCGACGCGCAAACGCCGGAAACAGACGTGCGGCCGCGGATGTTGCCGCAGCCGCCGGAATTGCGGGAGAAAACGCCGCGCCTGTAGTCACGGGCGCGGCGTTGCATATCGGGAGGCTTCGCCGGGATTTTTTCGCTTCAGCGGCGCACCGGTCGCTGCCGACGGGGGGGGATTGCCGTCCTACTCCGTTTGCGAGCGTTTTGCTGAAGGCGTGATTTCCTCGTGGAAAAAGTAGTTCACCACAATGGGCGGCGCGTTGAACGGACGGCGCATGGAATCGTCGTCGCGCACATACGGCAGGCCCTCGCCCTGACAGAAGACGCGCAACTCCTCGTTGAGCTCCGTCCAGTAGCTCCTGTCGCCCCTGCCGTAGATGTTCCGGTACAGTGTGGACAGTTCCGGGCGCGCGACGCTGATGTAGTCCAGAATGTCCTTTTTGAAGCCGCCGCGCAGGTTGAGATTCTCCAGCCAGACAAGATTGCAGCGATCCCTGGCGCGCCGGATGATGGCGCAGGGATCGCTGATGCCGGGAAAAATGGGGGAGATGAAGCAGGTGGTGCTCACGCCTGCGTCATGAAATGCCTTCATGGCGGCGAGGCGCCGTTCTATGGAGACTGCCCTGTCCATGTCGCGCCGGAAGCCCTCGTCCAGGGTGTTGATGGAAAAGGACACCCGCGCACGGGGAAAAGTTTTGATGAGTTCCAGGTCGCGCAGCACCAGGTCGGACTTGGTGGCAATGCTGAGGGTGCAGCCGCTGCCCGCCATCTGCTCCAGCAGGGCTCGTGTGCGCCCGTATTTCCTTTCCAGCGGCTGGTAGGGGTCAGTGACGGAACTCAAAAACAGTTCCTTGCCCGCGTATCTCTCCGGCCGGGCGACGGGCGGCCACAGCTTCACGTCCACAAACTCGCCCCAGGGTTCAGGGTGGTTGGTAAAACGCTTCATGAAGGATGCGTAGCAGTAACGGCAGGCGTGGGCGCAGCCGACGTAGGGATTGACCGAATAGTCGGCCACCGGGAGATTGGACTTCGTCAGAATGCTTTTGACAGTGATTTCCTGCAGCATGGAGCACTCCGCGGCGTTGACGCGGCCCGCATCAGGCCAGTTCGCGGGCCAGATCCCTTTCCTCGGCGCGGCGCTTGAGGGTTTCGCGGTGGTCATGCAGTTTCTTGCCCCTGCCCAGGGCGATTTCCACCTTGATCCTGCCGTGGTGGAAATAGAGGCGGACAGGCACCACCGTGAGGCCTTTCTGGGCCACCGCGCCCGCCAGGCGGGCAATTTCCCTGTCGTGCAGCAGCAGCTTGCGGTCGCGGTCCGGCTCCTGCGGGGCATAGCCCGCATTGGCGTAAGGCGCGATGTGCAGCGAGACAAGCCATGCCTCGCCGCGGCGAAAGTCCACGTAGCTGTCGATGAAGTTCACCTTGCCCGCGCGGATGCTTTTGACTTCCGGCCCGGTCAGGACGATGCCCGCTTCGGTGAAGTCCGAGAGTTCGTAGAGATGGCGGGCCTTCTTGTTGGCGGCCACGGTGGTGGGAGTGGTTTTTGGGCTCATGGCTGACTGTTGGTGAAAATGCTTGAAGTGTGGAAGGCCAACTCCCGCCCCAGAGACTGTTGCAGCTTTTCGCGCACCATGCGTTTGGAGGCGGCCACATCCGTGCTCATCAGCACGCTGCCCGCGAGCTCCATGCAGTCTTCGGCGTTGAACTGGCGGATAAGGTGTTTCATGCCGGGCACGAAGCGCGGCGCGGCGGAAACGGCGTCCACGCCCATGCCCAGCAGCAGGGCCAGCCCGAAGGGGTCGGAGGCCAGTTCCCCGCAGACGGAGACGCTGATGCTCTCGCGGTGGGCCGTATCAATGATGTGCTTGAGGGTGCGGACCACGGCCGGGTGCAGCGGCTCGTTGAGATAGGCCACATGGCGGTTGTTGCGGTCAATGGCCATGATATAGTGGATAAGGTCGTTGGTGCCGATGCTGAAGAAGTCGCACTCGCGGGCCAGCGCGTCGCAGATCAGGGAGGCGGCGGGCGTTTCTATCATGACGCCCAGGGGCGGCCGGGCCGCGTGGGGCAGATGCTGCACCGTCAGCTCCTGATGCAGTTCCTGCATGATGCGGCGCGTCTGCAGCACCTCATCCAGGCTGGAGATCATGGGCAGCATGAGGGCCACATTGCCGTGGGCTCCGGCACGCATGAGCGCCCGCAGCTGCGTGCGGAAGAGGCCCGGATGGCGCAGGCAGAAGCGGATGCCGCGCAGGCCCAGCGCCGGATTGGGCTCGTTGAGCACGGCCTGGGCGTGCAGCATCTTGTCCGCGCCCACGTCCAGCGTGCGAAAGACGGCGCGCTGCGGGGCCAGGGCGCGCGCCACGCTGCCGTATTCCGTCAGCAGTTCTTCCTCGTTGGGCAACTGTTCCCTGAAATAGGCGAATTCCGTGCGGTACAGGCCCACGCCGTCCGCGCCGCTCCTTGCAATGGAGGACAGCTCCCGGGCGCTTTCAAGGTTGGCCTGTACCTCCACGCGCACGCCGTCGCACATTTCGGCGGGCCAGCAGGCCGTTTGCAGCGTCAGCGCCTCCCAGGCATTGTAGTCCTCGCGGTGTGCGGCGTAGCGGGCCAGATCGGCCTCGTCCGGGCCCAGCAGCACGCAGCCGCCAAGGCCGTCCACAATGACGGGCTCATCCTCGCGCGCGCTGTCCACAAGGCCGGTGACGCCCGCAAGGCAGGGAATGTGCAGCCCGCGCGACAGGATGGCCGTGTGCGACGTGGGGCCGCCCTCTGCGGTCAGGATGCCCCGCACGCGGTCGAGATCCAGCTCCATGACGTCGGCGGGGGAGAGGTCCTCCGCCACCAGCACGCCGTCATTGTCCGCTTCTTTGTCTTGGCCGGGACCCGCGGCCAGATGTTCGCGCAGGCGCAGCCCCACGGCCCGGATATCCTGGGCGCGGTCGCGCAGGTAGGGGTCGTCCATGCCGCGGAAGAGCGCGCAGAGCTCGTCCACCGTGAGCTTGAGCGCCCAGGAGGCGCAGATGAGCTTGTGGCTGATGCGGGCCAGCGTCACATTGAGCAGCCGGGGGTCGCGGGCCATCTCCATCTGCGCGGCAATGACGTCGCGGTATTCCGCAAGATCGTCGGGCACATTGGCCATGGTGACGGCAAACGCGGCGCGCACGCGTTCGGCGGCGGCGCGCAGGGCCTCCTGCTCGGCGTTCACCTCGTCGGGCGTGATGCGGCGCTCCTCATCCTGCCGCGTCCTGTGGGCGAAGCGCGTCCTGCCGATGGCTATGCCGGGCGAGACGGGCGTGCCGAAAAGTACCGCGCGAGCCATGCGTCATTCCTGCATGTCTGTGAGGAAACGGGCCAGACCGCACAGGGCGTCGCGGGCGTCCTCGCCCTTGGCCAGCAGCGTCAGTTCCGCGTCGGCGGGGGGGGCGAGGGAAAGGATGTCCAGCATGCTTTTCGCGTCCGCCTCGCCGGTGTCGCTGATGAGCAGGATGTCGGCGGAATAGCGTTGCGCCTCCTGCGCCAGGCGCGCCGCCGGGCGGGCGTGCAGGCCGTTGCGCAGGCCCACGCAGATGCGCAGGGAGAGCCCGCGCGGCGTCTGTTCTATGGCTTCTTCCATTGCTCCACCTTCAGGGGCGGCATCCGGCCGCGCCCGCAAAACGACAATATCTTACATGCCTGCCAGCACCAAGTCCACGAGAATAAGCGCGCCCAGCGCCGCGCACCACAGCGGCATGCGCGGCAGGCGCAGCCGGCCCGTCAGCCAGGCGGCGGCGAGCAGCGCAAGCGTGCCGAGCGCGTAACCGGCCCAGGGGAAGGGCTGCGCGCGGCCGGCCGGCAGGTTCCGGAGAACCAGCGCCGTCAGCACGGCATTGACCATCTTGAGCCTGGCGGCCCAGTTGATGATGTTCAGCTGTCGCAACCGGGCGAGCGCCGCCATGCCCCGGCGCAGCCCGTAGAAAAAGGCCCAGACCCTGAACAGCAGCTGGGCGGCGCACAGGGCGGCGGTCAGCGCTGCCGCGAGGCCCGTACAGCCGCACAGCAGCAGGTTGATGCAGGCAAGCGCCCAGAAGGGCAGCAGCGAGCCGCTGAAAAAGGCGTCGCCCAGGGCGGAAAGGGTTGTGGCCAGCGTCTCGCGCACGGCGCTGACGGAGGTTGCAGGCAGGGCTCCTCTGGCGACGGCCTCCTCCAGAGACAGCAGGATACCCACAAAAAGAGGCGCCATGAGGGGGTGGGTATGGCTGTGCGCGGCATAGCGGGCGAAGGCCTCGGCCCGTGCCTGCGGCTCGGGATAGAGATGGCGCAGGCCCGGCTCCAGCACGAAGGCCATGCCGATCTGCTGCATGCCCCTGGCCGTCATGGCCGCGTTGATGCAGGCTGAGCGCGCCAGGCAGGCAAGAGCGACGCTTGTGGGATACATGGCACCCCCGTTGCGGATGCAGGACGCGCCGCAAAAGCGCAATGCCGCGCGAGAGCGGCGACGGCGCGGCCGGCGGATGCGACGGCAACGCAACAACAACACGGCAGAACCGCAAGCCGTTGCCGCGGCGCGCATGCGCCCGCAGCGGTCGCGCTCCGACAGCCCTGCCCGCGCGTCACCCCTGCGGATTCGCGTTCAGCAGGGCGTAAATCTCCTTGCCGGTCCAGCCCCGCACGTGTTCCTGCACGCGGCGGGCGACTTCCCGCGGTTTGCCGCCCAGCGCCAACTCCGCCCGGAGACACCGGCGCACCTCGTCGTCCGGGGTGCGTTCCTTCTGCTCCGGGGGGCCGATGATCACCGTCATTTCGCCCAGCAGGTCGTCCGGCAGGTCTGCGGCGGCCTCAAGACGCGTGAGTATAAATTCCTCATGCTCCTTGGTCAATTCCCGGCAGACGGCCAGCTCGCGCGGGCCGAGAACGGCGGCGGCGCGGACGAGGCTCTCCCTGAGCCTGTCCTTGCGTTCAAAAAAGATGAGCGCGCCGGGCACGTGGGCAAAGGCCCGGAACAGGGCGTCGCGTCCGGCGGCATCGCGCGGCAGAAAGCCCAGAAAGCTGTACGGCAGCGGCGGGATGCCCGCCGCCGAGAGCGCCGTTACGGGGGCCGAAGGGCCGGGCAGGGGCGAGACGGGCAGGCCCTCGGCGCGGCAGGCCCGCACCAGCCGGTAGCCGGGATCGGCCAGCAGGGGGGTGCCCGCATCCGAGACCAGCGCTATGGTGCCGCCCTCCCGCAGCAGACGCAGCACGCCCTCCTGGCGATCCTGCTCGTTGTGGTCGTGGAAGCTCAGCAGACGCCGGGCGGCAATGCCGCATTGCCGCAGGAGCTGCGCCGTGCGGCGCGTATCCTCGGCCAGCACCAGGTCGGCCGAAGACAGGATATCGCGCGCCCGGGGCGAGAGGTCACCAGGGTTGCCAAGCGGCGTGGCCACTATCCACAGACGGTTCGCAGGAAAAGGCATGGCGGTAATGCTCCGGATACAGGACGTCGCCCCGACGCAGCACGCAGACCACGTCAAAGCGGCAGGGGCTGCCCCATGCGTCGTGCGCCGCAAGCCAGGCCCCGGCCGCACGGCAGAGGGCGCGGCGCTTGGCAGGGGTGAGCGCCGCGGCAGGGCCGCCGTACTCCGCGCTGCTGCGGGTTTTCACTTCCACAAAAACCACGGTGCCGCCCTCGCGGCACACGAGGTCCAGCTCCAGCCGGCCGCTGCGCCAGTTGCGGTCCAGCAGGGTGAAACCGTTGCGCAGCAGCAGGGCAAGGGCCGCATCCTCGCCCTGCGCGCCAAGGCGCACATGGGCCGGGGCGTCATCCTTCCTGCGCCTGCGGTCCCCGCCGTCCGCCGTCGTACGGAACAGGCGCGGCATCACAGCAGGCTCGCCTGTTGCGGGCCGGGCCGTTCCGGCAGCACGCCCCGGAAGGTCAGACGATGCAGGGGGCAGGGCCCCAGACGGCGCAGGGCGTCCAGGTGTTCCCGGGTGCCGTAGCCCTTGTGCTCCTCAAAGCCGTAGCCCGGCCAGCGCCGGGCCAGCCGCCGCATCAGCCGGTCACGAAAGGTCTTGGCCAGGATGGATGCTGCGGAAATGGCGGGTTCGCTTTTGTCGCCGCCCACAATGGCCCGCTGCGCCGGGAGTGACGCCGGACCTCCCTTGCGCCATCGGAGGGCCAGCGTTGCCGTGGGCACCGTCTTGTCGCCGTCCACGAGCAGCAGGGCAGGAGGTTGCCGCAGGGCGCACACGGCGCGGCTCATGGCTTCAAACGTGGCCTGCAGGATATTGACGGCGTCGATGCGGGCGGGCCAGACCACGCCCAGGCCCCAGGCCACGGCGCATTGGCGGATGTGCGGGGCCAGCGTTTCGCGCGTGCGCGCGCTGCAGGCTTTGGAATCGTCCAGACCGGGCAGGTCGAATACGGCGGGCAGCATGACGGCGGCGGCCACCACCGGACCGGCCAGACAGCCGCGCCCGGCCTCGTCAATGCCCGCCGTCGTTTCGGGAAGGGGGCGGGGCGGCATGGCGCGCGCCGTCGGCAGGAGGGTCAGGCCGGCGTCGGCGCTGCCGCCGCGCAGCAGGGTGAAAAGGCTGGATTCATCAGAAGGCGCGATTTTCCGGCTCATGCGTGTTCCGGCAGGGGAGGCCTGCGGCGCGGGCTGCCCGCCCTGTTTCGCGCGGCGGGCGCAGGACGCGCCGCAACGCGCCGGGGATGGCGGTTGCCCGTCCATGCCCGGCGCGTCGTGGAAAACGTTGTGGCGATTCCGCGCAAGGGATCAGAAACGGCCGCGCGGTTTGATGCGGGCGGCCTTGCCCTTGAGGTCGCGCAGGAAGTACAGGCGGCTGCGGCGCACACGGCCCTGCGAGACGAGCTCCACATGGTCGATGAAGGGCGAGTTGAGCGGGAAGATGCGTTCCACGCCCACGCCGTCGGAAATCTTGCGCACCGTGAAGGTGGCGTTGGTGGTGCCGCGTTTGATGCGGATGACATTGCCCTGGAAGATCTGGATGCGTTCCTTTTCGCCTTCCACAATGCGCAAATGCACCTTCACCGTGTCGCCGGAGCGAAAGGCGGGCATGTCCATGCGCTGGTTTTCCCGTTCGATTTTCCTGATGATGTCCATCGTGAACTCCTTGCAAATCCGGAGGATTGTTGCGTCGTTGCAGAACGCGCCGAGGCGCCCGGGCCGTCTGTGGCGTCAGCAATAGTCGCCGAGAATCCTGTCAGCCAGGATGGCTGCCGCGCTGCGCACCGAGAGATGGTTGTACCCCAGAAAACGCAGCGGCCGCAAGATGCCGTCGCACAGCGCAAGCGCTTCCGGCGCGAGCCCCCGCGCCGTGCCCAAGCAGAGCATGACCGGAGCCTGCCCGCACCAGCGCCGCACATGGCGCGGCGTCAGCAGCGGAAGCCCCGGCCGGGAGGCCGTTCCCCCGGCGGGCCATACGGCGGAACTGGCCACCAGTCTGGGCCGTGCGCCGTAGTGCGCGGCCACATGCGCCGCCGCTTCTTCCAGCGAGGCCGCAGGCCGCACCAGCCCGAGCGCTTCAGCCCGGTCGGCCTTGCCTGCTGCGGCGGGCTCCTTTGTCCAGTGGCGCAAAATGTCTTCCAACAGCCGCAGCTGGTCGCGCAGGGGCGTCACCACATGGAACAAGCCCATCGCATAGCTGCGGGAAATTCGGGCTATATCGTGTATGTCCAGATTTGTCAAAGAGGAAGCGCCGGTTTTTTTTGCATCCAGAATGACCGGGTAGTGCACGAGGCAGAAGGAGAGATTGCGCCCCGGCCGTTCACGGGGAATTTCGGCCAGAAATTGCGCATCCTCGCGGGTGAGGGGCGCTTCGTCGAGCAACTCCGGCCGCAGGCGCAGCGTGGTCCGCAGGGATTCCTGCCGGCGCCAGCGGGCAATGCGGCCGTGGTCGCCCGAGGTAAGCACCTCGGGCACGGGCAGGCCTTCCAGCGTTTCCGGCCGCGTGAACTGCGGATACTCCAGCAGGCCCGTCTCAAAGCTTTCGTCCTCGCCGGACGCCTCCTTGCCCATGAAGCCGGGCATGAGGCGCGCCACGGCCTCCAGCACGGCGAGGGCCGCGCTTTCGCCGCCGTTGAGCACCACATCGCCCACGCTCACGGGTTCCAGGGGGAAGATCTGCGCCAGCCGGGCGTCGATGCCCTCATAGCGGCCGCAGATGAGGGTCAGGTCTTCCTCACGCGCCAGTTCCCGCGCCAGCTCCTGCGTCAGCGGGCGGCCTGCGGGCGTCAGCAGCAGCATGCGGCCGGGGCGCTCAATAGCGCGCAGGGCGCGGGCCAGCGGATCGCCCTGCATGACCATGCCGGGGCCGCCGCCGTAGGGGCTGTCATCCACATGGCGGTGGCGCTCCGTGCTGTACCGGCGGGGGTCGTGGAAACTGCACTGCACGATGCCCGCCTCCCGCGCGCGGCCCAGGAGGGCCGTGGACAGGGGGGAGTCGAAAAATTCGGGAAAGAGCGTGACGAGGTGAAAGCGCGGCATGGGCGCAGAGTGCCGCAAAAGTCCGCGCCGGACAAGTGGAAATATCTTTTGCCGCAGCCTGTCGCGGTCTGTCGTGCCGGGCGAGGACAAAAAACGCCCCGGCCGCAGGGCCGGGGCGTCGCCGCCGGAGAAGGGGAGGGCGGGGTTATTCCGCCGCGATGTGCGCCTTGTGCTCGGCAATGACCTTTTCGGCCACGGGCTGCGGCGCTTCCTCGTAGTGGTCGAATTCCATGGTGAAGAAGCCCTGCCCGCCGGTCATGGAGCGCAGGTCGGGCGCGTAGCGCAGCACTTCGCTCATGGGCACATGGGCCTTGATTTCGGTGACGCCGGCCTGCGAGTCCGACCCTAGCACCTTGCCGCGCCGGGAGGAGAGGTCGCCGATGACGTCGCCCATGCTCTCATCCGGCACGGACACGGTGAGCAGCACGATGGGCTCCAGCAGCACGGGCTTGAGCGTCTCCATAGCCTTCTTGAACGCCAGCGAACCGGCCACCTTGAAGGCCATTTCGGAGGAGTCCACCGTGTGGTAGCTGCCGTCGTACACCTTGACGCGGAAGTCCACCACCTGGCATCCGGCTAGGAAGCCGCGGGCGGCAGCCTCCTGAATGCCCTTGTCGATGGCGGGGATGTACTGGCGCGGGATGGCCCCGCCCACGATGGCGTCCTCAAATCGGTAGCCGGAGCCGCGCGGCAGGCCTTCCATCTCGATCCAGCAGTCGCCGAACTGGCCGCGCCCGCCGGACTGCTTCTTGTGGCGGCCCTGCACCTGGCACTTGCCGCGCACGGTCTCGCGGTAGGGCACCTTGGGCGTCTTGAGCACGATATCCACCTTGAAGCGGCGCTTGGCCTTTTCCACGGAAAGTTCAATGTGCAGCTGGCCCATGCCGGAGAGCAGAATGTCGCCGGTCTCCTCGTCGCGGCCCAGGCGCAGGGTGACGTCCTCGTCCAGCAGGCGCTGCATGGCCGCGTAGACCTTGTCTTCCTCGCCCTTTTCCTTGGGGGCCAGGGCGTAGGTGATGAGCTGGGGCGGCAGTTCGGGCATGGGCAGTTCAAAGGGGGCCTTCTCATCGCAGAGCGTGTCGCCGGTGCGGGTATTCTTGAGCTTGGCCACGGCCACGAGCGCGCCGGGACCGAGGGGCTCCTTGCAGGGCGTCTGGGTCTTGCCCAGGATGTAGAGCGGGTTGCCCAGGCGCTCGTTTTCCTCGCTGCGCATGTTTTTCAGCGTGACGTCGCCGTTGAGCGTGCCGGAGAGCACCCGCAGCAGGGAGAGCTGGCCCGCGAAGGGATCGGCCAGCGTCTTGAACACGAAGCAGGCCGCCGGGCCTTCCGGATCGGGAGCGCGCTCCGCGCCGTCACGTCCGACAAGGGGCGGCCGGTCGAGGGGCGAGGGCAGCAGGGCTTCAATGGCGTCCAGCAGGGCCTTGCCGCCTTTGTTTTCCAGCGCGGAGCAGGTCAGCACGGGAGTCAACTCGCCCTTGACCACGCCCGCGCGCAGCCCGGCCCTGAGATCCTCCGCCGAGAGGCTGCCTTCTTCCAGGTACTTCTCCATGAGGGCTTCATCGCTTTCCGCGATGTTTTCCACTGTGACGTCCCGCAGCAGGGTTACGTCGTCGGCAAGCGAGGCGGGAACGCCCGCCTCGGCGGAGGCGCCGTCCTCGCCGAACATGTGGGCCGTGCCCGAGAGCACATCCACCACGCCCACGAAGGTTTCCCCCTGCCGGATGGGCAGCTGCAGCACCACGGGCTTGACGCCCAGCGTGGTCAGGCCGTCGAGGGCCATCTGGAAGTCCGCGCGGTCGCGGTCCATTTTATTGATGACAATGGCGGCGGGCAGACCGGCCGCGCGCACGAGGCCCCAGAATTTTTTTGCCAGCGGGCGCACGCCGTCCACGGCGTCCAGCACAAAGACGGCGCTGTCCACCCCCTTGAGCAGGCATTCCATATCGCCCGTGAAGTTGCCGTCGCCGGGGATATCCAGCAGGAAATGGCGGTTCCTGTTCCAGAGATAGGTGGCGCAGGCGGGCTGCACCGAACCGCGGCGGCGCGTTTCCTCCGGCTCGTAGTCCAGGCAGGTGGTGCCGTCTTCAACGGCGCCCATGCGGCTGACGGCTCCGGCCCTGTACAGCAGCATTTCCGCCAGGGACGTTTTGCCGCAGCCGCCGGTGCCGACAAGTGCGAACGTGCGTTGCATTTCCAGTGGAGTAGGCATGGTGATCTCCCTTAGTAGCAGTATGGCCCGCCTAGGGCGGCCGGATGGGCGAAAGCCGGGGAAGCGCTTCGTCTTCCTGTTGTAATTCAGGGTTACGTTACAGAGTTGTCCTGCAAAAGGGAAGGGGCCGGGGCGGATGTTTCGGCGTATCGGCGCTTGACAGCCCGCCCGTCTGCGAGGAAATATCCGTTATATTCGCCCGAGCGGCTGGAGAGTGCGGCATGATGGTATGGCTGTGGGTTGCCCTGGGGGGCGCCACCCTTGTGGCGGCGATCATTTTCAGCGTGCGCCTCAGAAAGCGGGGAACCGCCTCGCTGGAGGACGACCGTGAGCGGGCCCGCGCGCGCATCCGCCGGACCGAGGAAGAAATTTTCGAGGAACAGAACCGGATGACTTCGGGCGAACATCTGCACATCGCCCGCGCCGGTCTGGAGGACCTGCTGCGGCTGGCGGGCAATCCGCCGCAGGCGCGTCTGGAAATGGAGCATGCCGACCCGCGCGACGAAAGGGAATCGGCGCTTGCGCTGCACCTGCCGGGCGAAGTCCTGCATGTGGGCCTGAGCATGCGCACATGCCGGCTGCGCGGGGGCAAGATGGTCCGCCAGCGGGCCACCTGGCATTTACAGGGGGCAGAACTGCACGAAGAGTACGCGGATCTGGCCTCGCTCATGCATGCGGTCAGTCTGCGTCTGGCTTCGGCGCTCCGCGCCGCGGGCGGAACCGGCTGCGGCGCCGTCATGGAAGACCCGGCAGACGAAGCGCCGCCGGAGCTGCCACATTTTGCTCGGCGTTTTGCCCACGCGGCTGCAGGAATGCAGGGCGGGGCGGAACATCCCGGCCCGGGGCTGGGGAAGGCGCACGTTGACGGGCGTCCGCTTTCTTCCCGCGCGGCCGCGCAGGGGAAGCGCTGACGCCTCCGGCTGCAGGGGCTTTTCTGCAGCGGCGCAGTGCTGTGCCCGGCTCGCCTGACGGAGGCTCCGGGCCGCCCGTTCCCGCGCCGTCAGTCTTTCGGCGCGAGTTCGCGGAACCAGTCCGGCATGGGCACGGGGCGTCCTTCCCGGTTGGTGAGGGCGTGCTGGGTCATGCCGGTGGCGAGCAGTTGCGTCTTGTCCTCATTCCATATCTCATATACAAAGCGCAGGGATGCACGGCGGCGTTCGCTGATGGCCGCGCGCACCAGCACAAGGTCGTCATACCGGGCGGGGGCCCGGTAGCGGCACTGCGCCTCCCGCACGGGCAGTCGCAGGCCGCGTTCCTCCACGGTCGCGTAGCTCATGCCGCAGGCGCGGATGTACGTATTGCGCGAGCGTTCAAACAGGTGCAGGTATTCCGCATAATACAGCACGCCCATGGTGTCCGTTTCTCCATAGGACACACGGTGCTGCAGCCAAATGTCAGGGGTGGGGAACTGATCATGCACGCAAGGACTCCTTGGTTTGCGATGTTCGAGGAAGGGCGCGGCGCGGCGCGGCATTTCGGCCTGCGCCTTGCGCTGTTGCCGGCGGTGTTGGCAATGTTGGCGCTGTGCGCCTGCGCGAAGCATGCTCCGGCTCCGGCGGAGCAGCCGCCCCTGCCGCCGGTGGGCTTTGAAAGCCCGGAATTTTTTGTCGCCAATCTCTTTCCCCGCAATCAGGATCTGACGAGCTGGAAAGACATGGCGCCTACTGTGCGCAAGTCCCTCGCCTACGTCAACCGCAAGCCGCAGGCCGCCGTGGCCGTGCGGCGCCCCGGCCTTTCCGTGACCTGGGGCGATCTCTCCCGTACGCTCACGCGCCTGCAGCAGCTACTGCCCCGTCTGGATTCGGAACCGCGCCTCCTGCTGGAAAATTTCCGCTGGGCGGAGGTGAAGGGCGGCATCAACTATTCGGGCTACTATGAACCCGCCGTGCGCGCAAGCCGGACCCGCAAGCCCGGCTACACCCAGGCCATCTACAAGGTGCCGCCGGATCTGCACAAGGTCATAGCCCGGCGCGGCAAGTATTATGACCGCCGCACCATTGAGGAGAAACAGGTGCTGGCGGGCAGGGGGCTGGAACTGGCCTGGGCGGCTGATCCGGTGGACGCGTTCTTTCTGGAGATTCAGGGGTCCGGCCGCCTGATCTTTGACGACGGCACCCAGGCCTTTGTCAACTATGCCGGCCAGAACGGCCACAAATACAAGAGTTCGGGCCGAATCATGCGCGAGAAGGGCCTGCTCAAACGCGGCGACATCTATGAACAGCGCGAATGGTTCAGGAACAACCCGGACCGCGTGCGCGAGATTCTCAACGACAATCCCAGCTACGTCTTTTTCAAGTTCGGCACGCAGGGCCCCACCGGCGCCATGGGCTATGAGGTGGACGACTGGCTTTCCTTGGCCACGGACAGGGGCTTCATCCCGCTGGGGGCTGTGGTGGCCTACGGCGTCAACGCGCCCGACGAGAAAAGGGGGAGTGTCCCCCTGCGCGGCATCGGCTTTGCGCAGGACGTGGGTGGGGCCATCAAGCGCAACCGCATTGATATCTTCTGCGGCAGTGATGAGCGCGCGAACTATGTGGCCAGCTTCCTCGACGCCAAGGGCCCGGCCTGGGTGCTGCTGGCGAAATAGGAAGAGGGGCCCGCAGCGCGCCCGTAACCGGCGGGGAACATGCCGCGGCAATGCGCCGTCGGGGCGGCGTGCAAAAAAAGTTCTCGCCGGCGCCGGCAATGGCGGATGTTATGAGACATGCCAATTCTCCCGCGGTGTCGCACGCTTGCAGGCCGTCGGCAAGTGTGATAGCCATAAACACTTTGCGAGAGTGGCGGAATTGGTATACGCACTGGACTTAGAATCCAGCGCCTCAGGCATGCGGGTTCAAATCCCGCCTCTCGCACCAGGCACTTCACCAAAGAAAAGGAGTCCTTCGTGGAATATAGCGCAGAAGACCTTTCGCCGGTCAAGAAAAAGGTCGTCATCACCACGGAACCGCAGGAAGTGGATGCGGCCATCATGGGGGCCGTGGCCCTGTACAAAACCTCCGTGCAGCTGGACGGGTTCCGCAAGGGCAAGGCGCCGGCCTCGGTCATTGAACAGCGTTTCCGCGACAAGATTTACGAGGAAGCCCGCCAGGATCTGATTAACGTCCACATCAACGACGTCATGCAGAAGATGGACGTGACGCCGCTGGCGGGCATCAACGTGGATGCCGAGGGCGCATTCGAGCGCGGCAAGGGGTACACTTACAGCGTGGAATTTGAAGTGCTGCCCGTGTTTGATCTGCCGCCCTATGAAGGCATGGAGGTGGAGCAGGAAAAAGTGGTGGCGGACGAGAAGGAAGTGCAGCTCGTTCTGGACCGCATCCTGCGCGATCGCGCGGAGCTTGTGCCCGTGGAGGGCGGCGGCCCCGCCGTTGACGGGCAGATCGCCACCATCGGCTTTGCCGCCTATGAGGACGGCAAACCGCTGGACGGCGTCAAGGCCGAGAACTTTGATCTGGCGCTGGGCGAGCATCAGGCTCTGGAAGACTTTGAAGCCCTGGTCAAGACCGTGCCCAACGGCGGCGAGGGCGAGGGGCCGATCACCTTCCCCGAAGATTTTCTCTCCAAGGAACTGGCGGGCAAAACCGTGACCATGAAGGTCAAGGTGTATGCAGTGAAGGAACGCAAGCTGCCCGAACTCAATGACGAACTGGCCAAAAGCCTGGGGCAGGAAAACGTGGAAAAACTGCGTGAAACCATCACCCAAAGCTACACCAAGAGCCGTTTTGATCTGAACAAGAGCGCCGCCCAGAAAACCCTGCTGGACCGCATGCTCAAAATGGTGGAATTTGAACTGCCGCCCAGCATGGTGGAGACTGCCATGCGCACCCTGCTGGGCGACATGGCCGCCCGTCTGGAGCGCCAGGGGCGCAGCCTGGACGCGCTGGGCAAGAGCGTGGAGGAACTGCGCACCGAGGTCCGGCCCCAGGCCGAGGAGCTGGCCCGCTCGCAAGTGCTGCTGCTGGCCATAGCCAAGAAGGAAGGGCTGGACGTCAGCGAAACCGAGGTCAGCACGCAGCTGTACCGCATGTGCCTGCAATCCGGTGAGGACTTCAAGTCCACGCGCGAGGCCTATGAACGCTCGGGCATGATCTTTGTGCTGCGCGACCGCATGCTGGCCGACAAGGCCATGGATCTGGTCTATGCCAAGGCAAGGGTGACGGAAGTGGAGCCGAAGGCCCCGGAATCCGGGGCTGCGGACACGGCCGCGCCGGACGCTCCCGCCGACGCCGAGAAAAAGTGAGACAGGGGGCGGCCTTTCGGGGTCGCCTTTTGGTTTTTTGCGGCCCCGGGCCGCACCCAAACCGGCCGCCGGCCGCGTTGCGAGGCTGATTATGTCGCTTGTGCCCATGGTCATTGAAACCACAGGCCGCTCAGAGCGCGCCTATGACATCTATTCCCGTCTGCTCAAGGACCGCATCGTGCTGCTGGGCACGGAGGTCAACGATGCCGTGGCCTCTCTCATCTGCGCGCAGCTGCTTTTTCTGGAATCGCAGGATCCTGAAAAGGAAATATACCTGTACATCAACTCTCCCGGCGGCTCTGTGACGGCGGGGCTGGCCATTTACGACACCATGCGTTTTATTTCCTCGCCCGTGGCTACGGTGTGCATGGGGCGCGCGGCCAGCATGGGCGCTTTTCTGCTGGCTGCGGGGAATCCAGGCACGCGTTTTGCATTGCCCAACAGCCAGATCATGATTCACCAGCCCTCGGGGGGCTTTCAGGGGCAGGCCACGGATATCGAAATCCACGCCCGTGAAGTGCTGCGCCTCAAGGAGCGCCTCAACCGCATGCTGGCGGAAAATACCGGCCGTCCCTATGAGGAGATGGTCAAGGCCACGGAACGAGACAACTTTTTGACTCCTGAGGAAGCCAAGGAACTTGGCATCATCGACCGCGTCCTCGTGTCGCGGCATGAGATGGATCAGGAAAAGAGCAAGTAATATGGCCAAAAATGAAAAGCCCACGGTGAGCGAACCCCTGCGCTGTTCCTTCTGCGGACGCAGCGAGCTTGAGGTACGCAATCTCATTGTGCAGGACGGCGCGAGCATCTGCGACAAGTGCGTCAAGGCCTGCACGGAAATCATCGCCCGCGACCGGGTGGAAGGAACGCCGGAGGACGGGGAGCGGCTGCTCTCGCCCCAGGAAATCAAGGAGCGCCTCGATCAGTACGTCATCGGACAGAACGAGGCCAAAAAAATTCTTTCCGTTGCGGTGCACAATCACTACAAGCGCGTGTTCTACGCCGACGCTCTGGGCGACGACGTGGAGCTGGAAAAGAGCAATATCCTGCTGGTGGGGCCTTCCGGCAGCGGCAAGACGCTGCTGGCCAAAACGCTGGCCCGCGTGCTGCGCGTGCCCTTTGCCATCGCCGACGCCACCACGCTGACCGAAGCCGGCTACGTGGGCGAGGACGTGGAAAACATTCTCGTGCAGCTGCTCCAGAATGCGGACTATGACCTGGAGGCCGCGGGCAAGGGCATCATCTACATTGACGAGATCGACAAGATATCCCGCAAGGGCGACGGCCCGTCCATCACCCGCGATGTGTCGGGCGAGGGCGTGCAGCAGGCCCTGCTCAAGATCATTGAGGGCACCGAGGCGAACATCCCCCCCAAGGGCGGCCGCAAGCATCCGCAGCAGGAATTCATCCGCATGGACACGCGCAACATCCTGTTCATTGTGGGCGGCGCGTTCGTGGGACTGGACAAGATTGTGGAATCGCGCATGAGCGGCGGCTCCATGGGCTTCGGCGCGCATGTGCGCTCCAGCAAGGCAATGCCCATGGGCGAACTGCTGGATAAGGTGCATCCGCAGGATCTGGTGAAATTCGGCCTCATCCCCGAATTTGTGGGCCGCATCCCCATCATCACCCATGTGGATGATCTGGAGGAGGCAGACCTCGTGCGTATCCTCACCGAGCCGAAAAATGCCTTGGTGCGCCAGTACCAAAAGCTCTTCGAGCTGGAGCATGTGGATCTGCGCTTCACCGCCAACGCCCTCAAGGCCATCGCCGCCAAGGCCATTGAGCGCAAAACCGGCGCACGCGGTCTGCGCAACGTCATGGAGCGCATCATGCTCGACATTATGTTCAGGCTGCCCTCCATGCCCAACGTGCGCGAATGTCTGATCAATCAGGCGGTCATTGACAAGGGCAAGGAGCCGGTGCTGCTCTTTACGGACGCCGCCGAGGCCGACGGGGCCCCCAAGGCCAAGGCCGGAAGCGGCAAGGCTTCGTAAATCGTCGGCTGCGTCGCGCCGTGCCGGCGTCGCGCAGGGCTCTTCGGGAAATCGTACCGGGACAGTCCGCATGCGGGCCGTCCCGTGTTCTTCCTCATGACATTGAGGGTATGCCCCATGATTGATGACAAGCGCGTCAGTGAAGCGTTGCAGGAACTGCCCGTCATGCCGCTGCGTGAAGTGGTCATGTTCCCCCGTTCCATCATGCCGCTTTTTGTTGGGCGCGAAGCCTCCATCAAGGCCATTGAAGCCGCGCAGGCCTCCTACAGCAAGCTGATTTTTCTTGTGGCCCAGCGCGAGCCGGAACTGGAAAAACCCGACGCCCGGGACCTTTGTGAAGTGGGCGTGGTCAGCAAGGTTCTGCAGATGCTGCGCCTGCCCGACGGCACCATTAAGGTGCTGTTTGAGGGCCTGTACCGCGCCCGGTGGGAATCGCTGCGCGAAGGCGAATGCGCTATGGCGGCAGTGCGCCGCTGCCGCGAGACGCAGAGCCGTCAGGAAGAGCGCGAGGCCCTGGTGCGCGCCGTGCATGAGGCGCTGGAGGAGTACGGCAAAAACAACAAGAAAATTTCGCAGGAGGTCGTACTCTCCATCCTGGCCCTGCAGGCGCCCGGCCCCCTGGCGGACGCCATCATTCCGCACCTCAAGGTGGACTACCACAGGAAGCAGGACGCGCTGGAGATGGACGACGTGACCCGCCGTCTGGAACTGGCCTACGAGCTTTTGCAGGGCGAGGTCGCCCTGGCCACCGTGGAAAAGCGCATCAAGAACCGCGTCAAGGTGCAGATGGAGCGCAACCAGCGCGAATACTATCTGAACGAGCAGATCAAGGCCATCAACAAGGAGATGGGGCGCGACGACGACCCGCAGGCCGAAGTTGACGAGATAGAACAGAAGCTCAAGGCGCGGGACATGCCGGAGGAGGCGCGGGAAAAGGCCCTGGCCGAGGCCCGCAAGCTGCGCAGCATGCCCCCCTCGGCGGCTGAATACACGGTGGTGCGCAACTATGTGGACTGGATTCTCGATCTGCCTTGGAACGACCTCAAACAGATCGACATCGACATAGAAAAGGCCCGCGCCATCCTGGACGGCGACCACTACGGCCTGGAGAAGCCCAAGGAGCGCATCCTGGAGTATCTGGCCGTGCAGAAGCTCTCGCACGGCCTGAAGGGGCCCATCCTCTGTTTCGTGGGCCCTCCCGGCGTGGGCAAGACCTCGCTGGCCAAATCGGTGGCGCGCGCCACAGGGCGCGACTTTGTGCGCCTGTCGCTGGGCGGCGTGCGTGACGAGGCCGAAATCCGCGGGCATCGGCGCACCTATGTGGGGGCGCTGCCCGGCAAGATTATCCAGTCCCTCAAGCGGGTCAGGTTCAACAATCCCCTGTTCTGCTTGGACGAAATCGACAAAATGACCTCGGACTACCGGGGCGATCCCGCGTCGGCCCTGCTGGAAGTGCTGGATCCGGAGCAGAACAATACCTTCATGGACCACTATCTGGACCTGGAGTACGATCTTTCAAAAATCTTTTTCATCACCACGGCCAACACGCTGCACTCCATTCCCGGGCCGCTGCTGGACCGCATGGAGATCATCGAACTCAACAGCTATCTGGAAACGGAGAAAAAGCATATTGCCCGCCGCTTCCTGCTGCCCCGCCAGATTGAGGAGCACGGCCTCAGGGAGGAGAACATCCGCGTTTCGGACAATGCCCTTATTGAGATTATCCGCTCCTATACGCGGGAGGCGGGCGTGCGCAACTTGGAACGCGAAATCGCCGCGCTCTGCCGCAAGACGGCCATCCGCCTTGTGGAGGAAAACGACCTTGAGAAATGCGTCTCCGTGTCGCGGCAGAGCCTGCCCGCCCTCCTGGGCGTGAAGCGCTACCGCCACGACGAGCGCGAGGCCGAGCCGCAGGTGGGCGTGTGCGCCGGCCTGGCCTGGAACCAGCGCGGCGGCGAGATACTGCTGGTGGAGACAAGCCTCATGGCCGGTTCGGGCCATGTGGTGACGACAGGCCAGCTAGGCGAAGTCATGACGGAGTCGGCCAAGGCTGCGCTCTCCTATGTGCGCTCGCGGGCGGACGTGCTGGGGCTTGATCCGCGTTTTCACCGCAAGATCGACCTCCATGTGCATGTGCCGGCAGGCGCTACGCCCAAGGACGGCCCGTCGGCAGGCATCACGCTGGCCACCTCCATCACGTCCGCGTTGCTGGGAATCCCCGTGCGCAACGATGTGGCCATGACCGGCGAGATATCGTTGCGCGGGCGGGTGCTGCCCATAGGCGGCCTGCGCGAAAAGCTGCTGGCTGCGCGCCGCAGCGGCATACGCAAGGTCATCATGCCCCGCGACAACGAAAAGGATCTCAAGGAAGTGCCGGACGAGGTGCTGCGGGACCTGGAAATTGTTTTTGTGGAGCATGTGGATGAAGTGCTGCCGCAGGCGCTGGCCGCCACGCCGGAAGAGATATTTTCCGGCCGTGCGACGGCGCAGCCCATTTGCCGCACGCTGCGTCCCGAGAAGCACGAGAACAACAATACGCCCGCACAATAGTTTTTGTGTTCATCCGCATCACCTGGAACTGCAATGCAAAAAGGCCCGCCGGAGACGGCGGGCCTTTCATGCCTGCATGATTGCAGCCGGATTCCCGTGCTACTGCAGGGGCGGAATGCGCAGTTTCTGGCCGGGATAGATCTTGTCGGGGTGCTTGAGCATGGGGCGGTTGGCTTCAAAGATGACGGTGTATTTCGCGCCCTTGCCCTTGCCGTAGTGGGTTTCGGCAATCTTCCAGAGGGTGTCGCCCTTCTTGACTTCGTAGAAGACGGATTCGTCCGCGGGCGCGGCCACGGCCACGCCGTCGGTCTTGACGCCGGCGACGCCCGCCTTGTTGCCCACCTGCAGGACGGCCTTTTCCAGAGTTTCCTGATCCTTGGCCGTGCCCTTCAGCACCACCTGATCCCCCTCGACTTCAACCTGGATGTCCTTGGTGTCCAGGCCCAGCGAATCCAGGTCCTTTTTCAGTTCCGCCGCATTGGCTTCGCCCGAGCCGAAGATTTTTTCGCCGACTTCCTTGATGAAGGTAAACAGTCCCATATCTGACCTCCCTGGGGTTGGCTTGGCGCATCGGGCCGTGCCCTCGTGACGTCATGGCCCGCGTACCCTGTATTTAGCGCGGTTTTCCAGCGGAATCAAGCGGATATGCGCAGACGGACGCGGGATCAGGAATGTGCCCGCCGGACGCGGGGGCTTCCCTGTCTGCGAAGCGCAGATGCACGCTCCCCTGCGCAAGGCGGGCTTCCAGCAGTCCCGGCAACTGAAAGCGCGTGTTGCCGCGCCCGTCGCGCAGGGCTTGGTCCAGCGCCAGCAGGGTGCGGGCGCGGGCTTGCCCCCTGTGCGGCGTGTCGTTTCCCCGCGCGCGCAGCATGCGGCGCACAGCCCGCAGGTAGAGGCGCAGGCGCGCGGCCGGGGGCAGACCGCGCAGCAGCCCGGCGGGCAGCACAAGACCTTCCGCGTCTTCCTGCCAAGGGCAGGCGGCGAGGGCTTCGTCCAGCCGGGCGTTCCAGTAGTCTTCATCCAGCCGGGCCAGACGCCACAGATCCAGCAGCGTGCGCTCCAGCGAGGGATTCTCCTCCCGCAGCAGGGGCAGCACATCGTGGCGCAGGCGGTTGCGCCTGAAGCGCCGGTCGGCGTTGCTCCCGTCCTCGCGCCAGGCAAGACCGCATTCGCGCAGCAGGGCGCGCAGGGCCGCCGGGTCGGCGGTCAGCAGGGGGCGCACGAGGCGGCGCGCATCGTCGCGGGCCGTCATGCCGCCCAGGGCGGGCCAGCCCGCGCCGCGCACCAGACGCAACAGCACATCCTCGCTCACATCTCCGGCGTGATGCCCGAGGGCAATGCCGTCCGCCCCGCAGGCGCGCCGTTCCTCTTCCAGCAGGGCATAGCGCAGGCGGCGGCCCGCATCTTCCAGCCCCAGAGCGCGCGCGGCGGCATAACCGCGCACATCGGCGTCGCGCACGGCGCAGGGAATGCCCAGCCCGGCGCACAGCCGCCGCGCGTGGGCCGCATCGTCAGCGGCCTCCGGGCGCAGGCCGTGGTTGACCGTGAGGGCGTGCAGCGCCAGATCAAGACGGGGCGCCAGCAGCCGCATGACCAGCGCCAGCGCGGCGGAATCCGCGCCGCCGGAAACGCCCAGCAGCAGACGTGCGCCGCGCGGCAGCCGCAGATCCTCGCGGCAGAAGCGTTCCACAGCGCCCAGCAGGCGGACGGCGGCAGGGGAGAGACGGCGGGGGAGGGAATGCTGCATGCTGCTCCTGCGGACATTGTCATGTCGGCCGGGTCGCCCTGCGGCGCGGGCACATGGCCCCGCGCCGGCAGCAGGCGGGCGCGGCGGGGGGCCGTTCAGGGACGCATTGCCGCGTTCAGTCCGTGATGTCCTGCGCGGCCAGCAGGTCTTCCAGCCATGTGATCATGGCGTCGCGCTGTTCCGGGCTTGCGTACTGCACGCAGTCGCAGCGCAGGCGGCCCCGGGCGCGGACCAGCAGTTCCAGCCGCAGGGAGGTTTCCTCCAGCTCCAGCCCCATGACGTGCGGGCCGCAGCTCTCCCTGTGTTCCGCCTGCCGGGACGAGAGCAGGGCGGCGGGCACGGGCAGCCAGAACAGCCCGCCCAGGCCGGAGCCCAGTTCCATGGCGGCGAGGGCGGCGGCCAGTTTGGCCGTGTCTTCTGCCCGAAGTCCGTCAATGCCGTACCAGCGCATCATGACTTTCCGGAACAGCTGCAGGTTTTGTCCAGATGGAACATGCGGCGCGTGATGCTGATGCGTCCGGTATTGCCCTCCTGCGACATGCTGCCGTTTTTGAGGAACATGATGGGGTCGTGGTTGAGCTTGCGCACCAGCGAGTCGACCAGGGCCTCAAGAGCCTCGCGGGTGTCATCATCCACCCTGCCGAGCCGCCGGAAGGTTCTGGCCAGTTCTTCCCGGCCGATTTCCTCGCCGCGGCGGATGAGGTCCACGATGGTGGGCTGCACGTCCAGGCCGGAGAGCCAGGCCGAGAAGCGCAGCACCTCCTCGTTGACGATATCGTTGGCCTTGGCGGCTTCATCGCGGCGGGCGGCGAGGTTTTCCTCCACCACTTCCTTGAGGTCGTCGATGTCGTACAGGTAGACATTGTCCAGCCCGTTGACGTCCGGGTCGATATCGCGCGGCACGGCGATGTCGATGAAGAACATGGGGCGGTTCTTGCGGGTCCTGAGCACGGCGCGGATGTCGCGCGCCCTGATGATGGGCTGCTGCGAACCGGTGGAGGTGATGATGATGTCCACCTCCGTCAGGTGGTCGGCCATTTCCTCAAAAGGCACGGCGCGGCCCTTGAATTGCCGGGCCAGTTCCTCGCCGCGCGCGAAGGTGCGGTTGGCGACCAGTATTTCCTCAATGCCCGCCTGCAAAAGATGCATGGCGGCCAGTTCCGCCATTTCGCCCGCGCCCGCCAGCATGGCCTTGTGGGTCTTCATGTCGCCGAAAATGCGTTTGGCCAGCTCCACGGCGGCATAGCTGATGGAAACGGCGCTGGAGGCCACGGCCGTCTCCGTGCGTACGCGTTTCGCTACGGAGAAGGCCCTGTGCAGCAGGCGGTTGAGGATGGCGCCCGTGGTGTGACAGCGCACGGCCTTGCGGTAGGCGGCCTTGAGCTGGCCGAGTATCTGCGGTTCGCCCAGCACCATGGAATCCAGGCTGGACGCCACGGAAAAGAGATGCCGTACGGCTTCCAGATTCCTGTGCACATAGACGTAGGGTTTGAGTTCCTCGGGGGTGGCATTGCGCGCGCGCGCCCAGTTTTGCAGCATCTGCCCGACCACGTCGCCTGTGCCTGTGGCCAGAAGTTCAACGCGGTTGCAGGTGGAGAGAATGATGCTCTCCCGCACCGCGCCGGTACATGGCAGGGCCCAGTGCGCTTCGTCGCAGTGTTCGGTCAGGGCAAAGCGCTCGCGCACGTCCACGCCGGCGGTGCGGTGGTTGAGTCCGACAAGAAAAATATCGCAATCCATGACAGTGGCCCGGTCAGTTCCTGACGAATGCGTGGTGGGTGACCATGAAGGTGTTCACCACAATGATGGAAAAAAGGCAGAGGATGAAGATGAAGACGGCAAGCTGCGCCGGTTTGCGGCCTTTCCAGCCGCGGGTGAGACGATTGTGGAACAGCGCGGAAAACAGCAGCCAGATGACGATGCTGACCACTTCCTTGGGATCGCCCGTCACTGTGCCGCCGAAGACGGGCTTGGCCCAGACAAGACCGGAAATGATGCCCAGCGTGTACAGAGGGTAACCCGCCATGACGGCGAGGGCGTTGATTTTGTCCAGCATGGAGAGCGCGGGCATGTCCAGCCAGAAGCCCTTGACGCTGCGTTTGGTCTTGATGCGGCTTTCGAGGAAAAGGAAAAGCCCCCCCGCGGCAAAGGCCAGGGCCAGCAGGGCCAGACTCAGGAACAGCGCGCCGATGTGCAGGGCGTAGAAAGAAGTGGAGAGCGATTCCGGCACGCGCACCACGGAGGAAAGATAGGGGGTGGACATGACGAAGAGCATGAGCCCCAGGGGTGCGGCAAAGAGCAGCGGCGTCTCCTGCCGCAGCCTGGCCCAGGCGGCGATGCCGCACAGCACCACAAACCAGGCCATGAGCTGAAAATACGCGCCGGCGCTCAGACCGCCGGGCAGGGCCTTGTGAAAGCCCAGGGCGAGAACCACTGTCTGGCAGGCGAAGGCGGCGACGGTCGTGATGCAGCCGCATGCGCGCCAGAAGGGGTTGCGGGCCAGCATGCCCGCAATGCCCGTAATGACGGCGAGGCAGTACAGCAGCAGCGTGACGCCGGTGGAAAGTTCAGGGGAGATCATCAAGCAACTCCGCTATATGGTCATGCAGCGCAGGCGGCAGTTCGGCCCGCAGCAAACGGCGGCAGGCCGTTGTGTCGCCCGCTTCCAGCAGGGCTTGCAGGGGGGAGGCCGCCAGCTTTCGGAACAGGCGCGTATTGTGCCCTGTCTCCTCTCCCAAGGCAAGCACCAGGGGGCGCAGACGTCCCATGAAGGCCGCCGTGCGCGAACGCGGCGCGAGCCATTGCTCCAGTTCGGCCTTCCAGCGGCGGGAGAGAGCGGGGCTGGCCCCCCCCGTGGAAAGGGCGGCCGCCAGCATGCCCTGCCGCGCCACGGCGGGCACCTGAAAGGTTCCCTCATCCGGCGTGGTGATGCTGTTGCACCAGACGCCGCATTCGGCGCACAGTGCGGCGATGCGGCTGTTTTCGGCACTGTCGCCGGTAGCGGCGAAGACGAGCGCGCAGCCACGCAGGTCGTCGCGGCAGAACGCGCGCTGTTCAAAGCGGACGCGCGGGTCGCCCAGCAGTTCGGCGGCTTCGGGCGCGGGGGCCGCAATATCCAGCGCCAGAACGGAAGCCGGGCGGCAGGCGAGGAGCCCGGCCAGCTTGCGCCGCCCCACGGCGCCCAGCCCTGCCACCACGCAACGCATGCCTGTCAGCGACAGGAAGACGGGGTATAGCGGCGTGGAAACATGTGGCGTATGCATGGCCTTGCAACCGTGGAGCGGGGCGATGCCCGCATGGTAGCGCAGGGGAGGGCGTTTTGCAAAGGGGCGCATGACCGCACGAAGCCGCAACGGCATGCCGCTGCGGCTTCGTGTGGGCCGGACACCCGGCAACGTCTGTTGCCGCTGCTTCCTTTCGGACCTGACGGGGTTGGCAGTGCTGCCGCCGTCCGGCTTGAGAACTGTATACCTGCAAAAAGGGCGCGTTGTCAATGGCGCGCACGCCTTCGAGACTTTCACCTTATCAATGATAAAAGTTCATTTATACTCCCAGTCACGCGGAATCGCTGAAATAACGCAATGCTTTTGTTCAACATATCCAAAGACCGGGTGACAATTTGCGTCCGTCTGCGAAAACGTCCCAACCAGTGCCGTTGTAGTGCATTATTCTGCTCAATTTTATAGGTATTTTTC
>SUVB01000057.1 GCA_015062205.1 Desulfovibrio desulfuricans
GATGAGGGAAATGGCGTCGTTGGCGTTGCGCACGCCCTGGTTCAACGCGGCGATATCCGTGCGCATCAGCTCGCGGATGGCCAGGCCGGCGGCGTCGTCAGCGGCGCTGTTGACGCGCAGGCCCGTGGACAGGCGCTGGGTCGACGTCTGCAGGTTGCTGTAGTGCGCGGTCAGGTTGTTGCTGACATTGGCGGCCATCAGATTGTGATTGAGATACATACATTCCTCCATGAATGCTGTATGTCACAGGCGGCGCGAAATGCTGACGCTTCCATGCGTGCTACCGCCTCTTGCCCCTCCTATCGGCCGCCCGGGAGGAAGCATTAGGGGAAAACGGGAAAATTTTTCCTACCCGGGGGCAGGGGCAGGACAAATTTGCCGCCCATCCCCGGCTGCAGGCCGTGCCGCGCCGGCCCGTGGGGAAAAAAAACGGCCCGCGCAACAGCGCGGGCCGTTGGGAGACGCGGGCGCGCGCGGTCAGCAGTCCTTGCCGACCATCTTTATCACCCTGTAGAGCTGGTTGGTGAAACCGGCCTCATTGTCGTACCAGAGCAGCAGCTTGACCATGGTGTTGTCCATGACCTGCGTGGAAAGGGCGTCCACCACGCCGCCGTAAGTGCTGCCCCTGTAGTCGATGGAAACCAGCGGCTCATCGGAATAGCCCATGTTTTCCTTGAGCGATCCCTGGCTGGCGGCCTTGAGGGCGGCATTGACCTCCTCGGCGGTACAGGGCTTTTCCACTTCACAGGTCAGGTCCACCAGCGAGCCGTCGATGGTGGGCACACGCACCGACATGCCGTTGAACTTGCCTGCCAGCGCGGGGATGACCTGCCCCACGGCCTTGGCTGCGCCGGTGCTGGAAGGCACCATGGACATGGCCGCCGCGCGGCCGCGCCGCCAGTCCTTCTTGTGCGAGCCGTCAAGGATGCGCTGGCTCATGGTGTAGGAATGGATGGTGGTCATGAGCGCGTGGCGCACGCCGAAGGTTTCGTGCAGCACCTTGGCTGCCGGGGCCAGGCAGTTGGTGGTGCAGGAGGCGGCCGAAATGATGTTGTGCCTGGCCCCGTCATAATCCCTGTCGTTGACGCCCATGACGACCATGAGGTCCACATCCTTGCCGGGCGCGGAAATGACGACCTTTTTTGCGCCGCAGGCCAGATGCTGCGCCAGGCCTTCCCTGTCCTTGATAGTGCCCGTGCTCTCCACGACCAGAGAGACGCCCAGGCGCTGCCATTCCCATTCGCCCGCCTTGCAGCGGGTCACGGCAATGTGGCGGCCGTTGACGATGATGCCGTTGTCGTCGTGGTCCACCGTGCCGGGAAAGACGCCGAAGGTGGAGTCATATTTGAAAAGGTAGGCCAGCTGGTCGTTGCCGGCGCGGGCGTTGACAGCGGTGATGCGGATATCCTCCGCGTCGGCCATGAGCCGCAGCAGGTAGCGGCCGATGCGGCCGAAACCGTTCAATCCGACGTTCACAGACATAAAGCGCTCCTTTGGGGCGTGATGGTTAGGCCTTGCCGGAAGATCCCATCACGGTGCGGATCTTGCGGGCCACCATGTTCTTGACCGCTTCGCGCGCCGGGGTGAGGTACTGGCGCGGGTCGAAATGCTCGGGGTGTTCCGTGAAGTGCTGCCGGATGGACGCCGTGACGGCCAGGCGGATGTCCGTGTCCACGTTGATCTTGCACACGCCCATGCCTGCAGCCTTGCGCAGCATGTCTTCAGGCACGCCTCTGGCGCCTCCCACCTGGCCGCCGTACTTGTTGCACTGCTCCACAAATTCCTGCGGCACGCTGGAGGCGCCGTGCAGCACCAGAGGATACCCGGGCAGTTTTTTGCCGATGGTTTCCAGCCGGTCAAAGTCCAGCTTGGCCTCGCCCTTGAATTTGTAGGCCCCGTGGCTCGTGCCGATGGCAACCGCCAGCGAGTCGCAGCCCGTGCGCTCCACAAACTGCACGGCCTCGTCCGGATCGGTGTACACATGCTCGGCGGACTGCACATGTTCCTCAATGCCCGCCAGTTTGCCCAGTTCGGCCTCCACCCAGACGCCGCGCGGGTGGGCGTAGTCCACAACCTGTTTGGTCAGCGCGATGTTTTCCTCAAAGGGCAGGTGCGAACCGTCGATCATGACGGAGGTGAAGCCGCCGTCAATGCAGTCGCGGCACATTTCAAAGCTGGGGCCGTGGTCGAGATGCACCACCACGGGGATGGAAGGGTCCAGCGAGAGGGCGGCTTCCACCAGCTTCATGATGTAAATCTGGCCGGCATACTTGCGCGCGCCTGCGGAAACCTGCAGGATGACCGGGGACTTTTCCTCGGAGGCCGCACTCATGATGCCCTGGATGATCTCCATGTTGTTGACGTTGAACGCGCCGATGGCGTACCCGCCCGCATAGGCGTCGGCAAACATTTGTTTCGGATTGCTGAGAGGCATGGTTTCCTCCTGAGGTTGTGCGTTCGCGGGCGGTATACGTCGTTCCCGCGCATGATGAACGGTTTCTTTTTCATACAGCATTTTCGTGCGAAGGGGAATGCTTGCCGCACCCCAAAAGCTTCGCCGGTCAGAGCCCCATGTCTTCCAGGGCGCGCAGGCCCGCCGTGTCGGTGAAGTCAAAGCGCAGGGGCGTCAGGACAATATAGCCCCGGTTGAGCATGTCCTTGTCCGAACCGGCCTCGATGGTTTCCGGAGGAATTTCGCCCTCCAGCCACCAGTAGGGCGCGCCGCGCGGGTCGCGCCGTTCGGCATAGGTGTTTTTCCATACGGCGCTGGTCTGCGGGCAGATGCGCAGCCCCCCGGCCTTGTCCGGCGGGCAGGCCGGGTAGTTGACGTTGAGCACCCTGCGGTGGCCCAGGCGCGGCCAGTCAATACGCGCGGCCAGGGCCGCCAGATGGCGGGCCTGCGGCATGAGGTCCTCATGCCGGGGGTCGTGGCAGTCGTGCGAGACGGCGATGCTGGGCAGATCCTCGTGAGCGGCCTCGGTGGCCGCGCCCACGGTGCCGGAATAGAGGATGTCCGGCCCCACGTTGGCCCCGGCGTTGATGCCGGAGATGACCATGTCCGGCCGGCGGGGCAGCAGATGCCCCAGCGCCAGCTTGACGCAGTCCGTGGGCGTGCCGTACACGCCGAGCCCCCGGAAGCCCGGCTCTTCGAATTCCATGGCCCGCACCGGCTCGAACACCGTGAGCGAATGCCCCACGCCGGACTGCTGGCGCATGGGGGCCACCACATGCACCGTGTGCCCGGCCTCCACAAGAGCCGCATAGAGCGCACGCAGGCCTTTGGCGCGGATGCCGTCGTCGTTGCTCAGCAGAATGTCCATTTGACAATACCTCGGAAAGAAGGGAAAGGTGGAGCGGGGCGGCGTCGCAGCGGCCGTGCGGATGCGCGGCCCGCGCGGAAGCCTGAAACATCGCGGCGTGTGACGCGCCGTGGGAACGATATATGGAAAAAGGTTGTTACGTCAAAGATATTGGAGCCGCCTCCGAGGTGCGCGGCCTGTTTGTCGTCAGTCAGGCGGCGCAGTCACAGTCGCGCAACGGCCCCTACTGGCGGCTGACCCTGACCGATGCCAGCGGCAGCCTGGAGGCCAAGATATGGCATCCGGTCAGCGCGGATTTCAGCGAGATTCCCTCGGGGGCTCTGGTCTGGGTCGAGGGCCGCGCGAGCCTCTACCGCGAGCAGGTGCAGCTTGTGGTGGAGCGCATGCGCTTCCTCAACGGGGAGGAGCGCGCCGCCGTGGACCACGCGACCCTCATGCCCGCCAGTCCCTTCCCGCTGGATGATATGCTGGCCGAGCTGGAGGGCATCGTCAAACAGGAATTCACCCATGCGCCCTGGCGCAGGCTGGCGCGGAGCGTGCTCAATGACGCGGAGCTGCGGGCGGCCCTGCGCGTCTGCCCGGCGGCCAAGGGCGTGCACCACGCCTATGTGGGAGGGCTGCTGGAGCATACCCTGAGCGTTGTCGGCCTGTGCCGCCGCATTGCCGACCACTATCCGGAACTGGACCGCCAGACCCTGCTGGCCGGCGCGCTGTTTCACGATATCGGCAAAATTCGCGAATTCTCCGGCGGCATTGCCAATGACTACACCGACGAGGGCCGCCTGCTGGGGCATCTGATGCTCGGCGTTGAAATGCTGGAACCCTTCCTAGGCAGGTCAGGACTGGATGAAGGGCTGCAGCGGCATCTGAAGCACCTTGTGCTCAGCCACCACGGCGAGCTGGCCTTCGGCGCGGTGCGCGAACCGCATTCGCCCGAAGCGATGGCCCTGCACTACGCCGACAATCTGGACGCCAAGATGGCCCAGTGCCGGAGCCTCTTCGCCCAGATGGACGGCGCGGACGCCGGCTGGACGCCCTGGCAGGCCACCCTGGGGCGACCTGTGTACCGGGCTGCGCGCACGCCGGAACCGACAGCAGCTCCCTCCCGCAAAAAGGCGGTGAAGGGGGAGAGCCTGTCCCTGCTCGACTGCGGCGGGCGGTGATCCGACGTTTCGCCCGTGCGGGCGTTTTTTCGCCTCTCGGGTCGGCCGCCGCGGAATCCTCCTCTTTTTACGCAACCAGGCACAAGCCTGCGCAGGCGCCCTTCGCCGCAGGGCAGTCCCGAGGGGCTGCCCTGCGGCGGAGGGGCAGTTCGCGTCGTTGCGCCGCCGGGCGAATTGACTGCGGCCCTGCAGGCGCATTGCCTTGACGGGTGCGTATCGGCATTTTATGTTACGTTCGACGGCGGCGGGCCGGGGCGGCCGTTCCGCCGGCGTTCCTGCATGGGCGTTCCGCCGCCGTGGCGGCGCAGTGGGGAAAAGGCATGTTTATTACATTTGAAGGCATCGAAGGCGCGGGCAAGACAACGGCCCTCAACTACCTGTCCGGCTTCCTGCAGGGCAGGGGCTATGACTGTTTGTGCACGCGCGAGCCGGGGGGCAGCACGCTGGGCCGCAATCTGCGTTCCATCCTGCTGGATGCCCGCACGCGGCGGCTCTCGGGCCGGGCGGAACTGTTCCTTTTTCTCGCAGACCGGGCGCAGCATGTGGCGGAGGTCATCCGTCCCGCCCTTGAAGCCGGTCAGGTGGTGCTGTGCGACCGCTATACCGATTCCACCCTGGCCTATCAGGGCTACGGGCGTGGGCTGGACACGGATCACCTGCGCAGGCTCAACCAGACAGCCTCGGGCGGGCTGCAGCCGGAGCTGACCCTGTTGTTTGACCTGCCGGTGCGCTGCGGGCTCATGCGCGCCGGAGAGCGCAATCGCGCCGAGGGGCTGCTGGTCGCCGAGGGGCGTTTTGACTCCGAAAGCCTGGATTTTCACGAGCGCGTGCGTCAGGGCTACCGCGCGCTGGCCGAAGAGGAGCCGGAGCGTTTCGCCATTGTGGACGCCGCGCAGCCGCCGGAAGACGTGGTGCTGCAGTGCCGTTCCGCGTTGGAGGCGCATCTGCGCGGGCGCGGGCAGGGGCTGGAGTAGCGCCCTGCGGCGCGTGTTGCGGAAAGCGCCGACAGTCTGTTTCGGGGAAGATACGGCATGCACGAAACCTATCGGATTGCTATGGACGGAGCGACGCCGCGCCTTGTTCCCTGCCCGGCCGACCATGTGCCGGACTGCGCCTCGGGCCTTGTGCCTGGGTATGCGATTGTCCGGCGTCTGGGCGATCCGGCGTTGCTGCACTGCGCGGTGTTCCGCAGGGAGGGCGGCGCGGGCGGGTGCTTTGCCGTATACGACGCGGAGGGACTGCTGTTCACGGTGCTGGCGGAAACCAATCTGGCCTGGGGCGCCGGGCTGGGTCTGCTGGGCCGCATGGTGACCTATGCCCGCTACGGGGCGGATATTTTTGAGGAACAGGACGATGCCGACGACTGACGCGGGTTTCGCCCCCCTGGCGGCGCGCCGCCGTCTGGGCGTGGTCTTCTTTCCGGCGTTTGACTGGGCCATCTCGGCCACGCATCCCGAGCGCGAGGAGCGTCTGCTCTACACCCGCGACCAGCTTTTGGAGGAGGGGCTGTTCGATATCCCCGGCATCACGGAATACCGGCCGGAGTTCGCCGCCCCCGCCCAGCTGGAACGGGCGCACTTCTGCCTGCCCGACGTGTCGGCGGTGAGCACGGAGTCACATCTGGCCTCGGCGGGCGGGGCCATCCGCGCGGCGCGCCTCGTCATGGACGGCGAGGAAGAGCGCGCCTTCGCCCTGGTGCGGCCTCCCGGCCATCACGCCATGCGTGTGGTGCACGGCAACCGCGGCTTCTGCAACATCAACAATGAAGCCGTGATGATAGAGTACGTCCGTGACCACTATCCCCGGCCCGACGGGCGTCCCCTGCGCGTGGCCGTGGTGGATACGGACGTGCACCACGGCGACGGCAGCCAGGACGTGTTCTGGAACGACCCTCACACCCTGTTCATCTCCCTGCATCAGGACGGCCGCACGCTCTACCCCGGCACGGGCTTCCCGCAGGAGTGCGGCGGCCCCGGCGCGCTGGGGCGCACCATCAATATCCCCCTGCCGCCGGAAACCTCGGACGAGGGCTATCTCTACGCCATCCGGCACGCGGTGCTGCCCATCCTTGAAGACTTCAGGCCGGATCTTGTCATCAATTCCGCCGGGCAGGACAACCATTTTACGGACCCGCTGGCCAACATGAAGCTTTCGGCGCAGGGCTACGCGGCGCTCAACGCCGCCCTGAACCCGCATATCGCCGTGCTGGAGGGCGGGTATTCCATCCGGGGCGCGCTGCCCTATGTGAATATGGGCATCTGCCTGGCCCTGGCCGGGCTTGACGCCTCGGACATCCGCGAGCCGCAGTGGCGGCCGGAATCCACACGGCAGGCCGCCAAGGTGGGGGACTACATTGCCCGTCTGTGCGAGGGCGTGCGTGAGCTGTACTTCCATCCGCCCAAGGAGCCTTCCGACGGGCGGGAGGACGACGGCTGGTGGGTGCGGCGCAAACACATCTTTTATGACACGGACATGCTGCGCGAGGGGCAGACCGAGGCTTGGCGGCTCTGCGGCGACTGCTCCGGCCTGGGGCGCATTGTCACGGCCTCGGAGCGCGTGGCCGAATCGCTCTGCCTGCTCATTCCGCGCCACGCCTGCCCGCGCTGCCGGGCCGAGGGGCTGGCGCTGGCCGACAAGGCCCGCAAAAGCGGCCGCTACGCGCATGTGAAGATACTGGATGGAGACGCGGCGGACAGCGCACAGCCGGCGTGAATCTGTCCCAGGGAATAACGTTGACCGGCGGCGGCCGCCCGCAACCGCACTGCGGTTTGTGGTTTACCCCGGGAAGGCCGCCCGCCAACGGAGGCATTGATGGCGCATATTTTGATTATCGGCGCGGGCGGCGTGGGCAGTGTGGTCGCCCACAAGTGCGGGCAGGTCATGAAAGAGGGCGGTTTTGACCGGGTGACGCTGGCCAGCCGCACCCTTGCCCGTTGCGAGGCCGTGGCGCAGAGCGTGAAGGCGCGTTACGGCGTCGAACCGGGCACGGCCTCCGTGGACGCCGACAACGTGCCGGAACTGTGCGCCCTGTTGCGGCAGCTCAAGCCGGATGTGGTCTGCAACGTGGCCCTGCCCTATCAGGATTTGCACATTATGGACGCCTGCCTTGCGTGCGGCGTGCACTATGTGGACACGGCCAACTACGAACCGCCCGATACGGCAAAATTTGAATACAAGTGGCAGTGGGCCTATCAGGACCGCTTCCGCGAGGCCGGCCTCACGGCCCTGCTGGGCTCCGGCTTTGACCCCGGCGTCACCAATGTCTATGCGGCTTGGGCGCTCAAGCACGAGCTGGACGAAGTGCACGTGCTCGACATCATCGACTGCAATGCCGGTGACCACGGGCAACCTTTCGCCACCAACTTCAATCCGGAAATCAACATCCGCGAGGTCACGGCGCGCGGCCGCTACTGGGAGCGCGGCGAATGGGTGGAGACCGACCCGCTTTCCTGGTCCATGACCTACGATTTTCCGGAAGGCATCGGGCCGAAAAAGTGCTTCCTCATGTACCATGAGGAACTGGAATCGCTGGTGCGCAATCTCAAGGGCATCCGCCGGGCGCGTTTCTGGATGACCTTTTCCGAAAGCTACCTCAACCACCTCAAGGTGCTGGGCAATGTGGGTATGACGCGCATTGACCCCGTGGACTACAAGGGGCAGCAGATTGTGCCCATCCAGTTTTTGGCGTCACTCTTGCCCGACCCGGCCTCCCTCGGCCCGCTGACCCGCGGCAAGACCTGCATCGGCGACGTGCTGCGCGGCGTGAAGGACGGCAGGCAGAAGAGCGTTTACGTGTTCAATGTCTGCGACCACGAGGCCTGCTACGCCGAGGTGGGTTCGCAGGCCATTTCCTACACCACGGGCGTGCCCGCCATGATCGGCGTCAAGCTTGTGGCCGAGGGCGTGTGGCGCAGGCCCGGCGTGTGGAACATGGAGCAGTTCGACCCCGATCCCTTCATGGCTGCGCTCAACGTCTACGGCCTGCCCTGGCGGTGCGTGGACGTGACCGGCAGAAACGTGTAGCATACACCGCCGCGCAAGGCGGCCCGGCGTCTGGCCGCAGGACGCCCGGTCTTTCCGGCCGGGCTTCTGTGGGCGCGCCTGCCGGGGCGGCTTCGGCGCAGAGCGCAATACAGCAGCGACGCGGCCCGTGCGCCGTGTCAGGGAAGAGCCATGCCCGACCAGAACCATATCCGCAACTTCTGCATCATCGCCCACATCGACCACGGCAAGTCCACGCTGGCCGACCGCATTCTGGAACTGACACGCGTGGTCAGCCGGCGCGAGGCGCGGCAGCAGTATCTGGACAAAATGGATCTCGAGCGGGAGCGCGGCATCACCATCAAGGCGCAGACCGTGCGCATCCCGTACACGGCCGCCGACGGGCAGGAATATGAACTGAATCTCATCGACACGCCCGGGCATGTGGACTTCAACTATGAGGTCTCGCGTTCGCTGGCGGCCTGCGAGGGCGCGCTGCTGGTGGTGGACGCCACGCAGGGCGTGGAGGCGCAGACCCTCGCCAACGTGTACCTTGCGCTGGACCACGATCACGAAATCATCCCCGTGCTGAACAAGATCGACCTGCCCAGCGCGGATGTGGAGCGCGTCAAGGCCGAAATAGAGGAAGGCATCGGGCTGGACTGCGCCGAGGCCCTGCCCGTTTCCGCCAAGACGGGCATGGGCGTGGACGCGGTGCTGGAAGCCGTCGTGCAGCGCCTGCCCGCGCCGCGCGGCGATGCGGCAGCTCCGCTCAAGGCGCTCATTTTCGATTCATGGTATGACAGCTACCAGGGCGTGGTCACGCTCTTCCGCGTCATGGACGGTCGCGTGCGGCTGGGCGACCGCGTGCGTCTCATGAGCACGGGCAAGGAATACGAGGTGCTGCGACTGGGCGTGTTCTCCCCCGAGGCCGTGGACGTGCAGGAACTGGCCGCCGGAGAAGTGGGCTTTCTCTGCGGTTCCATCAAGGAGCTGGGCGATGCCCGCGTGGGCGACACCATTACCCTGGCCGACGCCCCGGCGGGGGAACCCGTGCCCGGCTTCAAGGAAGTGAAGCCCATGGTTTTCTGCGGCCTCTACCCCACGGAGTCGGACGAGTACGAGAGCCTCAAGACGGCGCTGGAAAAGCTGCAGCTCAATGACGCGGCCTTCACGTTCGAGGCCGAAACCTCGCAGGCTCTGGGCTTCGGTTTCCGCTGCGGCTTCCTGGGCCTGCTGCACATGGAGATTATCCAGGAGCGCCTGGAGCGGGAATTTGAGGTGGGGCTCATCGCCACCGCCCCCTCGGTCATCTACAGGGTGGACGTGAGCGACGGCACGACGCTGGAAATCGACAATCCCAGCCGTCTGCCCGACCCGTCCAAAATCCGCGCCCTGTACGAGCCCTATGTGAGCATGGACATCCATGTGCCCAATGAGTATGTGGGCAATGTGATGAAGCTCTGCGAGGAGAAGCGCGGCACGCAGAAGAATCTGCACTATCTGGCCGCCAACCGCGTGGTGGTGACGTACGAGATGCCCTTTGCGGAAATCGTCTATGATTTCTTCGACAGGCTCAAGTCCGCCACGCGCGGCTACGCCTCCATGGATTATCATCCCGTGGACTACCGGGCTTCCGACCTGGTGCGGCTGGACATCATGCTCAACGGCGAAGTGGTGGACGCGCTGGCCGTCATCGTGCATCGCGACCGCGCCTATCCCTACGGCCGCGCGCTGGCCCTGAAGCTCAAGCGCAGCATCCCGCGCCAGCTCTTTCAGGTGGCCATCCAGGCGGCCATCGGGCAGAAGATCATCGCCCGCGAAACCGTTTCCGCCTTCCGCAAGGACGTCACCGCCAAGTGCTACGGCGGCGACATTACCCGCAAGCGCAAACTGCTGGAAAAACAGAAAGAAGGCAAGAAACGCATGAAGCGCATGGGCAATGTGGAGTTGCCGCAGGAGGCCTTTCTGGCCGCGCTCAAGGTGGGCGACGAGTAGGCGGCGACGCCTTTGCCCGGGCCGGACCGGGCACGCGCCCCTTTCCTGCGTCTCCCCGCGTCCGGGGCCTTCCCGGCGTTGCGGCATCCGCCTTGTTTGACACTCCCGCGGCCTTGGGGCTATCTACTTCTGCTCCCGTGCGGAACGTTCCGTACGGGCTCTGTCACCACACAGCCGGCACCGGGAGGGGACGATGACGGATATTGACCGCCAGATGGCCGCCATCAAGCGCGGCGTTGCAGAACTTATCGACGAGGGCGAGCTGCGCAAAAAACTGGCGCGCGGCACACCCCTGCGTGTCAAGGTGGGCTTTGACCCCACCGCCCCCGACCTGCACCTGGGGCATACGGTTCTCATGCACAAGATGCGCCACTTTCAGGAGCTGGGGCACCATGTGATCTTTCTCATCGGCGATTTCACGGGGCGCATCGGCGATCCCTCCGGCCGTTCCGAAACCCGCCCTCCGCTCACGGCGGAGCAGGTGCTGGCCAACGCCGAAACCTACAAGAAACAGGTCTTCAAGATTCTGGACCCGGAAAAGACCGAAGTGGCCTTCAACTCCGCCTGGCTGGGCAAGATGAACGCCGCGGACTTCATCAAGCTGGCCTCCAGCTACACGGTGGCCCGCATGATGGAGCGTGACGACTTTGAGAAGCGCTTCCGCGAGCAGCGGCCCATCTCCATCCACGAATTTCTGTACCCGCTCTGCCAGGGCTACGATTCCGTGGCGCTCAAGTGCGATGTGGAACTGGGCGGCAACGATCAGAAGTTCAACCTGCTCGTGGGCCGCAATCTGCAGGCCCACTACGGCATGGAAAGCCAGTGCATTCTGACCATGCCCCTGCTGGAAGGCACGGACGGCGTGCGCAAAATGTCCAAATCCTACGGCAACTATATCGGCATCGCCGAGTCCCCGGCCCAGATTTTCGGCAAGGTCATGGCCATTTCGGACGAACTGATGTGGCGTTACTATGAACTGCTTTCCTCCAGAAGCCTGGAAGACATCGCCGCGCTCAAGGCCGACGTGCGGAGCGGCAGGGCGCATCCCAAGGCCGTCAAGGAAGCCCTGGCCCACGAGATGGTCAGCCGTTACCACAGCGCGAAGGATGCCGACGAGGCCCGGCAGGGCTTTAATGCCGTGTTTGCGGGCGGCGGCGTGCCGGATGACCTGCCGGAACACCGCTGCGCGGCGGGCGAGAGCAGCACGCCCCCTGTTTTTTTGGAGGCGGCGGGCCTGGTCAGGAGCCGCGGCGAGGCCAAGCGGCTGATGAAGGAGGGCGCGCTCTCCATTGACGGCAAGCGCTGCGACGACGCCGTGACGGCGCTGCCTGCGGGGAGCTATGTGGTCAAGCTGGGCAAGAAGCGCTTTCTGCGGCTGGTTGTGGAGTAGAAGCCGGTTTTTCCCCGCCGATCCGGCGCGGCCCGCAGGCCGCGCCTTTTATTTTCCGTGAAATTTTCCTATCGTGGGGAAAATGCGGCAATGTCGCAGGCACGGCCTGGAGGAGGATCCCCCATGCAGAAGCTCTATGTGGCCATGGTCGGGCTGCCCGCGCGCGGCAAGTCCACACTGGCGAAGCGCATCAGCGACGGCCTGGCGGCCGAGGGCATCAACGCGCGCCTGTTCAACAACGGCGAGATGCGCCGCGCGCTTATGGGCGCGGAGTCCACGAAACCGGAATTTTATGATCCTGCCAACAGCTTTGGCCGCGAGGCCCGCGAGCTCATCAGCCGCCGCAATATGGAGAAGGCCCGCGAATGGCTGGCGCAGGACGGGGAAGTGGCCATCCTGGACGCCACCAACGTGACCCGCGCCCGGCGGAGAACCATCGAGGAAACCCTCACGGATCACCCCGTGCTTTTTGTGCAGTGCGTCAACGAGGATCCGCTGCTGCTCAACGCCTGTATTCGCCGCAAGGCGACCCTGCCGGAATACGCCTCCTATACGGAGGAAGAGGCGCTGGAGAGCTTCCGGCAGCGCATTGTCCACTATGAGGCCGAATACGAGCCCCTGTCGGATGAAAAATACTGGATGTGCGTGGACGCCACGGCCAATCGCGTGCTGGAGGAGCGCCCCTGCGAGAGTTCCCCCTATTATCCGGCCATCCGTGAAATCGCGGTCAGCATGTGGGTGCCCGACCTGTATCTGGCCCGCCACGGTCAGACGGAGTTCAACGTGCAGGGGCGCGTGGGGGGCAATCCGCCGCTGACCGCCAAGGGGCGCGCCCAGGCGCAGGCCCTGGCGGCGCATTTGCGGGGCAAACCCGTGGCGTGGGTGTTCACGTCCACGCGGCTGCGTTCGCACGAAACCGCCGCCCCCCTCCTGGCCGACCATCCCGGCGCGCACGTCATGGCCCTCAAGGAGTTTGACGAGATCAACGCGGGCATCTGCGAGAACATGCTCTACAGCGAAATACGCGAGCGTATGCCCGAGGTGACGGCGGGCCGCAACGCGAACAAGTATGCCTATGTCTACCCCGAGGGTGAGAGTTACGCCATGCTGCGCGAGCGTGTGCAGCGCGGCCTGAGGCGCGCCCTATTTCTGGCGGACAACGCCCCCACGGTCATTGTGGGGCATCAGGCCATCAACCGCGTGCTGCTTTCCCTCCTGTTGCGTCAGCGCACGGAAGACGTGCCCTACATCCACATCCCCCAGAACCAGTGCTACCACATCAGCCTGTCGCCGCGCCGCAAGGTTTTTGAGCGTGAGCCCTACCACATGGATGAAGCCCGGTGATCAATCTTCTGGATATGACGCTCCCCGAGCTGGAGGCCTGGATGGGTGAAGAGCTCGGGGAGCCCAAATTCCGCGCCGTGCAGGTGTGGCAGTGGCTGTGGCAGAAAATGGCCCGCGACGTTGACGCCATGACCAATGTTTCCCGGGCCTGCCGGGAGCGTCTGGCCGCGGCCGCAGCCATAGTCTGGCCGGAGGTGGCCGCCGTGGAGGAAAGCCGCGACGGCACCACCAAGTTCCTGCTGCGCCTGGCGGACGGCGCGCAGGTGGAGACCGTGCTCATCCCGTCAGACTCGCGCGAGGGCGCGCGCCGCTGGACGCAGTGCCTTTCCTCACAGGTGGGCTGCGCCATGGGCTGCACCTTCTGCTCCACCGGGCAGATGGGGTTTGAGCGCAACATGAGCATGGGCGAGATTCTGGGGCAGGTGCTGGTGGCGCGGGCGCATCTGGGCGACGCGCGACCGGACCGCCCCGTGCTGCGCAACCTTGTGTTCATGGGCATGGGCGAGCCGCTGCTCAATCTGCGCGAGGTCATGCGCGCTCTGCAAAGCCTGAATAATGACAAGGGGCTGAACTTTTCGCCGCGCCGCATTACGGTTTCCACCTGCGGCATTGAGAAAGGACTGCGTGAGCTGGGCGAGAGCGGTCTGGCCTATCTGGCCGTGTCGCTGCACGCTCCCACGCAGGAGCTGCGCGCCCGCATCATGCCCAAGGCCGCGCGCTGGCCGCTAGAGGAACTGGTGGCCGCGTTGCAACGCTATCCGCTCAAGACGCGGGAGCGCATCACCTTTGAATATCTGCTGCTGGGCGGCGTCAACGACGGGCCGGAACAGGCGCGGGAGTTGGCGCGGCTGGTGGGGTCGGTGAAAGGCAAGCTCAACCTCATTGTCTATAACCCGGCTGAGGGCGCGCCCTATGCCGCGCCCGCCGAAGACCGGGTGCTGGCCTTTGAGCAATGCCTCTGGAAGCGTCACATCACGGCCATCGTGCGCAAGAGCAAGGGACAGGACATCAGGGCTGCCTGCGGTCAGCTCAGGGCTGCGCGGGCGGGGATATAACCGCGGGCGGGGATATAACGGAGAACCCGCACAGACAGGGCAACAGGGCGACTCCCGACGGGGCCCTGCTTCTGCGGTGCGGAGCCGCCGTGCCGGGCCGGGCGCAAACAGGGCCTTCGATCGGGCAGATGCGTTTGGGCTTTTGGGGATCCATGCGTCAGGCTGCCGGTGAGGCGGCATCGGACGTCTTTGACGCCTTCTCAAAAGGCGGCGGCGGCCGCCAGCGCCAGAACAGCGCCAGCAGGGGGGCCAGCCCGGCCAGTTCCGCCAGTTCGCGCGGGGCCACCCGGCCCAGCCCCCACCACAAGCCCACGCTGCACAGCGCCGCGAACAGCATGACCACCCACTGCCGCAGCGTCATGGGGCGCGCGGCCCACTGAAAAAAGCCCACTGTCAGAATGGCCACCCACACCTTGGTCAAGGTCAGGGAGAGGGCCGCCCCCTCCAGCGGCATGCGCGGGATGAGCGCCATGCAGCAGACGAGGTTGCACACGAGCCCGCTGCAGTAGAAGCCGAGCAGCAGACGGTGACGCCGCATGCCTATCATGGCGTAGGCCGCCAGATTGTGCAGGAAGGCCGTGGCAAGGCAGGGTGTCAGCAGGCGCTGCGCCGTCACGGCGTTCTGGTAGTTGTCGCCGTAGACCAGCGGCAAAAAGCGGTCGCTCTCCACGCAGATCAGGAAGATGATCGGCAGGGCGGCGGCCCAGAGCGAGCGCGCCGTCTGCCCGGCGAGGCGGCGGAAGGCGTCCCTGTCCTGCTGCCAGTAGCGGGCCAGCAGCGGAAAGATCACCTTGCCCAGCAGCGCGCCGGAGACAAGCACGGAAAGGCCTTCCACCGTCTCCCAGGCCACGCCGTAGCCGCCCACATCGACGTTGCCGCCGTACTGCTTGAGAAAGATGACGTTGATCTTGTTGTAGAACATGGCGCAGGCGGCCATGCAGGTGAAGATCAGGCCGTTTTTCATCTGCCGTGCCAGATCCTTCATGCCGTCCATGCCTACCCCCGCCAGCGGGTTGCGGCCGAGGGCGGCCAGCGCGAAGCCAATGCAGAGCAGGGATTCCATCACCTTGTAGAGGGCGATGACAAGGGGCGGCGCGCCCAGCAGCACGCAGACAATGCCGAAGCCCAGCCCAAGAAGGGCCGAGGGCACGCGGATGCGCATTTCCACATCCTGGCGGCCCCGCGCCTGGCACAGGGCGAAAAAGGAATCGCTCACGCCGTCCAGCCCCAGCCCGGCGGCGATGCACATGACCACCAGGCGCAGTTCCGGCGCATATCCCTGCCAGCCGGTGACAAGCCATGTCACGCCCAGTGCGGGCAGCAGCACGGCCAGCTTGAGCCAAGTCACTTCTCCCAGCAGCGCGCGGGGATGCCCTTCCCTGCGGGCAAAGGTGGACAGCAGAAAATCGTTGAGCCCCACATCGGCCACGGTCTTGACCAGATAGCCGAAGGTGAGCGCCAGCACGATCTGCCCCAGAATGTCGGGGCTGCGGCGGGCCAGCAGGATGGTGAAGACGGTCCACGCCAGATCGCGCGTCCATTGGGCGCCCAGAATGAACCCCAGCCTGCGGGGAATGCTCTTCAGCTTCATGAGACGGGGCGGGCTTACTTGCCCTTGAAGCGCACCACGGCCTTGAACCCCGGCTTGAGCTCAAGATCGGGATTGGGCACGGTCACCTCCACCGTGTAGTAGGAAGGGTTGGAGACATTCATGTCGTTGGATATCCAGGAAATCTCGTTGACCGTACCGTGGAATTTCCTGTCGTTCAGCGAGGGCAACTCCACCTCCACGGCGTCGCCCTCCTTGATGCCGCTGACTTCTGCCTCGTAGACGGGCACCTGGATGAGCACCGGATCCAGCTTGCCCACGCTCACCGGCGTGCTGTTGGCGGGCAGCAGCGAACCGGGGTTGACCTTGGCGTCCAGGGAGAGCACATAGCCGTCAATGGGCGAGGTCAGCGTCAACTCGACGGGCAGGGTTTCGCCCGCCCTGATGGGCGTGCCGAAATACCTGCTCAACTCATCAAGGCGCAGGGCAAAATTGCGTTCCTGCTTGTCAATGGTCACGCGCAGCAGTTCAATGCGGTCGCGCAGGGACTTCACGGCATTTTCCTGCCGGCTGGAAGCCTGGGCCGAGCCCAGACCGGAGGCGGCCAGCTGGCGGGCCTTGTTGCGCTGCGCGGCGGCCTCGGCCAGCTGGCGCTCCAGGTCAAGCACCTGCCCGCGCAGATTCTCCGTGCCCGCGCCTGTGGTCACTTCGCGCTGGAGCGCGCGTTCCGCCTCATCCTGAAGATGATAGCGCAGCAGGGGAGCCCCCTTGCTCACGGGCGCGCCGGGCTTGACCAGCACCTCGTCCACCACGGCATGGAAGGGCAGGGGGATGGCGCGGGTGACGGTGGTGACGACCTTGCCGGTCAGAATGGTGCCGCTTCCGGCTGCGGCGGCGACGGCCGGGAACGACGCGACCAGGGCGGACGCCAGCGTCGCGAGCGCCACGCGCCGCAGCGGCGCGCGGAAGAACTTGCAGAACGACATTATTGCACCACCTCCTTGGCGGGCAGCCCCAGAAAACGTTCCTGAAGCACGTTGGCCACGGTCATCCACTCCAGTTGCGCCAGTTTGTGATCAAGCTCAGCCTTGATGTAGGCGATGCGCGCCTGCACCATGGATTCCTGGGCGTCGGCCAACGCGGGCAACTCCCCAAGGCCTTCCTTGAAGGAAATTTTGGCTTCCTTGTAGCGCATGTCGGCCGTGTCGAAACGGGTCTTGGCCAGCTTGAGCTGCGTCTCCGTCAGGGTCACGCGCTGTTCGGCCTGCAGCCATTTGTTGGAATAATCCGTGCGCTTGCGGGCGATTTCGTGGAATGCCTTGGCCTTTTCCATGCGTGCCGTCTGCACGCCGCGGTAGCGACGACCCCAGTCAATAAGCGGAAAATCGAAATTCAGATGCAGGAAGGTGTCATCCGTGCCGTGCGTGGGCTGGTACTGGCCTGCCGGCGGAGACTGGTTCAGCTGGATGGTCATGTCGGGCACATACTGGGCCCAAGCCACCATGATGTTGAAGTCGGCCAGCTTCACCTGGCCGCGCAGCAGAAGCTCGTCTTCCGTGGCGGGCCAGCGTTCCTCCCAGGTGAGCCTGCGGCCGTCGAAACCCTGCAGAATGGTGTCCGCGCTCTTGGTGTCCACCTCCAGGCGCTGTTGCGGCTCCACGCCCGCCAGAATCTTGAGTTGGGTGCGCTGCATGGTTTCCTGCATCCTGCTCTGCTCGAGCTCGAGTTCGAGCTCGCGCTGGTGCTGCATGGCCGCGTTCAGGGCCACGCCTTGGCGGCCTTCCACATTCTCGACCTGCTTCCAGTAGTCCACCAGTTCCTTGCCGAGGGGCAGCAACTCTTTCTGCGCATTCACAATGTTCTGCTGCGCCTGCAGCTTCAGATAGGCCTGGGCAATTTCGCGTATGGCCATGCCCACGGCCTTGCGGTGCGTGGAGATGGCCATGTTCACCATGGCCTTCTGCACCTGGTGCTCGAAGTACACTTGCACGGGGTTGGGGAACTTGGCGTAAAAGCCCACACGGACCCGCGTCTGGCCGTAATCGCTGGGCGTGTCGTGGGTGTTCATGTTATAGCGCGTCAGGTTGTTGGATACGATCAGCGACATTTTGGGCTCAGGCAGGAATTTCCACACGGCGTCAGTCTGGGCCAGCCGCTTGATTTCGATTTCCACGGCGCTGTTGACCAGCTGGGGCGACTGCTGGATCGTCAGAAACACGCAGTCTTCAAAGGAAAAACGCTTTTGCGGGTCATACAGGTTGGGTAATGCCGCCTCAAGCTTGGACTTGTTTTCCACCGGCACGCCGGGGGTTTCCTCAAGCCAGTGCTTGGCAGGCAGCTCCGGCGACTTGATCCCTGCCTTGTTGGAACAGCCGGTGAAGGCCAGACTCAGCGTCAGCATCAGCAGAGGGATCAGGCATTGAAGACGGATCGGGTGCGCGTCGAACATCGGAAAACCTTTATGACGCGCTTTGCAGCGCGGACAGCTAAAGATTAGGCCAGAGGCGCGGACGGCATTGCCGCGTCGCGTCGGTCCAGTTCCAGATGGTGTATCGTCAGAAAAACATTTCCCCGGCAGTCCGCAGCCTGCGCGTCAAAACGCACCAAGCGGCCGTCGGCCCAGGAACGGCGCAGCAGCACCTGCACCGGGCCAGGCGCGCGCGGCGCGCCGAAACGGATGAAGCCCATGCCGTTCAACCGCCAGCGGGCCAGCGCGGCCAACATTGCCGCCGCATCGGAAAAAGCGCCGGAACCTTGGTGCGTTAGCGCAAGCCGGACAGCTTGCACTATGCCCTCCACAACGAACAGGTGATCAGTATACGCGCAATCCGTTTGGGGAGCAATGGCTGTTTCCGGCAGGTGCAGCGTTGCGAGGAACATGTGGTCCGGCAGTGTCGCGAACGAGCGCGTCAGACGCCATGCCGGGCCAGGCCCGACGATATCGTAAAAATGTTCTGTATCGGTGAAAATATGCGAGGCCCCCACCGCTGCAGGGGGATGGGGCCACAGGGGCGGCACCGCCCCCACGCGGGCCGCAAGCCATGCCCTGCCCTCCATGACGGGAGCATACCCCTCCGCTCGCCGGCCGTTGGGCGTCAGCCTGCGCACGGCAAGCCGCCCCCGGCACATGCGCGTCATGACGCCGTCCTGCATGAGCCAAGGCTCCGCCTCTACGGCGAGCCGGCATTCCCGCGCGACACCCGGCGGCAGCTCGGGCATGCCGTGGAAACGCACGTCGCAAAAGCCTGTGGGCTTCAGCCAGGGCAGGGCCTGAAGCGCGCCTTCCAGCAGGGCCTCCAGCGTGCGGCAGACCGGGAGCCGGGGAAAGGACGCGTCGGATTCCGTCCAGCCGCGGCCGACATGTTCGTTCAGCGTGGGGTCGGCAAAACATGAAAAATGGCAGCAGTCCTGAAATAATTCCGCCGTCGTCGCATAAGGGGGGTGCGGGTCCGCGAACGTCAGGGGAAAGCATTGCGGGCGTTCCCGGCGCAGGCGCCGCGGTTCCGGTTTCGGCGCAATCGCAGGGGCGGAAAGCGCTCCGGGCCGCGCCCAGATGACGCGTCGGGCATCGCCGCGCAGCATCTCCCGCGCCAGCATGTCGCCCCATTCGTCCAGACCTGCCCGCTCCGCGCCGTGCAGCAGCCGGATGGACAGCACAGGCAGGACATCCGACTGAACGGAACTCAACTCCGTCTGCAAGGGGCCGTCGAAAATGCAGTTTTCCGCAACAGGCTGCTGCACGGCGCAGCAGCAGACGAATTTCAGGCCGTGCGGCCGGGCCGCCGTAACCAGGGAGCGCAACAGGGCGGCGACGCGCGTTTCGGCTTCCGGCCCGGGCTGCTCGCCATTGTCTGGGGTTCCGTCCCCGAAGGACGGCGCCAAGAACACGCCGTCCACGCGGCCGCACGCTTCCGCCAGGGCGTCCACGGCCGCTGGTGCGGCCGCCGTCATGCGCTCTGCCGGAAATGACGCGGGCATGTCCAGCGGAACAAGGCGCGCGCCGAGTTCGCTCAGGGAGGTGCAGGCTTCCAGCAGCGCTGCGGGCACGCCCAGCACGCAGCCGAGCGGGGCCAGCCCGCGCAGCAGCCGGGGCAGGATGCGCGCGTCCGGCGCCCACACGGCCAGCACATCCCCCGCGTGCAGGGGCAGGCCCGGTCCGCAGGCGTCCAGGGGCAGCGGCGCAAGGGCGGCAGGCTCGCTCCCGACCGTCGGACGCGCCGCAAGGGGCGCATAGCGGACCAGGGGCGGCGTGCGGTTACAGCCGGCATGTTCCGCCGCCCGGGGAGCGGAACCGGCGTCCGCGTCCGCGGGAGGCGCGCCGCCGGCAAGCGCCCGCGCCAGATCGCCGATGGTGGAGACCTGCAGCAGATGTTCAAAATTTACGGAACAGTGCAGGGCTTTTTCCACATCCTGCACGATGAGCGGGAAACGGCTGGAGCGCAATGACAGGTCGTAGCGCAGGTCCATTTCCGGCCGGAGCTCGGCGGCGGGGCGGCCGCAGGCCCTGGCGATGGCCGCCGTCACCACGGCCAGGCAGTCAACCGGCGACGGCCCCGAAGACGCCTCAGGCGGTATGGGTGCAGCGGCGCTGTCCGCGTCCTGAGCGTTCGCGGCGCCCTCGACGGGGCGGGACCTGAGCCGGGGCGTTGCGCCGTCCGGCGGCATGGGGCTGCAGTGCGGGGCCGGCGCGCATGCCCGCAGGCGGGCGTCCTCGCCGCCCGTTTCGGCGCGCACGCGGCGCGCCACGGCCTCGCGCCGCAGGTAACCCAGGGAGTACAGGCAGGCGCAGGCCTGCCGCAGCCCTTCAGTTTCCCGTCCCTTGCGGCCTGCGGCAAGGCAGCGCGCGTCGGGCCGGTTGTCCGCCACAAGGCTGCACAGTGTATCCTGCGGGCCCAGTTCGAGAAACATGCGGATGCCGTCGCGCTGCCACACGGTTTCCACGCATTCCGTCCAGCGGACGGAATTTTCATCCAGATCTGCGATGTGGCGGCAGATGCTCTCCTGATCGTCGGGGTAGAAGTCCGTGGTGATGCAACTCAGCATGGGGAACTGCGGCGCGCGCATGTTCAGGGCGTTCAGGCGGCGCAGGGAAAGATCGCGCAGCACGCGCATGGCAGGGTGGTGGAAGGCCAGGCTCACATTGAGCACTATAGCCGGAATGCGGCGCTTGCGCAGGCTCTTGCGGGCTTCCAGCAGCACCTCGCGCGGGCCGCTGAGGATGAATTGCCGGGGCGTGTTGTAATTGGAGACATAGAGCGCGGGCCAGGTTGCCTGCGCCTCGCGGATGACCCCGGCGTCGGCGTGCACGGCCATCATGCCCGTCTCGCGCGTGGCGTTGGCCTCCAGTTCGGCCATGTGCACGGCGCGGGTGTCCAGAATGTACCAAGCCGTTTCAGGCGCATAGATGCCCGCAAGGCACAGGCCGATGAGTTCGCCCAGGCTGTGCCCGCAGATCAGCGCCGGCTTGAGCCCCAGGGAGGTCAGCACGCTCCACTGGGCAAATTCCAGCATGAAGAGATAGGGGCATTGCCAGCGGGTGAGGCTGATCTTTTCCGCATCCGTCTCGTCCATGAGGCCAAGGATATCCCAGTCCGCCACGGCGGCGATGCGGTCCATGGCAGCCCTGGCCGCGGGGAAATTGTCGTAGAGCTCACGCCCCATGCCCGGCCAGACGGAACCAAGGCCGCAGCACATGACAGCCAAGGGAGCCTGCGGCCCGTCTTCCGGCGCGAGCCAGAGGCCGCGTTCTTCCAGCCGCGCAATGGTCGCCCTGTCCGGATCGGAGGGCAGGAGCGGCAGCTCCTGCCGCCATGTGGGGGTGACGGCCCCGATGCGCCACAGGCGGCCTGCATGGCGCAGTTCGGCATAGCGGACGCCGTCCAGTGCGTATTCATCCGGCTCTGCGGCGGGGGAAATCTTTTCGGCGTCCTGATGCATAACGTGGCCTGTGCAGGGAGGAATGCGCGCATGCCGCAGCCTTCTGCTGCGGCAAAGGCAGAAGCAAACAGTTTAAGCGACAAAATGCCGCTTGTCCAGCGGCTTTGCGGCGGCAACGGTTCTTCTGCGCCTTCCCCACGGCGGCGAGTCGACAACGCGACGGCCTGCGCCGCAGGCCGGAGCGGGGGCCGTGCCGCCGCAGCCGCCGCGCGTCCTCAGAATTCCAGGTTGCCCGGCGTGCGCGGGAAGGGGATGACGTCACGGATGTTGGCAATGCCCGTGAGCATCATCAGCAGACGCTCAAAGCCCAGGCCGAAGCCGCAGTGCGGCACGGTGCCGAAGCGGCGCAGGTCCAGATACCACCAGTAGTCCTGCGGGTCCTGCCCCAGTTCGTGGATGCGGGCCGTGAGCCGGTCAAGCCGTTCCTCGCGCTGCGAACCGCCGATGAGCTCGCCGATGCGCGGCACCAGCATGTCCATGGCCGCGACCGTCCTGCCGTCGTCGTTCAGGCGCATGTAAAACGCCTTGATTTCCTTGGGGTAATCGTACACGGCCACGGGTTTCCTGAAGTGTTCCTCGGCCAGGTAGCGTTCGTGTTCGGTCTGGAGGTCCGTGCCGAAAGAAACCGGGTAGGCGAAGTCCCTGCCGCTCTTTTGCAGGATTTCCACGGCCTCGGCATAGGGCACACGGGCAAAGGGCTCGGCCAGCATGCCCTTGAGGCGCGCGAGCAGGCCCTTGTCCACAAAACTGTCAAAGAGCCTGAGGTCCGCCGCGCAGTGCGTGAGCACATGCTCCACCACATGGCGGGTAAGGCTTTCACCCAGTTCCATGAGGTCGTGCAGGTCGGCGAAAGCCATTTCCGGCTCGATCATCCAGAATTCGGCGGCATGGCGCGGCGTGTTGGAATTTTCGGCCCGGAAGGTGGGACCGAAGGTGTACACGCGCCCCAGGCCCGTGGCCAGGGCCTCGGCCTCCAGCTGGCCGGAGACGGTCAGGTTGCTCCGGCGGCCGAAGAAATCCTTGCTGAGGTCCTTCTCGCCGGGGTCGAGGCTGGTCACGCGGAACATCTCGCCCGCGCCCTCGCAGTCCGAGCCGGTGAGTACGGGCGTGTGCACCCAGGCGAAACGGCGGGAACGGAAGAATTCGTGCACGGCCATGGCCGCCTCGGAGCGGATGCGGAAGGCCGCGCCGTACTTGTTGGTGCGCACGCGCAAGTGCGCGATGGTGCGCAGAAATTCGTCGGAGTGGCGCTTTTTCTGCAAAGGGAATGCCGCCGGGTCGGCCGTGCCGAATACCGTGATGCGGCGCGCCCGCACCTCCCATTGCTGCCCCTTGCCGGGCGAGGGCGTCAGTTCGCCCTCCACGCTGACGGCCGCGCCGGTGGCGGCGTCGCCCAGGCTCTCGCAGGCCGGGGTTCCCGCATCTACAATGCACTGCATGTTGGCCAGGCATGAACCGTCGTTGATTTCCACGAAGGAAAAGTCCCTGGCGTCGCGGCGGGTGCGTATCCAGCCGCAGATGGTGACGGAGGGCCGCGCTTCCGTGGCGGCGAGGGCGTCGGCGATCAGGATTCTCTGCATGATGTTCCCCTGTATGAAAACCGGATGCGCCAGTGTAGCGCGTCGTCGGGCGCATCTCAAGCCGGGTTGTCCCTGCCCGGGCAGCCGGCCCTGCGCCCTTTGCCCGGTCGGCAGGGGCGCGCGCTGCGCAGCGCTCTTCCCTTTTCCGGGGAGGCAGGCTATGCTTTCCCCTCACCTTTTCGGCGGCTTTTGACCGCCGTCCATCGCCAAGGAGAGCGAACCCCATGAGCAAAAAGCTGACTGTTGCCGTTGTGGGCGCCACTGGCGCCGTAGGCCGTGAAATGCTCAAGACCCTGCATGACCGGGAGTTCCCCGCCGCCGAAGTGCGCGCTTTTGCCTCCGCCAAGTCCGAGGGCGTCAAGGTGCCCTTCGGCGAAAAGGAACTGACCGTCCACGAGCTGAAGGAAGACGTCTTCAACGGCGTCGACATCGCCATTTTCTCGGCCGGCGGCGCCACCTCGCAGAAATTCGCCCCCCATGCGGCCCACGCCGGCTGCGTGGTGGTGGACAATTCCGCCGCCTGGCGCATGGATGAACGCTGCCCCCTGGTGGTGCCCGAGGTGAACCCCCATGCGCTGGAAAAGCACAACGGCATTATCGCCAATCCCAACTGCTCCACCATCCAGATGCTGGTGGCCCTCAAGCCCCTGCACGACGCCGCGAAAATCAGGCGCATTGTGGTTTCCACCTACCAGGCGGTTTCCGGCACGGGGCAGAAGGGCATCATGGAGCTGGAAAAACAGGTGCGCGACATGTTCAACGGCCGCGACCCCGAATGCAAGGCCTATCCCTACCGCATTGCCTTCAACATCCTGCCGCACATCGACGTCTTCCTTGAAAATGACTACACCAAGGAAGAGATGAAGATGGTCAACGAAACGGTGAAGATTTTTGAAGACCCCTCCGTCAGGGTGACGGCCACCTGCGCGCGCGTGCCCGTGTTCTACTGCCACGCCGAATCGGTGAATATCGAGACGGAAAAAAAGATTACGGCCAAGGAGGCCCGCATCATGCTTTCGCAGGCTCCGGGCGTGCGCGTGTTCGACAATCCGCGCGAGCTCATGTACCCCATGCCCGGCTACTGCGTGGGCGAGGACGCCACCTTTGTGGGACGCATCCGCGAGGACGAAAGCATCGACAACGGCCTGAACATGTGGATCGTGGCCGACAACGTGCGCAAGGGCGCGGCCCTCAACGCCGTGCAGATCGCCGAGGAACTGCTCAGGCGCGACCTTGTGCGCGTGACGGATAAAAACGTGTTCCTGCAGTAATGCCGCTGCCGGGGCGGCGTCGCCGGTTGCCGCGCGACGCCGCCTGTCGATTTTCCGTGCGGCTGCGCGCCCGCGGCGCTTTCCGAGGAGCAACCATGCACGCTGTGGATGCCGATGCCTTTCTCAAGGCCCTGCTGGCCGCCCCCCGACCGGGAGCGGAAAACATCCTCGCCTTTTACGATCACAGGGCGGGGCGCATCTGTACCGACGGCCGGTATCTGTTGCTGCCGCTGGACGATCATATCTGTCACCGGGGCGACGGCCTCTTTGAAAGCATCTGCTACCGGGAACGCACGATCTTCGGCCTGGATGAACATTTGGCGCGTCTGCAGAACGGCGCGCAGGCCCTCTCCCTTGCGCCGCCCTGCCCCTGGGAGGAGTTGCGCGAACGCATCTGCGACGTGGCGCGCGCCTCCGGGCAGGACAACGGCGATTTGCGCGTGTTTCTGAGCCGAGGGCCCGGCGGCTTCGGCATTTCGCCTGCGGAGTGCCCCACGGCGGGCCTGTACATTGTGGCGCTGCGGGCGGCCCTGCCCGCGCCCGAACTGTACGAAAGGGGGCTCACGGCCTTTGCCAGCGCCGTCCCGCCCAAGCAGGAATATCTGGCCCGCATCAAGAACACCAACTATCTTCCCAATGTCTTCATGGCGATGGAAGCCGCCCGCAAGGGCATGGACGTGGGCGTGACCTTTGACGAGAACGGCATCATGGGCGAGGCCGCCGTGGCCAATGTGGCCCTTGTGGACAGGGAAGGCCGTCTGGTCTGCCCTGAAATCAAGCGCATTTTGCCCGGCACGACCCTGCTGGCCGCCATGCAGCTGGCCGCCGAACACAGGCCTGTGGTGCAGATGCCCATTCCCCGCGCCGCCATTGACGAGGCGGACGAACTGCTGCTGTTCACCAGCGCCACCCTGTGCGTGGGCATCACGCACTTTGACGGCAAACCCGTGGGCAGGGGGGAGCATGCGGGCAGGCCCGGCCCGGTGGCGCTCGGTCTCAAGGATGCGCTGCTGGCCCACATGCTTGCGCGGGGCGCGCGTTTCTGATGCGCATTCTGCTGGCGGCACTGCACCGGGCCGGGGAACCCGCGCCGGGAGAGCGGCCGGAGGAATGCGGCGCGTCTTCGGCCGCGCGCGCGGCCCGGCTGGAAGAGGCGCATGTGCTGGCGCTGGCCGTGGCCATGCGCGACGGGGGACGTCTTGCCCCCCTGCTGGTCTGCCGCCGGAAGACCAGCCTGCATGATCGCGCCGTGGAACTGGGTTTGCCCCTCCTGGCCCTAGGCGGGCCGGGCACGCCGGTTGCCCTGGCGCGCCTCTGGCTTTGGCAGCGGCGGCACAGGGCCTTGCTGGTGCAGACCGTGGGCGAGGAGGCCATGACCCTGGGCCGTCGCATTCTGCGCCTGCGCCCTGCCGGGACGACCCTGCTGAGCCACGCTTTCCTGCTTGCACCGCCGCGCGCGGCGGCCCTGAAAGGTTCGGCATTGCGCGCGGCGCACAAAATCCTTTGCGGTTCCAGCCATGTGCGGGAACGCATCGCCGGGGCGCTGCACAACGGCGGGACCGCCATGGGCGGGACTCGCGCCCTGCCTCTTGCGGGCGAACCGCTGGAGCACGTCGCGCCCGGCATGGATCTGACGGGCTATACGGCCTCGCCGGAATGGACGGCGGAAGCCGACGCCGCCGGGCGGCATTTTGTCTTCTGCATGCATGACGCCCTGATGCCGCGCTCCGGAGCCATGCTGACGGTGCGCGCCATGGCGGCCATACGCCAGCGCGAAGACCTGCCCATGTGGGAAGTGCGGGCCTACGGCGCGGGACCGCGTTTTGGGGAGGTGCTGCATGAGGCGCGGACCCTGGGCGTGGCCTCCCGGCTCTGTCTGCTGGGGGAGCAGCCCCTGCCGCAGGCGTTGCCGCACGCGCACGCCTGGCTGGCCCCCGGCACGTCGCCCGAGGAATTGCCGGAAACATTGTGGGCCGGAGCCGCCGCGGGTCTGCCCACCCTGTGCAGCGAAAGCCCCCTGCACAGGGAACGGCTGGCAGGCGCGCCCGACGCCGCCCGCGTATTCGCGGCCGAAGACCCGCAGGCGCTGGCGCAGGCCATGATACATGTGATGTCCGACGCGGGGCTGCGCCGCCGTCTGGCGGCGGGCGGGCAGGCGCTCCGGCCGCATCTGGGATATGCGGCGTTTACGGAACGCACGCTTGCCCTGTACACGGACTGGTGCGGGCAGTGGGGCCGGCTCGGGCGTGATCCGGCACCGGGCGCCGGGGGTGAAGGTGAGCCGTTGGGCGCGGCTCCGGTCTGCAACGACGGGAACGCCGGAGACTGAAACGCCGGCCGGCGGGTGAACTGTGGTACAAAATCATATGGAACGGCTATGAAATGCAAGATATGCAAGGCGGAGGCCGTCGTGGCCCTGCGCAGCCACAATGCCGCCTTCTGCGCGGCATGTTACAAGGAATTTTTCGCCCGGCAGGTGGCGCGCGGCATTGAGAGCCAAAAGCTGTTCACCCGGGAGGAAAAAATTCTTGTGGCCCTTTCGGGCGGCAAGGATTCGCTGGCGCTCATGCTGGAACTGTCCCGTCAGGGCTATGACGTCACGGGCCTGCATATCGACCTGGGCATTCCCGGTTCCTCGGCCGCCGCGCGCGGCGTGGTGGAACGCTTTTGCGCGCGGCACGGCCTCCGCCTGATGATCAGGGAGACGGCCGCTGAGGGCCTGCCCATTCCCTTGGTCAAGGAAAAGCTGCACCGGCCCATCTGTTCGGCCTGCGGCAAAATCAAAAGGCATCTGTTCAACAGGGCGGCGCTGGAAGGCGGGTTCGACGCGCTGGCCACGGGGCACAATCTGGATGACGAGGCGGCCCGACTGTTCAGCAATACCCTGCGCTGGGATACGGCCTACCTTTCCGACCAGGGGCCGCGCCTAGAAGGCGCACACGGCTTTGCCCGCAAGGTCAAGCCGCTCTGGCGGCTCACGGAGTTCGAGACGGCCAACTACGCCTTTCTCATGGGCATTGAGCATCATTATGCGCCCTGCCCCTACAGCCCCGGGGCGAGTTTCACTACACTCAAGGGGCTGTTGCAGCGGCTGGAGGCGGCAATGCCCGGCCGCAAGCTGGATTTCTACCAGGGCTTTCTGCAGCGCGGGCGGCCTGTATTCGCGCGGCGCGAAGCCGAGGAGGGTGTGGATCTGAGCCCCTGTACGGAATGCGGTTATCCGACCTCCTCCGGCGACCTGTGCGGCGTGTGCCGCATCCGCGCGGCCTTGCGGGACGAGTCGTAGCGTATTTCTCGGGCTTGCCGGGAATGCCAGCCATGCCGGAAGCGCTTGAACGGCATGAAAAATGCTTTTGAAAAACGGATTCAGTTCTTGATGCATTCTAACTAGTGTCTAGTTGCAAAAATTTTTTATAGAATTAGCCAGCTGTGCGCCTCGCACTTGCCGCTTCTTCCAGATAAAGGGATGGGCAGACTGGTTGTATGCTTTTTGGAAGGCGTATATTTGGCTGCATAATGCCGAAGC
>SUVB01000058.1 GCA_015062205.1 Desulfovibrio desulfuricans
CCATCACGGAATATATTGAAATCTTTTACAATAGGCAAAGAATACAAGCTGGACTTGGCTATCAATCACCAGCGGCCTTTGCCAAAAACTTGAGGCGGGGCAAGACGGCACTTGCCGCTTGATGGCGTCTACTTTTGACAGTACACCTCAGTGAGTTTTCCGGGCATAGGGCAAAATCTCCGTGCAGAGTTGTTTTGCCCTACCATTTGCCCTGTTTTTTGCCCTCTCGCAAGCCCCCTCTTGAACCATCTTGATACAAGTAAAAAAAGCTGAAACTCTTTTAATTCAAAGGAGTTTCAGCTTTTCTGACCGTGTCTGAGATATTATAATGGCGGAGGGGGAGGGATTTGAACCCCCGGAAGGCTCACACCTTCAACGGTTTTCAAGACCGCCGCAATCAACCGCTCTGCCACCCCTCCGGCTTTTTTCGCTGTTTCATCCGCGCCCCGGCGTCACATGCCCTTTGCGGCATGCCGCCGTCGGCTGGAACGTCGAAATCTGCAGTCTGGCGGCCATGCCCGCAGACAAACAATGCGCCTCGGTGTCGCCGGCGTGCGCCCGGGCAACCGGGCAGACAACGCAACAGTCGCCTTCACGCTGATGGGGAGCGGCCCCCGCATCCCTGATGCCGAACGCGCGGCCCCCGCACAAAAGCGCAAAACGGCGCAATTACCCTGCAGCAGGGCAACAGCGCCGCCGAAAATCGCACACCCCGGTCATCTACTTGATGGCGTCTTTCAGTCCCTTGCCGGGCGTGAACTTGGCAACCTTGCTGGCAGGAATGGTGATTTCCTTGCCGGTGCGGGGATTGCGCCCCTTGCGGGCGGCACGCTCCACCACCTTGAAGCTGCCGAAGCCGGTAAAGGTCACGGATTCGCCTGCGGCAAGGGCTTCGCGCAGCGAAGCCACGACGGCGTCCAGGGCTTCCTCGGCCTTGGCTTTGGTGGGCAGGCCGGCTTTGGCATGAATCTTTTCGACGAGTTCAGCTTTGGTCATGACGTTCTCCATAAAGGCTTTGTGTTTTTCCCTTGCGAACCGGACCGGGCGTGCAGGCCATGTAGTCAGGCGTCGCGACCCGAAACTCCGCACCTTGGGGTAAACCGCCACAGAAACGACCCGGTGCGCGGTACGGGAATTGTGTGCAGAACCGAAATGGGCTACGGAATAACTGCCAGTTTCCTTACGTGAGGGGCGGTTCCCTGTCAATGAAAAAGCGTAACATGTCGCGTCTTCTCCGGATATTGCGGCAGAACTCCGGCGCCGCGCGCCCGACAAAAACTCCCGGGCGGAGAATTTCTCTTGTAATACGTCAGGATCTTTTCAAAACATCTAGAGATCGACCAGCGAAACCTCGTCGTCGCTCAGGGGTCTCCCCAGAAACAGCGAACCGGTTCTGGTAAAGCGGGCCGTATTGTCTGTGGTAAGAAAACGGTACCGGACCGGCGCTGCGTCGCCGCGCAGCAGACCTGACTGCCGCAATTCCTCCGCGACGCGCTGGGCCGTGGTGGCGGCAGAATCCACAATGCGCACGGCGGGGCCCACCACATTCTGCAGCGCCCCCTGCAGCAGGGGGAAATGCGTGCAGCCCAGCAGCAGCGTATCCGGGGAGGACGATGCCTGCGGGACCTGCCCGGACGGTCGGAACACGTCCGACAGATAGCGGCGGGCAATGCCTTCCACCAGCGGCCCCTCCATCCATCCTTCTTCGGCCAGGGGCACAAAGAGCGTGCAGGCGAGCCCGGTGACCACGGCGTCGGGACGGATGCGCGCTATGGCCCGCTGGTACGCGCCCCCCGCAATGGTGGCCTCCGTGGCGATGACTACAATATGTCCGTTGCGGCTGGCGGCGGCGGCGGCCTGCGCCCCCGGCTCCACCACGCCCAGCACGGGCAGGGGCGCGAAGCGCTCGCGCAGGGTGGGCAGGGCGGCGGAAGTGGCAGTATTGCAGGCCACCACAAGCATCTTCACGCCCATATCCACAAGCCGCTGCGCGGCCTTGAGCGTATAGCGCACAATGGTTTCCCTTCCCTTGGTGCCGTACGGCAGGCGGGCCGTGTCGCCGAGATAGAGCAGATCTTCTGCGGGCAGGCGTTGCGCCAGCGCCTTGAATACCGTAAGGCCGCCCATGCCGGAATCAAAAAGGCCCACCGGCAGCCGTGAAGCGTCGTTCATCATGCTTCCTTGTCGTGGAGTCGGCATGCCCTGCCCAACGCTCTGCCGCCTGCCGCAGCGGGCCGCCCCGGCACGACAGTCGGGGGCGCGTCCGCGCGCGACGGGCGGCGCGCGGGTCAGGCGCATCCGCGCTACAGACCTTGGCCCAAATAGCGCACGGCTGTAAAGAGCAAAATCGCTGCCAGCATCGCTTTCAGCACTGCGGCGGGCACATGTTTCTGGCAGCGTGCGCCGAAATACATGCCGCACATGCCGCCCAGCCCCACCAGCAGGCCCAGACGCCAGTCCGGCGCGACGGACATGCCGGGATAGAAGGGCGCGAGCAGCGCGTAGAAGCCCACGCCCGCCAGCGAGGTGACGGCCGTGGCCAGCAGGGTGGAACCGGCCGTCACATACACGGGCAGGCCGAATACCCCCACGAGAAAGGGCGACATGATAGCCCCGCCGCCGATGCCGTATGCGCCCCCCACAAGCCCCACGGCCATGCTCAGCAGCAGCAGCGCCCGCGTGGAGACCGTGTGCGTGACGTCCTGAAAGGTGAAGGAAATTTCCCTGCAGGTCCAACGCAGCACCCGGCAGGGCAACGGCCCGCCCTGGGCACCCTGTCCGGCGGGCCGGGCTTCGGACGGCGAACCGGCGCGTCGCGCCGCCCGCTCCCGCCGCAGGGTCAGGGCCATGCGCCCCCCGATGTACAGCAGCACCAGCCCGGCAAATATTTTGAAATGCCGGGGATCGGGCAGAAGATGAATGCGCGCCAGCGCCCCGATGAAGACGCCCGGCAGCGTTCCCGCCGCCACGGTGCAGGCCAGGGGCCAGACCAGACGCCCCTCCCGCCAGTAGCGCCAGACCCCGGAGGGGCAGGCCAGCACATTATAGAACTGGTTGGTGGCGCTGACGCTGGGGTTGGCATAGCCCAGCACGCTCATCTGAAAGGGCAGCAGCAGAAAGGCACCGGAAATGCCGCCCATGGAAGTGAAGAACGAAATGCCCAGCGCCACGCCGAAGGGCAGCAGCGGATGGCATTCAATGCCGGCGGTGGGAAAATACATGCGCGCCTCCAGAGTATGCGGCCACACTGATAATCACGCTTTGCAGCATAAGCGTGATTATCAGTATTGTCACCCCCTGCCGCGCGCGGCGCGTTGCCTGCGACGCGGCAAACATGTATGCTGCGTTTCTGACGCTCCGCAGGCTGCTGCCTGCGGCCGTTATCGACATATTTTCCCTGAGGATGCAACCATGCTGGCCATTCTGGACTACGGGGCAGGCAACCAGACAAGCGTGCGCCGCGCCCTGGAACACGAGCGCATTCCCTGCGTCATCACGGCGGATCCCGCCGTGCTGGAACGCGCGCACGGCGTCATCTTTCCCGGCGTGGGCGCGGCCGGGCAGGCCATGCGCGTGCTGCGCGAAACCGGACTGGACAACTGCCTGCGCGCCGTGGTCGATCGCGGCCAGCCCCTGCTGGGCATCTGCCTGGGCTGCCAGATATTGCTGGAGCGCAGCGAGGAGAACGACGCCCCCACGCTGGGCATCGTACCGGGACAGTGCCGCCGCTTCGCAGACGGCATGCGCGAGGAGGACGGCTCCCCCGCGCCGGTGCCGCACATGGGCTGGAACAGCCTGCGCGTCAAGAAATCCTGTCCGCTGCTGCAGGGCGTGGACCCTGCGGCGGAATTCTATTTTGTGCACAGCTATTATGCAGAGCCGGATCCGGCCCTTGTCATCGCCACCACGGTCTACGGGCGCGAATTCTGTTCCGTCTACGGGCGCGACGGCCTGTGGGCAGCCCAGTTCCATCCGGAAAAGAGCGGCCGCCCCGGCCTGACCCTGCTGCGCAATTTCCACGACTACTGCGAGGCGCGCCATGCTCAGTAAACGCGTCATTCCCTGTCTGGACGTGCGCAACGGCAGGCTGACCAAGGGCATCAGGTTCGCGGGCAACGAGGACATCGGCGACCCCGTGGAAAGCGCGCGCCGCTACTATGAAGAGGGCGCGGACGAAATCGTGTTCTACGACATCACGGCCTCGGCCGAGGCGCGGAGCATCTTCCTCGATGTGGTGGAACGCGTGGCCGCGCAGATTTTCATCCCCTTTTCCGTGGGCGGCGGCATTGCCTCTGTGGCGGACATGCGCGCCGTGCTGCTGGCCGGGGCGGAAAAAGTCTCCGTCAATTCCGCCGCCGTAGCCAATCCGCGCCTCATCAGCGAGGGAGCGGACGCCTTCGGCTCGCAGGCCATTGTGGTCGGTATGGACGTGCTGGCCGTGCCCGCCACGCCTGAAATCCCCTCCGGGTATGAAATCGTCATCCACGGGGGCCGCAAACGCATGGGCCTGGACGCCGTGGCCTGGGCGCGCCGCTGCCGGGAGCTGGGCGCGGGCGAGCTCTGCGTCAACTCCATAGACGCGGACGGCACCAGGGACGGCTATGAACTCACGCTTACCCGCGCCATCGCAGAGGCCGTCTCCATCCCCGTCATCGCCTCCGGCGGCGCGGGCGAACCACGGCACATGCTGGAGGCCGTCACCACGGGCGGGGCGTCGGCCGCGCTCATCGCGTCCATTGTTCACTACGGGCAGTACTCCATCCGCCAGTGCAAGGAGTATATGGCGCAACACGGCGCCAAGGTGCGCCGCACATGGTAGCAACCGCCCTCACACCGGACGGGGCAACGCGGGACGCCGCCATGCCGAAAGAGCCTGAGCCCGGCGCCGCGCCGACAGCGGCAAGCCTGCCCGCGCGGCTCGTCCGGACGCTCCGGAACCTGCCGCGCATGGCCGTGGCCTTTTCCGGCGGACTGGACAGCCGCTTCCTGTGCCACGCGGCCCTGCTCTGCGGCTGCGACGTGCTGGCCGTGCACGCGCGCGGGCCGCACATTCCCCGCCACGAAAGCGCGGAGGCCGAAACCTGGGCGCAAGGGCGCCGCCTGCCCCTGCTGCTCGTCAGCTACAACCCTCTTCAATTTCCGGATGTCGCGCAGACGACCCCACAACGCTGCTATGCCTGCAAGAAGGGGCTTATTGCGCTTTTGCGCAACGAACTTACGGCACAGAATGATGACCGCGTGCTGTGCGACGGCACCAATGCCGACGATATGCAGGTGTACCGTCCGGGGCTCAGGGCGCTGCGGGAGGGCGGCGTGCGTTCCCCCCTGGCGGAGGCCGGGCTTGCCAAGGCTGACGTGCGCGCCGCCGCGCGGGCCTCGGGGCTGGACCGGCCGGAGCAGCGCGCGCGCCCCTGCCTGCTGACGCGCTTTGCCTACGGCCTTGCGCCGAATGCCGCCGCCCTGCGGCAGCTGGACGAAGCGGAAGCCGCCCTGGCGGCCCTGCCCGCCCCTGACGGCGCGCCGGGCGTTCTGGGGGACTTCCGCCTGCGGCTGACGCCCGCGCCCCTGCTGCAGGCGCAGCACCTGCCCGGGTTCCTGAAGACGCCTGTGCGGGCGCTGCTGGCCCGTTGCGGGTTTCCCTCCTGCGCCCTCGTCGAAGGGGAGAACATCAGCGGATTTTACGATGCGGAACGCGACAGCCACACGGGATAACCGGCCCTTCGGCGTCCGCGCCGCGCCATCCGGGCGTAATCGCGCCGCAGGACTGGACTTTACTGACAAAAGCGCCTATCAATAGAGATTATTATCGTAACGGCACAATCGCAGCATCAGCGCTGCACGCGCGCATTCCTCAGCGGATATCCTGCAATATCAGTGAGATCCGCAAAATATCGCGCGGCAGGGGCTGTGCCGCGCCATCACGGACTTTTCCAGGAGGAAATCATGGCTCACAAAAAAGTTGAACGGAAAAAGGAACTGGACCGCCGCCGCCATCGTCGCGCCCAGCGCCTGAAGCAGCGCATTCACGAAGCCAAGGCCGCCAGGGCGTAACTTCCCGTTTTTGTACAACCCGCATGCGCCGTCGCCCCACAGGCGCGACGGGCATGCGGCCCCCAAACGTCCGGAGCATGCTCCGCAGGGCCGCATGCCGTGCGCCCGCCCGCAGCGGCGCGAACACAACGGGCAGCACGGCCCATGCGGCGCGATGCCGTGCCGTGACCGTTTTTGGTGTTTGTCATGCCTATTTATGAATATCAGTGTCCCAACTGCCGCCATACGTTTGAGGAGTGGGTCAGGCTTGCCGACGCGCACGGGCAGGAGCCCTGCCCCAAGTGCGGCGCGCCCTCCCCGCGCATCATGTCGCACACGTCCTTTGTGCTGAAGGGCGGCGGCTGGTATGTCAGCGACTACGGCTACCGCAAGGGCGTCAAGGAGGACGGCGCTCCTTCCGCTGCCGGTGACGCCTCTTCCGAGACGGCGTCTTCCCGGACATCGGCATCCGCGCCGGACGCCGGAAACAAGGGCGCTTCCGCGCCGAGCGCCGCCACGGTTCCCGCAGCCGGGCCGGCTCCAAAAGCCAGGGCCGCAGGCGCGGCTTCGTGAGGCAAGCATGATTGACCGCTACACCCGCCCCGAGATGGGCCGCATCTGGACCCTTGAAAACCGCTACAAGGCCTGGCTTGATGTGGAGTTGGCCGTGTGCGAGGCTTGGAGCGACATGGGCCGCGTGCCCGCCGAAGCCGTACGGAACATCAGGGCCAGGGCCGTCGTCGATGTGGACCGCATCCTGGCCATTGAGGAGGTGACGCGCCACGACGTCATCGCCTTCCTGACCTCGCTGGAGGAGAAGGTGGGCGCCGAGGACGCCCGCTACATCCATCTGGGCTGCACCTCCTCCGACATCGTGGACACGGCCAACGCCCTGCTGCTTGTGCAGGCGGGGACGCTCATCCTCAAGGACATCCGCGCGCTGCTGGGCACGCTGGAAGACATGGCCCGCCGCCACAAGGGCGTGCTCTGCATGGGGCGCACCCACGGCATCCATGCGGAACCCACCAGCTTCGGCCTGAAAATGGCAGGGTTCTTTGCAGAATTTGAACGCCATCTGGCGCGCGTGCAGGCCGGGCTGGAGAGCGTGCGCGTCGGCAAGATTTCCGGGGCCGTGGGCACCTACGCCTTTCTGTCGCCCGAGCTGGAGCAGCGCGCCCTGTCCCGCCTGGGGCTGGAGGTGGACCCGCACTCCACGCAGATTGTCCAGCGCGACAGATATGCGCATTTCTTCACCTCGCTGGCCGTCATGGCCGGCGGCGTGGAGCGTTTGTGCGTCGAGCTGCGGCATTTGCAGCGCACGGAAGTACTGGAGGTGGAAGAGGGCTTCGCCAAGGGGCAGAAAGGCTCCTCGGCCATGCCGCACAAAAAAAACCCCATCTCCGCCGAAAATCTGTGCGGCCTCTCGCGCCTTCTGCGCTCCAACGCCCTTGCCGCCTTGGAAGATCAGGCTCTGTGGCACGAACGGGACATCAGCCATTCCTCGGTGGAGCGCGTCATCATGCCCGACTCCACCATCTTGGCCGACTACGCGCTCAACCGCCTCAACCGCCTGCTCTCGGGACTGGTGGTCAGGCCCGAGCGCATGCGCGAAAACATGGAACGCTCCTATGGCCTGTACTTCTCACAGCGCGTGCTGACGGCGCTCATCGCCACCGGCCTGCCCCGGCAGAAGGCCTATGAAGCTGTGCAGCGCCTGGCCATGCAGAGCTGGGAGAGCCGCACGCCCTTCCCCGATCTCGTGCGGCAGGATGCGGACATGCGTTCGCGGCTGGGCGGAACAGCGCTGGACGAACTTTTCGATCCCGCCTACTACCTGCAGCACGAGGACGAAATCTACGCCCGCGTGTTCAAAAACGCCGAGGCCCACAGGGCCTGAGGACATATGACCGCTGAAGAAGTGCTGACGCTCAAGCGCCGCCTGGCCAGGCTGCTGGTGGAAAAATCCTACCGGGAAGGGGACTTCCTGCTGGCTTCGGGCCGCAGGAGCGACTACTATTTTGATTGTCGCGTCACCGCCCTGCACGCCGAGGGTTCATGGCTCATCGGCACGCTGTTCAACAATCTGCTTAAGGATCTGGACATCAGGGGCGTGGGCGGCATGACGCTGGGGGCAGACCCGCTGGTCGCCGCCACCACGGTTATCTCACATGAACAGGGGCGTCCCCTCGACGGGCTGCTGGTGCGCAAGGAAGCCAAGGGGCACGGCACTGCGCAGTTCGTGGAGGGGTTGGGCAATTTCCGCGCGGGCGACCGCGTGGCTATGCTGGAAGATGTGGTCACTACCGGCGGTTCCCTGCTCAAAGCCTGCGAACGCGTACGCGGGGCCGGGCTGTCCATTGCGGCGGTATGCGCCATTCTGGACCGGGAAGAAGGCGGCCGGGAAAAGCTCCGTGAGGCGGGATATGACCTGCATGCCCTCTTTACCCGCGCGGAATTGGTGGCGCTTGCGCGCTAGGGTCGCCGCCGCGCGCGGAGCGTTGTGCCTGCGGGCGAGCGATACGGCGCGCCGTCTGCTCCGTCGCCTCGGCAGCGCAGCCTTGGCGTGCGCGCTCCTCGCATGTCCGGCCTGGGCGGATTCATGGCAGGCAGACCTGTATGACGAAGGCCTGCCGTCGCATCTGGTGGCCGTGGACAAGGCCCGCCAGACTTTCATGTTTTTTGAGAAAAAAAGCCCCCTCAAGCTCAAGTACACATACCCCTGCACCACGGGCCAGATACCCGGCGACAAGCAGGCCCTCAACGATCTGCGCACCCCCGAAGGCGTGTACTTTGTGGAATACAAGATTGCCGGCGGCCTTGACTTCAAGGAATACGGGGGCATCGCCTATACGTTGAACTACCCCAACCCCGTGGACAAGCTGCGCGGCAAGACCGGGCACGGCATCTGGATCCACAGCAAGGGCTTCGGCATTGAGCCGCTCTCCACGCGCGGCTGCGTGGCCATCGGCCTCAAGGACATTGACGAGGTGGGGCCGAGCCTCATTCCGGGCACGGCCGTGGTACTGGCCGAACGGCTGGACGAAAAGGCGCAGCCCCGCCCGGACAGGGGGGGCACCGCGCACGAACTGCGCCGCCTCATGCAGAGTTGGAGCAGCACCTGGGCCGCACGCTCCCCGAAACTGTTCGACTACTATGACCAGGAGGCCTACACCAAGGCCATGCCGGAAACCTTCGCGGCATTCAGGCAGAACAAGGAACGCCTGTTCAAGATGCTGCGCTTCATCAGGATCTACAACCGCAAGATCCACGTTCTGGAGGGGCCCGGCTACTGGGTGACCTGGTCGGAACAGCTCTACACCGCCTCCAATCTTTCCACGGAAGGAATCCGCCGCCTGTACTGGCAGCGCGGCAAGGACAAGAAATTCCGCATCGTGGGCATGGAGTGGACGCCGCGCAATCTCGGCATGCAGGCTGCCTACAGCAAGGGGCAGCTGGTGGCCGAAGCGCCCCTGCAGACCGTCAGCGACGCCTCCTCCGAAGCGCCGCGCCTGCCGCGCCTTGACATGCCCGAAGCCGCGCCCGAAGTCGCGCAGGCCCAAAACTCGCGTCCCGGCCCCCCCATACAGGACCATACCGCCCAGAAGGCCGCAGAGACGCTGCTGGCCATCTCCGACCCGCTGATACCGCGTCGCTCCCCCGCTCCGGCGCAACCCCCCGCAGAAGTGAACTGGGGCTCCCGCCCGGCCGTGCAGGACAGAAACGGCGACGGCACGGGGACTGCCCCCACGCCGCCTGCGCCCGGCACGGCAGCTGCACCGACGCCCGGCCCTGCGGCGACGTCTCCGTCAACGGCCGCACCCGCGCCTCTGGCGTTAACGCCGGAAACCCGCGCAAGCCTTGAAGCCGCGGTCAACGCATGGGACGCCGCCTTTGCCGCCCGCTCCGCGGAAATCGCCGGGCTGTACGATGAGGCGCACTACAACCGCGTGAAAGGAGTGCCGCGCGGCCCCTCGTATGCCGCCACGCTGCGCAACCTGGAACACCGCTTCAAGACGCCCTGGCTGCGCCTTGTGAGCCGCAGGCCGACCCTTGACATCCGGGGAGACGTTGCGGTGAGCCGCAGCGAACTGCTGGCCGTCTCGCCCATGGGCATGGAGCAGGGCGTGCTCACCCTGTGGTGGCGCAGGGGCGAAGACAGTGCATTCCGCATTGTCGGTTCGCAATTCAAGCCTGCGGAACTGGGGCTTGCGGCAGACTGGCTGGAGCAGGTCAGCGGCGACATCAGCGCCGTGGTGGAACAGTGGCGCGCTGCCTGGGAAGCCGGCGACCTCGACAACTATATGGAATTTTATACCGAAGACGCCCTGCAACAGGGGCGGCGGGGGGCGCAGAACATCCGCCGGCAGAAGGAAGGGCTGTGGCAGCGCGTCCGCCCCGCACAGGTGCAGGTTGCCGGTCTGCGGCTGGTGGCGGACAGGCAGGGCATCCGCGCCGACATGACGCAAACGTATGCCGACTCCTCCGGGCATTCGGACAGGGGCGTCAAGACATTGCTGCTGCGCTACGACGGCACAACATGGCGCATTGCACGGGAAGACTGGACTCCGCCTGCCCCTGCCGGGCAAGCCGCGCCGCGCATGGGAGCGACCGCAGGCCGGAACAGATAACTGTTTCCGTTCGTTAGCCGGGCGGCGACGCACACGCCCATGTCCGCCTTCTTCCGCAGAGGACGCCGCTGTCCGCAGTTTTCTCCGGCATGGCGGGCGCTGTTCCTGCGCCGCAAGGGCTGATGCCCGGCGAGGAACGCGCTTCGTCCACGCATGGCGGACCGCACGCAGGTGTTGCCTGACGGGCAGGACGCGCGCGGACCACGCTTTCCCGCGCCGTGCGGCGCGCCCTATGCTCCCGTGTGTTCGCTGCAGCCGCCATTGCGGCGTTTTCACAAAAAGGCGATCCCCCGTGCAGGCATGAGGTTTACGTGAAATACCGCGAGAACTGCAGCATCATCTTTATGCGGGACAAGGGGCCGCGACGCAGTTTTCGCGTACATCGCGGACGCTTTCTCGCTCTGCTGGCCGTGTTCGCCTGCCTGCCCTTCCTCTGCGCCGTGCTGGGCCGGCACTGCTGGCTGCTCTCGGAGCAGAACGCGCAGCTGCGCGAAACCGTGACGCGTTTTGAAATCGACTGTCAGGCCGCCCGCGCGACGGCGGAACGCTTGGAAGCCTTCGAGACCCTGCTGCGCGAGGAAAACGTTGCCGGGCGGGAGTTGGTGCTGCGCCGCCTGGGCACGGCAAGCAGCGCGCCTGCCGCAGCGCAGCCCGAAGGCGGGGCCGCCCGAAGGGACGTTCCCGCTCAGCCCGCCGCTGCGGCGCAGGGGCGGGAAAACCACCTGACCGACATCGACCTTGCCTATGTGAAGGTGGACAATGTGCTGGCGCGCGCCGGGCAGAACGGCACGGTGCGCCTCATGCTGGAACTGCGCAACAATGACAGTCAGAATACCCTTGCGGGCGAGGTGCGCGGCTTCCTGCTGGCCGCCGACGGCCGCAAGCTGGCTCTCCGTTTTGATCCCGAGGATGCGGGCAGCTTCCGCATCAGCCGTTTCAAAAGGGCGGATCTGACCGCTGTTCCCGCAGAGCCGGCCAAACTTGCCGGCGCGCGCGTTCTCGTGGAAGTGCATGATCTGGACAGGCGGCTTGTCTACCGCCACTGCTTTGACATAACGCCGTGAATCTGCCGCCCGGCAGGGAGGCGGCAGCCCCTCGCGGAACCATGGACGCCGGGCTTCCGGCCTTTCCGGCGACACGCTCGCCATATGCACCTGGAGGGCATATGCACGACTTCACCTACTTTACGCCGACCAAAATCGTCTTTGGGCGCAAGGCCGAAGAACAGACAGGCAAGCTCGTCAGGGAGCGGGGCTGTTCGCGGGTGCTGCTGCACTACGGGCAGCAAAGCGCCCGGCGTTCCGGCCTCCTGGACAGGGTGAAAGGCTCGCTGGAAACGGCGGGCGTCAGTGCTGTGGAGCTGGGGGGCGTACAACCCAACCCGCGCCTTTCACTGATTCGCGCAGGCATCGAACTGGCCCGCCGCGAGCGGGTGGACTGCATTCTGGCCGTGGGCGGCGGCAGCGTCATTGACTCGGCCAAGGGCATTGCTTACGGCGTGGCCGACAACGGCGACGTGTGGGATTTCTACATGCGGCGGCGCCGTCCTGTCGCCTGCCTGCCGGTGGGCTGCGTGCTCACCATTGCCGCTGCGGGCAGCGAAATGAGCCCTTCGTCCGTGGTCACCAACGAAGAGGACGGCTTCAAGCGCAGCGTCCGCTCGGATCTGGCCCGGCCTGCCTTCGCCGTCATGAACCCGGAACTGACCATGACCCTGCCCGCCTTCCAGACGGCCTGCGGCTGTGTGGATATTCTCATGCACAGCATGGAACGCTGGTTCGGCGCGGGCGGTACCCTGGACGTGACGGACGGCCTCAGCGCCGGACTCATGCGCGCCGTCATGCGCCATGCGGCCGTCCTGCGCGACACCCCGCAAGACTACGCTTCACGCGCCGAAATCCTGTGGGCGGGCAGCCTCTCGCACAACGGCCTCACGGGCTGCGGCTCCGACGGAGGCGACTGGGCCACGCACATGATCGAGCACGAACTGAGCGGCATGTTCGATGTGGCGCACGGCGCGGGCCTTGCCGCCGTATGGGGCAGCTGGGCGCGCCATGTGCTGGCGGAGGGGACGCCGCGCTTCGCCCGCTTTGCTGTGGACGTGGCAGGCGTGACGCCGCAGCCGACGGAGACGGCCACGGCCCTGGCGGGCATTGAAGCCATGGAACGCTTCTTCCGCTCCATCGGCATGCCCGTTTGCCTGAAAGAACTGGGACTCGCCCCGTCGGACGAGCAGATCGCCGTCATGGCGCGCAAGGCGCTGGTGGGCAGGGACGTCATCGGCACCCTGCGCCCCCTGCGCGAGCCGGACATCGAGGTCATTCTGAAGGCCGCCCGCTGACAGGCCCGCCGCGCGTCCCTTCCGGCCCAACGGCCCGGCCCCGCCCCCGCACTGCCGCATGCCGCCTGCGTGCGCGGCGGCCCTCCCTGCGGCGGGCCGCCAACTCGTCCGGACCTTCAAAGCCCGCGCTACCGCGCGCCCTTGGGAAAGAGCACCACGCCCACGGTTTTGAACACGATGTTGATGTCCAGCAGCAGGGACATGTTCTTGATGTAGTACAGGTCGTATTCCAGCTTGCGGCGGGCGTCCTCCTCGGACGCGCCATAGGGGTAGCAGACCTGTGCCCAGCCTGTGAGGCCGGGTTTCACGGTATGCCGCAGGCTGTAGTAGGGAATGCTCTCCTTGAGCTTCTGCACAAAGGCCATGCGCTCGGGCCGCGGCCCGATGAAGCTCATGTCGCCCTTGAGGATGTTCCAGATCTGCGGCAGCTCGTCGATGCGCACCTTGCGGATGAACCTGCCGAAACGCGTCACGCGGTTGTCGTGGGCGCTGGCCCAGACCGCGCCGTTCCTCTCCGCATCCGCGCGCATGGAGCGGAACTTGTAGACGGTGAATTCCTTTTCAAACAGGCCCACGCGGTCCTGCCTGTAGATGACCGGGCCGGGCGACTCCAGCCGCACAATAAGCGCGGTAAGCAGCATGACGGGCGCTGTGAGAACAAGCAGCACGAGGGAGATGAGCACGTCCAGCGCCCGCTTGAGCCGCCGCAGGGAGCCGCGCGTGTTCAGCGAGAAGCCCTCGGTCTGCAACAGCCATTCGTCGTTGATCTGCGTGAGCGGCAGGCGATGCACCACATGCTCGTAAAAACTGCGGATATCCACCACCATACTGCCGCGCAGCTTGGCCATGAGCAGTTCGTGGGCGATATCGTCGTCAATGGGCGCGTCGGGCAGCAGCAGTATCATGGTGGCATGCTGCTGTTGCGCGATGTCCAGGGCCATAAAAGGCGCGCCGAGGCAGGGCCCGGCATCCGGCCCCTGGTCCGGCTCGCCCACATAGCCGAGAATGCGCGCCTTGGGCAGGCTTTCGGCCAGGAGTTCGCGCACCTTGCCCGCACGATCCACGCCCACCAGCAGAATGCGCAGCGGGTGGGTGAGCTTGTCGGCGTTGCGGTAGTAGACGCAGCGCCAGCCCAGCGTGAGGCCGAGCGAAAGGACAAAGAGCGCGGCCGACGTTTCGCGGTCAAAACGCCAGTGCTGAAAGGCGTAGGACGCCGTGGCCGAGGAAATGATGCCCAGCAGGCAGGCCACCATCACCCTGCCCATGGTTTCCTTGAAATCCTCGTTGCCCACCTTGTAGGCGTCAAGAATGTAGAAGAAGAGCAGATAGAAAAAGACGGTGAACAGCGAAGCGCCGGTGTAGTCGTCAAAAATGTTCAGGTCCGGCTCCAGCGTGAAGCTGGAGACGCCAAGGGCCAGCAGAATGCAGGCAAAATCCAGCACCTGCAACAGGGCCATGCGGTAACTGCTTATCATGGTGTGTCTATCCTTATGCGGGCACGCGCATGTCTTCAAGGATGCGCGTGGCCACCTTTTCGGCGTCAAATTCCGTGAGCGCCAGTTGGCGCCCGGCTGCGCCCATGCGGGCGATGCTCTCCGGCGCGGCGATGAAGCTTTCCAGCGCGGCGGCCAGAGCCTGCGGATCGCGCAGGGGCACAAGGCGGCCGTTCACGCCGTCGCGCACCACCTCGCGGCAGCCCGGCGCGTCCGTCACCACGGCGGGGCGGCCCATGCTCATGCCCTCCATGATGGATGTGGGCGTGCCCTCGCGCCAAGAGGGCAGCACCAGCACATGCGCCGCCGCCACAAAGGGGCGTACGTCACGCGTTTCGCCCAGGTACTCGATGCAGCCGCTCTCCTGCCACTGCCGCATCCGCTCCGGGCTCACGCTGCCGAGGCCCTGTTCCTGCGGGCCCAGCACCTGAAAACGGGCCGCGGGATATTTCGCCTTGAGCAGGCGCGCGGCTTCCGCATATTCCGGCAGGCCCTTGGCTTCCAGCAGACGCGCCACCAGCAGAAAAACCGGCGGGCCCGCAAGACGCCCGTCAGCAGTATAGTCCGGGAAGGGCGCGGGGGCAAAGCGGCGCGTGTCCACCCCCGTACCGCGCGCCGTGAGTACCCTGGCGTCTGCCCCAAGAATGCCCGACGCGCGGAAAACGCGTATGTCGTCCTGATTCTGGAAAAAGACGCCTTCCGCCCCGGCCAGGGCGGCGCGGTAAAGCAGACGGCCCAGCAGGTTGACGCACTTCTTGAACGGACTGTCGGCCTCAAAGGCGTATCCCAGGCCGGTGATGGTGGCGTAGATATGCGGCACGCCCGCCAGACGGGCGGCCATGCAGCCGTAGATGACGGGTTTGATGGTGGAGGCGAAAAGCAGATCCGGCTTTTCCTCCCTGAACAGCCGCAACAGCGCCGCGAAAGTGCGCAGATCGCGCAGGGGATTGAGCCCCTTGCGGTCCAGGGGGTAATGCCGCATCCGCGCGCCCCGGGCAGCCAGCGCGGCGTCCGAATCCGCGTCGCCGGGGGGGGCGCAGCAGAGCGCGTCATGCCCGGCGGCGCGCATGCGGCGAATAAGCACACTCCAGAAATTGCACATGGCCCGGGCCTGGTTGCCCAGAATGAGAATTTTCATGCGTCGGCGTCTCCCTGCCGCATGGCGCGGCAACGAAAAACACCGCACCGCAGTGCGGCAGATGCTCTATAGCACCCCCTGCGCCGACTGAAAAGAGGCATCCGGCCGCTTCCGGGTTCGGACATTCCGCATTCCGCCTCTGCGCGCCCCGGTTCACAGGAGGCATATCTGCCTCCGGGGGGCGGGCTTTACACCCGTCCGCCTCCGGCGTAAGAAAAACGGACCTCGGACGCCCCGGCCCTGTTCCGGCAGGCGGCGCGCCGCAGGCAACAACACAGCAAAAACAGGATTCGCCACATGAGCGCATATGCAGATCTTACCCGCTCCATGACCGCCCACCCCTCCCGCTGGCTTGTCACCGGCGTGGCGGGCTTTATCGGCTCCAACCTGCTAGAACGCCTGCTGCAGCTGGGGCAGACCGTGGTGGGGCTGGACAACTTTCTCACCGGCTACCAAAAAAATCTGGACATGGTGCGCGACATCGTGGGGCCGGAAGCTTGGGGCCGCTTCACCTTTGTGGAAGGCGACATCCGCGACTTGGACACCTGCCGTCGCGTCTGCAGGGATGTGCGGCATGTGCTGCACGAGGCCGCACTGGGTTCCGTGCCGCGCTCCATCGACGACCCGCTGCTGTCCAACAGCTGCAACATCGACGGATTCCTGAACATGCTGGTGGCCGCCCGCGACGAAGGCGTGCAGAGCTTTGTCTACGCCGCCTCCTCCTCCACCTACGGCGACTCCCCGGAGCTGCCCAAGGTGGAAGACAGGATCGGCCGCCCTCTCTCGCCCTATGCCGTCACCAAATATGTGGACGAACTGTACGCCGACGTGTTCCACCGCTGCTACGGCTTCTCCAGCGTGGGGCTGCGCTACTTCAACGTCTTCGGTCAGCGGCAGGATCCCTACGGCGCGTATGCGGCCGTGATTCCCCAGTGGTTCGCCAGCCTCATCAAGGGCGAAACCGTGTATGTCAACGGCGACGGCGAAACCAGCCGCGACTTCTGCTACATCGACAATGTGGTGCAGGCCAACCTGCTGGCCAGCTTCGCCACAGGCGAGGCCGCAGACAAAATTTACAATGTGGCCTTCGGCCAGCGCACCACGCTCAACGAGCTCTTTCTGCTCATTAGGGAGGAAGTGGCGCGCCACAAGCCCGAAGCGGCCGACGCGCAGAGCGTGCACCGCGAGTTCCGCGCGGGCGACGTGCGTCACTCCCTGGCCGACATCTCCCGCGCCAAAACCCTGCTGGGCTATGCCCCGCAATTCGACGTGCGCCAGGGCCTGCGACTGGCCGGCGACTGGTACGCCGCCAACCTGTAGCGACAGACAGCACAAAACCGCATTGCGGTTTTTCCGCGAGGGGCCTCTCCGGCAATGCCGGAGAGGCTCCTCCCTGTCCGAAAGCCCCAACATCCGCGCACGCATCCGCGCTTTGCCTGCGCGCAGCCTGCTGCGGCCTACTCGTCGTCCACGACGAACGCGCCGGGATACAACGGACGGAAGGCGTCGAGGTTCTCCTGTGCGCCGCGGATGTCGCACCACGGGCCCACCTGCACGTTCCACATGTTGTTGCCGCCGAAGAGCAGGCGTCCCTTGTGGCCGCTCCGGGTGAGGATGGCTATGAGCCTGCCCGCGTTGGCCTTGTCGGCAAAGGCGCCCACCTGCACATAAAACGCGCCGGAGGGGCCGGGCGACGCGGCGGAAGCGGCAGGGGAGGACGGCGAGGTGGGGGCCTCCGGCTCGCGTTCCGCCACATCCAGGCTGCGGACGCGCACCCGGGCCGTGCCCGTGCCCACCATATCCAGCTGCCCCGCCGCCGCGCGGGAAAGATCAATGACGCGGTTATCCACGAAGGGCCCGCGGTCATTGACGCGCACAATAATGGAACGGCCGTTGCCCAGATGCGTGACGCGCACCTTCGTGCCCAGCGGCAGCAGCTTGTGGGCCGCCGTCATGGCGAACTGGTTGTAGGTTTCCCCGTTGGCCGTTTTTTTGCCGTGGAAGCCGGGTCCGTACCAGGAGGCCATCCCTTCTTCCACGAAGCCTCTGGCGGATTTAAGCGGATAGTAGGTCTTGCCGCGCACGGTATAGGGGCGGCTGCCGGGCACGCCGCCCTTGCGCCAGGAGCCCGTCCCGCAACCGGCAAGCAGGACGGCGCACAGGAAGGCCGCCGCCGCAAGCCGTATGACGCGCGGCAGGCTCATGCGCGGCCGCGCCCTCCGCCCTCCGCACACGAAGGCAGGCAGGGCATGCCCTGCTTTTTGTCACAGGCGTCGCAAACGCCGCAGGCCGCGCCGTCTGCAGCGGTCGCCTCCAGTTCGCGCAGCAGGGCCAGCCCTTCCGCGCCCAGCAATCCGTCCTGCTGCGCGCCGGCCAGCAAAACGGCGGCCGGTTCTCGGCGGCCGGCCTCCAGGAAATCCCTGGCCGCCATCAGGTACAGGCGCTCCCTGTCCCCCCCGAAAAGAGAGGAGAGAAGCACTGTGTAACTTTCACCGAAGGCCTGCCGCGCCACGGCTTCCCCGCAGGCCAGCCAGCGGGCCAGATGCATGTTGTGCCGCTCCATGGCGAGGTACCGGGCCAGCAGCCGCAGCCCCTGGCCCAGCACGTGCATGATGCGCGCAAGTTCCCGCGAGGAGCTTTCCGAAGTCTGCCCGCCGAGCCCGCGCAGGGGATTGTACATCTCTGCCGTGACCCCGGCATAGCGCGAGATCTGTATGAGCCGGTTGGCGTAATGCTGCCCCTGAAAAGCGTCTTCCTTCAGTTTGACGCACTCGTGGAAGGCATAGCCGATGCACCAGTCAATGAGGGCTTCCAGCGCCATACGCCCTTCCGCGCCGCCGGGCAGGGCCATGCCCGCGCGGCGCTGCAGCAGGGCCATCTGCGTCCGTTCCGCGGCGCTGCGGGGCCGGCGGGCATCCTCCTGCGGCAGGCCGTCGGGGGCGAAATCGTCGGGCAGGGGCGCGTCCGCCGCGTCGGCGTCGGCGTCGGACCGATTGCGGAACAAATGGTGGGCCGTATCCTTGAGCCGCCAGAACACGCCCTTGCGCATGGCCTCGCCCAGAAGGTCGCACAGCGCCGAATACGACACTGCGCCGTCGGTTTCAAACCGGCGGCGCTGGTCCGCCAGAATGCCGTGCACAGTGCAGTAGTCGCGCACAAGATCGCGGACGAGAAAGTCCCTGTCGGCAGGCAGCCGCCGCCCGCTCACGCTTCGTCCTCGCGCAGCAGCGCCCTGGCCACGGCAATGTCGTAGAGTTTCAGGGGGTCAAGCCCGTTGGATCGCTCCTGCCGGTAGAGACCGGCGGCGCTGCGCACCACAGCCATGTTGAGCCAGGGGTGGCGTTCCCACACTTCGGGATGGTCGGCCCGCCACAGCCGGAACTCTACCTCGCCGTCGGGGCCGCGCCGCACATACGCGCGCGAGAGGCTGTCGCCCGCCTGTGGATGATAGTACAATCCCCGTTCGTCTTTCATGGAGTTGCAGTCCTTGTGCGCTTGCCGCCGGAGGGCGGGACTGGGGAGGCCGCGGACAGGCCGCGGCGTACGCGCCGCAGGAAGCGCCCCGCAGCTCAGGGCAGTGTACCCCGCAAGCTGCATGTTGCCAAGGGCAATGCGTCACGCTGTGAAAAACAGCACAATATCTGCAAAAAATCCCGCACTTTTTGTAAAAAATTTCCAGGCGGTTGCGCCTGCAAACGCCGCTGCCGGACGCCCCGCGCCGGGCGCATTGCCTTGTCAGTCCTTGCGTTGCGGGTTTTGTTGCCGCGCTTTGCTTCTATTGCCCCGCCCCGGTTGTCATTATGGCGAAAATAGGCTATGCAGAAAATTGACCGCGTTGCGGCCGGCCGGGCGGAAGTTCAGGCCCGCCCGGCATCCGCGATTCCCTGGGGCGTTCCGTTTTTCACGGGGCGAATACATGGACGACGGGGCGCGACCGCGGGCTCAAGCCTGCCGGACGGCCCGACGTTGATCGGAATCGCCGCAGTTGACCGGCACGTCACGCGAACGCGTGATACAAACAAACCAGTGGAGGTATGGCAATGGCGAAACATGCAACCCCCTTGTTGGACCAGCTGGAAAGCGGCCCCTGGCCGAGCTTTGTGTCCGACATCAAACAGGAGGCCGCACACCGGGCTGCGAACCCCGATGGTCTTGACTATCAGATTCCCGTGGACGCTCCCGAAGACCTGCTGGGCGTGGTGGAGCTTTCCTACCACGACAAAGAAACGCACTGGAAGCACGGCGGCATCGTGGGCGTGTTCGGCTACGGCGGCGGCGTCATCGGCCGCTACTGCGACCAGCCCGAAAAATTCCCCGGCGTGGCGCACTTTCACACCATCCGCGTGGCGCAGCCCTCGGGCAAGTACTACAGCACCAAATTCCTGCGCGACCTGTGCGACATCTGGGATCTGCGCGGTTCCGGCATGACCAACATGCACGGGTCCACGGGCGACATCGTGCTGCTCGGCACGCAGACCCCGCAGCTGGAAGAAATCTTCCACGACCTGACCCACAAAATGCACAACGACCTGGGCGGCTCCGGCTCCAACCTGCGCACGCCTGCGGCCTGTCTGGGCATGTCCCGCTGCGAGTACGCCTGCTACAACACGCAGGACATGTGCTACCAGCTCACCCAGGACTACCAGGACGAGCTGCACCGCCCCGCCTTCCCCTACAAGTTCAAGTTCAAGTTCGACGGCTGCCCCAACGGCTGCGTGTGCGCCATGGCCCGTTCGGACTTCGCCGTGGTCGGCACATGGAAGGACGACATCAAGATCGACCAGGAAGCCGTGAAGGCCTATGTGGCCGGCGAATTCAAACCCAACGCGGGCGCGCATGCGGGCCGCGACTGGGGCAAGTTTGACCTTGAGAAGGAAGTCATTGAACGCTGCCCCTCCAAGTGCATGAAGTGGGACGGCTCCAAGCTCTCCATCAAGACCTCCGAATGCGTGCGCTGCATGCACTGCATCAACACCATGCCCCGCGCCCTGCACATCGGTGACGAGCGCGGCGCCAGCATCCTCGTGGGCGCCAAGGCCCCCGTGGTGGACGGCGCGCAGATGGGCTCCCTGCTCATCCCCTTCATCTCCTGTGAGGCTCCCTACGACGACATCAAGGAAGTCATCGAAAAGATCTGGGACTGGTGGATGGAAGAGGGCAAGAACCGTGAGCGCGTGGGCGAGACCATGAAGCGCCTGTCCTTCCAGAAGCTGCTGGAAGTGACCGACACGCCGGCCCAGGCCGTGCACGTCAAGGAGCCCCGCTCCAACCCGTACATCTTCTTCAAGGAAGACGAGGTGCCCGGCGGTTGGACCCGCGACCTCGCCGCGTACCGCAGCCGCCACCAGCGCTAGCCAAAGGGGGAAAACATCATGGCTTTTATTTCTTCCGGGTACAATCCCCAGAAACCGATGGAAGGCCGTATCACCGACATCGGCCCCCACAAGTACGACGAATACTTCCCGCCGGTCATCAAGAAGAACTTCGGCAAATGGCTCTATCATGAAATTCTGGAGCCCGGCGTTCTGATGCATGTGGCCGAGAGCGGCGACAAGGTGTACACCGTCCGCGTGGGCGGCACCCGCACCATGTCCATCACGCACATCCGCGAAATCTGCGACATCGCCGACAAATACTGCGGCGGCCATGTGCGCTGGACCACCCGCAGCAACATCGAATTCATGGTGGAAGACGAAGAAACCATGAAGAAGCTGCGTGACGACCTGAACAGCCGCAAATTTGCCGGCGGCTCCCACAAGTTCCCCGTGGGCGGCACCGGCGCCGGCGTCAGCAACATGGTGCACACCCAGGGCTGGGTGCACTGCCACACCCCCGCCACCGACGCCTCCGGCCCGGTGAAGTGCGTGATGGACACCCTGTTCGACGAATTCAAGAACATGCGCCTGCCCGCGCCGGTGCGCGTCTCCCTGGCCTGCTGCATCAACATGTGCGGCGCCGTGCACTGCTCGGACATCGGCCTCGTGGGCATTCACCGCAAACCGCCCATGATTGACCATGAATGGGCCGACCAACTCTGCGAAATCCCGCTGGCCGTGGCCGCCTGCCCCACCGCCGCCGTGCGTCCCACCAAGGTGGAACACAACGGCCAGAAGGTGAACTCCGTGGCCATCAAGGAAGACCGCTGCATGTACTGCGGCAACTGCTACACCATGTGCCCGGCCCTGCCCATCGCCGACAAGGACGGCGACGGCATCGCCATCATGGTGGGCGGCAAGGTTTCCAACCGCATCACCATGCCCAAGTTCTCCAAGGTCGTTGTGGGCTACATCCCCAACGAGCCGCCGCGCTGGCCCACCCTCACCAAGACGGTGAAGCACATCGTCGAGGTGTACGCCGCCAACGCGCAGAAATACGAACGCCTGGGCGACTGGGCGCAGCGCATCGGCTGGGAGAGCTTCTTCAAGCTGACCGGCCTTGAGTTCACCCACCACCTCATTGACGACTTCCGTGATCCCGCCTACTACACTTGGCGGCAGAGCACGCAGTTCAAGTTCTAGGTCCATAGTTTAACCCCGGCGGCGCTACGCGCCGCCGGGTCAGGAGAAAAGGCCATGGCTGACGACAAAGACGTTGTTGTGGAATTCCTGCAGAGCAAGTCCAAGATGAAGTCCAAGTTCTACTTCAAGGACTTTCTGGAACTGTTCCCCGACAAAGGCCCCCGCGATGTGAAGAAGATTCTCACCAAGCTGGTCAACGAGGAAGTGCTGGAGTTCTGGTCTTCCGGCTCCACCACCATGTATGGCCTCAAGGGCGCGGGCAAGCAGTCGCACGCCGAAGGCGAAGAGTAGGCTCTTGCAGACACGGCCGCCCCTTTTGCCACGGGCGTCCCGCGACACAAAAACGACGGCCCCAAGCGAAGCCGCCGCGCAGCGCGGGTAATGCCTACGGCGCGAGGTCGTTGCCGGTCGCGCCTTGCCGGGTTCTGCATTCACATCAAAACAAGTCATGCCGCAACGTCAGTTGTGGCATTTCTTGTTTCCCGGGGGTTTCCAATGCCGCTTTCCTTCACGCTTTCCGACGCGGAAAAAGGCTTTTTGTCGCAGCTGGCGCGACGCTCCATTGATGCCGGGCTGACCGGCGGAACCATTGAGCCGCCGCAGCCTGAAGAACTGCCGGGCGGGGAGCGCTCCGCCCTCCTCCGCGCGCTGGGCGGATTTGTCACCCTGACGCTGGGCGGCGCGCTGCGCGGCTGTATCGGCAACATCGTGGGGCGTGGGCCGCTGTATCTCACCATCCGTAACATGGCGCAGGCCGCCGCCTTTCAGGACCCGCGCTTCCTGCCGCTCACGCGGGACGAATGGCCCGCGTGCCGCATGGAGATTTCCGTGCTGGACGAATTGACGCCCTGTCCGAACCCCGACGCCGTGGAAATAGGCCGCCACGGCCTTCTCTTGCAGCACCGGGGACGCAGCGGCGTTTTTCTGCCGCAGGTGCCGGTGGAACAGGGCTGGGATCGCATGGCCTACCTGGACAACCTCTGCCGCAAGGCCGGCCTCCCCGCGGGCTCATGGAAAGAGCCGGACGCCCGCCTTTACTGGTACGAGGCGCTGGTTTTCGAGGGCTAGGGCCAAGCCGCCCGGACGCAGCGAGTCCCGCAGCGCCGTCGGGGCAGACCGGTACATGGGGCGGCCCGAACACTGCAGGATAGCCGGAGGTCAGGCGCGCCCGTTCGGCATGGCGCAGCCCTGTGTATGCCAAGCGTCCAAGGGGCCGGCCCCGGCGGAAGCCTTCGCGGCCGGACTGCGGGGTTGCGACAGCGGAAAGGCACGTCGTGCGGAGAGCGAAGGCCTTTTGGACGGGTCTGCGCCATGGCGGCGCGCAGGGCGTCAGGGCCGGCTGTTCTGCCTCTCGGGCATAAAATAGTTGGTGCCCCAGGTGACGCCCAGCACAAACACGGCGGCGAAAATGCCGATGACCGGACTCCACAGGGGGCTGGCCGACAGCGCCAGGCGCATGAGCAAGGTGCCGATGACAAAGCCGGAATTGCGGAACACGGCGTGAAAGGCGGGCATGTAGCGCTGGGCGATGAGCACAAGGGTGATGTCCGAAAAAATCAGCACCGTGTACAGCGTTTCAAAAAAACTGCTGTCCTTGCCGGTGCGGACATAAAGCAGAAAATCATCGGCGGCCGTGCACAAAAAGATGACAAACAGCGCCAGCGCCAGAATTTTCTTGCTCATGACGTAACGCATGCGCAGATCGGACGTGGCAATGAAGCCTTTGTGCGGTCGGGCGATGCGCTTGTACAGGCCCAGGCACAGGTAAATGCAGAGTGCCCCGGCCCCGGAAACGGCAATGTGCAGCACGGGCAGCATGTCGTCCGCCACGCTCACCGGCTCGGGCAGGTGGGAGAGTTCCTTGAAGGCGTTGCGCAACAGGATGAGCGTCAGTATCTCGAACTGCTTGCCCATGGATTGCGAGAGCGAACTGGGTATGGCCAGGATGAGCCCCATGACCTCCAGACCGAGAATCAGCGTAAAGGCAAGATGGATGGCGTAAAAATGGTTGGGCGGCGTAACGGCCTCCAGCCAGGGCGGCAGCAGGCCCTGCCGCCGCAGCTCCACCCCCAGCAGGACGATCAGGTATATCCAAAGGATGCAGAGGGCCACGCTGCGTTGCATGACGGCGCGTTCCCACGCGGAATGCAGCCAGTCAAACATGTCTGTCACAGGTTGCAGCTTGGAGAGAATCATCAACGGCTCCGGGCAAAAAGACGCCGCGCCGGCTTTGCCCTGTCGCCGCAGGGCGGGATGCGGCGCGTCGTGAAAACCTGCGCAGCTAACGGTTCCCGATGCCGCCGGGCAAACCGCTGCGCGCACGACGCCACAGCATACCCGGCGACAGCCGAAAGTCAAAGCGCGCATGGCGCCCCGGGCACGCAGCCTGTTCTCCTGACGAACTCCCAAACCGGCAAGCCCTACGGCGGGCAGACGCCCTGCGTAGAGAGGGACGACGGCCCCGCCCGCAGGCTTGCCAACCGCGAGCATTGCACGTAGAAAAAAGCTTGCGAACAGCAATACAGACCTGCGGCGGAATCGGCCGCCTTAGCCGCCCGCAGCGCTGCGACGCCGCCGGGCTGTTGCGAGCTTCACGAGGTAGAGCACCATGCCCCACAAGGGTCCGCATATTTCCATCTCTCCCGATTATGTGGTCAACCGCATTCTGCGCATCAACATTGATGATTTCGCGGAATGGCCGGAATCGGTCCGCAACCTCGCCATAGCCATTGCGGAAGAGCTTTTTCTGGTGGCCTACAATCCCTTCATCAATGCCGAAACCGTGCGCAACAGCGTAGGTGACAGTTTTGAGAAGGAATCCGTCTCGCTGGCGCATTACTATGCCACCGCCATCGGCGAGGGCATCACCATGTTCTGGTCTGCCTACGAGGCCGAGGCGGACTTCCGCGACAGGCTGGTGGACGCCCTGCGCGGCATTCTGCCCGACGAGTGCATCCTCACTGACCCGGCGGCCCTAGTGGAAACAGCCACCGACGCCACCGACCTGCGCATGGAGCTGCCCCTGCTGGTCGTGGAGCCGGACTCCACCGAACAGGTGGCCGAACTGGTGCGCCTCGCCAATGACATGAAATTCGCGCTCATTCCGCGCGGCGGCGGCTCAGGCATGACGGGCGGGGCCGTGCCCGCACGCAAGCGCACGCTCATTGTCAGCCTGACGCGCCTTACCCGCATCGGCCCCATCGACCTCAAGGCCATGACCGTCACCTGCCAGGCCGGGGCCATTACCCAGGCCGTGGCCAATGCCGTGGGCGAGGCGGGGGCGCTCTTTTCCGTTGATCCGGCCTCCAAGCAGGCTTCCACCGTGGGCGGCAACGTATCGGAAAACGCGGGCGGCCCCAGCGCCTTTGAATACGGAACCACGCTGGACAATCTGCTCTGGTGGCGCATGGTCACCCCCACGGGCGAAATCATCACTGTGGAGCGTGAAGACCATCCCCGCCACAAGATCCTGCCGGAAGAAACCGCCGTCTTCGCGGTCAAGGACGTGAGCGGCGGCGTGCGCAATGTGGTGCACTTGCGCGGCGATGAAATCCGCCTGCCGGGCCTGGGCAAGGACGTGACCAACAAGGTGCTGGGCGGCCTGCCGGGCATGCAGAAGGAAGGCGTGGACGGCATCATCACCGAGGCCTGCTTCATCATCCACCCCCGCCCCAGGTACAAGCGCGTCATGGTGCTGGAATTCTTCGGCCGCTCCATGCAGCCCGCCGCCGTGGTGGTGCGCGAGCTGGTGGATCTGCGCAACCGCATCCGCCGGGAGGGCGACTACGCGCACCTCTCGGCCATGGAGGAATTCAACGCCAAGTACGTGCAGGCCATCGAATACAAACGCAAATCGCAAAAATACGAGGGGCTGCCCATTTCCGTCATCATCCTCCAGGTGGACGGCGATGACCCCTATCTGCTGGACAAATGCGTGGGCGACATCGTCAGCGTGGTGGAGCAGCAGGACAACGTGGACATTATCGTGGCCGCCGACGACAAGGAGGGCGACCACTTCTGGGAGGACCGCCACCGCCTCTCGGCCATAGCCAAACGCACTTCCGGCTTCAAGATGAACGAGGATGTGGTCATTCCCATGCACCGCATCCCGGACTTCGCGCTCTTTCTGGAGCAGATCAATCTGGAGTGCACGGCGGCCGCCTATCGCCATGCCCTGCAGGAGGTGGGTCGGCTGCCCGGCTTCCCCATGGAGGAAAAGGAGTTCAACCGCGAATTTTCGCAAGCCTCCAAGGCGGCCCTGGGCGACGTGCCCGTTGCCGAACTCTCCGATACGGAACTCATGGCCCGCGCCGAGGGCTTCCTGAACGCCCTCAAGACAAAATATTCCCATCTCGCGAAAAAGATCAGCAAGATCCAGGAATACATGGAAGCCAGCCGCATCGTAGTGGCCAGCCACATGCATGCCGGCGACGGCAACTGCCATGTGAACATCCCGGTCAACTCCAACGACGCCCGCATGCTGGAGGAAGCCGAGGAAACGGCGGCCCGCGTCATGGCCGAATGTCAGGAAATGGGCGGCGAAGTCTCGGGCGAGCACGGCATTGGCATCACGAAGATCGCCTTTTTCGGCAAGGACAAGATGGACGCCCTGCGCGCGTTCAAGGAACGCGTGGACCCGCGCGACGTCATGAACCCGGCCAAGCTCGTCTATCGCGAACTGCCGGTGCGCCCCTTCACCTTCTCGTTCAACCGCCTCATCCGTGATATCCGCGAGAGCGGCCTGCCCGACAAGGAAAAGCTCATCAGCCTGCTCACGTCCATTCAGGTCTGCACCCGCTGCGGCAAGTGCAAGCAGGTCTGCTCCATGTGCTACCCCGAGCGCTCCATGCAGTACCACCCGCGCAACAAGAATATGGTGCTGGGCATGCTGCTGGAGGCCGTGTACTACAGCCAGGTGAACAAGGGCGACATTGACGAGCCCCTGCTCAAGGCCCTGCGCAATGTGGTGGAGCACTGCACGGCCTGCGGCCGCTGCATGGCCAACTGCCCGGTGAAAATCCCCTCGGGGGAGGTGGCGCTGACCCTGCGCGCCCTGCTGGAACACGAAGGCGCAGGCGGGCACCCCATCAAGGAGCACGCCCTGGAGTGGCTGGCGCGCGACATTCCCCACCGCGTGCCCAAGGCCGCCAAGATGGCCTCTCTGGGCCAGAAAATGCAGAACAGATTCCTTGGCTTCGTGCCCGACATGTGGAAAAGGCGGATGAAAAGTCCGCTCTTCTCCGGGCGCGGCCCCAAGATGGGCTATACCAACCTGTACGAATCCCTGAAGCTGCACCGCGGTTCCGTCTTCGCCCCCGCCGAGCCCGCGCCGGGCATGCCCTGCGCGCTCTACTTCCCCGGCTGCGGGGGCGCGCTCTTCTATGACCGCATCGGGTTGTCGTCCGTCATGCTGCTGCTCAGGGCGGGCTTTGCCGTGGCCGTGCCCCCCAGGCATCTGTGCTGCGGTTTTCCCCTGCTGGCGGCGGGCATGGACACAGCCTTTGAAGACAATCTGGCCCAGAACCGGCAGTATCTGGCCTCCATGCTGCGCGGCCTCGCCAAGCAGGGCTTTGACTGCAGGCATCTGGTCACGTCCTGCGGATCATGCCGCGACGGGCTGGAGCGTCTGCATCTGGAAACGCAGTTCCCCCAGCTGACCCTGCGCGACGTGGGGCAGCTTGTCCTGCCCCTGCTGACGGGGGTCACGCCGCTCAAGGCGCGCCTGCCCGAGGACAGCTGCGCCATCTACCACGGGGCCTGTCACTGCGAATGGGCGGACGTGCACAAACTCAAGGGGCAGGCGCAGCTTGTCAAGGCGCTGGAAGCCTTCAGCGGCGCGACCATACACCTCAACCCCGGCTGCTGCGGCGAATCCGGCATGGGGGCCATGACCTCGCCTGACATCTACAACCTGCTGCGCTCCCGCAAGCAGATCCGCCTGGCTGAGGCCTTCGGGGACTGTGACGGCCCGGTCATCGTGGGCTGCCCCTCGTGCAAGATCGGCATCGGGCGCTGCTGCATCAACCTGCGCGACAAACGCCCCGTGCTGCACACGGTGGAATGGATCGCAGGGCAGATCGACGGCGAGGACCGCCGCCAGAGCTTTCGCAAAAAGGCCAATGAGGTGCGCGGCGAGGTGCGCGTGCTGCCGATGGGGCAGCAGGGGCCGGACGGGCTCAACACTCCCTGAACCAGTCTCCCCAGGGGGCGGCCTGCACCAGGGTGGTGACGCGGCGGAAGAATGCCTGCGCTTCCGCGGCCGTCATGCGCTCCGGCAGGGAACAGCGCTCACGGTACCACGGCAGCGTCCGGCGCAGAGCCGCGTGCATGAAGTCGTACTGCGGCCGGAGCATGTCCTGCGAGCGGGTTGTTGTCGGGTCTTCGCCGGGCAGACAGGCCCTGCCGAAGGCCACAAACTGGCGGCAGGCGATGGGCCGCACCGGATAGACCACACAGCGCCCTGCGCTGAGGAAGGGACAGGGCGCCGCCAGCGCTTCCCGACCGCCGTGGAACGCGGCAAACGCCGCCTGCTGCGCGCAGCGCTGCTCCGGCGACAGGACATGGCGAGCAAAGGCTTCCAGCACAAACAGCTCCAGCGGCGTCGCAGGGATGGGCTGCCGGCAGCAGTGGTCGCAACCGGCGCCGCACGCAGGGGGGTCCCCGCGCTGCGCCAGGCTTTGCCGCAGGCCGTATTCCACCACAGCAAAGGCGTCCAGCATGCACGCGCTGTCGGGGCAGGCCCGCTCCAACCGGCGGTTTGCATAGCGCAGGCGCGCCATCTCGCCGTTCCAGCTGATATTCATCCCTGCGTTCCCGAACGCGTCAGGCCTGCTTGCCCGCTGCCCGCCGCTCAAAGCGGTCTCTGTCCACCACCACGCGCTCGTGCGTGCCCTCGCCGATCAAGCCGGCCGCATCGTACGCCGCCACCCGGAAGCGCAGCCCCTTGCCGTTGGGCGCAATTTCCGTCAGTTCCGCTTCAAAACGCACCTCCATGCCCACAGGCGTGGCGGACACATGCGTGACGTTGATGCCCGTGCCCACAGTGGTCAGCCCGTCCTCCAGGCCTTCCTGCGCCAGAGCCACAGCCGTGGCCTCCATACGGGCCACCATCATGGCGGTGGAAAATACGGCAACCAGCCCGCTGCCCACGGCGCAGGCCAGCATGTCCTCTGTGACGACGCAGGCGGAAACGCCCTTCATGCCCGGCTCCAGCTTCCTGCCCATATGCCTCTGCCTCACTGTTCAGGGGAAACGCGATCTGCGGCAGGGCAGCGAACCGTTGCCCCGCCGCCATGACGCAAAAATTGGGGCCGTGCCGGCACGCGCACGGTACGCAACAGGGCGGCCCTCTCCGGAGGGCCGCCCTGTTGCGTGGAGACACGCCGTGCACGGCACGCGCAACGGCGATATGGCAACAATCAGGCGTTGGCGGCCTTGAGCATCTCCTCCACCATGGAAAGGGAGGGTGTGGCGCCTGCGTCAAGACCGCACAAGCCGCGTACGGCCAGCATAAGCATGTCAAACTTCAAGGCAATTTCGGTGACGCCGTTGTGGATGATGCAGGTATCGCCGCGCATGGTCAGCCTGTAGGCATGCCTGGTGCGTTCCTGCCCGCAGGAGCGCACGATATAGTACACCTGTTCGTTCCGGTCTGTCACATAGAGCTTTTGCCGGGTGAGCATGCCAAGCGCTTCGTCATACCAGGAGCACTCGGAAAAAAGACGACCGCGAAAGGTGAAATCGCAGCCGTTGTCATGCTTCAGGCAAATGTCTTCCATGCTTTTCTGCGCGTTCATTCAATTCCTCCACGGACTCGGCCCACCGTGCGCGGCGGTTGTGTGCGTTGGCGCTTGGGGCAAGCTAGCACTGCAGAGGAAGCGTTGTCAATGAATCGCAGTGGAAAGCAACAAGAGCATCAGCATTTTTTATTTGTAAAATCATTGAGATATAAAAAATATCCCCTTTCTTTTGCGGTTTTTTGCTTCGCCCGGCAAGGACGCGCAGGCTCCACGGACGGGGCGGGCCTGAAGGAAAACAGGGGGAAATGGAAAGAAAATTCCGCACAGCCCGCAGGTGGGGAACGCCCAATCTGCGCATTGCGGTTTTGACCGGCCGGAAGTTTCCCGGCGGACCTTTTCAGCTTCAGGAGGAAGCGCGGCGGGCAAAACGGGCATAGGCCCGCGCCACAGGCGAATGCGCCGCCATGCCTGCGAGGTTGCGCCCGGAAGCGCGGATGGGCTCGCGCTGCGGGCCGCGCGGCAAGCGCCAGTCCGGCCCGGCGGGAGAAGCGTGTTCCGGGGCGCTCGCCTGCAGGCCCTTGCGCCCCATGAGCAATTCCACCTTGACGGCGCTGAACACGGGGCCTTCCATAAAGGCATTGACGCGCTCCAGCAATTCGCCGCTCGAGAGTTGCAACTCCTGCGCCAGCATGGCATCTTCGGCGCCGACGCGCAGCACGTCCCGACGCCGGCCCAGCGGATGGGCCAGGGGGGCCAGTTCCGGCCCCATGACCATCTCCCAGTTCAGCCACAGCTGCCGCAGCCGCTCCCGCGCCTCCCCTTCGCCCGGGGACGCGCCGAGCGCTGCCAGTACCGCCGGCGTCACCTCGCCGGCGGGCACGGGGCCGGAACCCTTTTGCCGTTTACGAACAACAGCCATCACCATTCCGCCGCGTCCGTGCGCCGTTCCGCGCCTGCAACGCTGCGGCAACAGACGCGCGGCGCATCCGGACGGTTGACTATATGCATATATCTTGATATTCGTATCAAGCAAATTTGATTTGCTGGAAAAGTCATGGCGCTCACGTATTTTAAGGCTCTCTCGGACGAAACCCGCCTGCGGCTTGTGCACATATTGCTGCATTACGAGCTCTCGGTCAACGAGTTGGTCCGCATTCTGGACATGGGCCAGTCGCGCGTGTCGCGGCATCTGAAGATCCTCACAGAGGCGGGCCTGCTGACGCCGCGACGCGACGGCCTGTGGGTATTTTACGCCGCGCCGCGCAGCGGGGAGGAGAGCGATTTTTTACGCGCAGTCATGCCCTTTGCCCACGCCGACGCCCGCATGCGCGCAGATCTGAACATGGCCGCGCAGATTCTGGAGGAACGCGCGTTGAAGACCCGGCAGTTCTTCAACGCCATTGCGGAAGACTGGGACGAACTGAACCGCGAGGTGCTCGGCGCTTTCGACCTGCCCGACGTTGTGTGCGCCGCCGTGCCTGCGGGCTGCGAGGCCGCCGTGGATCTGGGCTGCGGCACGGGGGGCGTGCTGGTCCGGCTGCTGGCCCGGAGCAGGAGCGTCATCGGCGTGGACGGCTCCGCCCGCATGCTGGAAATCTGCCGCCGCCGCTTTACGCCCGAAGACCTCGCCCAGGGACGGGTTTCCCTGCGCATCGGCGAACTGAGCCACCTGCCCCTGCGCGACGGCGAGGCGGATTTTGCCTGCATCAACCTTGTACTTCACCATCTTTCTGATCCGGCCGCAGGCCTGAACGAAATACGCCGCATCCTGAAACCGGGGGGACGTGTGTTTGTGGCCGATTTTCTGCGCCATACCGACGAAACCATGCGCAGCCGCTACGGGGACCGCTGGCTGGGCTTCGGAGCGGAGGAACTGGCAGAAAGCCTTACTGCAGCCGGTTTCGCCCCCCTGTGCTGTTCCCGCCGTCCGGTGAACCACGGCATGACCCTGCTGCTGCTCGACGCCGAAGCGCGCTGAAGCACGCTGCCCTTCCATCGTGCAAAAAACATCTTGTTTGGAGGAGAATACCATGACCCAAGCGCTTGATCTGAGCCTCGACCACAAAGTCGCCGACATCTCCCTGGCCGATTTCGGCAGGAAGGAAATGCAGCTTTCCGAAAAAGAAATGCCCGGCCTCATGGAGTGCATCAGGAAATATGGTCCCCAAAAGCCGCTCAAGGGCTTCAAGGTGACAGGCTCCCTGCACATGACCATCCAGACGGCCATGCTCATCAAGACCCTGTACGAGCTGGGCGCGGACATCCGCTGGGCTTCGTGCAACATCTTCTCCACCCAGGATCACGCGGCGGCGGCCATCGCCGCGCAGGGCATGGCCAAGGTCTTCGCCTGGAAGGGCGAAAGTCTGGAAGACTACTGGTGGTGCACGGAAATGGCCCTCACCTGGCCGGACGGCTCGGGACCGGACCTCATCGTGGACGACGGCGGCGACGCCACCCTGCTCATCCACAAGGGCGTGGAAGCCGAGGATAACCCGGCCATCCTCGACCATAAGACGGACAACAGGGAATTCCAGTGCATCCTCGACCGCCTGAAGCTGCGCCTCAAGGAAGACCCCCGGCACTGGCACAGGGTGGCGGACAAGGTGCGCGGCGTCTCCGAAGAAACCACCACCGGCGTGCACCGTCTCTACCAGCTGGAAAAGGAAGGCAAACTGCTCTTCCCGGCGGTCAACGTCAACGATTCCGTCACCAAGTCCAAGTTCGACAACCTGTACGGCTGCCGCGAATCCTTGGCTGACGGCATCAAGCGCGCCACCGACGTCATGGTGGCGGGCAAGGTGGTCGTGGTCGTGGGCTACGGCGATGTGGGCAAGGGCTGCGCCCAGTCCATGCGCGGCTTCGGCGCGCGCGTGCTGGTGACGGAAATCGACCCCATCTGCGCGCTCCAGGCCGCCATGGAAGGCTTCGAAGTGACCACCGTGGAAGACGCCCTGCCCATAGGCGACATCTACGTCACCTGCACCGGCAACTACCACGTCATCACCGGCAAGCACATGGAAGGCATGAAGGACGAGGCCATTGTGTGCAACATCGGCCACTTCGACAGCGAAGTGGAAATGTCCTACCTGGAGAACACCCCCGGCTGCGTCAGGACCAACATCAAGCCGCAGGTGGACAAGTGGACGCTCAAGTCCGGCCGCAGCGTCATCGTGCTGGCCGAAGGCCGCCTCGTCAACCTGGGCTGCGCCACGGGCCACGCCAGCTTTGTCATGTCCAACAGCTTCACCAACCAGACGCTGGCCCAGCTCAAGCTGGCTTCGGAACAACTGGAAAAGAAGGTCTACGTGCTGCCCAAGGAACTGGATGAGGAAGTGGCCCGCCTGCACCTGGCCCGCTTGGGCGCCAAGCTGACCACCCTCACGCAGGAACAGGCCGACTACATCGGCGTCAAGGTGGAAGGCCCCTACAAGGCCGACCACTACCGGTACTAGCGCCGGGGTGTCGCACATGCGGGGGCGGGCCCCTTTTGCAAAAGGGGCCCGCCCCGCCCCCCCCACGCCCGAAAATGTTTACTGCAACCGGGCAACGCACAGGGCCAGCCGGCTGGAAAAACTGCCGGGCGGGCAGAACAGCACTTGCCGTTCCGCGGCCGGCCCCGCCGCAAGCCCGCAAGCTCGCCGACGGCGATTCCGGTTTCGACTGACGGGGACAGCCATGCGCAACGTGACCATCCATACTGACGGCTCCTGTCTGGGCAATCCCGGCCCCGGCGGCTGGGCCGCCGTACTCAGGCTTGACGGCGAAGACTACCGCAAGGAATACTGCGGCGGCTTCCGCCTGACCACCAACAACCGCATGGAGATTCTGGCCGTGGTGGAGGCGCTGGGCAAACTGCGCGAACCCTGCGCCGTGGAACTCTATACGGATTCTACCTACGTCCGCAACAGCGTCGAAAAACGCTGGATCTGGGTCTGGCAGAAAAAGGGCTGGGTCAAGGCCGACAAGAAGCCCGTGCTCAATGTGGATTTGTGGCAGCGCCTGCTGCCCCTGCTTTCCATGCACAAGGTGCGCCTGCACTGGCTTAAGGGCCATGCCGGGCATCCGGAAAACGAGCGCTGCGACGCCCTGGCCCGGGCCGAGGCCGCCCGGCCGGATTTGCCGCCGGACAGCGGATATGCCCCCTGAGCGTCCCCGCCCGGCCCGTCCGGCAACCGCAAGACCGCCATGACCGCAATCCTCCCCGACGCCCTTTCGCCTGCCGAACTCTGGCCCGCGCTGGGCAGCCCCCTGCTGCGCCTGCTGCTGGGCCTGGCCGCAGGCCTGCTCGTCGCCAACCTGCTGGAGGCCCTGCGCTGGACGCGGCGGCTGGCGCGGCTGGCCGCACCGCTGGCGCGCGCCGCCCATCTGCGGGAGACAAGCGGCGCCGCGTTCGCACTGGCCTTTGTCTCGCCCGCCGCCGCCAACGGCCTGCTTTCCGAATGCCACAACCGGGGCGAACTTTCCGGCAGGGAACTCATGCTGGCCAATCTCTTCAACAGCCTGCCCGCCTACCTTACCCACACACCCACGATCCTTCTGCTCACCTGGCCCGTGCTGGGCGCTCCGGCCCTCGCCTACGTGGGCCTGACCCTGCTGGCCGCCGTGGGCAGAACCGGGGCGACCATCGTGATTTCCCGGCGCCTGCTGCCCCCGCCCCTGCCGCCGGAGAGCGCGGCCTGCAGCAAACCGGACGACGCCGGGCCGACCTTCACCGCAGCCCTGCGCAAGGCATGGAAGCGCTTTTTGCGCCGCCTGCCCAAGCTCGTCGGGTTTACAGCGCCCATGTATGCGCTTATGTTTTTTCTGCAGCGCCACGGCTTCTTCGACGCGGCCGAGCTCTGGCTGACCGCGCATATGGACTGGCTTTCCTTTCTCAAGCCGCAGGCCATGGGCGTCATTGTGCTGCATCTGGCGGCGGAACTGGGCGCGGCCCTCGGCGCGGCGGGCAGCGTGCTGCAAACAGGCGGCCTTTCCGCCCGTGACGTGGTGCTGGCCCTCATGGTGGGCAACATTCTTTCCACGCCCATGCGGGCCATCCGCCACCAGCTTCCGGCGTATGCGGGCTTTTACCGCCCGGCGCTGGCCCTGCGCCTCATCCTGGCCAACCAGGGCCTGCGGGCGGCCAGCATGACGCTGGTGACCATAGCTTACTGCTGCTGGACATGACCACGGCCGCAGGCATGCGGCTGTTACGACGAGGAGCATCATGAACGAACGCACCCGGCAGCCCGGAGAAGCGACGCCGCCCGCCGCACACGCGACCGAACGCGCCGCCCCCTCGGTGACGGTGTTCCTGCAGCCGGAGGAACGCCGGCTGACCCTGCCCCGCCCCAAGACCGCGCGTCAGCTGCTGGCGGCGCTGGGGCTTGCGGAAGAGACCGCACTGGTGGCCCGCGAGGGGCAGCTGCTGACCCCTGACCGCCATATCTGGCCCGGCGACGAACTTCTGGTGCGCAAGGTGGCGTCGTCCGGCTGAGGAAGACGGCCCCCATCCCCTGTCGCACCGTGTTCCGCAGCGCCGGGCGGCATGAGCGCCCGTCCCCCGTGCGACGGTTTACGCGCCTTGCCCCATTGCGCAGAACGTGATACCCGCCAAAACGTTATGCTGAACTTTGATTTCGCACAGGCCCTGAGCACCGTGGCCGTGGCGGCTGTACCCGCCCTGCTGGGCATTATCCTGCACGAGGTGGCCCACGGCTGGATGGCCGCGCGCTGCGGCGACCCCACCGCCAAAATCATGGGGCGGCTCACGCTGAATCCGCTGCCGCACATTGATCCCGCAGGGCTGCTGGTCTTCGCGCTGACCAGCCTCACCGGCTTTGTCTTCGGCTGGGCCAAGCCTGTCCCCGTGGATCCGCGCTATTTCCGCAATCCCGCAAAAGACATGATGCTGGTGGCCCTGGCCGGACCGCTGACCAATTTTCTGCTGGCCGTGCTCTTCGGCCTTGCGCTGTGGGGCACGCTGCACGCCCTCCCCCCCCAGACCTGGCAGCACAGCAGCACCTATATTTTCGCGCTCAAATCCCTGCAGGCAGGCATTGTCATCAATTTCGGGCTGGGCTGGCTCAACCTCATGCCCATCCCGCCGCTGGACGGCAGCAAGATTGTGGCCTATTTTCTGCCGGGGAATATGGCCCTGCGCTATTTGCGTGTGGAGCGTTACGGCTTTGTCATCCTCCTCCTGCTGCTGTTCACGGGCGCGCTGAGCGCGGTGCTCGGCCCGCTGGTCAGCGGCAGCGCCGTGGGCCTGCTCTCCTTGCTGGGCATTTTGTAGCCCGTGCAGTCCGCAGGAACAGACGCGCGGAAGCGCGATCCCCGGCGGCGCGCGGTCACGGCAGGCTGCGGTCTTCAGGGGTGAACGTGAAATTTGTCGGCATTGACTACGGCCTGGCCCGCACCGGGCTTGCGATATCGGACCCTGAAGGGCGGCTGGCCTTTCCCCTGGGCACCCTGCAGCTGGAGGACTTCCCCGACCGCAAGGCCTTTCTGGCCGCGTTGGCGGGGCGCATCCTCGACGCGGAGGCCGAAGCCGTGGTCATGGGCCTGCCCCTCTTGGCCGACGGCACGGAAAGCCTGACCACGCGGCAGGTGCGCAATGTGACCGGGCGCCTCAAACGCCGCGTGCCCCTGCCTTTCTACTTCATGGCCGAGGAACTCAGTTCGGAGGAGGCCTGGGCCGACCTGCGCGCGGCCGGGCTGGCCCGGGGCAAGCGCAAGGCCGTGCTGGACCAGCAGGCCGCCGTGCGCATTCTGTCCTCCTTTCTGGCGCTTGCGCCGCAACATTGGAGCCCCGCATGAAAATGCTGCTGCGCGCTCTGGGCGTCGTTCTGCTGCTGGCGCTGGCCGGAGGGGGCTGGCTGGCCTGGGAAGCGCACGGTTTCCTCGCCAGCGCGCCGGAACAGCCCGGCCGTGAGGTGTTCTTTGACGTGACGCCCGGCGCGCGCCTTGCGCAGGTTGCCGCGGCGCTGGCGCAAAAGGGACTCGTCACGGACGCCCGCAAATTCGGCTGGCTGGCCCGCTGGAAAAACTGGGAAAACCGCCTCCAGGCCGGACGCTTTGCCCTGAATACCGGCTGGACGCCCGACAGGGTGCTGCACGAGCTCGTCAACGGGAAACCCGTGCTCTTCCGCGTTACCGTGCCTGAAGGACTGACCTGGTGGCAGACGGCCCGGCTGCTGGAAGACGCCGGACTGGCGCGCTTTGACGATTTTTACAAGGTCATCACGGATCCGGAATTTTTGCGCCGCTACGGCATTCCCTTCGCCACGGCCGAGGGTTTTCTCATGCCCGATACCTACCTGCTCAAAAAAAAGGACGTGGCGGACGCGGCGCAGGCCCGCTCCGTGGCGGGACGCATGGTGGACAACTTCTGGCGCAAGGCCGCCGCGCTCTGGCCCGACGGCAAACGCCCCGGCAGGGAGGCGCTCAAAACATGCGTCATCCTCGCATCCATCGTGGAAAAGGAAACCGCCGTCGATGCCGAACGCCCGCGCGTGGCGGGCGTGTACCGTAACCGTCTTGACCGGGGCATGCTCCTGCAGGCCGACCCTACGGTCATCTACGGCCTCGGCAGGAACTTTGACGGCAATCTCCGCCGCAAGCATCTGGACGACAACGCCAACCCCTACAACACCTACCAGCGCCCCGGCCTGCCGCCCGGCCCCATCTGTTCGTTCGGCGCGGCCGCGCTGGCCGCCGCCCTGCGGCCCGAGGCGCACAACTATCTGTATTTTGTGGCTAGGACTGACGGCGGGGAACACGATTTTTCCACCAACCTCAACGACCACAACAAGGCTGTGCGGCGTTACCTGCAAAATCGCCGCAACGGCAGGCCCGCCGCGCCGGACGCGCGCTGAACGCCCGTATCCGGAAAAGGAGGCAGCACATGAAGTACCTTATTGTCGAAGATTTTTCCGGCCAGGCCGTGCCCTTCATCTTTCCCCGCCGCGTGGACCACGGCGACATGCGCGAGCAGCTGCCCTACAGCCGCGTCATCTCGGCGGGCGTCACCGAGCTGGGACCGCAGGGTTTTGTCTGCAGCGGCGGCAATGCCGAACTGGGCCTGAAAGCCCGGCCGCAGGAGGACGCGGCCATCCTGGCCGAAGCCCTGCGACAACGATAGCGCGGCGGAACAGGCAGTCGCGGCGAATGGGCAAAGCTGTGGAAAAAACGACGTTGCTGACGCGCGGGAGCGCCGTGCCGGGGCTGATTATCGGGGGCACGGGCAGCAACGCGGGCAAGACCGTGTTCACGCTGGCGCTGCTCTGCGCCCTGCAGCGGCGCGGTTTGGTTACGGCCGCCGCCAAGACGGGACCGGACTATATTGACGCCGCCTTCCATGCCTCCCTCACGGGACGGCCCGCCGCCAATCTGGACGCTTGGATGTGCCGGGAAGCCCCCCCCCGCCCGCGCGAGAAGGCGGCAGCCGCACCACACCCCGGCCTGCGACGAACCTTTGAGCGCATGACCGTTCCCGACGCTGCGTCAGGCACTGCCCCCGACCTGCTGGTGGTGGAAGGGGCCATGGGCCTGTACGACGGCGGGCACCGCGGCGCAGGCAGCACGGCGCGGCTGGCGGCGCAGCTGGACCTGCCGGTGCTGCTCACGCTCAACGCGGCAGGGCTGGGGCAGTCCGCAGCCGCCGTGGCGGAAGGCTTTTTGCGCCATTGCCCTCCGTGGGGAAGGGAAGGCCTGCGTTTTCTCGGCATGGTCTGCACCTGCGTGGGCAGCGGGCGCCATGCCGACATGCTGCGCCGGGCCTTGGCCCCGACGGCCAAAGCCTGCCGCGTTCCCCTGCTGGGGCTGCTGCCGCGGCAGGGCGCGCCGGAATTGCGCTCCCGTCATCTGGGGCTTGTGGAAGCGCGCGAGGCCCTGCCCGCAGTGGACAGGGAGGCTCTGGCCCTCTGGCTGGAAACGCATTGCGATCTGCACAGGCTGCTGCGCCTGCTGGACGTGCCGCAAGGGCGCGCGGTCGCCCCCGCAACAGGGAGGCACGCCCCGCCCGCACCTGTTCCGAACGCCGCTCCGGACGCGACGCGCTTTTTTTCCCCCCGCCGTCCCCGCGGCCGCAAGCGCCGCCCGCTGGTGGGCATGGCCTGGGATGCGGCCTTCAGCTTCTGCTATGCGGATCTGCCCGCGCTGCTGGCCGAGCTGGGCGCGGATGTCGTCACCTTTTCGCCCCTGCGGGATGCGGCCCCGCCAGACGGCTGCGCGGGCCTCTACTTTCCCGGCGGCTATCCGGAACTGCACGCGGAGAGGCTGTCCGCCAACAGCGCCATGCGCGAAGCGCTGCAGGCCCGTGCCGCGCGGGGCCTGCCCATGTACGGCGAGTGCGGCGGCTACATCTACCTCATGCGCGGCGTCACCGCGGCGGGGCGCACGCATGCCATGAGCGGCCTGCTGCCCCGCTCCTGCACGCTGTGCGAGACGCGGGCGGCCCTGGGCTACCGTGCCGCACAAGCTCTGCCGGGCTGGCCGGCATCCGCAACGACTGCGCAACAGACAGCCGCCCCCCGCGCGTTGTGGGTGCGGGGGCATGAATTCCACTATGCCCGCGAGGACGCCCCCCCCCTGCCCCCGGACGCGGACGGCCGGAACGGCGCGCCCCTCTGGCGGCTCCACGACAGCCGGGGGGTGTTTCTGCGCGACGAGGGCTGCCGCTGCGGTTCCGTGGCCGGAGCCTGGCTGCACTGCTATCCGGAAGGCAGCCGCAGTTTCTGGCGGGCCTGGCTGCGCTCTCTTGCCGTCCGCGCCTGATTCTGCCGAGGTTCTCATGACACACGCCCTAATGCCCGCAGCTTTGCCGTCGGAAATTTGCCTTGATCCCGCCGCCACGCCGGACGCCATTGAGGCCCGTTCCTTTGCGCTCATTGATGCGGAAATCCCCGAGCCGCGCCCCTTCAACGGCGACCTGTGGCGTGTGGCGCGACGCTGCGTGCACACCCTGGGCGATGTGGATATTGTTGCGGACTTGCGATTGGACCAGGATGCCTTGGAGGCGGGCGTGTCCGCGTTGCTGGCGGGCTGCACGGTGTTTACGGACACGCGCATGGCCGCTGCCGGTCTGCCTGCGCGCCGCCTGCGGCCGCTGGGCGTCGCCGTGACGCCCGTCATGGCCCTGCCGGGACTGGAGGAGCTGGCCCGGGCCCGCCGCACCACACGCTCCCGCGCCGGACTGGAGGCCATTGCCCCGCGCATGGGCGGCCAGATCGTCATTATCGGCAACGCGCCCACGGCCCTGCTGGGGCTGCTGGATGTGCTGGAGCGCGGCGCGCCGCCTCCGGCCCTCATTGTGGGCATGCCCGTGGGTTTTGTGAACGCCGCCCAGTCCAAGGAACGGCTGCGCCGCAGTCCCTGGCCGCACTTCACCCTGCTGGGCCGCAAGGGCGGCTCCGCCGTGGCCGCCGCCTGCGTCAACGCCCTGGCGGACATGGCCCTTGAACGGCGCGGCCTGAAAAAATGCGGCGCATAGCCCCGCTGCGCCCGGGCAGAAGCGGCACCCCGAAGCCGGCAGGGCAGCGCACTCCTGAAACGGCAACTGCCCGCGTTCCGGCAATGCGCTTGCGGAACGCGGGCAGTCATCATTGTGCAGGAACCAACGCGAACGCGGCCGCTCCGGTCATTTGCCGCGCATTTTCAGCATGGCGTCCAGGGCGTTCAGTTCCGCCGTATAGTTGATGGCGTCGTTCTGAAGCATGGATTTGCGCTCGTCGGCAAAGGCCGTGGCCATGCGTTCCAGAATCTCGCCGCTGCGGGCCAGAGCGGCCTTCACATCCTCCTGCCCGGCGTTCTCTGCGGCCAGGCGGACGTATTCATCCACAACCCTGTGCACGGCCGACAGATACCGGCCCAGGAACTTGTGCCCGGCAGGCACATCGGCCGGGTCGCCGCGCATGCACTCCACAATGCCCAGCGCCGCGGCGGCAATGTCTTCCACATGCCGTCGCAGCCCGGCCGGCAGGGATTCCTTCTTGAGCAGCAACTGTCGCGCGGCATCCTCATAGCCCGCCATGCGTCCGGCGTCGTCATTGTCGGCCCGGCCCGACGCCGCCCGTGCCGCAGCCCTGCTGTTCAGGACTTTCAGCAGGGCCGTATTGCATTCCCTGAGCGCCTTGACCAGCTCGTCCAGCTTCGGCATGCGCGTGGCCAAATCCCTCCAGCGCGACGAACGCAGGACGTTCCTTGCCAGCGTTTTTCCGGCGTCACCGCTGAGAACGCGCACCTCGTCGACAATGCTCTCCAGCTTGCGGCTGACCGTGTCCACGCGCTCCACCAGCGCGTACCCCGCCGCGTCCGCCGTATGCACCCCCTTGTAGGCTGTGGCCTGCGCCAGCAGCAATTCGGCCTGCTGCTGCGCCTCGTCCGGCAGCACCCGCCAGGAGACGGATCTGTGCAAAACCTGCAGGGCTTCGTCCAGCATTTTGGCGTGGATGGATTCCGCCCGCGTGCGACGGTAGATGCCCAGCCCTGTCAGCCCTGCCGCCGCCACCACCGGGAGGGAAAGCAGGGGCCAGAGGGAAAGCTTCCAGAGCATGAGGTCCTGCAGGGCCAGACAGATGCTTATCGCCAGCATGGGCGCCACGGCCCATTCCCAGCCGAAGCCGTTGCGGCTGGCCAGCAGGCGCTGCACCCACGTCTGCAGCCCGCCCCAGAGGAAGACCAGGGGCCAGGGCATGCCCAGAACAATGAGCAGGGCGGCCTGCGCCGTGCCCAGCAGTGTGGGAACATACCATGCGGGCTCACGCGGATTGCCGCGCGGGAAGAGGCAGATGAAGCCGATATAGGCCGCAAAGGTCGTCACTACGGAGTCCGGCAGCATGCTTGTGGCGGCGGAGCCCACAAGGCCCCCTGCCGTCATGGCGGCCAGATGCACCAGGATGCGCCGCCCTATCTGCCCCAGCGTCGCCAGCGCCCTGCTGCAGGCGGAGGCCGCCATATCACTCAGCGATGTCATGACGCGCGCCCGTCAGTTCCGCGCTGCGGGGTCGGCAGCGTCATGCCCTTCTTCCGCAGCGGAGATTACGGCTTCGCCGTGCGCGCCCTCCAGCGCGTCCCTGTTCTTCTGCCCGGCCATGCCGAGCAGCTGGGAGCGCAGGTCGTTTTCCATGCTTTCCAGTTCCTTTTCCGTGGCGCGGCGGCGTTCGCGCCCTTCACGGGCGATGTTCATGGTTTCCTCAATGGTGGCCAGCAGCTTCTGGTGCACGGCCTTCAACGATTCCAGATCCACAATGGAGCGCTCCACCTCGCGGGCTGTCTCCACGGTGGACTGCTGGAGCATTTCAGCGTTCTTGACCAGGAGGCTGTTGGTGGTGTCGGCCACATCCTTCTGCAGCTTGGCGGCCGCCCGCTGGCCGTGGATGGAGAGCGCAAGCACCATCTGGTTCTTCCAGATGGGAATGGTGGCAAGGATGCTCGTCTGAATCTTTTCGGCCAGGGTCTGGTCATTGCTCTGCAACATGCGGATCTGCGGCGCAGTCTGCAGGGTGATGGTGCGCGAAAGCTTCAGATCGTGCAGGCGGCGTTCAAAGCGGTTCAGCCGCTCGGCATAGTCGCGCAGGTTCTGCGCCGCCAGACTGCCGGGCTGCGCCTGCGCCTCGGCCTCCAGCCTGGGCAGTTCCTCGGCGCGGGCTCTGGCAAGGCATTCCTCGCCCGCCTGGATATGCGCGCTCAGGTTCTCGTAAAACGTCCTGTTGTGCGCGTAGAGCTGCTCCAGCACTTCAATGTCCTTGAGCAGGCCGAACTTGGCGTCTTCCAGTTTTTCGGAGATGCCGTCCACCTGGGCGAGCACCGTGTCGAACTGCTGCACCGTGCGCGCGACGGCATTGAAAAAACGGCCCACCAGGGGCAGCGACTCCAGAAAGCCCTTCTTCTCTCCGGAAATGGCCTCCAGGTTCACATCCTTCACCTTCAGCATCAACTCGGCCAGATTCTCGCCCACCGGCCCGGAATCCTTCACCCGCACATTGCCGAGGAGCGAGTCCGCGAACTTCGCGATGTCCTCCATGGTCTTGGCGCCGTAACTCAGGGTCAGGGTGGGGTCGTTGAAATCAATGGCGGCGGCGGCTTCACGCACCTTCGCCTCGGCGACGGGCATGGACTCAAGGGAAACAAGTTCGTTCTGGGACATGGCATCCTCACTGGGTTTGGCGGAAAGGAACGGCGGCGCGTCTTCCGACCGGTCACGCTGCCGCAGCGGCCGGTAAGCGCGGCGGGCGCGCCGGCCCGCACGGCCTGTTACCCTTCCTGCTTGATCTTCTCCGAGATTTCCGTAAACGCATTGATCATGGCCGGCTCGTAAATGGCCTTCAGCTCGGGCATGTCAAAATTGACCAGCAGACCGTACTCCCCGACGCCCTTGCGGATAAGCGCGATCAGGCTGCTGCCGTTGACAATGGTGCTGTAGGTATTGCGCGCCAGATCCACCTTGTGCTGCACGATGCTCCCGGCCTTGCGCAGGCTTTCCGCCCGGCGGCGAAGCACGTCGTCATAGAGCGCGGCCGCGGCGATGGTGCGCTCATTGATCTGAATGTTGGCGTCAAGGGCGGCGGCTTCCGCGCTGTCCGCCCGGGCCTTGAGCCCCCGGGCCTCCGTGATGTTGCGCCGCGCCTCGGCAATGACGGGCTGCAGCCGCTGCCGGTAGACGCCGATGCGCTCAACGGCCGCATCATGCGCTGCGGCATAGGCGTCGATGCCCACCAGGTACACCCCGGCGTAATACTTGGCCAGGTCAATATTGTTGCCGTCCGCGCGCAGCTGCTGCTCAATGAGCCCCTGCATGGTCTTCATGTTGGCAGCCATGTGCATAAGCCGCACCAGTTCGTCGCCCTCGGCGGAAATGAAGAAATAGTGCAGCTGCTCGGCCGTGAGTTCGAGGCCGTTCCCGCGCAGGGCGGCCAGGATATCCCGTTCCAGCTCTTCCATTTTCCGCGTGTTTTGCGCCAGTTCTTCGGGAATGCCCTCCCGGATTCTGGCGTCAATGCGCTTCCTGGTTTTGGCGAAGGGATTCATGGAGTCTTCGGGCGCGGATATCCATTCCCGTTTGAGTTCCACGATCTCCCGTCGCAGCCTGCGGTTCTTTTCCTGCAGGGCGGCCACATCGTCAAAGAACTCCCGCGCCTCGGCATTGCTCAGGATATCCTGCGCCTTGCGCATGAGCCGCGCGTACCTGGATTCCCGCCCGGTCAGGCTTTCCAGCAGCGTACGGTCATTGCGGTCCGGCCTGGCGGCCAGTTCCGCGGCCTCAGCGCTTACGTCCGAAAACTTTTCCCAGGTCTTGCGAAAAACCTTGCTGACGGCGGCGTCCTGCGCGTCGGCCGCAGCCGGACAGGGACAGGACACAAGCAGGATGACCGCCAGCAGGGCCAAAAGAGTAGGCATGGCAATTCCTCGCATGGACAAATCCGCTCTAGTCGCCGCTCGGCGCACTGCCGGCGGCCTGCGGGCGGCCTTCCGCCCCGTCGGGTTCAATGACTTCCGCGTCCGTCACATCCTCTTCAGGAGCCGACGGCACGCCGCCGGTCTCCGGAGCGGACGCACCGCCGGCAACAGGCAGGGCGCGGGCCGCCGCCTGCACGCCGGGGAGGGGATGCTGCTCCCCGGTCTGCGGCAGGGGCATGCAGCTCCTGTCCACCAGCACGATGCCCGTGCGTTCCAGCACCTCGCGCCGGTAGGCGTACTCCTCCTGCAACCGGTGATGCCGATACACGAACCAGCGGTGGACAAGATAGCAGACCGCAATCATGGCGGCGATGCTGCCCGCCAGCCAGGGAATATAGGGCGTCAGCGTGCCGCCCAGACGCATCAGGGCCGAAAACGCGCCGTCCACGAAGAACAGCCCGGCCCCCAGCAACAGAATGCCCAGCAACAGCACCACCGTAGGCGCATTGCGGATAATGGCGTAAAAACGCCGCAGCCGTTCGGGCACCTGTTCCGCATCCGCCGCCGTTGCGCCACCCCCCGCCCCCGCCGGGGAGGCTCCGCCCTCCCGGCCGAGCATGTGCGACACCCAGGCGCCGGCCAGATGCACGATGAGCATCAGCCCCACAGGGGCCAGCACCGCCGCTGCGGCCCAGCCCAGCCAGGGAAAGCGCGCCAGGGGCGGGCCGCCCGGCGTTTCGGGCGCGGCGTGCATAAGCCCGTAAAAAAAGGACACCCCGCCCACGATCAGCTCCACCATAAAGATGGCGACCATAAGATAGATGAGCGCGTCCTTGTGCGGCCCGGCGTACCAGGCCGTTGCGCCGCCCCCGCCCTCCGGCGAATGGTTGTCCCCTGTGTGCATGCGGTACCTCTATTCGCGAGAGCATACGATGCCCGCCGCCGCCCCGCAAGCCCCGGAACGGCATCTTTTCCTCCGGGCACCCGGCCTTGCCCCGAAAGCATATCTGGCTTAACGTGCCCGAAGTTCCACCGGAGGTTTCGTCATGCATGTTCTGGTTACCGGCGCGGCCGGGTTCATAGGCTACCATCTGGCCCGGCGACTGCTGGCCGACGGCCACAGCGTGGTCGGCGTCGATACCTGCAATGACTACTATGACGTCCGCCTGAAAGAGGATCGCTTGGCGCAGCTGGCCGCCATGCCCGAGGCAACGCGCTTCCGCTTCGAAAAACTGGATCTGGCCGACGCGGCGGGCATGGAAGCCCTTTTTGCCCGCGAAGGTTTCAGCCATGTGGTCAATCTGGCCGGTCAGGCAGGCGTGCGCTACAGCATCGAGAATCCGGAATCCTATCTCCAGGCCAATCTGCTGGGCTTCGGGCACATCCTGGAAGGCTGCCGCCGCCACGGGGTGGAGCACCTGCTCTACGCCTCCTCCTCGTCCGTCTACGGCCTCAACGCGGCGCGTCCCTATTCCGTGCGGCACAATGTTGACCACCCCGTCAGCCTGTATGCCGCCACCAAGAAAAGCAACGAGCTCATGGCCCACGCCTACAGCCATTTGTACCGCATTCCCTGCACGGGCCTGCGCTTTTTTACGGTGTACGGCCCCTGGGGACGGCCGGACATGGCCCTGCACCTCTTTACCACCGCCATCGTGCGCGGCGAGCCCATCAAGGTGTTCAACAACGGCCGCATGCGCCGGGACTTCACCTATGTGGACGACATTGTGGAAGGCGTCGTCCGCCTCATGCCGCTGGCCCCGCAGCCCGATCCCGCCTTTGACCCGGCGAATCCGGATCCCGCCAGCAGTTCCGCGCCCTGGCGCGTGTACAACATCGGCAACAACACCACGGTGGAGCTCAACGACTTCATCGCCACCCTGGAGGAGGCCCTCGGCATGAAGGCCCGCAAGGAGATGCTGCCCATGCAGCCGGGCGACGTGGAAGCCACCTGGGCCGACATCGACGCCCTGAACGCCGCCACGGGCTTCGCCCCCTCCACGCCTCTGGCCGAGGGCATCGCCCGCTTTGTGGCCTGGTACAGGGAGTACTACCGCGTATGAACGACGACGCAGCGCGCGCTGCCCCAACGGCCCGGCCCGAAATTCTGGCCCCGGCGGGCGACGCGCCCTCCTTCCTGGCAGGGCTGGCGGCGGGGGCGGATGCCGTCTATCTGGGGCTCAAGCACTTTTCCGCCCGCATGCAGGCGGAAAACTTCAGCCTGACCGAGTTGTCGCGCCTCACGGACCTGGCCCACGCGGAACAGGCCCGCGTGTATGTGGCCATGAACACCCTGGTCAAGCCCGGCGAGACGGCGCAGATCTATCGCCTGGCCGCGCGGCTGGCCCGGCAGGTGCGGCCCGACGGACTCATTGTGCAGGATCTGGCCCTGCTGGATCTGGCCCGGCAGGCCGGCTTCGAGGGGGGACTGTTCCTCTCCACCCTGGCCAACCTCACCCATCCCGAGGCCCTCGTGCAGGCCAAAAAACTGGGCGCAGACCGCGTCATCCTGCCGCGCGAACTCTCCATTGACGAAATCCGCCGCATGGGCGAGGCCTGCCCCGACGGACTGGACCTGGAATGTTTTGTCCACGGCGCGCTGTGCTACTGCGTTTCAGGGCGCTGTTACTGGTCCAGCTACATGGGCGGCAAAAGCGGCTTGCGCGGGCGCTGTGTGCAGCCCTGCCGCCGCCTATACCGCCAGGGCGGCCCGGCCGTGCCGGGCCTGCTGCGCGCTGCGGAAAGCGACGCGCGCGGGCGCGGGCAGGAGTTGCGTGCGGACGCCGCCCGCAGGGATCGCGACGGCCGGGACAGAAAAGCCCTCCGGACTTCGGCGGGACGCGACGCGTTTGCCGACGCGGCCCGGCGCAGCCCAGGACGGCAGGGCCACAGCCGGGCAGGAGGCAAGGAGCACAGCGGCCGCTGGTTCTCCTGCCTGGACCTCTCGCTGGACGTGCTGGTCAAGACCCTGCTGGATATCCCCCACCTTGCCTCGTGGAAAATTGAGGGACGCAAGAAGGGTCCGCACTATGTCTACCATGTGGTGACGGCCTACCGCATTCTGCGGGACAATCCGGGCGACGCGAAGGCGCGCAGAACGGCGGAGGAAATATTGCAGATGGCTCTGGGGCGCGCGCCCACGCGGGCGCGTTTTCTGCCGCAGAAGGACAATACCATTCCCACCGCGCCCGACGGACAGACCAGTTCGGGCATGCCCGCAGGCAAGATCCGCATTGAGCAGGACGGCGCGGTGACGCTGAAGCCCTTCTTCGAGCTGCTGCCGCAGGACTACCTGCGCGTGGGCGTGGAAGACGAACGCTGGCACGCCACCCTGCCCGTAACGCGGCGCATCCCCAAGGGGGGCAGTCTTGTTCTGCGCCTGCAAAGGCACAAGACGCCCAAGGCAGGCACGCCCGTCTTTCTCATTGACCGGCGCGAACCCGAACTCATGCGCATCATCCGCGCCTGGCAGGAACGGCTGGAGACTCTGCCCGCCCGTCAAAGCCGCCCGGTGGAACATGTTCCCCGCCTGCCGCGCCCGGTCAGGGCGCAGTCCCGGCCGGACATGTTCTTGCGCGCGGACCTGCCGCAGGGCAAGGAGACCCGCGCCGCCCGCAACCGCATCCAGGCGCTCTGGCTCTCCCCAAAAAGCGCGGAGCTTTCACGCACGGTAACGCCGCGCATCTGCTGGTGGCTGCCGCCCGTCGTCTGGCCGGATGAGGAAGAAGCCCTGCGCCGCCATATCGGCCGCCTCTGGCGCGAGGGCGCGCGACATTTCGTCTGCAACGCGCCCTGGCAGCGGGGATTGTTTCCGGAGCGCCTCGACGGGGACGCCGACCTGTTGGCCGGCCCCTTCTGCAATATGGCCAATGCCGCTGCGCTGGGCGTGCTGGCAGGCATGGGCTTTGCCGGAGCCTTTGTCAGCCCGGAACTGCCGCGTGACGACATGCTGGCCCTGCCGCGGCAAAGCCCCCTGCCGCTGGGTGCGGTGCTCTCCGGCTACTGGCCTGTGGGCATCAGCCGTTTCGGCCTGCTGGGCGTCAAGCCCAACGAGCCTTTTTTGAGTCCCATGGGCGAACCCTTCTGGGCGCGACAGTACGGCGGCAATATCTGGCTGTACCCGGCCTGGCCCCTGGATCTCTCTGAAAAACGGCAGGAACTGGCCGACGCCGGCTACGGCTTTTTTGCGCACATGGGCGAACACCCGCCCGCATCCGTGCCGGAACTGCGCCGCAAGAGCCTGTTCAACTGGGAAGGCGCGCTGCTCTGAGCTGCGGGCGCGGGGCAGCGGGAAAACCTGTGCCGGAGTTGAATGCTGTTTTGAACGCCCGCGGGGCCTTTCCCCGCGGGCTGGAACAACCGCAGGGCTGTCTGCGTTTTGGCGCGGACGCCCTGCTGCTTGCCGCCTTTGCCGCCCGGCATATGGCGGCGCTGCCTGCCCCCCCGGGCAAGAGACTTGCCGCGGCGGAACTGGGCTGCGGCTGCGGCGCGGCCCTGCTGGGGCTGGCCCTGTGCTGTCCGGCAGTCAATGGGCTGGGGCTGGACAGGGAGATTGAGCTCGTGCGCGCCGCGCAACGCAACGCCCTTGCGCTCGGTCTTGCGGAACGCCTCCTTTTTGCTGCGGCGGACCTGGCCGACACGGCAGCACTGCGCGATCTGCCCCACCCCTTGCGGCGCGGACGCGCAGCCGGTACCTTGGATGTGGCGCTGGCCAATCCGCCCTTTGACGTCAAGGGACGCCCCTCGCCCCGGCCCTTGCGCGAACGCGCTCTCCGCACAGCGCAGGATGACGGGGACGCCCTGACGCTTTTCTGCCGCGCGGCGGCGGCGCTGCTGCGGCAGAAGGGGCATTTTTTCTGCATCTGCCACGCCCCGTCCCTGCCGCGCATGTGCGTTGCGCTGCATGCGGCAGGTCTGGGCGTGCGCCGCATGCTGCCCGTGCGGCCGCACCGGAACCGTCCGGCGTCGCGCGTGCTGATCGAAGCCCGCCGCGGCGCGGCCCACGACATGGTTCTGGAGACGCCGCTGACCCTGCACGCCGCAGGACATGCCGCCGCCCGGCGCTGGACGGCTGCCGCATTGCGGTTTTGCCACTGGCTGGCCTGAACGGCCGCCCCGGAACGTTCTTCACCCTTCATCCATTGTGTCGTCCGCCGCAAGACCCGGCTTGCCGCCGTACGGAGCGCAGCATGAATTTCATCGCCGACCTGCACATCCACTCCCGCTTTTCCCGCGCCACCAGCAAGGCGCTCAATCCCCGTCATCTGGCTGCGTGGGCACGCTGCAAGGGCATCCACGTGCTGGGAACGGGCGACTTCACCCATCCGCAGTGGCGCGCCGAGCTGGCCGAACAGCTCGTGCGGGATGAAGAAAGCGGCCTGTACCGCCTGGCGGTTCCGCCCGAGGAGCCGGAATTCCTCGCGGGCGCGGCGCTGCGGCATGCGGGCGACACTGCCGGGCCGCTGTTCATGCTGCAAACGGAGATCAGTTCCATCTACAAACGCGGCGGCAAGGTGCGCAAGGTACACAACCTCATCTATGTGCCCACACTGGAAGACGCGGAACGCCTGTCCCTGCGCCTTGCGCAGATAGGCAACCTCAATGCGGACGGGCGTCCCATCCTCGGTCTGGACTCCCGCGACCTGCTGGAGATCATGTTGGACTGCGTGCCCGGCGCGGTGATGATTCCAGCCCATGTCTGGACGCCCTGGTTTGCGCTGTTCGGCTCCAAATCCGGTTTTGACAGGCTGGAAGACTGCTATGGCGACCTCTCGGCACACATTTTCGCCCTGGAGACGGGTCTTTCTTCCGACCCGGCCATGAACCGCCTTGTCAGCAGGCTGGACAGCTACGCGCTCGTGTCCAATTCCGACGCGCACTCCGGCGCGAATCTCGGACGCGAGGCCAACCTCTTTGCGGGACAACCGAGCTATGCCGGCATGTTCACCGCCCTGAAAGCGGCAGCCCGGCGCGAGGATCAGTGCGGACTGGACTGCCGTTTTCTGGGCACCATGGAATTTTATCCGGACGAGGGCAAGTACCATCTGGACGGACACCGCGCCTGCAATGTCGTGCTTGAGCCGCGTGAAGCGCTGCAGCTGAACAACATCTGCCCGGTGTGCGGCAGGCCGCTGACCGTGGGCGTGCTGCACCGCGTACTGGAACTGGCCGACCGGGACACGGCCCCCCGGCTTGCGCGCGAACCTGAAGCACGGCCGCTCATTCCCCTGTCGGAGGTGACGGGCGAGATTCTGGGCGTGGGCTCCGCCTCGCGCAAGGTACAGGAACACTACGCCAGACTGTTGCGCGACCTTGGTCCGGAACTGGACATCCTCTGCCGCCTGCCGGTGGCGGATATTCGCGCATACTGGGAACCTCTGGGCGAGGCCGTGGCCCGCATGCGCCGCGGGCAGGTGTACCGCAGGGGCGGCTATGACGGGGAATACGGCGTGGTTCGCGTGTTTGCTCCCGAGGAACTGGCCGACGCGCAAGGCCCTGCCCTGCCCGGCCTGCAGGCTCCTGCCCGGCGTGGCCGCAAAAAAAGCACAACACCGCAAGTATCGCTTTTTTTGCCTGCAAGCGGCAAAAGTGTTGATGCTGCCGCCGTCCGGGCGGACATGCAGCGGCGCAACGCATCCGTGCAGGAAACGGTGGCCTTTTCCGAGGAACAGGAACGCGCGCTTGCTGCCGGCCCCGGTCCTGTGCTGGTGCTGGCCGGACCGGGCGCGGGCAAGACGCGCGTGCTTGTGGGCCGTCTGCAGCGCCTGCTGCGGGAAGGGATCGATCCCGGCCGCATTCTGGCCGTCACGTTCACCCGCCGCGCCGCCGGGGAACTGCGCGAACGCCTGACCGCGGCCTTTCCCGAGCGTGCTGCGGCGGCGCTGCCCCGCTGCGACACCCTGCACGGCCTTGCCTGGAGCGCGCTGCGCGGCGCGGCGGCCGAGCCGCCCCTGCTGCTGGGCGAAGAGGCGGCAGCCAACATCTTTCGTGCCGCCAATCCGCAGCTTGAACGCAAGGCCGCCCGTGCGCTCTGGGACAGCCTCAACCTTGCGCGCGAGACAGGCACACTGGCGCAGCAAGCGCCCGACAGCCCGCTGTCACTCGCGGCGGCCCGCTATACGGCGCGCAAGAGAGCCGGTCGCCTGCCTCTGGTCGATTACGCCGACCTGCTTGAGCGCTGGCTTGACCAGGTCCGCAATTTCACCGGCACGCAGCGCTTCCTGCATGTGCTGGTGGACGAGGTGCAGGATCTTTCCCCCGTGCAGCTGGACATTGTGCGTGCCCTACTGCCTCCGGACGGCACGGGTTTTTTTGGCATCGGCGATCCGGATCAGGCCATCTACGGCTTTCGCGGCGTTTCAGGGCAGAGTGCAACAACCCTGCGCGCCTGCTGGCCCGGGCTTTCGACGCTGCGGCTCGGGCAAAGCTACCGCGCAAGTCAGGGCGTGCTGGACATGGCCCGCAGCCTGCTGCGCGAACGCGGCCAGTGCGGCCCGCTTACAGCCGTGCGCTCCGCGCCCGCCGAACTGCGCCTGTTTTCCGCTGCCGACGCTCAGGCCGAAGCACGCTGGGTGGCCGACCGGACGCGCGACCTTCTGGGCGCTACCGCGCACACCCTGCTTGACCAAAAGGGCAAGGACGACCTCCACGGTCTTGCAGGCGCGCTTGCGCCTGGCGACATCGCCGTGCTGGTGCGCCTCAAGGCGCAGATTCCCCCCCTGCAGACGGCTCTGGAACGGGTCGGGATTCCCTGCGCAGCGCCTGTGGAGGAGTCCTTTCTGCAGGATGGCGCCTGCGCGCGTCTGCTTGATGAGCTTGCCCCAATGTACGGCCTTGCGGACGCTTTTGCCCCTGGGCCTGCGGGGCAAGCCCCCCGTGACGCCTTGCCCCGGAACTGGGCTCAGGCTCTGCCGGAGCCGGCGGTCATGGAAACGTGGTTGCGGCATCAGGAATGGGCCGGGGATCCGTTCATCTCCGGCAGGGCATGGCGCGCGCTTTGCGGCCTGTGGAAGCACTGCGGCTCCTGGCCGGCCTTTTTTGAGCGCCTGGCCTGGATGCGGGAAGAAGAAGCCGTGCGCGCCAGAGCCGAGCATGTGCAGATATTGACGCTGCACGCTTCAAAGGGATTGGAATTTCAGGCTGTTTTTATTCCTGGTCTGGAGGACGGCCTGCTGCCTCTGCGCAGGCAGCTGCTTTTCCCCACGTCGGACGACGAGGAGACGATGCCCGCCGCCGCGGTGGCGCAGGACGCGCTTGCCGAGGAATGCCGTCTGCTCTATGTGGGTCTTACCCGGGCGGCGCGCGCACTCTTTGTCAGCCATTGCGCTCGCCGGATGCTGTTCGGCAGACAGCTTGCGCTCGCGCCTTCGCCCTTCCTGTCACGCATCCGCGGCTTTTGCCGCCACAGCGCCATTGCCGCGCACACGCGCAGGGAACAGCAGCAGATTTCACTGCTGTAGAGGCGACAGGGGGACAGAACGCACGAGCCCGCGCAAGACGGTTCACACACGCAAAACCGGAGCGTCATGCTGCACGGCGCATCTGCAGGAGCGGCGTCTTTTGCGTGCGGACGCAAACCGGCCGCTTTGTCAGGAGAGGCGCGCTCTTGTGCAGAGACCTACTCTTCCAGCCAGGAATCGTCTTCCAGCACCTTGTACCCGCGAACTGTGAGGTACTTTATGCCGTCCGCCTCATCCAGCAGGCCGGTTACCTCGACGGGAACGCTGACCTCATCGTCGAGATCCACACCCGCACCGCGTGGAACAATGCGGAATTCCACATCATCCTGCATGACAGCAACGCGGGCCTGGCGCGCATCCGCAGAGCGCGGAACAGCCGTGACATACCCCTTGATAGTAATCACACTCTTGTTCATTTGTTCTGCTACGGCCTTTTTTGCCATGTGATTTTTTGGCCATATAGCTTCTTTTACCGCATGACGCAAGCAATTACGGTTAATTTTCGCTGTCGGCCGTGCTTTCGGGCCATGAGGAATGATACTGTTGCAGGCCGGGTTGATTTCTGTCTGTGTTGTTTATTGCCATTAATGGTATTTTTTATGCCACAAATCACTATATTTTATATGCTCAATAAAATATGCTTTCTCAACACATAAATATTGTGTAATTATGTTATTACATTTCATATTTTTTTACATAGAATGATTCTACATATGGAAATACATCAGTTATCCGCCATAATCTTTTCACGCCTTGCGGAGACAGATCACGTTCGGCAAAATATCTTTTTCGAAGCTCATCCCGACGCGTGCAATCGTGCCCAAACCATTTTCCCAGTTCTGCGGACGGCGCGGCATCGTTACACCACCAATCCCGGACGGCATCTTTTTTGTCTATATCCCTGGGCCATATCCAATCAACAAGAATTCGCAACTCCGCTCCCGCTTCTTCGGCGGCATCATATCCAAGCCTACTGCAATGCGCATTTTTCCTTTTTCCGCTGCGCGCGGCGGCCCCATAATGTCCTGCCCTTTTTTGCCGAAAAATACTTTGCACGGGGCTCCATAGACCAAAACCTTTGTCGGCTCCGCAAAAATACTTTTCACACCGGCAGGTTGCAGCATGAATAGGCTTTTCTCCACACTTCTCCGCCCTTCGGCGCAAGGACTCGCCCTGAGTTTGACCTGCTGCCTTCTGCTCTCCGGCTGCGGCCTGTTCCGACCCTCGGTAGATACAAGCACGGCCCCCGCCGCGGCGCGCAAGGTCGTCAGCACGGCCTACAGCCAGATGGGCAAGAAATACAGGCCCGGCGGCGCGTCGCCCCAAAAGGGCTTTGACTGCTCTGGCCTCGTCTGGTGGGCCTACCGTGTAAACGGCTACAAGATCCCCCGCGTTTCTGTCGAACAGGCCCATACCGGCCAGGCTGTGGCCAAGGATCGCGCCCGCTCTGGCGATATTGTCGTCTTCCGCACCGGGCGCAGCCCCCGCGCCCTGCACACGGGCCTGTATGCAGGCGGCAATACCTTCATCCACAGCCCGAGAAAGGGCGGCAAGGTGCGCATGGAGCGCATGGATGTTCCGTATTGGCGCAGCAAGCTTGTGGCTGTACGTCGCGTGGTGCGGTGACGGCAGAGACAACAGCGCCATTCCGCAAATATTTGCTTTTTTTCAGCGGTATCGGACAGTTCCGATACCGCTTCTCTATTTGCGCAACTTGCTATTATATGTTTTTTGGTTTATTTCCAGAAAAATTTTTATGCTTCTTTCGATATTGCGTCATGCGCACAGGGCGACAAGCAGCCTGTACGCCGGCCGCATCCCATTGGGGAGGTTGACTCATGGCACGCAGGGCCATTGTTACTGAAGGCTTGTTGAGCATTGCGGACATTTCCCGTCACTTTTCCCTCCCGGAATCCACAACACGCTATTATTGCAAACGTTTTTCCGGTTTTATCCCCAGTGTGGGCGAGGGTCGCCGCCGCCGGTATCGCCCGGAAACGCTCGACGTTATCGCCGTGATTCTGGACCAGATGCAAAAATCCCGCACTGCGGCAGCGGTGGAAGACGCCCTGCACGCGCGTTTCCCCCAAAATGCGCTTGCCCTTGCGGAGGCGACGCCCGCAACCCCCGCAGTCGATACGCGCCTCGGGCAGCAGGTGCTGCCGGCGGCCGCTCTGCAGCTTATGGAACGCCAGACTGCGGCCCTTGAAGGCATCGCGCAATTGCTTCACGAACTGGTGCAACGTATCCCCGCCCCGGCGCCGCAGGGCGAGGCGCTTTCCAGCCTTCGCAGGGACATGGACACATTGCGGATTCTGCTTGATTCTGCGGAAAAGACCCAGCAGGCGGACCTGAACCAGTTGCGCGCCTGGATGACCAAGGTCATCAGGGAGCGCAGAGAGACGCAGCCCGTCAGGTAAGCACGCAGCCCAGCTTGCCCTGCGGTCGCATGCGGCGCGCACTCCACCTTGCAGCTTTGACGGCGTATTCAGCCGTGCGGGCATTGCGGGAGTTTCCGCGCATTTTCAAAAGCAATGCCGCCTCTTGCGGGCGGCATGCAGGTTCAGCTGAGGCTCAGGCTCCAGTGACGTCGCTACCGCCTGTCACTCTTGAGCGCCATGTCAACAGCGCCTTTGAAGAGATCCAGAGGCAGTGCCCCGCGGATGACAAGGCGATTGACAAGAAAATACGGCGTCCCCTCAATGCCGAGTTTCTGCGCATCCTGCAGATCCTCGGCAATGCAGTCCGCAATCTTTTTGCTGTGAACGTCGCGGTTCAGCTTTTTCATGTCCAGCCTCAGCCCCTCCGCCGTTTTCTTCAGATAGGCCTCTCCATCCGCGACAAGTTTGTCCCTGTTGGCGAAGAGCGTCTTATAGAGCTGCCAGGCTTTTTCCTCACTCTGCTGTGCGGCCGCCATAAAATACGCGGCGGCCACTGCGCCCGGCCCCTTTTCATCCAGAGGAAGACTCTTGAAGACAAGGCTCACATTTTTGCCGTACTCGCGCATAATGGCGTCAACGGTGTGCGATGCCTGTTGGCAATAGTGACAGGTGAAATCCGAAAAGGCGATGATGCGCACCTTGGCGTCAGACGGCCCCAATATGGGACGGCCCTGCAGCTTGACGCTCTTGGGCGCTTTCATGTCTTCGGCCCACTGCGCTTCAAGACTGTGCTTGCGGCGCAGGTTGGACCCCTGCTGCGCAATCTCCAGCACAGACTCGCTGTTCCTGCGCAATACATCCATGACCAGATCAGGGCGTTCACGCAGCAGCTGTTCCAGCAGCTTCGGCAGATTCTCTTCCGTAACGACGGCTGCGGCAACAGGGCTTGCGCAGAACGTTGCAGCGCCCAGCCCCATTGCGACGGCGAAAAGCAGCGCCGCCGACATTTTTTTTCCGCTGTTCATGTGTTTCTGATGTCCTTGCTAGTATATTTATATAAGGTTGCAAACAGCATCCCCAAGGCAGACACGCTGCATGCCGACTCCGCTCCTCTCTTGCGCGTTTATCCGCGTACGGGGTCCCCGCTTTCCGGTGCGGGAGCTGTCGCGCTGCCCGCCGTCGGAACAGGACGCGCCGGATGCGCCTGCCCCGCTTCAAGACGGTATTGTGCAGCGGCGTCTTCAATATTAAACAGCAACTCCTCCAGTTCCACAGGCTTCATGAGATAGCCGAACGCGCCGTCGCTCATGGCCTGTACCGCCAACTGCATGTCAGCATGCCCGGAAAGCAGTATGACCTGCGTGCCGGGCCATTGTGCACGGATGGCCTGCAGCGCGGCAATGCCGTCCATGACCGGCATTTTCACATCCATGACAACAATGCTGTACGGGAACTGACGCATGGCCGCGAGCGCCTCCTGCCCGTTGCCTGCCGTCGTGCAGTCGTACCCGCGGCGCGTGAGCCGCTTGGCCAATATGCGCGTCACGTCCGCCTCATCGTCAACCAGCAGCAGCTTTTTCTGTTCCATAGCCTCTCCGATACGGCCGCGGCCGTGCCGCCTGCGGTCCGGGGCTGCGTCTGCAGCGCACAGTGGAATGCAGATATCCCGCAACGGCGCATGCTGGGCAGAAGCAGGCATGACAGCATGTCGCCTGCCTTCTCCGGCTTGATTCAGGATAGCATTTCATCTGCCCACATGTCCATGCCGCCTGCGCACGGTTCGGGAAAGTCCGGGGTTGCTTGTGCGCAATGGCATTGAAAACCCAGCCACACCGCACGGAGAAACGGCTTTTCTTCAAGCAGAAGATGCGTCAGCGGCACATGGATCCCTAACCTGCGGGCTTATGCGCGCTGTCCGTCGGTTCGACAATCCGACGCGGGTCGGCTTCCGCGGGGCAGCGGGCGGCTCTACTGTCCAGCCTTTTTTTTCACCAACATCATAACATGCTGTAAATATACTATTATCTCATTTTCCCAAGAGAAGTCCACACATCGGCAGTTTGTTTTTTCCGGACTGCCGTCTTCTGCGCACTATGGAAGTATTACTTGGTTCACAAAGTGCGTCTGTCCTGCCTGCCCGAAGTCGTTTCTCATTTTCTGTGCTGCGTGTTTTGACTTTTTGCGGATCTTCCTGTTTTTCCTTTAAAAGAGTTGAAGAATGGCATTCTCTTCTGCCACAAATGACCCAATTTCCCTGTTGCTGACAGTTTCAACTTGACGCTCCCTGCGCCCTCAATTACAACCAGTCCGAGCATAGTCCCTTTTGATGTTTCATGTGAAACATACGGAAGCGCCACGCGGTTCTTCCTTTACATGAGGCACCGCGTACAGGCGGAACGTGCACGATCCCCGGCAGAAAAAACAACAAACGAATTTCGTCGATAATTCAGGCCAGCGACAATTCCACAAGGTGCATATTCTGAATCTGGAGAAAACAATGGCGCGTATTATTTCCATTGCCAACCAAAAGGGCGGCGTTGGCAAAACCACTACTGCAATCAACCTATCCGCTGCACTCGCCGTCATGGAAAAAAAGGTGCTGTTGGTGGATTGTGATCCGCAGGCCAATAGCACCAGCGGCATGGGACTAAGCCAGGACGCCTTGCACGGAGACCTGTACAGCACCTTCTACACGCCGGAAAACGTGCGCTCAAGCATCACAAAAACCCGTTCATCGTTCCTTGATATTCTTCCTGCCAGCACAAACCTCGTGGCCGTGGAACTGGAACTTGTGGACAAGATGGCTCGGGAATTCTATCTGGACGAATGCCTTAAAACCGTACACAGCGATTATGAGTATATCATTCTTGATTGCCCTCCCTCGTTGGGCCTGCTGACACTCAATGCTCTCTGCGCCTCCAGGGAACTGCTCATTCCCTTGCAGTGCGAGTTTTTTGCGCTGGAAGGAATTGTAAAACTGCTGCAGACGTACGAGCAGGTGAAAAAAAGACTGAATTCTCATCTTTCCCTGCTGGGCGTTGTCCTAACAATGTATGATACGCGCAACCGCCTGACACGCGAAGTCAAGAACGAGGTTCGTCGCTGTTTTCCGGACCATCTGTTTGAAACTGTTATCCCCCGGAATGTTCGTCTGTCAGAAGCGCCAAGCCACGGCAAGTCCATCATACACTACGACATCAAATCCAAGGGCGCAGAGGCGTACCTGGGCCTGGCAAAGGAAATCGTACTCCGGAGGACAGGCAGGAAAAATGCGGTTCTGCAATAAAAGACGAGACGACACCGACAAAAAGCGACACCGGACGCGCTGTATGCGCGCAGAGGAAAGCGCCCGACTGCACGGGAACCGGCAGATGCACCCCAGAGAAAAACAGGAGAGCCAGCACCGTCAGGTGCAGACACGCCGCAAGGCAAAGCCTCTCTTCAATCCCTAGGCGCAGTATGTTCAAAGGCAACGTGATCGCGAAAGTGCTTCTGCCGTATGGTCGTTCCGCAAGCGCGGCAATGAAAAACCAGCAGCCCGCCGATATTGGCATTGGTAAGCACAAAGCTCTGCCGGGGATCGTTCCGCCAGTCCGCAACTTCTGCCCCGCAATGTGGACAAGCGACAGCGGGATTATAGGCATACTTGAAATCCCAGCACTGCATGAGCTCCTCAAAACTCCGCAAGGGACCGGGAGCCTGGGCCAGTTCTTGCGGGGATTCATCCGCAAGGAGCATGCGGGAAACTTCAGGCTCGATTTTCTGCCACAGCGCAACAGGAATAACGACAAAAACAGCATTGCCGTCAGTATCCGTAATATATTGCAGCTGACAATGTGCGGGCATGAGACATCCTCCAGATATGCAGGGGAAACAGACCGTCCCGCACAAGACGCGCCGGCACGGCACGCCTCCCGAAAAACTCCGGGAGCACGAGACACGGGACAGCGTGCCGCGCGCGGCACTGCATTGTCAAGTGAAGCGAGAGAACGCAGCGCATCACGAAAATCTCTGCGCAGCAACGCACATGCGGCGTCGGCCACAAGCGACGCCCGATTACCACAAAGGAGAAGCCATGAGCGGCAACAAAGGACTGGGCAGAGGGCTGGATGCGCTCTTCGGGGGCTCCGTCCCCGCAACGAAAACACAGGAGGATAACGTCAGCGCGCTGCCGTTGTCGGCCCTGCACCCAAATCCAAATCAACCGCGCAGGCATTTTGATGAAACCGCATTGCGTGAACTGGCAGACTCCATAAAAGCGCAGGGCATCATCCAGCCTCTACTTGTCCGTCCGGTGCAGGGGGAACAGGGCTTTCAGATTGTGGCCGGCGAGCGACGCTGGCGAGCTGCGCAACTGGCCGGCCTGACCGAGGTTCCCGTTTTCGTACGGTCGTTGAACGATAAAGAAGTCATGGCCGCCGCCCTCATTGAGAATCTCCAACGTGAAGATCTCAACCCCATTGAAGAGGCCGAAGCCCTGCAGGCCCTGCGGGAGGCGCTCGCCCTCACGCAGGAAGAGCTGGCCGAGCGTCTGGGCAAAAGCCGCCCCGCTGTCGCCAACGCATTGCGGCTGCTGCAACTGAGCCAAGCGGCACGGGCCGATTTGCAGGCCGGTCGCCTGAGCGCGGGCCACGGCCGTTGTCTGCTGGGTATTGATGACGCCGCTGCCATGGAAGCATTGCGCCTGCGCATCCTGAATCACAAGCTGACCGTGCGCGAAGCCGAAGATGCCGCGGCATACTGGAGGGCAAACAACGCGCTGCCCTGGCAGATTGATGATGCCGGCGCCCGGGCTGGGGGAAGAACACCGCGCGCAAAAAGCCGCCGCATGAAAAACCTGCAGCACAGCCTCAGCGCAAGCATGGGTTGCAAGGCCACAGTCAGCGGCAGCGAAGAAAAAGGACGCATTGCGTTTGCCTACACAAGCCGCGAAGAGCTTGCGGCCCTGCTCTCGCGCCTCGGCGTCAGCCTGGATGATGCCGGGGAAGAATAGTCTCCGCAGACAGGAAGAGCAGAAAAAAAAAACGGCTACGGCCGCGCACAACAACTACAGGTGCAGTGGGACCGGACGGTGTCCCCTTCAGCAGGGAGCTTTTTGCAGCAGCGCCCCGTACATGCCCTCAAGCCAGGGATGATCATGGGGCGTCTGCCAACGGCGCAGCAGCCGCAATGCGGGCTGCTGCTGCAGAAGAGCCGCAACAGCGCCTTCATTTTCTTCCGGCCGCAGGGTGCAGGTCACATACGCCAATTGCCTGCCCGGGCGGAGCAACGACGCGCAGGCGGCGAGCAGCGCGCGCTGTACAGCCGCATGCTGCGCAAGAGCCTCTTCCGGACGGCGGCGGATGTCCGGACGGCGTGCCAGCACACCAAGGCCGGAGCAGGGGGCGTCCACAAGGATATGGCCATCCCAGTGGGAAATCGGCGGGCGCACGCCGTCCGCAATAACGGTCGCCGGTTGCGTCAGGCGCAACCGACGGCACTCCCCGGGAAGCAAACGCAGTCTGGCCGGGGAGCGGTCCGCAGCAAGTCTTACAGGCACATCACGCTCCAGCAGCGCCAGCGTCTTACCGCCAAAACCGGCGCACACGTCCCACACCGGAGCATCCCAGGCGAACAGCCCAAGAGCCTCCAAAACGGCCTGTGAACCTGCCGCCTGCTGCGAGAGAGCGCCATCCCGCTGCCACGCGGAAATCTCCCTGCCATCGATATGTTGCGGCATGGCGCCCGGCGGAAAAGCCACGCCATAGTCCCCCACATCATCGCCTCCCTGGGCCCGCAGGGACACGAGCAGCATTGACGCCGCAGGATGCCGCGCATTGATGCGCAATGCGCTCCAGGGTCGCATGAAGGAACGACGCAGCAAACTGACGGCCGTCGCCCGCCCGAAAGCCGCCTCCCAGCAATACGCCAGCCAGGAAGGAACCGCATAAAATAACGCAAGGGCGTCAAGTTCCCGTGAGTTACATCTTTTTTTATAAAATTCAATACATTGAAATTCCTCATTTCTGCGCTGCACGCTGCGCAGCGCGCCGTTGGCCACTCCGGAGAGTCCTTGGCCATAGAGACGGCGCACCGCGTCCACAGCGCTGTGCACGGCAGCATGGTCAGGCACCCGCTCCTGAAACAGCAGCGCATATACGGCAAGGCCCAGCAGCAGAATCATGGGACGGGGCAGGGAACCGGGACGGGGTAAAACAGCATCCAGAATGGCTGCAATTCGCAGCTCCGCACGCAAATACCCATAAACCAGTTCGGCGCAGAGATTGCGTTCCTGCGGTGACAGCGTGGGAACAGCCTGCGCAGCAGCAGTCGGGGTAAGAACCGCAGCGACAGCCTGTTGCACGGTCAGGCCGGAATCCACCAGCAGCAGGGCCTGCAAGGCGGCGCTGCGCCCATTGCGGGGCAGGCGCAAAACACTGCCCGGCAGGCCTGACGCGCCCTTTAGGGTACGGCGGCCGCCCATCAGCACGCCTCCCCTGGCGACCGGCAGACGCCGAGAAAAAGGCGGATGGCGTTCTCAAGCGCCTGCAAGGGCACAAGAGTGTCAATGCAGGGGCCGTGAGGGCGCATATTGAGCACGCCAAACACAGGGATGGGATAGCTGTCCTGAATGCCCGAAGTCAGATCGCGCTCGCAGGCGACCGCAATGATGCAGCGCGGCCGCGTCTGCACGACAATGCGCCGGGCAATGGTGCCTCCTGTGGCAACAGCGAGGCGGATGCCGTACTTGTCCCGCAGGGCAAGCAGGCTGCCCACGGGACACGCGCCGCAGCGCCGGCAGTTGTCCGCATTGTGCACCAGCCGGTGCGGACAGGCGGCACGCTGCACGCAGTGCGGCAGGAGCAACAGCAGAGAAGAAGGTTCTACAGGGCGGAGATCCGCAAGCACCAGCTCGTTGTTGACTTTGATAAAGCTGCGGCGCAGCTTGCCGCGTTCAATGCCCACGGCCTTGGCCAGCAGTTCCATCAGAGGGAAAAACAGGCGAATCGTCAGATGCCGCACGCTTGAAACGCCGGGCAGGGGTTTGCCGGTATAGATGTGAAAAACAAGCGTCAGACACAGCCAGAGCAAGGCCAGCATACACACGGCGCCCACAGTGATGCTCACGGCAGGAAGCCACGTGCCGGGCCGGACCAGGCCGGACCAGGGAAGTACAAAAAAAACGCCCGCCACAAGGCAGAGCAAAAGACAGGAGGCGAGCATGAGCCCGATAAAAATGCGCTTGCGTGCGCCTCCATATTGTTCCGGCGGCAGAGAGAAGGGGGACTTGCGCAGCATTCGGCCTCTCCTCAGCCTGCGGAGCTGTCCGCAGGCACGCGCGCGAGCAGGTCATGCTTGAGGCACCAGAGCGCGTAGCGTTCAAAAAGCTCGGCATCCAGACGGCTCCCTTCACGCAGCTGCCGCACGGCGACAGGTTTGCGCGCGCGCACCAGCAGAGGGCGGATATCCTCCTCGGGAAAACCGAAACGAAAGGCGGCAAAGCTCTCCCAAGGGAGTTCACGGTGCAGCAGAAGACTGCCCATCCCGGTGAGCGAAAGCCTGTCGTCATCAGCGAGATGCCCGCTGGCGAAGGGGGCAAACATGGCGCCGAAAGGCAAAAACCGCGGATGGCGCGCCGCCCGCATGCGGTCTTCCGTTGCGCTGTCAACGGGACGGCTGCACAGCTCCGCCCACAGGGCAACCCAGCGTTGCACTGCGGCATTCCAGGAAAAATGGCGCTGCGCACGTTCCCTGCCCGCCGCCCCCATCCGCCGACGAAGCGTCGAATCCCCTGCAAGCAACGCAATGGCTTCGGCAAGGGCAGGAACGTCCACGCAGGTGCTCTGCCCCCGCAACAAATGGTACTGATTGTCAAAAAGCAGCATGGTCTGCATGTCCAGCAGGGGGGTGTCCGCAGGGGCCAGCGTGGGCACAAGCAGTCCTGTGACCATGTGCTCCACAATATCCCTGTAGCCGTCCCAGTCCGAAGCAATCACTGGCAGACCGGCCGCAAAGGCTTCCACAAGGGTAAGGCCGAAGGTTTCCTGAATATTGTCGGAAGGTGAAACAAAGATGTCGGCCGCCGCAAAAAGAGCATCCCTCTGCTCTTCCGTGGGATTGGGCAGCATATGCACCGTAAGCCCGAAGCGCTGCGCAAGAATGGGCACAATCGCAAAAACAGGGTCGCTGTCGGGCGCAGCACCGGATACGGCAAGCGCAATATCCTGTTGCGGGCACAGTTCCCGCGCGCGGCGCATGGCCAAAAGCAGGGGCAGGGGGTCCATCTTGTCCACAGTGGTCATGCGCCCGAAGAGCAAAAGAAGCACACTGTCATCGCCGAGCCCCAGTTGCGGACGCATGCGGGAGCGCAAGTCCGCATCGCGTGAAGCAATGCGCAGGTCCGCACCCATGTGCATAACTTCCAGAGCAGGCAGACGATAACCCGGCCCGTTGAGCGCCTCAAAACACCGGCCCAGCACTGCGCGGGCCGCAGAGGAATTGCAGCCCAACACGTCGCGCGGGCCCCAGCCGTCCCAGATATACCCCTGGAAACTGGAGGCGTAACGGGCGTAACTCAGGGTGTGGTTGGGCGCAGTCAGGGGGAAAAGGTCAGCTGACAGACGATTGCGCGCCGCCGCAAGCAGCACAAAATCGTCAATAGGGTCGGAGAGGTGGCAGAGCGTAAACGCCGTCGAGTGCAAGGCCGCCAAAAGATCAACACGCCGATGCGCCGTGACGGCCCCTCGCCGCAGGGCCGCAAGGCCCGCCTGTCTCGCCCAGAACTCTTCCAGATCACGCGGATTGTCCACAAAAAACTGGTAGCGGTCAAAGGGATCAAGCTCCAGCAGGGCGCGCATGAAACCGGCATTGGCCTGTTTGCGCCCGTTGATGGGCCCTCCCTCAAAAAAGGGATGAAGCGAAAGAAAGATGGAAGGGGGCATGTCGTTCCCGCAGCAGGTTGGATCTGTCCGGCCGTACAGCCGGCATTTTTGGAGGAGGCAACAGTGCCCCGCCTATCCCCGAGAAAGGGAAAAACGGGCGTATAGTAAAATTTGGGCCACAATCACCGTGTACCGTGCGAAAGCGGCGCGCACAGGAACTGCATCGGAAAAAGAAAAAAATGACCTGTATCGCCTGCCCGGCAGAAAAGGACATCCGGAGCGGCAAAATGCGACGCCTACGCCCTATTCCCCGGCCAGCGGGGCATGCGCAACCCCGCAAAAACCCTGCGGCGCGCCACGCAGCGCTCCGTTGAGCAAATCACGGCACGTCATGTCCTTCTTGCCCTGCGGCCGAACCATGGAAAGCTCATACCAGCAGTCGGCGCAGGCAATGCTCAAACCCGCAGCGTCACGCCGCAGCGTGCCGGGAGCCGCGCTGCCGGTCGCCGCCCCGATTTTTCCCGGCGCAATGCACAGGGAAAGCGGCGCAAAAACGGCATCACCTGCCGGTTCAAGCACCACGCGCGCCCCCGGGCGGGGCGTCACGCCGCGGACGCGGGCGTGCACCTGCGCCGCCGGACGGCTCCAGTCCACAAAGCCGTCTTCCTTGGCAATCTTGGGCGCGTAGGTCACCAGGCTCTCGTCCTGCTCCACGGGCCTGGCCCTGCCGTCCACAATGTCGTCCAGCACGCGGACAAGCAGGTCAGCCCCCCGCCCGGCAAGGGCGTCGTGCAGCGTGCCCGCCGTATGTTCGCCCACAGGCAGGCTGTCAGCCGCGAATATCGGGCCGGAATCCAGCTTGAGGGTGACGCGCATGATGGTGACCCCGGCCACGGCGCCGGACCGCCAGCTGTCCATGACGGCGCGCTGAATGGGGGCCGCGCCGCGGTAGGCAGGCAACAGCGAGGCATGCACATTGACGCACTCCAGACGCGGCATATCAAGCACTGCCTGGGGCAAAATCATGCCGTAGGCGGCCACGGCAATGACATCAGGCCTGAGCGCGGCCAGCCTTTCCTGTTCCTCAGGGCTTTTCAGGCTCAGGGGCTGGAAAACGGGATATCCCAGCGCAAGGGCAAGTTTCTTCACGGGCGGCATGCGCAACCTGTGCCCGCGCCCGGCCGGGCGGTCAGGCTGCGTGTATACGCCCGCGATCTCCCCGCGTTGCCAGGCCGCCAGCCGTTCTAGACTGACGGCGGCAAACTCGGGCGTACCCATGAACACTATCCGGCATTTCTGCGCTTGAGCCATTTCTTCACCTTGCCGTCGTACAGGGTGCGCCGCAGACGACTGATCCTGTCAATAAACAAAATGCCGTCCAGATGGTCATATTCATGCTGCACGACAATGGCGTCAAAGCCGTCAAGGTCCTCGTCAATAAGGGCGCCGTCAAGGTCCTGCGCATGCAGGCGCGCCTTGCTCATGCGTTTCACATCGGCCCTGTAGTTCATGGGCACGGAAAGGCAGCCCTCCTGCTCGCTGAGGACCTCCTCGCCGCCAAGCGTCAACACGGGGTTGACGAGCACGCGCGGCCTTTTTTCCTCATCCTTGCCCGCCGGATCCATGACAAGCATGCGGATATTCCTGCCCACCTGCGGCGCGGCAAGGCCCACACCGGGGGCGGCGTACATGGTTTCCAGCATGTCCGCCGCCAGCTGACGAATCTCGTCCGTCACGGCCTCCACGGGCTCGCAGACCTGTTTGAGGCGCGGATCAGGATAGGTGACAATATCAAGTATCATGCCCTGCCCGCCTATGCCCCGGCCGTATCCGCGCCCCTGCGTTCCGCGCCGGGCTGCTCGCGCAGGCGCAGGCCCAGCTCGCGCAGTTGCCTGGCGGAAACCGTGTTGGGTGCGCCCGTCATAAGACAGGTGGCCTTCTGCGTCTTGGGGAAGGCGATGACGTCGCGAATGCTGGACGAACCGGAAAGCAGCATGACCAGACGATCCAGACCGAAGGCCAGGCCGCCGTGCGGCGGCGCGCCCTGGTCCAGCGCCTGCAGCAGGAAGCCGAACTGGCTCTCGGCCTGCGCATCGCTGAAGCCCAGCGCCCGAAACATGCGGCGCTGCACCTCGCCGGAATGGATGCGGATGGAGCCGCCGCCCACCTCGCACCCGTTGAGCACCATGTCATAGGCGCGGGCGCGGGTTTTGGCGGGGTCGCTGAGCATGAGATCCAGATGCCCCGGTGCGGGCGAAGTGAAGGGGTGATGGCAGGCCACGTAGCGCTTCTCCTCCTCATCGTACTCATAGAGGGGGAAGTCCGTCACCCAGAGAAAATTGAAGCTGTTTTCGGGGATGAGTTTCAGATATTCCCCAAGGTGCACGCGCAGATTGCCCAAGGCGGCGTTGACCATGGCCGGTTCGCCCGCCTGGAAGAAGACAATGTCGCCCACCTTGAGCTCCAGCGCTTCCGCAATGCCCTTGCGCTCCTCTTCCGAAAGGAACTTGGCGATGGGCGACTGCCATTCGTTTTCCTTGATCTTGATCCAGGCGAGCCCCTGCGCCCCGTAAATTTTGACGAATTCGGTGAAGGCGTCAATCTCCTTGCGGGTCAGACTTTCGCCGCCGGGCACCTTCATGCCCTTGACCAGCGGGGCGGAGGCGAAGAGCTTGAAACCGGAACCGCGCACAATGGCGGTGATATCCCTGAGTTCCAGGCCGAAGCGCGTGTCCGGCTTGTCCACGCCGAAGCGGCTCATGGCCTCGTCCCACGGCATGCGGGGGAAGGGCGTCACGAGTTCCTTGCCCATGACGTCGTGAAATACGCGGGCCATAAGCCCCTCGGCCACGGTCATGACCTGTTCCTCATTGACGAAGCTCATTTCCAGGTCCACCTGCGTGAACTCCGGCTGGCGGTCGGCGCGCAGATCCTCGTCGCGGAAGCAGCGCACAATCTGGAAATAGCGTTCCATGCCTGCCACCATGAGCAGCTGCTTGAAGAGCTGCGGCGACTGCGGCAGGGCATAGAACTCGCCGTTGTTCAGGCGGCTGGGCACGAGAAAGTCGCGCGCGCCCTCGGGCGTGGACTTGGTGAGCACGGGCGTTTCCACTTCAAGGAAGCCCTGTTCGTCGAGAAAGCGCCGTGCCGCCTGCGCCACCTTGTGCCGCAGGCGCAAATTGGCCTGCATGCGCGGACGGCGCAGGTCTAGATAGCGCCACGCAAGCCGCAGGTTCTCGCCCGCGTCGGTGCGGTCTTCAATGGGGAAGGGCGGCGTCTTTGAGGTGTTGAGCAGCTTCCACTCCAGCACCACAACCTCGATCTCTCCCGTGGGCATGTTGGGATTGACCATGCCCTCGGGGCGCGGACGCACCCTGCCCTTCACGGCCAGCACGTATTCCGAGCGCAGGATGTGCGCGTCCTTGTGGGCCTCGGGCGCAATGTCGGGGCTGAAGACCACCTGGGTAAGCCCCTCGCGGTCGCGCAGATCCACAAAAATCAGCCCGCCGTGGTCGCGCCGGTACTGTACCCAGCCCATGAGACAGACTGTCTGCCCGTCCTCCTGAAGGGTCAGTTGGCCGCAGTTGTGGCTGCGCCGCCAGTCGCCCAGTTCCACGACGTATCTCTGGTGCTCTTTCTGCACATCCTGCTGTTGCGCGTCCTGCGTTGCAATCTGTTCAGTCATTGCTGTCGGTTCCCGTTTGGAGGTGATGGAGCGCGGCGGCCTGCGGCACGCTTTCCTGTCTGCCGTTTTCCAGATCCTTGATAACTACGCTGCGGGCAGCGGCCTCGTCCGGCCCGATAATCAGGCACTTCCGCGCGCCGGATTTGCCCGCCTGACGCATGAGGCTCCTGAAGCCGCTCTCACTGAAATTCATTTCGCCCGTCAGGCCGCCGTCACGCAACCGCTGCGCCAGCAGCCAGCCCTGCTCGCGGCTTGTCGCGTCCATGGCCACAAGATAAAAATCCTTTTGCCGCTGCGGCGCGTCCCCCAGCATGAGGGCCAGCCGCTCCATGCCGCAGGCGAAACCCACGCCGGGCACATCCGGCCCGCCCAGGCTTTTGATCAGCCCGTCGTACCGGCCGCCGCCGGCCACGGCCGCCTGCGCGCCGATGCTTCCGCTTACCACCTCGAAGGTGGTGCGGCAATAGTAGTCCAGCCCGCGCACAAGCCTGTGGTCCAGCTCGTACTTCAGGCCCCGTCCTTCCAGCAGGCGCAGCACCGTGTCGAAATGGGCCCGGCACTCCGGGCAGTTGTAATCCAGCAGTTTCGGCGCCCTGTCCGTAAGTTCGCGACAGCCGGGCTGCTTGCAGTCCAGCACGCGCAGGGGGTTGGTCTGCGCGCGGCGGGAGCAGTCTTCACAGAGGCAGGCGCTGTCCACGCTCCTGAGGTAGGCCAGCAGGGCATCCTTGAACCGGGGACGGCATGCGGCGCAGCCCAGCGAATTGATGTGCAGCACAACGTCCTTGAGGCCCAGCTTGTCGAGAAACCCCAGGAGCATGCTGATAAGTTCCGCATCGGCAAAAGGGCTGTGGCTGCCCAGACATTCGCAGTTGATCTGGTGGAACTGGCGCATGCGGCCTTTTTGCGGGCGCTCGTAGCGGAACATGGGGCCGGTGGTGAACAGGCGGCTCACCGGTTCCCTGTTGGCCAGCCCGCTTTCAATATAGGCGCGCATGACGCCTGCCGTGGCTTCGGGCCGCAGGGTCAGGGAGCGGCCTTTGCGGTCGGGAAAGGTGTACATCTCTTTCTGGACCACATCCGTCTCCTCGCCGATGGAGCGCTGGAACAGTTCAGTGAACTCCATAAGCGGCGTGCGCAGTTCCACAAAGCCGCAACGGCCAAAAACCTCCCGCGCCGTGTTCTCCATGCGGGTGAACACGTCGCTCTCCGGCGGAAACATGTCCGCAAAACCCTTGATGCGTGACGTACTCATATCGTTGCCTTATTCCGTGGGCGGGCCCTGGAAGTTCGTCTTCTACCGTCCCCCACAGGAGGATTCAAGCTGAAACTTGCCGCCGCAGCCCTCGCAGGGCACAGGGTAGTTGCCGTCAAAGCAGGCCATGCAATAGCTGTCCGGCTTACGCACGGAGCCCAACAGCCCCTCAATGCTCAGATAGTGCAGGGAGTCCACATCCAGACGGCGACGGATATCCTCCAGTTCGTAGCGGGCGGCAATGAGCTCACCGCGCGAGGAGAAATCAATGCCGTAATGGCAGGGAAACTTCACGGGCGGGCTGGAAATGCGGATGTGCACCTCGCGCGCGCCCAGCTCGCGCAGTTTTTTGACGCGCGTGGTCATGGTGGTGCCGCGCACGATGCTGTCGTCAATGATGCAGATACGCTTGCCCTCGATGACTTCCTTCACCGGGTTGATCTTCACCCGCACGCCAAAGCTGCGCATGCTCTGGGAGGGCTGGATGAAGGTGCGCCCCACATAGTGGTTGCGGATCATGGCGTGTTCGTACGGCAGGCCGGAACGCTGGGCAAAACCCAGGGCCGGATAGATGCCGGAATCAGGGAAGGGCATGACAAAATCCACGTCCGGCGTGGATTCCTCCGCCAGATTCCAGCCCATTTTCTTGCGGCAGAGATAGACCTGCTCGTCAAAGATGCAGGAATCCGGCCGGGCAAAATAGACCAGTTCAAAAATGCACTGGCGCGGCTTTTTGGGCAGCGGTTCCAGCAGATATTCACTGCGCACGTCGCCATCCTGCACAATGACGATTTCGCCCGGTTCCACACTGCGTTCGAATCGCGCTTCCAGCAGATCAAAAGCGCAGGTTTCGGAGGCGAACACGGGGCTGCCGTCCATGTAGCCGAAAGCCAGGGGGTGGAAGCCGTGCGGGTCGCGCACGGCAGCCATGACGCCGTCGGCCATGACCACGAGACTGTAAGCCCCGCGCACGCGGGCGCAGGCCTCCTTGACGGCGCCCGGCAGGTTGTTGTGCCTGAGCGCCCGCACAATGAGGTGCATGAACACTTCCGTGTCATTGCCCGTGGAAAAGATGGCCCCCTCTTCCTCCAGATCTTCGCGCAGCTGCGCGGCATTGACCAGATTGCCGTTATGGGCCAGCACCACGTCATGCCCTTGGAAATGCACGCAGAAGGGCTGGGCGTTGTTGCCCACGGAACGGCCCGTGGTGGAATAGCGCACATGACCGACGGCCATGCGCCCCGGCAGGGCCTGCAGGTCGGCCTCGGAAAATACGTCCGGCACCAGTCCCATGCGCTTGTGCTCATGGGCGGCGCTGCCGTCCCACGTGACGATGCCCGCGCTTTCCTGCCCGCGATGCTGCTGCGCGTACAGGCCGAAATAGGCCAGGCGCGCCGCCTCCTCGTGGTCATAAATGCCGAACACGCCGCAATCATGCTTGATCATAGGCCGTTCTTCTTCATGTTGAAACCGTTACCCGGCATCTGCCGCTACTTTGTCTTTTTGCGCAGTTTCGCAATGCGTTTATCAATGACGGACGGATTGGGGTACGCGCCGCGCGCCTGTTCAAAGGCCTTCAGGGCTTCCTCGTTCCTGCCGAGCTGTTCCAGCGCATCCGCCAGCAGATATCCCGTCATGCCCCGAAGGGATTCCTCCGGCCGGCTTTCAAAAATATGCCCGCACAGGTCAAGCACATCCTGCCAACGCTCCCTGGCCATGCTCTGATCGGCCAGGTCATACATGCACAGAATCTTGTCTCGGGCCGCCAGGGGCAGCGCCAGACACTGCCGCAGGGCGCTTTCCCCGGCGTCAAAACGTCGCAGGCGCAGCTGCATGGCCGCCAGCCGGCGGTAACCCTCCACCTGATGCTGCGCGCCCAGACCGCGCAGACCCACATACATATTCCACGCCTCGGCCGCGCGTTCGTAACGTCGCAGGCGCTCGGCGCATTCACCCATGCGGTGCAGCACTTCAGCGCTTCTGGCGTCATCATCCGCAAATTCGGCCAGCATGGTTTCCAACACGTCCAGTTCGGCGCGCGTCTCCTGCCCACCGGCATTAAGCGCGGTCAAAAGATAATTCCATGCTTCCCAGCGCGCGCCGACATCGTGCGCCTCACGCAGATAACGCTCAAGCAGCCGTTCGGCAAGCAGCCAGTCGTGCCGGGCCAGCGCCGTGCGGGCGGCGGCAATATCGTCGGCAGGGAGCCCTGCGTCGCTGCAGGCTCCGAGCAGGCCTGCGGGCCACAATGCCAGGCAAAGCGCCGCAACGCGCAGAATTTCCTTCATCGCGCCGCGTCCTGACCCCGCAGCCCGAAGACCGGGCCTAGGCCTCATCGGGGTTTTCTTCCGCGCCGCGTTCCTCCGGAACGCCTTCCACGCTGCCGGCCTGTTGCGGCGCGGACGCGGCGGCGTCAATTTCCTCCATTTCCGCGCCCGCGTCGCGACCGGTCTGCCCGCCCTCATCCACGCGGTCAAATCCCACCACGCGCGCGCCCTCGTCCAAGCGCACCAGCATGACGCCCATGGTGGCCCGGCCCTTGCTGCGCACGTCGTCCACGCCGATGCGCACAACCTTGTTGGCCGAAGTCAATAGAATAAGGCCGTCATTGTCGCGCACGGGCATGGCCCCCACCACGGGGCCGGTCTTGGCCGTCACCTTGAAGTTGATGATGCCCTTGCCGCCGCGCGACTGCAGACGGTACAGTTCGACGCCGGTTCGCTTGCCGTAGCCGTTGGCGGAAATGGACATGATCTCCGTGGACTGGTCCACATCCTTGATGATAACGCCCGCCACCACACAATCGCTGCGGCGCAGGGCAATGCCCTTGACGCCCGTGGCCACGCGGCCCATAGGCCGCACGTCATTGCAGGAAAAGCGGATGGCATAGCCGTCGGCTGTGGCCAGCACAATATGGCTGTTGTCGCGGACGGGGCGCACCACCACCAGTTCGTCGTCCTCGCGCAGACCCACAGCCATGAGGCCGGTCTTGCGGCAGCGGGCGTACAGCGAGGCCGAGGAACGCTTGACCATGCCTCTCCTGGTGATAAAGAGGAAAAACTTGTCTTCCGCAAACTCGCGCAGCGCCAGCACCGTGGTCACCCACTCCCCTTCCTCCAGGGGCAGCAGGTTGTTGATGTGCACGCCCTTGGCCGTACGGCTGCCCTCGGGCACCTGGTGCACCTTGAGCTGATGCATGCGCCCCTTGTTGGTGAACAGGCAGAGATACTGGTGGTTGGTGGTGGTCAGGAATTCCTGCACATAGTCGTCTTCGGAGGTGTGCAGGGCCGCAATGCCCTTGCCGCCGCGCTTCTGCTGCTGATAGTTCTCAAGCCCGGTACGCTTCATGTAGCCGCGCCGCGAAAGTGTGATGACCACTTCGTCGTCGGGAATGAGATCTTCCACGTCGATGTCCGCAAAGGCGTCATGCAGCACTTCCGTGCGGCGGGGCGTGGCAAAGGTGTCGCGCAACTCGGCTATTTCACGCTTGAGCTCGCCGCGCAGCACTTCGGGGTTGTCCAGAATGGACTTGTAGAATTCAATCTTCTGCAGCAGGTCCTTGTACTCGGCCATGAGTTCCTCGCGCTGCAGGCCGGTGAGACGCTGCAGACGCATGTCGAGAATGGCCCGGGCCTGCACTTCGGAAAGCTCGAAGCGGGCCATCAGGGAGGCGCGCGCCTCGTCCGGGCTGGCGGAGGCGCGGATGAGCCGCACCACTTCGTCGATATTGTCGATAGCGATGCGCAGCCCTTCCAGAATATGCGCGCGGGCCTCGGCCTTCTCCAGGTCGTACCGGGTGCGGCGGATGACCACCTCGCGGCGATGGTCCACAAAGCAGGTCAGCGCGCTCTTGAGGTTCAGCAGCTGCGGGCGGTTGTCCACCACGGCCAGCATGTTGATGCCGAAGCTTGTTTCCAGCGGGGTGTACTTGTACAGGGCGTTGACGACAATGTCCGGAATGGTGCCGCGCTTGAGGTCGATGACCACGCGGATGCCCTTGCGGTCGGATTCGTCGCGCAGGTCGGAAACGCCGTCTATCTTACGGTCATTGACCAGGGCCGCAATCTTTTCCACCAGCACGGACTTGTTCAGACCGAAGGGAATCTCCTTGATGACGATGGCCTGCGCGCCCTTCTTGCGGTCCTCCACCTCCAGGCGGCCGCGCACCTTTACCGTGCCGCGCCCGGTATGATAGGCGTCGTACAGGCCCTTGCCCGTGTAGATGATGCCCCTGGTGGGGAAATCCGGCCCCTTCACAAAGTCCATCAGCTCGTCAATGCTGCACTGGGGATTGTCCAGCAGCAGCTGAATGGCGTCGCACAGCTCGCCCAGATTGTGAGGCGGAATATTGGTGGCCATGCCCACGGCAATGCCCGAGCTGCCGTTGAGCAGCAGATTGGGCACCTTGGTGGGCATTACCGTGGGCTCCTGCAACGTGTTGTCGTAGTTGGGCCTGAAGTCCACGGTATTTTTGTCGAGATCGTTGAGAAATTCCTGCGCCAGACGCGACATGCGCACTTCGGTGTAACGCATGGCCGCCGCGGCGTCGCCGTCAATGGAGCCGAAGTTGCCCTGACCGTCCACCAGCGGATCGCGCATGGAGAAATCCTGCGCCATGCGCACGATGGCGTCATAGACCGCCGAATCGCCGTGCGGGTGGTATTTGCCGATGACGTCGCCGACAATGCGGGCGGATTTCTTGTGCGGACGGTTCCAGTTGTTGCCCAGCTCGTACTGCGCGAACATGATGCGCCGGTGCACCGGCTTCAGACCGTCGCGCGCGTCGGGAATGGCGCGCCCGATGATCACCGAAAGCGAATACTCCAGATAGGACTGGCGCAGTTCTTTCTCAATGCTGACTTGCGTGATGTCTGTCTCTGCCATGTATGACCTGCCGATATGATGTTTCCTGCGCGTCACCTAGGTAACCAGGCGTGAGGCTTAAATATCAAGCTCCTGCACGGCCAGGGCGTTGCGTTCGATAAAATCCCGGCGCGGCTCCACACGGTCGCCCATAAGCTCCTCAAAGGCGTCGGAGGCCTCGTTGGCGTCTTCCACGGAAACCTGCAGCAGCACGCGGTTTTCCGGATTCATGGTGGTTACCCAGAGTTGGTCGGGGTTCATTTCGCCAAGGCCCTTGTAACGCTGGATGTTGATGCCCTTGCGGGCCTCTTCCAGAACAAGCCGCATGAGGACGAACATATCCTCGGCCGGGGTTTCCCCGTCCTTGCGGCGCAGGGTGAAGGAAAGCCCGCCGCACTCCTCGCGCACATCATTGAAAAGCTGCCATGTGCGACGATAGAGACGCGACTGGAAAAACTCCATGCCGCGCCGGGTGTGGTGACCGCCCGTGCTTTCAAACAGGGCGAAGAGGCGTTCCTCGTCATCCTCCTCGCTGCGTTCCCGCTCAAGGGTGAGCATATAGTCATGCCCGTTGAGCCAGTCCGTGAAGGCGCTGCTGTTCTTTTCGAGGATATCCCTGTCAAGCAGCGTGCCGTACGTGACAAGGGCGAGAAAGAGCTCGCGCGGGGTGCCGGCCAGTTCGGCCTCGTTGATGCGACCCTGTATTCTGTCGATGCGTTCCATGAAGTCAATGAGCGCCGCGCCCGTGTATTCCCTGCCGTTGGCGGCAACCACGGTCACGTCTTCACTGACGCGCCTGAGCAGAAATTCGTTGAGTTCGGGATCATCCTTGATGAATTTTTCCATGCGCGAATTGTGCACGCGGTAGAGCGGCGGCTGGGCTATGTAGACAAAACCGCGTTCCACCATTTCCTGATACTGGCGGAAAAAGAACGTCAGCAGCAGCGTGCGGATATGCGCGCCGTCCACATCGGCATCGGTCATGATGATAATCTTGTGGTAACGCAGCTTGTCGAGGTCTGTATCTTCCTCGCCTATGCCCGCGCCCATGGCCGTGATAAGCGCCTTGACCTCCTTGTTGGCCAGCATGCGGTCAAAGCGCGTGCGCTCGGTGTTCAATATCTTGCCGCGCAGGGGCAGAATGGCCTGAATACGGGGATTGCGGCCCTGCTTTGCGGAACCGCCTGCGGAATCGCCCTCAACAATGAACAGCTCGGACTCGGCCGGATCTTTGCTCTGGCAGTCAGCCAGCTTGCCGGGCAGGGCGTTGTCCGTCAGAGCGCCTTTGCGCCGCACAAGCTCCTTGGCGCGGCGGGCGGCGTCGCGGGCGCGGGCGGCGTCCACGGCCTTTTCGATGATCAGGCGGATATCCTTGGGATTTTCCTCGAAATACACATTGAGACGGTCATATACCACGCCCGCCACCAGTCCGGCCACCTCGCTGTTGCCGAGCTTGGTCTTGGTCTGCCCCTCGAACTGCGGTTGCGGCAGCTTGACGCTGATCACCGCCGTAAGGCCCTCGCGCACGTCATCGCCGGACAGCGTGGTGTTCTTGAGCTTTTTGACAAGATCCTGCTGGCCCTTGATGTAGCCGTTAATGGCGCGGGTGAGCGCCGTGCGGAAGCCCACCAGATGGGTGCCGCCTTCCTTGGTGCGGATGTTGTTGGCAAAAGTGTGGATGTTCTCCTTGTATCCGGCATTATACTGCAGGGCGAAATCCACAGTGACATTGTCCTGCACGCCTTCGCCGAAAATGATGGGATGGATGCCCGGATCGCCGGAATTGAGATCACCCACAAACTGGCGGATGCCGCCCTCGGCATGAAAGATGTGCGTCTCGCCGATGCGCTCGTCAATGCATTCGATGGTCAGGCCCTTGTTGAGGTAGGCCAACTCTTCAAAGCGCTTTTTCAACGTGTCGTAGGAAAATTCCAGTACCTCGAAAATTTCCTCGTCAGGGCGGAAGCGCACGGTGGTGCCGTGGCCCTCCACCCCCTCGCTGATGACGGCGAGCTCATCCTGCGGCACACCCCGCGCGTAGTGCTGGCGGTAACGCCTGCCGTCGCGCCGCACGGTGACGGTGAGTTCCTCGGAAAGCGCGTTGACGCAGGATACGCCCACGCCGTGCAGACCGCCGGAAACCTTGTAGCTGGTGTTGTCGAACTTGCCGCCGGCATGCAGCTTGGTCATGACCACCTGCACGGCAGGCACGCCTTCCTTCGGGTGAATGTCCACCGGAATGCCGCGCCCGTCGTCGCGCACGGTGACGCTGTTGTCGCCGTGCAGGATGACGGTGATGTGCGAGCAGTAGCCGGCCATGGCCTCGTCTATGGAGTTGTCCACAACCTCATAGACCAGATGATGCAGGCCGCGCGCGTCCGTGCTGCCGATGTACATGGCGGGGCGCTTGCGCACCGCCGCAAGCCCCTCCAGAATGGTGATGGAGGCCGCATTGTACCCGCTGTTGCCGGTTTCCGAAGCCATTAGACGTCTTCCTCGCTATAGTAGGTGGTTTCCGAAACCTTCATGGGCATGATGATGACGGTGTATTCCGCGTCGTCCGCGCCGCGGATGCCGCAGGGGCCTTCCGAGCCGGTGAGCATCATGTCCACTTTGGCGGAGACGAAATGCCCCAGCACATCCAGCAGGTTGCGCGTGGGAAAGGCTATGCGGCTGATGTCGCCGCCATACGTTACCTCCAGGCTTTCATTTGCCGACCCCACATCCTGCCCCTGGGCGGAAAGCCGGGCCTCGGCAGAGGAAAGATCCATGTAGGTGCAGCGGTCGCTCTCCGTATTGAAGATGAGAATGCGGCTCAGGGCTTCCATGGCTTCCTTGCGGTCTATCGTCATGGGGTGCATGTCTTCCCCGGCAAGCTTGCTCATGAAAATGTTGTAATCGGGGTAGTCATAGGCGGCGCGCGGCAGGCTGAGCGTCTCCGCCCCGTTGAGGCTGCGCAGGTACAGGCGCTTATCGGTGATGTTCAGTTCAATCTCATCCATGCCCAGCCATTTCTTGATGTCCTGCAGGTATTTCTTCTGGATGAGCATGCCGTGTTCCGGCAGACGGGCGGCCAGCTCGTCGTGCGTGAAGGAAACCAAGGCAAACTGATGCCCGTTGAGGCCGCACACGTCAATGCGTCCATTGCCGCGCGGCTTCATGCACAGGCAGGCAATGGCGTCCATGGCGTCGTCATCGCTGATGCAGAAGGTGACCTTGTCCAGCACATCCTGCAAAAAGTCTCCGGACCAGGTGACGGCGTTTTCCGCCGGGAACGCGGAAAAATTCTGGAACCATTCCGAGCCGTTCACGGGCAGTTTGTACGTACGCCGTCCCTGTTCCAGCAGCAGATTGCCGGACGTCGCATCCAGCGTGAGGTGGAGCACGCCCGACGGCAACTGACGCACCAGGTCAACAAAAGCCCGGCCCTGCACGCCCACAAGGCCGGATTCCGCCACTTCGGCGGGGTAGCTTCCCGTGAATTCTATATTGGCGTCCGTAGCCATGACGGAAAGGCTGCCCTCTTCGGCCTTGAGCCAGATAGAACGGAGATATTGCGCTCCCGCCTTGGCGGGAATGACGGCGGCGGCTTTCAGCAGCCCCTCGATGATCTGCTCTTTGTTTACAGTCAGTTTCATAGAATTATCCTTGCTATTAAACGTTGCTCATATGTTGAAAACTATTGCAACTCACTGCCGTTACAGGAAAAAAAAACTACATTTCGGTAACGTGCAGGAAACGTCGGAAACATTTGCCGGGGTGTTGCCGCCCCCGACGGGCGGTTATTGTGCGTTGCGTTCAAATGTGGTCAGAAATTGCTCGACGCTTTTGTCAACAAGCAGCAGTTTTTTAATTTTTTTAACGGCATGGATGACAGTACTGTGGTCCTTACCGCCGAAGGCCCTGCCCAGTTCAGGGTAGGAAAGCCCCAGTTTCTTGCGGCAGATGTACATGGCAAGCTGCCGCGCCCGCACCAACTCCGGGCTGCGCCTGCTGCCCAGCACATCTTCCGGGCGCACATGCATGGCCCGGGCCACATCTTCCAAAATTTCCAAACATCCCGGTGTCTTGTCGGAAACGCTTGTGCGGATGATGTTTTCAAGGTCGGAGGGAGAAAGCGCGCAGCCGGTGACGGAACAAAAAACGGCCACCTTGCGCAGCAGGCCCTGCAGCAGACGAAACTGCGAACAGCGCTGGGCAATGAACAACAGCTGTTCGCGGTTCATGTTCAGTCCCTGTTCCCTGTTCATTGCCTGCAGATAGCGCATGCGCACTTCAAGGTCCGGTTCCATGAGTTCCACCACCAGCCCGCTTTCAAGGCGGGAACGCAGGCGTTCGTCCAGCGTCTTGAGCGTCTGCGCGGGGCCAAGGCAGGCAAAGGCCATTCGGCGGTTTTGCTGGTCCCCCTGCGGGCAGGCGTCAATGCAGGCCACCAGGTTGCGCTGCCAGGCGGTCTGGCCTGCAAGATCCTGGATATCATCCAGAAGCAGTGCGTCATATTGCTGCCAGAAAAGTTCCGGACGGGGAGCCCAGAGCGGATTATCGGCGCAGAAGCGAGCCGCCGCGGCAAACATGACGCGGCGGCCCCGCCGGGCCAGCGTTACGGCCATAGAGCGCAGAATATGGCTTTTTCCCGTGCCGCTGCGGCCGCAGAGCAGAAAAGGCGTGTAGGCTTCCCCGGCCTGCTGTTCCGCAACTTCCCTGGCCGCCGCCAGAGGAAACGCGTTTTTGCTGTTGGCAATAAACGCGGCGAAGGGATCATCCCCCGCAGTGTCCCGATGTTCATGCAGCAGGCGGTCTGCAGGAGATGTTGCAGCATGACTCACGCCGAACCCAGGCGTTGCGGGCTCGCCGGGCGCAGACCGTTGGGCCCGTGACTGCCCGGGCGTGTTCTGTTCATAGATAATTTCAGGAAAAGCCCCGGCGCCGAAACGGCTGGTGAGTATTTCTTCAAAAAGGGCTTTCTTGTGCCGGTTGAACCAGTCCGCATAGTACATGTGCGGAAAGCCCACATACAGCGTATCGGCTTCCCGGCGTAGCGTGAGACATTCCAGCCAGGCGTCGTCGGCCTTCTTTCCGGCCAGAATGTCGCGTAACTCGTTTTTCAGCATATGCGGGCCTGCGGCCTGTGAATGACAATCTGTTTCTTTGCGCATGTCGCGTGCTGCCGTGAACGCGACGCGCCTGCTGTTGACAGGGGCAGGCGGCGTTAAAGGATAAAGCTTGTTCATACGCCAAAAACAGGATCAAAACAAGTGCCGTGACAGGCGGAACTGCGGCGGCAGCCATGACGAAGCGCTGTGCTCCGGCGTCGTCGTCGCGACACTGGACAACCCTGTGTGCGCCGGGTATACCCTGACAATGAAACGTGTTTGGTTGTTTGCGGTATTGCTGCTGATTGTTGCCGTGCTGTACGCCCGGCATGCCGGATTGCTGCATGACGCCGGGAGTCCGGAGGAAAGGCCGGGTGTGCAGGAAGCGCCCGCCGTAGAGGAATCTGCTCCCGGTACTGCGGATACGCCCGTGGATCCGTCGCCCGCCGCGACGGTTGCTTCCGCGCCTGCCGGCGACGGCAGGGAGCCGGAGGCGGAGCGTGGAGTTTCTGAAGACAGTGCTGTTCCCGGCGAGGAAGTGGTTACCGGCACTATAGGCAAGGGTGACACCATCACAAAAATTCTTGCCGATGCCGGGAGCGGCGGAGTGCAGGAATACGTAAGCGCCGCGCGCCGTGTTTTTTCCATGCGCGCTTTTCGCGAAGGGCAGCCCTATGTCGTCATTACGGATGCTGCCACAGGGCGCGTCAAGCGTTTTGAATACGAGATAGACAGCCACCGTCGTCTGGTTGTGGAGGGTGTGGAAAAACCCGACGCCAGGGTGGAGGCCATTGAGTATACGGTTCTGCTGAGTTCCGTCAGTGCCGTCATTGACGACAATCTGTTCCAGGCCGTGGCCGATGTGGGCGAAAGCCCGCAGATGGCGTTGAAACTGGCCGATCTTTTCGGTTCCGAGATCAATTTCATCCGCGATCTGCAACAGGGCGATTCCTTTGCCGTTTTGGTGGAAAAGCGTTACCGCAACGGCGAATACAAGGGCTACGGGCGGATTCTGGCTGCCCGTTTCACCAACAAAGGCAAGACGTTCGAGGCCTTTCTTTTCCGTGACGGCAACAGGCCGGCCCGTTATTACAACCGCAAGGGCGAGAATCTGCACAAGACCCTGCTGCAGGCGCCGCTGGCCGTGACGCGCATTACCTCGCGTTTTTCAAAAAACCGCATGCATCCCATTCTTGGCTACAGCAGACCGCATGAAGGCGTGGATTACGGCGCTCCCACAGGCACGCCCGTCAAGGCCGTCGGCGAGGGGGTGGTGACGCTGCGCGGCTGGGTCGGCGGGTACGGCAACCAGATTGTTGTCAGGCACAGCGGCGGGCTGGAATCCATGTACTCTCATCTTTCCGGTTTTGCGCGGGGCCTCAGGCGGGGGCAGGCTGTGCGGCAGGGGCAGGTCATCGGCTTTGTGGGCAGCACGGGGCTTGCCACCGGGCCGCATCTGGACTTCCGGCTGCGGCAGGCCGGCAGATTCATAGATCCCGCCAAGGCCATCAATCCGCGCGGCGAACCGGTGAGCAGGAGAGGCATGTCCGCCTTCGCGCAGACCAGGGATGCAGAACTGGCGCTGCTCAAGGGCGAAAAACCGTTTTCGGAGTATGACGTGGACAGCATTGTGCCGGAACGGGCACTGCCGACGCCGGAACATGTGCAAAAGACAGAAAAGGAGCGGGACAAGCCGGAAAAAAAGCACAGGAAAAAGCGCCGTAAGAAAGAGTAGCGCTGCGTCCTTGCTTCCCGTGCGGGGATGGGGTAGTCGAAAGGAAAGCCCTGCGGCATTCGCCGGCGCAGGCGGGGGAGCATATGACCAACTTTGAGCCCATGTCCGGCGTGACGCTGTATGTGACGCCCAATGCCGGTGACGAGTCAGGCTTCATCACCTACTATCCCTCCATCATGAGCGACGTCACAGCCGCTGCGGATCAACTTATGGCCGCAGACAGCTGCGAGTCCTTCAACCAGACACAGTTCCGCATGGCCACCGAAAACATGCTCGGGCTCGGCGCCATTGCCAGTGACTGGGCATGAGCGCATCCCTTATGGCGTCTGTTGGACAGGACAGACAATACTTCTGCTATCTCTTTAACATCGCATTACTTTTTTGAAAGTACGGAACAAGGGCTGCGCTCTTGCCGTGCTGTTGTTGCGTGTGTGCGGAGCGGGAAGCGTACCCCCGTATCCTTGAACTGCGCTGTCCGGAAAGGGCAACATTCTTGCGATGTCGGCATCGGAAGGGCAGCGGGCTTCCGGTCCCGCAATGCGCGCCCCTATCCGAGCAGTTTTGCGGCGAACGCCGCCGCGCCGAAGCCGTTGTCGATATTTACCACGGCCACGCCCGGCACACAGGTGCAGAGCATGGTGGCGAGGGCTGTGCGGCCTCCCTCGCCGAGCCCGTAGCCCACTGACGCAGGCACGGCCACCACCGGGCAGGGCACAAGCCCGGCCAGCACGCCCGGCAGCGCTCCTTCCATGCCCGCCACGGCAATGATGACGCGGGCGGCGCGCAGGGCCTCCAGATGGGGAATGAGCCGGTGCAGTCCGGCCACGCCCACATCCGTGATGCAGCCGCAGGATTTTCCCCAGAACCTGAGGGCGCCGTAACTTTCCAAGGCCACGGGGATGTCCGCCGCTCCTGCCGAGATGACCAGCGCGTCCCCTTGCTGCGGCAGGGGCGGCGTCATTGCGGCGGCGAATCCGTTTGATTCCTCAAGGGCGAAGAGCCGGGCTTCCGCCCAGTGACGGCCTGCGGGGAAGTGCTTCTGCAGCAGGTCCGCCTGCGCGGGGCTGACCCTGCTGACCAGCACCGGGCCGGAGACGGCCAGGTTTTCCACCGCGCCCAGCAGTGCCGCGTCGCTCTTACCCTGAGCGAAGACGGTTTCTCCCAGTCCCGTGCGCAGGGGACGCTGCGTGTCGAGCGTAAGCCCGCGCAGGGCGTCGTGGACGGCTCCGTCGCCAAGACGCAGCATGGCCTCTTTCGGGGAGAGGACGCCGTCGGCCACATTTTGCAGAATGTGCAGATAGGTATTGTCGTGCATATCTTTTTTTACAGCAAAGAAGGTTTTCTGTCAGCAGGCGGAGCGGCGGCATGCGGCAGACTCCCGCACGTTGCGTCGCGGCATCAGGCCGGGACATACGGGCAACGCGGCGGGGCGCTACGCCTGAGACGGGGCCGGGCGCACCGGCAGCAATGCGCCGAGATCAATGCCGCGCGGGTTTATCAGAGCGCGGCAGGGGTACATCTCCACGCCCGCGTCCATGGCCGTGTAGAACAGGGCGGCATAGTCGGGGTCAATGACGTCGGCCGGGGCAAAGCACCGCCCGTCCGGGCGCTGCACCAGATAGAACATGGCCGCCCGCTCGCCGTGCGCCACGATATCCATGAGTTCGCGCAAATGTTTCTGCCCGCGTTCGCTGGCCGCGTCGGGAAAGCAGGCGGCGTCATCCTCGACTAGGGTGACGTTTTTGCACTCCACCCAGAGCGGCGGCAGGCCGGGCCCGGTGAACAGGCCGTCCAAGCGGCTTTGTCCGCGTTTTGCCTCACGTGTAAGGGCGGTGTAGCCCCTTGCGAAGGGCAGGCGGCCCGCACGGAAGGCCGCTTCCAGCATGCGGTTGGGCACGCTGGTGTTCACGCCCACCCAGAATCCGGGGCCGGAAGCGCCCGCCGGAGCGTCCCGGGGAACAGGGCGTGCGGCGGGCACGGCCCGTTCCTCCAGCCAGACGCACTCCTGCGTGAACTTGAGCTTGCGCGCGGGGTTGGCCGCCGGGGAGGCCAGCACCGGCGCGCCCGGCCGGGTGAGGCCCAGCATGCTGCCGGAATTGTTGCTGTGCGCCCAGAATTCCGCATTCCCGCAGCGCAGCAGCACGCTGAAGCGCTTGCGGCGTTCGACGAATGCGGCCGTCACGCAGCCGGACGGCAGCGGCAGCAGCGGACCTGCGGCGGGATACGTATTCAGCGGCAGCATCTGTTTACACCCCTGACTGAAGTTGCTACCATTTTTTTTTGCAGACCTGCAGCGGCGGGTCAAGGGAAACGCCCTGACACAGGTGCGGCGCAAACGCCAAGGAGTTTTTCATGCAGATTTCCCAACGTCTGAGCAGCATCAAACCTTCCCTGACGCTGAGCGTCAACAGCCGCGCGCTGGAACTGAAAGCGCAGGGCGTCGCCGTTACCAGCCTTGCCGTGGGCGAGCCGGACTTTCCCACGCCCAGGCATGTCTGCGAGGCGGCCAAGGCCGCCATTGACGACAACTTCTGCCGCTACACCGCCGTGCCCGGCATTCCCGAGTTGCGCAAGGCCGCCGGCGCGTACTTTGAAAGGCAGTACGGCGTGCCCGTTCCGGCAGAGTCCGTCATTATGGGGGCCGGCGGCAAGCACTGCCTGTACAATTTCATGCAGGCCACGCTCAACCCGGGTGACGAGGTGCTGATTCCCGCCCCCTACTGGCTGAGCTACCCGGATATGGTCATGCTGGCCGGGGCGGCGCCCGTCACTGTGCCTGCCGGGCCGGAGCGCGGTTTCAAGGTCACGGCCGACATGCTTGAGGCCCGCGTCACGCCCAACACCAGACTGCTCATCCTCAATTCGCCCAGCAATCCCACAGGCGCGGTGTATACGGAAGCGGAATTTTCCGCCATCATGGACTGGGCCCTGGGGCGCGGCCTCTTTGTGCTCTCCGACGAAATCTACGACCAGCTCGTCTTTGCCCCGGCAAAAATGACCAGCGCCATCACATGGTTTGCCAAATGTCCGGAACAGGTGGCCGTGCTCAACGGCCTTTCCAAGAGTTTCGCCATGACGGGCTGGCGGCTGGGTTTTCTGGCCGCGCACCCGGAACTGATCAAAAAGATTTCGGCCCTGCAGGGGCACAGCACGTCCAGCATCTGCTCCATCACGCAAAAGGCCGCGCTGGCCGCGCTCACCGGCCCCATGGACTGCGTGGACGAAATGCGCAGGGCCTTTGCGCGCCGGCGCGACATGGCCCTGGAAATCATTGCGGGCTGGCCCGGCGTCATCTGCCCCAGGCCCGACGGCGCTTTTTATCTCTTCCTCGACGTGAGCGCCTGCTACGGCGACCATGTGCGCAATTCCACGGAACTGTGCACCCGCCTGTTGGACAGGGCGCATGTGGCCGTGGTGCCCGGCGCGGCTTTCGGGGATGACCGCTGCATTCGTTTTTCCTACGCCGTGGGCGACGATGTGCTGCGCGACGCCCTGAACCGCGTGGGCGCGGAGTTGGCCGCGCTGCGTGCGGAAAAGTAGCCCTTCAGTTCCACAACGCTGTTTTTGCCGCCGTCCGTCCCTTTGGGGCGGGCGGTTTTTTGCGTCGTCCTGCCCTGCTATTCCCCCTCCGGGGCCAGACGGCGGGCCAGGCGGGTGTAGCGCTTGCGGGTCTTGTTGTTCTTGACGGCCATGTGCAGGGCGCGGGATTCGCCCACGAGGATGACAAGTTTCTTGCCGCGCGTGACGCCGGTGTAGATGAGGTTGCGCTGCAGCAGCACGTAGTGCTGCATCATGACGGGAATGACCACGGCAGGGTATTCCGAGCCCTGCGATTTGTGGATGGAGATGGCGTAGGCCGGGGCAATTTCGTCCAGCTCGTCGAAGTCGTAAGGCACCACGCGTTCGTCAAAGGTTATGCTGAGCGTGCGTTCGCGCACATCCATGTGCGTGATGCGGCCCATGTCGCCGTTGAAGACGTCCTTGTCGTAATTGTTGCGGATCTGCATGACCTTGTCGTGCAGGCGGAAGGCGCGCTCGCCGCGCCGCACCTCAAGCCCGTGGGGGTTGAGGGCCTCTTGGAGGCGGGCGTTCATGCGGCCCGCGCCCACGGCCCCCTTGTGCATGGGCGTGAGCACCTGGATGTCGTTCACGGGGTCAAGACCGAAGCGGCGCGGAATGTGGTTGCGCACGAGATCCACCATGAGCTCGGCCGCGCGCTCCGGGTCATTCTGGTGGATGAAATAGAAGTCCGACAGATGCTCCCGGCTGGATTCCAGCGAGGGAACCTCCCCCCGGTTGATCATGTGCGCGTTGCAGATGATCTCGCTCTCGGCGGACTGGCGGAAAATTTCTGTCAGCTCCACCACCGGGACCACGCCGGAGCGGATGATGTCGGAGAGCACGCTGCCCGGCCCCACGCTGGGCAGCTGGTGCACATCGCCCACCAGCACCAGGGTCGCGCCCAGGGGCACGGCCTTGAGCAGATGGTAGAACAGCAGGGTGTCCATCATGGAGGCCTCGTCCACCACCAGCAGGCCGCAGGCCAGCGGATTGTCCTCGTTGCGGGCGAAGCCGTCCCCCTTCGGGCTGTATTCCAGCAGGCGGTGGATGGTGCGGGCCTCGCGGCCGGAGGTTTCGGCCATGCGCTTGGCGGCTCGGCCCGTGGGCGCGGCCAGCAGGATGCGGGCGCGCACTTCCCCGAACAGGCGTATAATGGCGTTGATGATGGTGGTCTTGCCCGTGCCGGGGCCGCCGGTGAGCACCATGATCTTGCTGCGCGCGGCCGTGCGCACGGCCTCCGCCTGTTCCGGCGCGAGGGTGATGGGCAGTTCGCCCTTCACCTTGTCCACAAGGGCATCGGCGTCGGCAAAACGGACGGATTTGGGCGAGCGCAACAGCCGCTGCATGTAGAAGGCCGTTTTGGACTCGCAGTGGTGGTAGCGGCGCAGGTACACGCCCGCTTCGCCAGGCGCGCCGGGCATGTCCATGACTTCGCGCACGATGCGTTCGTCGGCCTCCAGCGCGGCCAGAGCCTCGGCGGCAAGTTCCCCGTCCACGCCTAGCTGGGCGCAGACGGCTTCCACAAGCGCCGGTTCGGGCAGATAGACGTTGCCGTCGTCCGTGGCCTTCTGCAGCACATAGAGCGCGCCCGCCTGGATGCGCAGCGGATGGTCGTGGGCAAAGCCCAGCTTGGCGGCCGCCGCGTCGGCCGTCACGAAACCGATGCCGTGGATGTCCATGGCCAGACGGTAGGGATTTTCGCGCACAATGGAGAGCGCGTCCGCCCCGTAGGCGCGGTAGATGCGCACGGCGTAGGCAGGCGTGATGCCGTGCGGCTGGAGGAAGAGCAGCAGATCGCGCATGCCCCGGTGCTCGGCCCAGGAGGCGCGGATGCGCTCCAGGCTTTTTTTGCCCACGCCGCGCACGTTGAGCAGGCGTTCCGGCTCCTCGTCCAGCACGCGAATGGTGTCCGTGCCGAAGGCCTGCACAATGCGTCCGGCCATTTCCTCGCCCACGCCCTTGATGAGCCCCGAGGCCAGGTAGAGGCGTATGCCTTCGCTGGTGGCAGGCAGCATCTCCTCTGCCGTGCAAAATTCGATCTGGCGGCCAAAGCGCGGGTTGTTGACCCAGCGCCCGGCCACCCTGAGCTGCACCCCGGCCTGCGGGTTGACCATGTGCCCCACGCAGGCAACCGGATCGCGCGGGCGGGCAAGCCCCCTGTCGCCCCTGCCGCCGTTGACGTTGTCGGGCAGCAGCCGCAGCACGGTGTAGCCGTTCTCCTCATTGTGAAAGACAACGCGTTCCACCGTGCCGGAAAGTTCCACGGCGTCCGGGTCTTGCAGCAGGGGCAGATCATTCATGGACGAAGAACCCCATACGGCGCTGCAGCAGCAGGGCGTCGGCCAGGGCCAGGGCCGTCATGGCCTCCAGCACGGGCACGATGCGCGGGATGGCGGACAAATCGTGCCGTCCCCCCACGCGCACCGCGGCGGCGCGGCCCTGCCTGTCCACAGTCTGCTGTTCCGTGGCGATGGAGGCAATGGGCTTGACGGCGGCGTGCAGCACAATGTCCTGCCCGCTGGAAATGCCGCCCAGTATGCCGCCCGCATGGTTGGAAGCGAAGGAGGCCGCGCCGGGCGACGGCGGGTCTGCCGGGAGCAGGGGGTCGTTGTTCTGCGAACCGCGCAGCCGCGCCGCGCCGAAACCCTCGCCCACGGAAAAGCCCTTCACGGCGCCCACGCTCATAATGGCGTGAGCCAGCACGGCCTGCAACTTGTCGAACACGGGTTCGCCCAGCCCGGCCGGCACATGGCGGGCCTCAATGCGCACAATGCCGCCCAGGGTGTCCCCGGCGTTGCGGGCCTTGGCCACGGCCGCGTCCCACAGGGGGGGCAGGCTGTCGTGCGCGGCGCAGTAGGGCCGTTCACGGGCCTTGTCGAGATTGGGCGTCACGCCCTCCGGCAGGCTGATGCCGCCCAGTTCCACGCAGGCCGCCAGCACGCGCACGCCGTACGGCTCCAGAATCCTGCGGGCGATGACCCCGCCCGCCACGCGGGCCGCCGTCTCGCGCGCGGAGGAACGTCCGCCGCCGCGAAAATCACGTATTCCAGCGAATTTTTTGAAAAATCCCCAGTCGGCATGGCCTGGGCGGAAGACTTCGGCCAGATTGCCGTAATCGCGGGAGCGCTGGTTTTCATTGGCGATGTAGAAGGCCACGGGCGTGCCTGTGGTGACGCCCCCGAACACGCCGGAGAGCAGATGCACCGTGTCGGGTTCCTTGCGGGCCGTGGCCGTGGGGCCGTGGCCGGGCCTGCGGCGGTCCAGTTCGGCCTGCATGTCGGCCTCGCAAAGGGGAATGCCCGCCGGGCAGCCGTCCACAATGCCGCCCAGTCCCGGGCCGTGGGATTCGCCGAAGGTGGTCAGGCGCAAGATGCGCCCGAAGCTGTTTCCGGCCATAGCAACCTCGCTGAAGCGGAAGACGTTACAGGGATATCCGGCGGTTGTTCACGCGGCCCTGCGGGATATGCTGTTCAGGGCAACCGGCCCTGAACAGCCGCAGGCAGCGCGTGACGCGTTGCGCGCACGTCGGGCGGGCTTTCGGATGCGCGGGGCTATTCCGCCGTCACGGCTTCCAGGATCATAATTTCATTGTACAGGGGCTGCACCTTGCCGATGCGCACGTCCACCGCCATGCCGGGGTGCGCCCGCTCGTCGAACATGCGCCGCTTGCCGCGCACGAACAGCCCCTGCTCCGGCAGGCTCACGGTCACGAAGGCGTCGTTTTCCTCCGTGATGACGCCGTGCCACCACAGTTTGTCGCCCTGCTGGCGGAAGAAGAGCAGCTTCCAGTAGCGCGGGCGGAAACGCTGCACCTGCCCCACAGCGTCCAGCACGGGCGCAAGGGAACTGCGCAGGGTCTCCAACTCCTGCGTGTTCCAGCGCGCCTGCCCATGCTGCAGCATATGCGTCAGCTGCGCCTCGTTGACAAGGTCGGGATAGCGCCGCAGCGGCGACGTCATGGGCGCATAGCGGGCCAGCCCCAACGCCGCGTGCGGCCTGGCCTGCACCTCCAGACCGGAAGGCGTCAGGGCGCGCATGACGCGCGTCATGTCTTCCGGAGCGGTCCACACGCCCGCGTATTCCTTCGGGATGGCCACATCCTGCACGCGGTGCAGCATTGCGCAGTTGTGTTCGGCCGCCCAGTCGGCCCCGGCGGCGCTGGCGAGGATCATCATCTCCGCCACCAGCATCTGCGCGTCCGGGGCCTGATGTTCCAGGGCCACATGCACGCGCACGTCCGCGCCCTCGCCCTCAAGGGTGACGGCAGGGTCGGGCCTGTCCATGACCACGGCCCCGGCGGCGATGCGCGCCGCCTGTCGGCTGCGGGCCAGCGCAAGGCCCAGGCGCAGCTGTTCGGCAAAGGGTGCGGCGGGGTTGTCCGGCAGGGGCGTTCCGGCCGCCAGCGCGTCCAGCACGGCCTGACTGTCCTCATAGGTCAGGTTGGCGCTCAGGGAGGCATTGACGATGGACAGTTCGCACACGCCCATGTCGCCCGCAGCGCTCACGGGCACACGAACGGCCAGTGCGGGGCGGGGCTGCCCCGCCAGCAGGGAGTAGGCGTCCGTGCCGAGCGTTTCGGGCAGCATGTGGCAGTTGCCTTCGGGCAGGTAGAGGCTCGTGCCCCGGTGCAGCACAGCCTTGTCCAGCGGGCCGCCGAACGGCCAGTGCAGGGCGGGGCAGGCCAGCACCACGGTCAGCATCCAGCCGTTGCCGTCCGCCTCCACATGGAAGGCGTCGTCCACGTCGCGGGTGGTGGCGCTGTCAATGCTGATGCAGGGCAGGGGGCAGCGCGGAAGATTGCCCTCCGGGTCGCGCCCGGCGGCCGCCAGCGCGGCCACCTCGTTGCGGCAAGGCTCCCACCAGCTGTCGCCCGCAGCGTAGTCCGCGCGGTCGAGCCAGAAATTGTAGTGCGGCGGCAGCTTGCCCCAGGCCATGAGCAGCTGCAGCGGCAGGTGGGGCACGTCCGGCAGGCCCTTGCTCAGGGTGCGCCAGAGGGATTCGTGCTCCTGGTTCTCGGGGTCGATCATGCGGGCGCGCAGCACCTCTTCCAGCCGGGCGGCCACCTCCGGCGCGGGCCACTCGCCCCTGTTGGCGTCTCCGGCGGGCGGCGGCAGGGAGCGCTTGCGGCTTGCCACGTCCCAGAGCAGGCGCAGAAAGGCGGCCCCGCCCGCAATAAGGGCCTCGCGTTCCAGCCGGTTTTTTTCCTCGGCGAGGCGCTTTTCCACCGTTTCTGCGGGAAAAACCTGAAATTCCGGCGGCTGGAAGCGGAAATGGCTTTTGCAGCCCAAAAGGGCGCGGCCATAGGCCGCCACCTGGTCGGCCGGGGGATCGCTTTCAAAAAGTTCGGCAAACCAGCGCGCCGGCGCGGTCGTCACCTCGCCCTGGGCCAGTTCCCACACCTCCATGAGGGGAATCGCGGCCGCCAGCCGTTCGCGGTCGGTCCTGTGCCCTTCAAGCAGGCGCACGGCCTCTTCCCTGCTCAGGTCGGCCGCGTGCAGGGGGCCGAGCCAGGGCAGCAGTCGCGAGGCGTTGAGGCGCGTCTCCCGCCGGTTGGGCAACAGCAGCCGCAGCTTGCCTCCGGCCTCTTCCGTAACCAGGGCAATCTGGACAGCATTGCCTTCCATGTATTCGACAACGCAACCCGGAGCGGGGAAGCGCACACAATCCGACATGCCCTCTCCTTTAGAGCAGATCCTCTGCTCAGGCGGCTGTGAACACAGCCGCCCGCGCCGTAACCAGACGGCAATACCGTGCTTTTCCCGCACTTCAGCCGTTGCGACGAGAAGCTGCGGATGACGCCGTCAATGATGCAGCAACGGCGGCGTCTGCCTGACGTTTTGTGAAAAAGCCGGGCGAAGCTGTTCCGGAGCGTCCCGTCCGCATCCGCGCAGCAGGGCGGGCACGCCGGTAACGCCGGCAGGATGTGCCGCCGCACGTTCAGTCAATGACCATCCGTCATTTTCGTCATTCTGGCAAGTGTCGGTCTCCCCCGCCTCAACCGCGGGGAAGCGTGACGCGGCTTCCGGCAGGGCGGAATGTCGGGGCGTCTGTGCTGCATCCGGCGCGCAAACTTGCCAAAAGGCGGTATTATAGCTACAGAGAAAAATAAAATTATCTGGAAAAATTCTATATTCCGTGAGGCTGTCATGAAACATCTGTGCAGTATCTTGTGTCTTTCTCTGCTGGCCCTGCTTGCGGCCTGCGGACCGAGCAACAATATCCGGCTGCTGCCGCCTCCTCCGGACGTTTCCGTGCTGCCTGCACCCAACGCGCCCCGCGTCACCGTTGTCGTGTTTGAGGACAAAAGACCGGATCAGACCGTCATCGGCGTCCGGCGCGACAGGAGCGCCTTTGTGACCGCAGACAACGTTCCTCAATGGATCAGCAAGGGGCTGGCCGACGAACTGGCCCGCAACGGCCTGCAGATATCCTATTCCCTCAGCGTGGCCGAAGCGCGCAAGGGCAATCCCGACTATCTTGTCACCGGCGAAATCGATGAGGCGTCGCTGAACGAGACCTCTTCCACGGAAATGTCCACCGCGCTGCGCGTCAGCTATGTGCTGGCCAACCGGCAGAAGCGCATCCTGCGCGAGTCGCTCAACTCCACGCAGTCGCGTACGGGCCTGCCTTCCGGCAGTGCGGCCGACAACCTCATGCTGGAGACCCTGAAGGATCTGGTCAAGCCCATGGCCAAAAAGATCGTGCAGACTATCCAAACCAAGAAGTAAGGCCGGATGCGGGTCCTGCGCGCTCGGTTGTCCCGCATGGGACTTGCGGCCGTGCTGGGCGCGGCTCTTTTGCCGCCGGTTCCTATGGTCGGCAATGCCGTTTACGGGGCTGCGCCCGCCTTTGCCATGCCCCCGGATGCCGTTGTTGCCGCGCCTGCGGCGGATCTGCCCCTGTTTGCGCCTGTCAGCCGCAGCGCCCGCTGTCCCGCCTCTTCCCTGCCGCCGCGCGTCGCCCGCGCCTGTGCGGCGGCCGTCGCCCGTCTGGAGGCGCTTGCCGCCGCCGCAGCAGCCCTGCCGGAACGGCGGGAACTGTGCATGGGCGTTCCGGATGCCGCCGACCGGCGGGCGCTGGTCGCCCGGCTCTGCACGGCTGAGGTGCACGTTGCGGGGGAAGCGGACGGAGAAAACGCGAGCGCCGCAGTGACGCTGCAGGCGCATCCGGATGCGGCGGCGGAAATGGCGGGGCTGTTGCGCAATCCCGAGTTGCTGGCCCTGCAGCGGCAGCTTCTGGAGGAATATGAGGCCCTGCTGCGGAAGACGCTCGCCGAGGCCGGCCGCGTGGAGGACGCCGATCGGGGAGTGCCCCCCGGAACCGGCGGCACATGGTACAGGGGCAGGGTGACGCCTCCCGGTCAGGAGGCGAGTCCGCCGTTGTCCTCCGCAATGGCAGGGGATGGGGAGTCTGATGTTCCGGCCGCCCGGCTGGAGGCCGCAGTTGCCGTGCAGGATGCCCTGCAGGCTTCGCCGGAAGGCTGGCTGGCGCGCGCCGACGCCCTGTCCGCGCTGGAACGCGCGGCGGCGCTGCTGCCGGAAAGCGGCGTCGTACGCCTGCTGCTGGCTGAGGCGCAACTGCAGGGCGGTCTGCCGCAACGCAGCGCGGACTCGTGCACGGAAGCCCTGCGCCTGTCGCCGTCACTGGGCCGCGCCCGCTATGTGCGGGCTCTGGCGCACTGGCGGCTGCAGCAGCTGGCGCTGGCCGAGGATGACCTGAGCGCCTCGCTGGACGGGAGGCAGGGGGAAGCGCCGCAGGGAACGGTGCGGGCCGTTCGTTTGCGCGCGCGGGGCGCTGTGCGCATGTTGCGCCGGGATGCGGCGGGCATGTGCGCGGATTTTTTGGAGGCCTGCGCGCTCGGCGACTGCGAGGGGCTGGCGCTGGCCAGGGAACGGCAGCAGTGCCCGAAGACAGGCGGGAAGGGCAGATGAGCCGCGGACCGCTGCTCAAGATTTACGGGCATGTCTACCCGATGGATGACGTCTTCTACGCCGCGCTGGAAGCGGCCTGCGCCGACGCCCTGCCGGACACGGACGACGTGCCGCTGCTGGAGCGTGAAGGGGATATGGCGCGAATTTCCTTTGAAGGCTCCTATTTCCCTGTGGAGGAAGTCCTTGCGGCCGTGGAGGCGCACATGCGGCCGGAGCACAGGGGCAAGCTGGACGTGCTGGATATGGAAGGCTGGCGGCTTGTGCGGCACACTTTCGCGGAAGGCCGCATCGTGCGCCGGAGCGCGTCGCTGAACCATGTGCTGGACTATTCCGGGCACTAGACAACTGCGCTTCGTTGTGTGCAAAAGGCAAGGTCTGCGTTGCCGTTGTAGCGTTGTTGCCGTCTTCAGCTGATTTTTTTCACCGGAACCGGGAAGGGGGGCATATGGCCGGTGTTGCGACAACTCTCCCGCTGATTTCCGTCATCATTCCCTGCTACAATTACGCCCGCTATTTGCCCCACGCCATTGACAGCGCGCTCGCCCAGAAAAGCGACGCGCTGGACGTCGAGGTCATTGTGGTGGATGACGGTTCGACGGACGCGACGGCCCGGACGGCGCAGGGCTACGGCGAGCGCGTGCGCTACATCTTTCAGGAGAACCAGGGGCCCTCCGCCGCCCGCAATACGGGCCTGCGCGCGGCGCAGGGCGACTTCCTGCTCTTCCTGGACGCTGACGATCTGCTGCCCGCCGGAAATCTGGAAAAACACCTGGCGCATTTCGCGCGGCGTCCCGAGCTGGACATCAGCGTGTGCCTTTGCGTGCTCACTGCCGATCCTTTCGCGCAACCCGTTGAAGGTTCGCTCTGGCCGCTCAAGGCGCGCCATCTTGACCTGCACCTCTGCCATGCAAATATTTCGCCGCTCCACACGTTTTTGATGCGCGCCGATGCCTTGGACGTATGCGGCGGTTTTGACGAGAGCCTTTGCGCCTGCGAGGATCAGGAATACTGGCTGCGCTGCGCCGCCAGGGGCCTGCGTTTCGGCAGCCTGACCGACACGTTTGTCTTTTATGTGCAGCACGACGGCAGCCTGAGCGGCAAGCGCCCGCAACAGCACGCCTATGACATCAAGATGCAGTTCGCCATATCCGGCCTGCTTGAGCAGTATCCCGACTTTCCGAGAGCCGGAAAATACCTGGGCCGGCTCGCGCATGCCGCGGGCGCGCTGGTGTCTGCAGGGGGCGGCGCGGCTCTGCTGCCGGACCTTGCGCAACAGCTGCTTCAGGAGTGCGGCCTCGCGTTGCTCAAGGCCATGGCGGAACCCAGGGAATCGTTTGAAGACAGGCACCTTGCCCTTGCGGAGGAATACTATGCTTCCGCGTTCTTCATGCTCGGCAGGGAGGACATTGTGTGCCTCCCCCCGACGCTGCAGAAGGCCCTGGGATATCTCAGGCGGAAATTTCCGCATCTGGCGGGCATTGACGCCGCGACGCTGGCGCAGAAACGAAGCCGGCTGTTCCAAAAGCTCTGCTGCGACCCGTCCGCATGTTTCGCCGCCGTGCAGAAGGGGCGATAACCGGGGCCGGGCGCATCCTTCCTAAAGCTGAAACAGAAAGACCGGGCGCGCGCCGCCCGCCAGCGCGTCAAGCCCGGCCTCCAGATCCAGATGCAGCAGGGTCTTGAGCCCGCGCGGCAGCCAGCCGTCCTCCTCCGGGCGGGTCAGCAGCTTGCGGTCGGCGGGCACGCCGCACTGTTCCGACAGCCAGCGCAGGGCGTCGGCCTGCCCGCCCAGCGCGTCCACCAGGCCGAGCCGCAGGGCTTCGCGCCCCGTGAATATCTTGCCGTCGGCCAGCGCCGACGCGCGGGCCTGCTCCATATGACGGCCTTCGGCAATGATATCCACAAACTGCCGGTGCATGTCGTCCAGCACATTTTTGAAGTAGGCGCGCTGTTCCGGCGTGAGCGGGCGCAGATAGGAACCCGCGTCCTTGTACGGCGCGGTTGTCAGGGTTTCCTGCGTGACGCCGAGCTTGCCCAGCAGCCCCTGCACCTGCGGGATGTCCATGCGCACGCCGATGGAGCCGGTGACGGTGGAGGCGTTGGCGAAGACGCGCTTGCCCGCCATGCTCACCATCAGCCCGCCCGAGGCCGCCATGGAGCCCATGCTCACGGCCACGGGCTTTTTCTGCGCGAGGCTGCGCAGGGCTTCATAGATTTCCTGCGAGGCCGCCGCGCCGCCGCCGGGCGAATCCACCCGCACGAGCACGCCCTTGACGTCAGGGTCAAGGCTGACAGTACGTATCCAGCGCAAGGTCGGCGTCACATCCATGATGGGGCCGGTGACGGAAACCAGGGCCATGCGCGCGCCGCCCATGAGGCCCTTCCCGCCGGAGACGGCCAGGGGCAGGCCCGCAAGCGCGGCCAGCGTCAGCAGCACAAGCCCCCAGAACACGAAGGGATGGCGTTTGCGGAAGGGGCGGCGCAGCACATCCTTCCAGACGGCGGCGGGTATCTGGGCGAGGGGGCAGGCCGCGGCGCAGGACGCTGATGCTGCGGGGGAGGGGCCGGGGGCGTCGGTCGCGCTGCCTGCAGCCCCGGCTGCGGGCATGACCAGAGGGTCGGAGAAGGTAAAATTGTCATTGCTCATGGCGTGGATGCATCCTGTGCGCGGCGGTTAGCTGTCCATGGCTTCCGGCCATTCGGCGGCGGCCAGTTCGCGCAGCTTGAATTTCTGAATCTTGCCGCTGGCTGTCAGCGGGAACCCCGTGACCATCTTGACGTACCGGGGAATCTTGAACCAGGCGATCTTGCCCCGGCAGAAGGCGCGCACATCCTCGGCCAGCAGTTCCACGCCGGGCTTGGGAATGATGAAGGCGCCCACTTCTTCGCCGTATTTGCGGCTGGGCACGGCCACCACCTGCACGTCCAGCAGGCCGGGCATAGTCAGGAGAAATTCCTCCACCTCGCGCGGGTACACGTTTTCGCCGCCGCGGATGATCATGTCCTTGATGCGGCCGGTGACGCGCAGGTAGCCGTTTTCATCCATGGTTCCCAGATCGCCGGAGTGCAGCCAGCCCTCGGGGCTGATGGCCTTGGCCGTGTCTTCGGGCATATTGTAATAGCCCTTCATGACGTTGTAGCCGCGACAGAGGATTTCACCCACCTCTCCGCGCGGCAGCTCCTCACAGGTTTCGGGATTGCCCACGCGCACCTCAATGCCGGGCATGGCGCAACCCACGGTTTCGCAGCGCACGGGCAGGGGGTCGTGAATGTCCGACTGGGTCATCACCGGCGAGGCCTCGGTGAGGCCGTAGCAGATGGTGATTTCCTTCATGTTCATATCGTCCACCACGCGGCGCATGAGCGGTTCGGGGCAGACGGAACCGGCCATGATGCCCGTGCGCATGTGCGACAGATCAAAGCGGCGGAAGAGCGGATGCTCCAGTTCGGCCAGAAACATGGTGGGCACGCCGTACACGGCGGTGCAGCGCTCACTGTCCAGCGCGGCCAGCACCTTGAGGGGGTTGAAGGTTTCCAGAATGATCATGGCGGCCCCGTGGTTCACGCAGGCGGAAACGCCCAGCACGCAGCCGAAGCAGTGGAACAGGGGCACGGGCAGGCACACGCGGTCATCGGGACCGAAGTTCTGGTGGCGGCCGATCCAGTAGCCGTTGAGGCCCACGCCCACATGCGTCAGCATGACTCCGCGCGGAAAGCCCGTGGTGCCCGAGGTGTACTGCATGTTGACCACGTCCCAGGGGGAGAGCCCGGCCCGGCGCGCGGCGTAGTCCGCATCGTCCGTCATGACGGAGAGGGAAAGGATTTCCGGAACGGAATACATGCCGCGGAACTTCTCCGCCCCGAGATAGCACACGCGCTTCAGGTGCGGCAGGCTCTTGCAGCAGAACTGCCCGCGCGACTGCGTGCGCAGTTCCGGCGCGATGCGGTAGAGCGTCTCCAGATAGTCGTGGTCGCGCATCCTGTCGATGAGAAAGATGTTCTCGCATTCGGACTGCGTGAGCAGGTAGCGCAGTTCGTGTTCGCGATAGTTAGTATTCACCGTCAGCAGCACCGCGCCGATCTTGGCCGTGGCGAACTGCAGGGCCACCCAGTAGGGCACGTTGGTGGCCCATACGGCCACCTTTTCGCCCTTCTGCACCCCCAGGGCCATGAGCCCCTTGGCGAAGGTGTCCACCAGCTCGCCGAATTCGCGCCAGGTCAGGCGATAGTTGCGGTCGGGGTAGATAACGGCGTCATTGTCCGGATAGCGGGCCACGGTGTGATCCAGCACCTGTCCCAGCGTCCACTCGCGCAGCTCGAACTGCGCCTGGCGTTCACGAACTTTCTCTTCCATGCGCCCTCCTTGGGGCACGCAAACGTGTCGGAGCATCCGCCCGGTGCGGCGGGCGGGCCGGGGAACATCAGGGATTGTACGTCACTGCGAGAATTTCCACGGGTTCATCGCCGGCGGCGCCCACATAGTGGGGCACAATGGAATTGTAGTAGATGGTTTCACCGGGCTTGAGCACATGGGTTTCGCGCCCGTAGACCACCATCAGCTTTCCCTTGAGCACGCAGATGAACTCCTCGCCCTGATGCGAGGTGGTCTTGCGTTCGGCGTCCGTGGGGTAGATGATGATGTGGTAGGGCTCCATGTTCCTGTCATTTTTGCCCTTGCCCAGCGCATGATAGGTGTAGCCCGGGTTGGGGATGCGGCCCGTATGCAGGGCCTCGTCAGCTTCCACCTCGCAGTTGATGCTGCTCCTGACGGGATCGCGGGTGAACTGGTCATCCAGAAAGGTTCCCAGGCGTACGCCAAGGGCGCGGGCCACCTTGTGCAGGGGGCCGATGCAGGGATAGATGGCGTCGTTTTCCAGCTTTTCAAGATATTCTTCGCTCAGGCCGGTATTCTGGGCCAAGGTCGGCAGATCCACCTCGCGTTCCTGACGGAAGGTGCGGATGCGTGAACCGATGGTATGGGCGGAAGGCATGACTGCTCCTCCTCAATGCCGGAGTGCCGGGTTGGTTGGCGCGCCGCCAGACAGCAGGCGCTGCGCAAGGGTAGCGAAAAGGCGGCAGGCCCGCAAGAGAAGCGGCAATGCGGTCGAATGCGCGGCGTGCGGGGAGCATTCCCAAGATCGCGCTATTTGAACCTTGCCACGGCTCTGCCCTGCTTGAGCGTGACGCGCCCCAGAGGAAGACCGCGCCACCACAGCCCCGCCTCGCGTCCTGCCAGCCCCGTTTGCAGGCTCTGCCCGCTGAGCAGGGCCGTGACGTCTTTGAGATCGTCCAGATCCAGGCGGGCGGAACGGGCCTCCTGCCCGGCCTGCGGCAGCAGGGCGCGCAGGCGGGGAGCCATGTCCGGCGCGCCGCCGGAAAATCCGCCCAGCAGCGCGCCCTGCCAGATGAAGGAAGGCGGCAGCAGCGCGGCGGCCGCCTGCGGCACAAAGCGCACATGCTGCCCGAACAGCGCGGCCTGCCCCGGCGGCAGCAGGGCCGGATCGCAGGCCGGGCCGGCCAGACAGGACAGGGCCAGCGCGCGGCCCGCCGGGCGGGGGTTCCCTTTCCGGCTGTCGCCCTTGTGCCCGGTGCGCTGCGCGGACAGCAGCGCTTCATCATCTTCCGCCGGGAGCGGCGCGTCTTCCGGCTTGCGCAGCAGGGCGACATAAAAGCCCTGGGCCTGTGAACGCGCGCCGTCAACGCGCAGTGTGCCCTCGCCGCCGGGCAGTTCTTCCCAGGCAAAACCGGGGAAGGGCGTCAGCGGCACGCGTTCCAGGCCCAGTTCCTCTTCGGCAAAGCGCACTTGCGCCTCGTTTTCGTCCGCATTGGTCGTGCAGGTGGAGTAGGCCAGCCGCCCGCCGGGACGCAGCAGCGCGCAGGCGCGGCGCAGCAGATGGCGCTGCAGGCCGGTGAGGCCGGCAATCTTGTCCCCCTTCCAGAGTTTGAGCACCTGCGGATGTTTTTCCGCCGTGCCCCAGCCGGAGCAGGGCGGGTCGAGCAGAATGGCGTCCCATGAGGCGGGGCGCAGGGGCAGGGCGTCGCCGCTGTAGGAGCAGGTGCCCGCCTGGAGCAGGTTCATGCGGTGCAGATTGGCCCGCAGCGTGCCCAGGCGCGGCGGCGAAGGCTCGTTGCCGAGCACAAAGCCTGTCTCCCCGACCAGCTGTGCGAGGAACCCCGTCTTGCTGCCGGGGCTGGCGCACATGTCCAGCACCGCCCCCCCCCGCCCCGGGGCCAGGGCCAGCGGCGGCAGCATGGAGGAACGATCCTGAATATAGATGTATCCGAAAAAGGCGGCCAGCGAAGCGCCCAGAGGGCACGGCTCGTGCAGCAGGCGGCGGCAGAAGGGGGAAAAGGGTTCCGGCGCGAAGTCGTATCCCTGCGCGCGCAGCAGCTCCTCCACCAGGGGAGTCTGCGCCGGGGAACACACCAGCCGGAAAGAACGGGCGAGCGTCTTGACCATGCGGGCATAGTAGGGGCAGGCCGCGATGTCCGCAAGGAATTTCCGCAGCAGGGGCGTATTGCGCGGGGCGAAAAGTATGCGTATAGTGCGCCTGCGCCTATGCTGCGCGCAGCGCTTGCAGGGGCGGGCAGCCCCCTCGTAATGCAGCAGCCGTATTTTACAGGGTATTTGCAAAAATACTCAAGGAGAAGGGAATGAAATTCGCCATGCGATTGATGTTTGTGGTCTGCCTGCTGTGCGCCGCCGTGGCGGCGGGCGCGACGGGCGCGGCCGCCAAGAGCGCCGTGGTGCTGCCGTTTACGGTCAACGCCCCGCAAAACTACGCCTATCTTGCCAAGGCCGTTCCTGCCGCCATTCAGGGCAAGCTCAACCATCCCGGCGTGCTTGACGTGCGCTCCGTTCAGGGCAAGGCCGCTTCGGCCACCGAGGCCCGGCAGGCCCTGCGCTCCTCCGGCGCGGACAACGCCGTCTGGGGCTCGGTGAGCGTTATCGGCAATGAGGCCACGGTGGAGATCAACAGCGTGGACAAGGCCGGCAAAACCTGGACGCAGACCGCCCAGAGCCCTGTGAGCGAGTTGACCGGTGCGGTGCAGCGGCTCAGCGCCCGCATGGGGCAGGAGGTCTTCGGCGTCTCCTCCGCCATGCGCACGCCCGGCTCCACGGCTGCCGGCAATGCGCGCAAGGGCGCGCCCGGCGGCGACATCATCACCAATGAGACCGGGCAGCAGCAGGTCTACCTGAACCCGCAGTTCCGCTATCAGGGCGCGGGCGCCAATGACGGTTCGCGTCTGCGCTCCCAACGCCTGAAATACACCATGGTCGACATGGCCGTGGGCGATTTCAACGGCGATGGCAAGAACGAGATCGCCGTTCTGAGCGACCACAATCTGCGCATCTACTCCTGGCCCCTCAACGGGCAGCTCAAGCTGCTCGGCGAAACCGTCATCTCGCGCTCCAACAACAATTTCTCCATGCGCGCCATCGACCTCAACCGCGATCGCGCCCTGGAACTGGTGGTGGCCACCTACGAAGAGGACAGCAACCGTCCCTACGGCTACATTTACAGCTTCAAGGGCAACAAGCTCAGCCTGTTCGCCGAGCGCGTCCCCTATTTTGTGAGCGTCATGCGCGTGCCGCCCACCTACGCGCCCGTTCTGGTGGGCCAGAACTGGGATTCCGTAAGGCTCTTCGCCCCCGGCGTGCGCATGATGAACAAGGCCGGCGGCAAGTACGAGCTGGGCACGCGTCTTGACCTGCCCAGCGGCGCCACGGTGTTCAACTGCGCGTGGATGCCCCCCAGCAGGAGCAACAAGAGCGAGTTGCTCGTCATGCTGACGGACGACGAGCGCATCAAGCTGTTCCAGGGGCGCGGCAATTCGCTGGTTCACACCACCATGGAGCGCTTCTCCGGCTCGGCCACGGGCATGGACCATTACAAGGGCATGCCCGGACTCGGCGTGGACAAGAACTACCAGCTCCCCAGCAAGTACTACGCGCCCATGCGCCTCATCGCCGCCGACATCGGCAGCACCGGCGAGTACACCCTGCTGGTCAACAAGCCCATTTCCACGGCGGCGCAGATTTTCGACCGCTACCGCTATTTCCCGCAGGGCGAAGTGCACGCCCTGTACTGGGACGGCGTGGGCCTCGGCCTCAAGTGGAAGACGCGCCGCATCCGCGGCTCCGTCGCGCAGATCGACCTGGCGGACGTGAACAACGACGGCGTGCTTGATCTGGTGGTGGGCCTGAACACCTCGCCTGATCTGGGCGTGGGCAGCCGCCAGTGCATGGTCACAGCCTACCCGCTGGACGTTTCGGCCACCAATCCCAACGTTCCCGCGGACCTGAGCGACTTTGAGGTCAACCCCAACTAGGGCGGGACGATGACGCGGCTTTTTGTGCGGGGCGCAGGCGTGCGGCTTTGCCGCCCGTGCGGCGTCCCCGGACAGTGAGGAATACGGCGGCGAGGCCGCCAAGGCAAAGCCCCTGCGGGGGCTTTGCCGTTTCAGGGCCGTTGTCGCGGCCGGAAGGAGGGGATATGCGCATACTCGTCATCGGCTCGGGCGGGCGTGAACACGCCCTTGTCTGGAAGCTTCTGCAAAGCCCCCTGGCGGAAGTCGTGTTTGCGGCGCCGGGCAACGGCGGCACCGCCGGGGAGAAGGGCGCCGTCAATGTGCCCGTGGCGGCGGACGATCTGGACGGCCTTGTGGCCCTGGCCCAAAGGGAGCGCATTGATCTGGTGGTTCCGGGGCCGGAGCTGCCCCTGACGCTGGGCGTCACGGACCGCATGGCAAAGGCGGGCATAGCCTGTTTCGGGCCGGATGCCTATGGCGCGCGCCTGGAGGGCAGCAAGGCCTTTGCCAAGGAGATCATGGAGCGCGCGCATGTGCCTACGGCCCGCTGCGCCGTGTTCCGTGACGCGGCCGCCGCCGCCGCGCACATCCGCGCCGTGGGCGCGCCCATCGTCGTCAAGGCTGACGGGCTGGCGGCAGGCAAGGGCGTCATTATCGCGCAGACCGTGGACGAGGCCCTGCGGGCCGTCAACGACATCATGAAATCCCGTTCCTTCGGCGCGGCCGGCGATGCGGTGGTGCTGGAAGAATGCCTTGTGGGCGAGGAGGCTTCCCTGCTTTGCCTGTGCGACGGCACGCGCGCCGTGCCGCTGCCCTCCGCGCAGGACCATAAGCGGGTTTTCGACAATGACGAAGGTCCCAATACCGGCGGCATGGGCGCGTACAGCCCGGCCCCTGTGCTGCCTGACGACCGGCTTGAGGCCATGGCCGACATTGCCGTGCGGCCCGTGCTGCGGGCGCTGGCCGAAGACGGCCACCCCTTTGTCGGCGTGCTCTACGCGGGCCTGATGCTGACCGCCGACGGCCCCCGGGTGCTGGAATACAATGTGCGCTTCGGCGATCCGGAATGCCAGCCCCTGCTCATGCGTCTGGAGGGCGATCTGCCCGCGCTCATGCTGGATGCCGTGCGCGGCAGGCTTGATCCCGCCGGGCTGCGGCAGAATCCCCGGACCGCCCTGGGCGTGGTCGTCGCCGCCGAGGGGTATCCCGGGGGCTACCCCAGGGGCCTGCCCATCGAAGGCCTTGCGGAGGCGGACGCCCTGCCCGGGGTCAAGGTGTTCCACAGCGGCACGGCGATAAAGGACGGCAAAACAGTTTCCAGCGGCGGGCGCGTGCTCTGCGTCACGGCTCTGGGCGACGACCTTGCGGCGGCGCAGAAGGCCGCCTATGCCGCTGTGGCCAGGGTGCGCATGCCGCATTCCTTCCACCGCAGAGACATCGGCGCCAAGGGGATGCGGCGTCTTGCCGGGAAGTAGCGTGGCCCCGCGTCAACTGACGCCGTCAGGATGCAGGATGCCGGTGTTGAGCATATGGCCTGCGGCGCGACGCAGGCCGGGAAAAGGAGGCGGCATGCCGCAGGTTGTTATTTTGATGGGTTCCAAGTCGGATGAGGAAAAGGTCAGCCCTTGCGTGGAGATTCTGCAACGTCTGGGCGTGAGCTGTGCCGTGACCGTGAGCTCCGCCCACCGCACCCCGGAACGCACGGTGGAGCTGGTGCGCCGTTACGAAAACGAGGGCGTGAAGGTCTTTATCTGTGCGGCGGGCATGGCCGCGCATCTGGCCGGGGCCGTGGCCGCGCGCACCGTGCGCCCGGTCATCGGCATCCCGGTGTCGGGCGCGGCCCTGTGCGGCATGGACGCCCTGTTCTCCACCGTGCAGATGCCCCCCGGCTTCCCGGTGGCTACCGTGGCGCTGGACAAGGCCGGGGCGCGCAACGCCGCCTGGTTGGCCGCGCAGATGCTGGCCTTGGCCGACCCGGCCCTGGAGGCGCGCATTGCGGCCGAACGCGCGGCCATGCGCGAGGATGTGGAAAAGGCCGGGGAGGAGATCCGCCGCAAGTACGCCTGAGGCAGACCCCGAGGCGTCGGGCGGAACAGCGCGGAAAAGGCCCCGGGGGAAAGCCGGGGCCTTTTCCGGTTGCAGCAGGTTCAGGCGTTGCCGGCATACGGCGGCCGGCGCGCATGCGGCTTGCCGCTGACGCGGAAAATCTGCACGGTATACTGACCATGCCCGCTGCACATGGGGCAGCCGTCCGTCACCAGCAGGCAGGAGGCATCCAGCTCCAGCGGGTCAATGCCCGCCAGGCCGAGAATGCGCGTGGCCTTGCCCTTTTCCCACATGACGGGCGCGCCGCAGCGGCCGCATTCCACATAGAGCAGTTCCGGGTCATAGCCCTGGGGAACCGGCGTTCCGCGCAGAGGCTCTCCGAGAATTTTCATGGGGTGTTGCATGGAAGGCTCCCGGCTGTCCGACGTTTTCGCCGCAGTTGCGGTGCGGCCCTGTCGCAGCAGCCTTGCCCTCCATACATAAGCACGGCAGGCGCAAAGGCAAGGCTTGCGGCCGGGCCTGCGCCGCCAGGCACAGGCCCGGGAAACGCGTTTTCCGCGTCGCTTGCCTTGCGTCTGCCGTACGCTTACACTGTGACTATGTCTGAAAAAATGCATCATATCCGTTTGCTGCCGCCTGAATTGCGCAATCAGATCGCCGCCGGGGAGGTGGTGGAGCGTCCCGCCAGCGTGCTCAAGGAACTGGTGGAGAACAGCCTGGACGCCGGAGCCGCGCAGATCGACGTCTGCCTGGAAAACGGCGGGCAGAGCCGCATCAGCGTACAGGATGACGGCTGCGGCATCCCCGCCGGCGAGCTGGAACTGGCCGTCACACGGCACGCCACCAGCAAGATTTCCAGCCTGGCCGATCTGGAGCGCATTCGCTCCTACGGCTTCCGGGGCGAGGCCCTGCCGAGCATCGCCTCGGTCTCCCGCTTCGCCATCACGTCCGCCGTGACCGGTCCTGACGGGCAGAGCACGGCGCACCGGGTGACGGTGGAGCACGGGCGGCTTACGGCTTCTGTTCCCGCAGCCCTGCACAGGGGCACGCTGGTGGAGGTGCGCGATCTGTTTTCCAACATACCAGCCCGTCTCAAGTTTTTAAAGACTCCGTCCACAGAATTCAAGCGCGCGCAGGACTGGCTGGCCCGCCTGGCTCTGGCCCGGACGGAGGTGGGGCTGCGGCTCTGCGCCGGGGAGCGCGAGACGCTGCGCTTTCTGCCCGGCCAGGATCTTGCCGGGCGTCTGGCTCTGCTCTGGCCCCGGCTTGTGGTGGACGCCCTGCGCCCCTTTGACGCGGAACGCCACGGCATCCGGGCGCACGGTCTGGCCGCGCTGCCCAACGTGAGCCAGCCGCGCGGCAACCGCATCCTGCTCTATGTGAACGGCCGGGCCGTGACGGACAAGCGCCTTCTGGCCGCCGTGCGCGAGGCCTACAAGGGGCGACTCACCAGCCGGGACTACCCGCAGGTGGCGCTTTTTGTGGAAATGGACCCGGCGGAAGTGGACGTGAACGTGCACCCGGCCAAGTCCGAAGTGCGCTTCCGCGATGAGGCGGCCGTGTTCTCCGCCGTGCTGCACGCCGTGCAGACTGCGCTGCTGACCTCCTATGAGGTGGCCGACGCCCTGTGGCGCGACGGCGCGCATCCCGACGGTGCCGGGGGAGAATGCGCTGCTGCCGCCGCAGCCCCGCGCCCGCAGGGATTCTGGGGGCGGCTGGACAATCCGCGCCTCATGGAAACTCCAGAGAGTGCGCCGGAGGACGGGGACTGGCAGGTGCGGAAACCGGAACAGGCAGCTGTGCCGCCGGTTCCGGCGGAACCGTTGCCGGCGGACGCGTTCCCCGTTGCGGCCGCGGCTTCTGCGGGGGAACGGTCCGGGCGCGTCGCGCCGGAAGACGCGTTGCGGCCCTCCGCAACCGGGGGGGCGCTTTTTGTGGCTCCGCCGCCCGAGGCCGGGGGCCTGGCGGAAAACGCCGCCGCCTACGGCCGCGCGCCGGATGCCGCTTCGCCTGCGGAGACGCCGCAGGCGAAGCGCAGCGCGCTGCGCGTGGGCCCCTTTGTCTATCTGGGGCAGGTGGCCCTGACCTACCTTGTCCTGCGGGACGCGACGGGCGCGCTGGTGCTGCTGGACCAGCACGCCGCCCACGAGCGGGTGCTCTACGCCCGCATTTCGCGCGGGGGCATGGCCGGTTCCGGGCAACTGCTGGCCCTGCCTCTTGTCCTGTCCCTGCACCCGGCGGAAACAGAGCGTTTTTTTGCGTTGCGGCCGCGGCTTGAATTGCTGGGTTTCGCCTTTGAACACGCGGGCGCGGACCTGCGGGTGACCGCCATGCCGCCCCTGCTCTCGCGCGCCGAGGGCGGGGAGTTTTTGCGCGAGGCCCTGGCCGGGCGCAAGGACGATCTGGCGGCCCTGTTCGCCTCCATGTCCTGCAAGGGGGCCATCAAGGCCGGGCAGCTTCTCACGGATGATGAGGCCGCGGGACTCCTGCGGCAATGGCTGGACACTCCCGAGCGCGAATACTGCCCGCACGGCCGTCCCTGCGTGCTGCGCTGGGACGCCGGGGAGCTGGAAAAGCTCTTCAAGCGGCGGCAGTAGGGGCGTATTGTTCCCGTGCGCGTTTCCGGGGGCGCTCCCCGTCCTGACGTGGGGGAAAGCCGGGGCCGGCCTGCAGGGTGTGCAGACAATAATACAAAGGGGCGCTTCCTTATGGAAGCGCCCCTTGCAACGTCGTTTCAGACCGGACGACGCCTGTCCGCCCTAGCTGTTTTCGCTTTCTTCCTGCGCCTGCTTCAGCAGATCGCCCAGGTTCTGCCCGGCTTCCTGCGGTCCGGCGTGGAACTCCTTGGGCTTGCGGCGCTCCTCGTCGTCCTTGATCTGCTTGATGGAGAGGCCCAGGCGGCGTTCCTCGGCGCTGACGTGGATGACCTTGGCCTGGATTTCCTGGCCTTCCTTGTACATCTCGGCCGGGGCCTTGACCTTCTTGCTGGAAAGCTCGGAGACGTGCACCAGCCCTTCAATGCCTTCCTCCACCTCCACAAAGAGGCCGAAGTCGGTGATGTTGGTCACAATGCCCTTGACGGTGCAGCCCACGGGGTAGGTGGCGGGCACATGGCCCCAGGGGTCGTCCACCAGCTGCTTGATGCCCAGGGTGAACTTCTCGTTCTCCTGATCCACGGTGAGCACCTTGGCCTGCACCGTGTCGCCCACCTTGTACAACTCGTTGGGGTGGCGCACCTTCTTGGTCCAGGAGATGTCGGAGACGTGGATGAGGCCGTCAATGCCGTCTTCAATGCCGATGAACATGCCGAATTCGGTGATGTTCTTGATGACGCCCTCAAGGATGGTGCCTTCGGGGTACTTCTCGGCCACCAGTTCCCAGGGGTTGGGGCGCACCTGCTTCATGCCCAGGCTGATGCGTTTTTTCTCGCCGTCCACGCCCAGGATGACCACTTCCACCTCGTCGCCGGTGTGGACCATCTGGGAGGGATGGCGCAGCTTGCGCGTCCAGGACATTTCGGAGATGTGGACCAGGCCTTCCACGCCGGGCTCCAGCTCCACAAAGGCGCCGTAATCCACCAGATTGGTGACCTTGCCGGTACACTTGGTCCCTTCGGGGAAGCGGGCGGAGATGTCCTGCCACGGATCGGGCACGAGCTGCTTGAGGCCGAGGGAGACCTTGTTGTTCTCGCGATCGAAGGAGAGCACCTTGAGGGTCAGCTCCTGGCCGATCTGGATCATTTCCTTGGGATGGCGGATGCGCTTCCAGCTCATGTCGGTGATGTGCAGCAGGCCGTCGAGGCCGCCCAGATCGACGAACACGCCGTATTCGGTGATGTTCTTGGCCTTGCCGGTGACGATCTGGCCTTCCTCGAGGGTGCGCAGCAGATCCTGCCGCTTGGAATCGCGCTCCTCTTCCAGCAGCACGCGGCGCGACACGATGACGTTGCTGCGGCGGCGGTTGATCTTGAGCACGCGGAATTCAAATTCCTGGTTGACCAGGGCGTCCATGTCGGGCACGGGGCGCAGATCCACATGGGAACCGGGCAAAAACGCTTCCACCCCGCCGATGTCCACGGTGTAGCCGCCCTTGATGCGGCGCACGATGTGGCCCTTGATGACCCTGTTGTTCTCCTGCACGTCTTCGAGCTGGTCAAAGACCTGCATGCGCTTGGCCTTCTCGAACGAAAGAGTGATGGTGCCGTCGTTCTCGTTCTTGCGCACGACGTAGACATCCACCTTGTCGCCCACCTTCACGGTGACGTTGCCCGCAGCGTCGCGGAACTCCGCCGTGGGAATCTGCCCCTCGGACTTGAAGTTCACGTCCACAAGCACATTGTCGTCATCCACGCGGACAATTTCGCCCTTGGTGATGGAGCCTTCCTCAAGGTCGCCGAAGTCGGGATTGAGATAGTTTTCAAGGGCGCTCTCGAAATTCATTTCGCTGTCGTGCCCGGTTTCCGAACCTGCCATATTCCTGCCTCCAAACATGATTTCCCCCCAACGGGAGAGAGCGCATACGTAGCAGCATTTGCAAAAAAGGACAAGGGAAAATGCGCGCAAATCGGCCCCTGCGGCGGCAAAACGGATGCTTCTGCACAGGCCGCGGGGAGGGAGGCGCCGGCAACGGGCCGCCCTTGACTTTTGCCGGCTCCTGACGTCTTCTGAACGGGACCGGCGGGGAATTCCGTGCGAATCGGAAACAGTCGCGCTGCGGTATGAGGGGACAAGGTTTCAGCGTCGCGTTCGCGCCGCAGGGCGCAACGCGGCGGCAGGCCAGTCGCGCAAGGCGGCGAAGGCGAAACCGAGGCGAGGGGCTCCGCGCTCCCACAGCCCTCAAGTCCGAATATCCGTCCGGTCCATCCCGTTCAACCCTGTCAACGCGTCATTGAGGAGGTTGTCATGTCGCGCGGTGTATCTTTTTTTCCTGTCAAACCCCTTGTGCATCCCCTGCTTGCGCTGCTGCTCTGCGTCGTGCTTGGCGCATGCGCGCAACGCCATGCTGCGCCCGCGGCCGACGCGCCCCGTGAAGGCGTGCTGCTGGTGGCCTTCGGCACCAGCGTGCCCGAAGCCATGCCTGCCATGCAGGCCGTGGATGCCGAGTTCAAGGCCGCATTTCCCGGCGAGCCTGTGGTCTGGGCCTATACCTCGCAGATCATCCGCAAGAAGCTTGCGGATGAGGGCCGCCCCGTGGGCGGCATCAGCGACGGTCTGGCCAGGCTGGCCGAAGACGGCGTAAAGGTGGTGCGCGTGCAGTCCCTGCACATCATGGCCGGCGAGGAATTTTCCGCGCTGGAACGCGCCGTGCTCCTTGATGTGAAAAAACATCCCGGCCGCTTTGAGGCCGTGCTGCTGGGCCGCCCCATGCTGGAATCGCGCGACGACGCCCGCGAGTTGGCGCGCGCCGTCATGGATGACGCAAAAAGCCTGCGCGGCAGGAAACATGCCGCCCTGGTGCTCATGGGACACGGGCAGGAGCACGGCCGCGCCGGGCTGACCTTCGAGGGCGCGCGCGCCGTGTTCCATGAGGAGGACGGCAAGGTCTTCATGGCCACGGTGGAAGGGGCGCGCGGCTTTGACGAGCTGCTCAGGGAACTCAGGGCCGCCAGGGTGAAGGACGTGGTGCTGGAGCCCCTCATGCTGGTGGCGGGCGATCACGCCCGCAACGACCTGGCCGGGGATGAGGGCGACTCCTGGGCTTCGCAGCTCAAGGCCGCGGGCATCAGGGTGCAGGCCAACCTCAAGGGGCTCGGGCAGATTGCCGGCGCGCGCGCCATCCTTGTGCGCCACGCTAGGGAGAGCAGGGACGACCTGACGAAGGAGCCGCGCAAGAAGTAGAGGCGCTTCCGGGGCCGTTTGGGCTTCACAACACAGGCAGAAAGGCCGCACGCCGAAGGCGTGCGGCCTTTTTGCTGCAGCAGGGGAGATGAGGAAAAGGGGCTTGAAAAAAATATAAATTTATATAAGATAACCTATCAAAACTTCAATAAAGGAGCGCGTTATGCCTAGCCTCGACATGTCTGGTCCCTACCCCCTCGACAATGATACCATAAATACCGAGGTCTGGAAGACATCCCCAGGTAATTATGCGTTAGGAAAAATAAATAAGGATAGGAAATTTGTTGTTTCTTATGTCGGCAGGTCAGACTCCGACGTGAATGACCGACTCCACGATCATGTTGATGAAAAATACACACATTTTAAATTCAGCTATGCTGCATCACCAAAAGAGGCATTTGAAAAAGAGTGTGAGAATTATCATGATTTTGAACCTCGGGACAATTCTATCCACCCGGATCGCCCTGATGGATGTGATTGGAAATGCCCGCGGTGCAGTATTTTTGATGAATAACATTACGGCTGGCACTGATCTTCTTGGCCGATTTGCGGCAACAATTTGCAGTTCCACGCAATCTGCAGGAAATTAGTGCTGCAGAGAGACTTGAAAGAGAAGTGCCCCTCCCCATAATTGAAAGGGGCCTCTCCGAAAAAGAGAGGCCCCTTTTGTCGGTATTGCTCTCGCACTCCGTCAGCGCTTGTCCACCACGCGCTTGGACTTGCTGAAGGTGCGCGGCAGGCTGGCGTAGTCCGCCACCTTCACGTTGATGCGGGCCATGATGGCCTTGTGCAGGCGCTGCTCCAGCGCGGCGGCCAGGGCCGCGTCGTTGCCGGAGGTCTGGTCCTGCCCGCGCTCCACGGTGAGGGTCATGTGGTCCAGGGCGCGCTCGTCGCGGGTCAGCTCCACCTGGTATTCGCCCGCCAGCTCCGGGAACTGCCCGATGACATCCATGAGCTGGCCGGGGTAGATGTTGACGCCGCGGTAGATGATCATGTCGTCGGAGCGGCCCAGGATGCGGTCGTGCCGGGGCATGTTCAGACCGCAGGAGCAGCGGCCCGGCAAAAGGCGCGAAAGGTCGTGCGTGCGGTAGCGCAGAAGGGGTACGGCCTCCTTGCACAGGCTGGTGACCACCATCTCGCCCACTTCGCCTTCGGGCACGGGCTGGAGGGTCTCGGGGTCCAGAATCTCGATGATGAACAGATCCGCCCAGTAGTGCAGGCCGCTGTGCGCGTCGCAGTCAATGGCCGTGCCGGGGCCGTACATTTCCGTCATGCCGCCGATGTCATAGCAGCCCTCGAGGCCCAGCTTGCTTTCAATGGCGATGCGCATCTTTTCGCTGCGCGTCTCCGAACCGCAGATCATGCGCTTGAGCTTCAGCCTGTCGCGCAGGCCCGCGCGCTCCACTTCCTCGGAAAGCAGCAGGGCCATGGAGGCTGTGGCCGTGAAGCCCGTTGCCCCCAGATCCTGCAGGAGCTGCAGATGCATTTCCAGGTTGCCGGGCCCCACGGGCACGGTGAGCATGCCCAGCCGCTCGCTGCCCGCCTGGAAGCCCGCGCCCGCCGTCCACAGGCCGTAGCCCACGGCCAGCTGCATGCGGTCTTCGGGGGTAAACCCCGCCAGCTCGAAGCAGCGGGCGATCTGCAGGCTGAGCATATCCACATCGCGCTCGGTGTAGGCCAGGATTTTGCGCTTGCCCGTGGTGCCGCTGGAGGCGTGAATGCGCACCACCTCGCGGGGCGACACGCAGAGCAGGGGCAGGGGGTAGCCCTCGCGCAGGTCTTCCGCATCCACGGTGGGCAGGCGGCGCAGATCCTCAATACTGGTGATGTCTTCGGGCTGCGCGCCGCAGGCCTGCATTTTGGCGCGGTACTGGGGCGCGTTCCAGGCCTGGCGCACGGTATAGCGCAGGCCCTCCGCCTGTTTTTGGTGGAGCTGCTCATCGGTAAGCTGCGGGATGAAACGGTATGCCATAGGCCCTCCCTGCTGCGTTTGCGGGCTTTCACGCAAAAAAATCCGGCTGATTGTGCGCGTTTTCCGTGCGGCAGGCAAGCGCCAAGACGGACGGAGCGAAGCGCCTTTTCAAGGAATTTTGTCCGGCAATATACTGAATGCTCGGGAAATTTCTCTGATTTTTACCGGAAAGGCGCATGTCTCGATACGGCATAGGCTGTTTTTACAGCCTCCCCCCGAGGGCGAAGACCTCGCGCGCCGCGGCAAGGCGTTCTTCCGGGGCGGAACGCGCCTCCCGCGCCAGCGCGAGCATGAGCAGCACGCGGGCCTTGGCCGGGGAGAGCATGCCGCCGGGGATGAAGCCTTCGTATTCCTCCAGCGGCGTCACCGGCCCCGCGCCCGTGCGGCTGCACCGCACCACGGGCAGGCCGGCGGCGATGGCGGCGGCGAGTTCGCGCCGCACATCCTGCGGCATGGAACCGTTGCCCATGCCCGCGACCACAATGCCCTGCGCGTGGTTCATGGAATGGCGCACCACATCCAGGGGCATGCCCGCGCAGCCGTAGAGCACATCCACGCGGGGCAGGTCGCGCAGCGCGCCCTGCGCGGCAAAGGCCCCGGCCGGCACGGGACGGGCCTCGCCGCCAGAAAAGAATTGCGGCTCCCCGTTGATGACGCGGCCCAGACAGCCCGATTCCAGCGCGCGGAAGGCCTCCACATCCAGCGTGGACACCTTCACGGCCGTGCGCGCGGAGAGCACGCGCCCGTTCATCACGAGCAGCGCTCCCCGTTCCCGTGCCGCAGGGCAGGCGGCCACGGCCACGGCGTCGCGGATATTGATGGGGCCGTCGGCGCTCAGGGAGGTGGCCGGACGCATGGAGCCGGTGAGCACCACGGGCTTGGGACCGGCTTGCGTGAGGTAGAGGTGGAAGGCTGTTTCCTCCAGGGTGTCCGTACCGTGGGTGAGCACCACGCCGCAGATGTCCGGATCGGCTAGGGCGGCGGCGCACTGTTCGCCCAGTCGGGCCCAGTGGGCGGGCGTGATGTTCTCGCTGGGCAGGTTGCCGCACTGCACGCTTGTGATGCGCGCCACGCCCTCGATACCGGGCAGGCTCTCCAGCATGCGTTCCACGGGCAGCACGCCCGCCCGGTAGCTGATCTGCTCCAGGGGCGAAGGCCCCACGCCCGCAATGGTGCCGCCCGTGGCCAGCAGGACCACGCGGGGCAGGGACGGGGCGGCGGATGCGGGGGACGTTGGACTCATGGGCGGCTCCTGCGGCGGGGAATGGCTCCCTCCTGCTTATGCGAGGCGGGGCGGGGCGTCAACATCCCTGCCTCCGCTTGGTTTCACTGCGGCTTTCGTGTAGCGTCGACGCATGGACAGGAAAAAGATTCTGCTTGTGGCGCTGGGGCATCTCTCGTGCGACGTCAACGGCGGGGCCCTGCCCGCCGTGCTGCCCTTTCTGCGGGCCGGGTTCGGCCTGAGCTATCAGGCCACGGCCGGACTGATGTTTGCCTACTCCTGCCTCTCCTCCCTGATCCAACCCCTGTTCGGCCTGCTGTCGGACAGGTTTTCCCGGCCCTGGTTCATCCCACTGGGCGTGCTGCTGGCCGGGTGCGGGCTGGCGGCCGTGGGCTGGATGTCCGGTTACTGGAGCGTGTTCGCCGCCATTGCCGTCAGCGGCGTGGGCTCGGCCCTCTTCCATCCCGAGGGGGCACGCTTCGCCAACCGGGTTTCCGGCGATCACAAGGCCGTGGGCATGAGTTTTTTCTCCATCGGCGGCAACAGCGGCTTCGTGCTGGGGCCGCTGCTGGCCACGGCCGCGCTGGGCGCGGTGGGGCTGGCGGGGACCACGGTCTTCGCGGCGCTGGCCGTCATCACGGCGGGCTGCCTGCTGTGGAATGTGTCGCACATGCGCGTCCCGGCTCCGCCGGCCGCGGACGGCGGCACAGCCGCGCCCGACGCGGAAGGAAGCGCGCCCGCCAACGACTGGGCCCAGTTTGCCCGGCTGACCGTGGTCATTGTGGCCCGCGCCGTCGCCTTTGTGGGCTTCAATACCTTCATCCCGCTCTACTGGGTCAGCGCCTTCGGTCAGACAAAGGCCGCCGGGGCGCTGGCCCTGACCGTTTTCTGCATTTGCGGCGTCATCAGCAATGTCTTCGGGGGCATGCTTTCGGACAGATTCGGCTGCCGCGCCGTCATCCGCACCGTATTCCCGCTGGTTCCCCTGGCGGCACTGGCGTTCAGCCTAAGTTCGTCGCTCCATGCGGCCTGGGCCGCGCTGCCGCTGCTGGGCTTCGCGCTGTATGCCCCCTTCAGCGCGCAGGTGGTGCTGGGCCAGCAGTATCTTGCCAGGAACATCGGCTTCGCTTCGGGCGTCACGCTGGGGCTGGCCACCACCCTGGGCGGCATCACGGCCCCGCTGCTGGGCTGGATAGCGGACAATTACGGCATGGTCCGCACGTTTGAAACCCTGGCCGCCATAGGCGCGGCGGGAGCCGTCTTCGCCTGGACGCTCAGGCCTGCCGCGTCGCCAGGAGGAACGCGCGCATGAATCACATCGGCACGACGGAATATGTTTGGACCTATGCCCTGCCCCTGCTCGGGCAGGTTCGCATTGCCGAACGCGGCGGACGCCTCACGCGGCTGGACATGGACGCCGGGGGGGCGTTTGTCCCCTTGGTCGGCGTCGTGGAGGAAGAGACGCGGCTGTTGCGCGCGGCCTGCCGCCAGTTGCGGGAATACCTCGCCGGCGGGCGTCGGGTGTTCGACCTGCCGCTCGCGCCGCAGGGCACGCCCTTCCAGCGCAGGGTCTGGGCCGCCCTGCAGACCATCCCCTACGGCGAAACGCGCAGCTACAGCCGGATAGCCGCGGCCGTGGGCAACCCGAAAGGGCAGCGGGCCGTGGGTATGGCCAACAACCGCAATCCCATATCCATCGTCATCCCCTGCCACCGCGTCATCGGCGCGGACGGCCGCCTGGTGGGCTACGGCAGCGGCCTGCCCCTCAAGGAGGCGCTGCTGCGGCTGGAAGGCTGCCTGTAGCGGGACAGCCGCGCAATCCCGACCTCGGATGTCCGGAGGCGAGGGCGGCGCGCCCTCCCTTGCCGACGGGGTGCGCATCCGTTCCCTTTTTCTTTATTTTCTCTCTTTCTTTCTCCTGCCTCCCGTTGCGTCATACCCGCGCGAGGCGGCGTGAACGCAGGCCGTCACCCCATGCGGCGCAGCCGTGCTTGCTCCGCCGGCTTGTGCGGCTGTCCTGCGGTTTGGCAGATGACATCTGTCGCTTTTGTTTCTTTATAGTACAATATATTGATATTAAATGATAATTTTATCATAGCCGCTGTGCGTAGTCCGCAAGACCGGCAGAAAGCCGGCCACAGGGGTACTGATGTTGTTCCCTTTGTGCGGAACAGGGGCGGCAGCATGTGCATATTATATGTAATCATGTTGATTGATTGATTTTTGCTGTGAAAATCCAGACGGCAGGCAATGCGGAGGGAATCGGCGCGCTACGGCCTTGACTATATAATATCATTTTTGCGCGAAACTTCGATTCAGCGCCCTGACGCAGCAGACCTGCCCGTACGGCGGGGGATGCCTGCGCGGCCCGCGCCGCCGTTTTCCGGCATGGCGGTTGCATTGTGGCGCGCGAAACGGTACACAACACTTCATGTCTACGCGCCGTTTGTTGTTCCTCACTCCCGCACAGGCCGTCACGGCCGTCTTCCCCGCACTGCGCGACGCGGGCTTTGAGCTCGGCATTGCGGAGAATCTCAAGGGCGCGTCCGTGTTCATTCGCAAGTCCGGCCCCGGCGTCATTTTTTCGCGCCCGGCCTTGCCCGGTTTTCGCGTGGAAGACCTGCTGGCCGTGGGCGCGGAAGATCCCAACTTCCCCCCGGTCATCGTCATCACGGACAGGGGCAGCCCCGAGGAAGCCGAGCGCCTGATGAGCCTCGGCGCGCGCGATTACTGGCTTGAGCCGCTGGATGTGGAGCGTGTCATGGCCGTGGCCGGGGCCGCGCGCAAGCCGGCGCCCGTGCCGGCGGTGACCACCCTCGGCGGGCACAAGCCGCAGCATGCCGAGGGCAGGGGGCCGCGCATCGTGGGGCGGCATCCCGCCATTGCCCGCGTGCTGCAGCTGGCGCGCCAGGTGGCCGGCTCCAAGGCCACGGTGCTGATCATGGGCGAATCGGGCACAGGCAAGGAAATGTTCGCCCGGTACCTGCACGCCATGAGCAAACGGGCGGAGCGCCCCTTCATCGCCGTCAACTGCGCGGCCCTGCCCGAGCATCTGCTGGAAAGCGAGTTGTTCGGCCATGAGAAGGGGGCCTTCACCGGGGCCATCGCGCGCAAGCTGGGCAAGTTCGAGATGGCCGACGGCGGCACGCTGCTGCTGGACGAAATATCCGAAATGGATCTGGCCCTGCAGGCCAAGCTCCTGCGTGTGCTGCAGGAGGGCGAGGTGGACCGCGTGGGCGGCACGGAAACCGTCAAGGTGGACGTGCGCGTGCTGGCCACCACCAACCGGGATCTGGAAGACTGGGTCAGGCAGGGCAAGTTCCGGCAGGATCTTTATTTTCGCCTCAATGTCATTCCCCTGCGCCTGCCCTCCCTGCGCGAACGCGGGGACGACGTGCTGGAACTGGCGCGCTTTTTTATGGATATGTATGTGCGCGAATACGGGCTGCCCGCCACGTCCCTTGCGGAGAGCGCCGTGCAGTGGCTGCGCGGGTATGATTTTCCCGGCAACGTGCGGGAGCTGCAGAATCTGATGGAACGCGCCGTGCTGCTGGCCAACGGCCGTCCCGTGGAGCCCTGCCATTTCCTGCTGGAAAATGAGGAATGGCCCCTGTTTGAGGAAGACGCGTCCGCTGTTCCCGCTCCCGAGGTTTCCCCCTCGTTCGCCGCTGCGCCTGCCGTTGCTCCCGCGCCGCCCGCGGCGACGCCGGGGGCCGCCGCGCCCGCCTCCCTACCCCTGCCGGGACTGGGGCAGCCCGCTCCCGCAGGCGACGGGGCCGCCGTGCCCATGTCCGGCCCGGTCATTCCCCTGCACGAGATGGAACGCATCATGATCATCAAGGGGCTGGAAGTCACGTCCGGCAACCGCACCCAGGCGGCGGAGCTGCTGGGCATCTCCGTGCGCACCCTCCGCAACAAGCTCAACGAATACCGCGCGGCCGGGCATCCTGTGGATTGAGGTCGGCGCTTCGCGCGAGGCCGCTGCGCGAGGCGCAGCCGCCCCTGTTTCTTTGGCGGAAGCGGGGGCTGCGGCGGCGCGGCAACGGGGAGGACGACAATGCGCCGGGCAGCCGCAAGCCCTGTGACGCCCCGCCCATGCCGCGGGGGCCCCGAGGCCCGCACGCGTCGCTCGCGCATTCTTGAGTTTTCCTGAAACCGCGCGTATATTGACGCACTGTTTTTGCAAAAATCCCGCAGGGTGGAGTTCGCATGCTTGAGTATATCCGTTCCAATGCACAGTCCTTCGGCGTCAAGCTGGCCTTCGGCGTCATTATTCTGGTGTTTGTGTTCTGGGGCGTCGGCAGTCTGAATGAAGGCGATTCGGTGAACCTTGTGGCCACGGTCAACGGCGACGCCATTACGGCGCGCGAGTTTGAAATGGCCTACCGCCGCGCTGAGGAGGCCGTGCAGCGGCAGAACCCCGGCCTGCCCCGCGACCGGTTCAAGCAGGAGCTGGGGCGTCAGGTGCTGCGCGGTCTGGTGGAGCAGACGCTGCTCAGGCAGGAGGCCGCCCGCGTGGGGCTGGCCGTCACCCCGCTGGAACTGCGCGCCGCCGTGGGGCAGATCAAGGCCTTCCAGAACGACAAGGGGCAGTTTGACCCCGCCGCCTATCAGCGCGTGCTGGAGGCGCAGCGCATGACGCCCGCGCAGTATGAGAGCGACATGAGCGAGGAACTGTTGCGGCAGAAAGTGTACGAGCTGGTGACGGCCGCCGCCTGGACGGACCCGGCCGAGGCCCGCAACCGCTATGATTTTTTGCGCGAGAAGCGCGTCACGGACTATATCTTTGTGCCTGCCGCCCGGTTCATGGACGCATCCAGGCCTTCCGACGCCGATGTGGCGGCCTATTACGAGGCGCACAAGGCCGAGTTCGCCGTTCCGGCCAAAGTGACGGCGGCCTGCATCCGCGTCGCGCCCGAAAGCCTGGTCAGGCCCGAATCCATCAGCGAGGCTGACGCCCGCGCCTGGTATGAAGGCAACCTCGCCCGTTTCTCGCAGGAGGAGCAGGTCAAGGCGGCCCATATCCTCGTGCCCCTGGCCGAAGACGCGCCCGAAGCCGAGGTGAAAAAGGCGCAGGAGGCCGCGGCGGCCATCGAGGCGGAACTCAGGGGCGGCAAGAAATTTGCCGAGGTGGCGGACGCGCACAACGGCCCCAATGCGGCCGGTCCCGGCGGCGAACTGGGCTGGATCAAGCGCGGCATGACCGTGGAGCCTTTTGAAAAGGCCGCCTTTGCGCTGGAGCCGGGCAAGGTTTCCGCGCCGGTGCGCAGCCGTTTCGGCCTGCACATCATCAGGGTCGAGGAAAAGCGCGCCGCGGGCACGCGGCCCTTTGCGGAAGCGGCCGGCGAGGTGCGCGCATTCATGGCGCAGGAACAGGGGGCGGACAAGCTGCGCGACGCGCTGGACAATCTCATTGAAGACAATATCTTGGGCAAGCCGCTGGACAAGAGCGCCCAGGCCCTGGGGCTCACGCTGGAAGAGGTCGGCCCCGCCTCTGCCGCAGAGTTGGCGGCAAAACTGGGCATCAAGCCCGACGACGCCGAGGCGCTCGTGAACACCCCCGCCAACGCGCCCATGGACAGGGCGCTGGAAGCGGGCGACGCCTACGTGGTGGCGCGGGTGCTCAAGACCATGCCCGCTTCCACGGAGCCGCTGGAAGCCGTGAAGGGGAAGATCGTCACCCTTCTCCAGGGCGAGAAGGCGCTCGACGCCGCCATGAAGGACGCCGCCGAACGCCGCAAAGGCCTTGCGGACGGGGAAATCAATCCCACGCTCAAGACCGGCATGGGCATCAGGACGGCCCCCGCCATGGAACGCAACGGCGCGCTGGCGGATTTCGCCCCGGCGGCGGCGCTGTCTTCGGCGGTGTTCGGAGCCGGGATCGGGCAATGGCTTCCCGAGCCCTTTGCCGTCCACGGCGGCAAGGAGGGCAGCGGGGCCGTGCTGGTGCATGTGAGCGCCGTGCAGCCGCCGGATGCCGCCGAATGGGACGCCATCAAGGGCATCATGACCGGCGCGGCCCAGCGAGAACGCGCCGAAGGCCTGTTCGCGGTCTTCATGCAGCGTCTGCTCTCCACCGCCAGGGTGGAGGTGCGCAACATGGATATGGTGGACAGGAAGGGGCTCTGACGCCCCCGCCTTCATGGCTGAAGACAATGCGGTGCAGGACCGGGGCCGTCGCGCGGTTCCGGCCCTGTGTTTTTATCCGCCGACGGGGCGGAAAAGGGCGGCGTGACCCGTGTTGAACGGGCTCTGCCGGTGGCCCGGGACGCCGGCCGGCCTGTTCCGGGCGGCCGGCGCCGGGGAAAGGAGATACTATGTGCGGCATTATCGGATACGCGGGGCACAGGCCTGCGGTTCCCGTGGTGGTTGAGGGCCTGCACCGTCTGGAATACCGGGGGTACGACTCCGCCGGGGTGGCCTATGACCGGCAGGGCAGCCTGCATGTGGTGCGCGCCGTGGGCAAGCTGGCGGCGCTGGAGGAAAGGCTCGTCCATGAGGAGGGCGTGACCACGCCCACCAGCGCCATGGGGCACACCCGCTGGGCCACCCACGGCGCCCCGGCCGAACGCAACGCCCACCCGCATCGCTCCAATGACGGCACGCTGGCCATGGTGCATAACGGCATCATTGAAAACTATCAGGAAATCAAGGCAGATCTGGCGGCCAAGGGCTACACGTTCAGTTCGGAGACGGATACGGAAGTGCTGGTGAACCTCATCGCCGAGCGCCGCAAGACCGAGCCCGACCTGCTGCACGCCTTTGCCGCCGCCCTGCGCGAGGCCCACGGCGCGTACGCCGTCTGCCTTATGGACAGGGCGGAACCGGGCGTCATCTATGCCGCGCGCATGTCCGCGCCGCTCATTTTCGGCTTGGGCACGGGCGAGAATTTCGTGGCCTCCGACATCCCGGCCTTTCTGCCCTATACCCGCAAGGTCATCTTCCTGGAGGACGGCGAAATCGTGCGCGCCACGGCATCCGCCTATCAGGTGCTGCGCCTTGCGGACCTGAGCCCCGTGACGCACGAACCGCAGACCATCCAGTGGGACATGCAGGCCGCACAGAAGGGCGGCTACCGCCACTTCATGCTCAAGGAAATTTTCGAGCAGCCCCGCGTCATCACCGACGGCCTCACCGGCCGCGTGGACAACGGGCGCGGGGACGTGCTGCTCCGCGAGCTGGACGCTCTGCCCGTGCCGCGCCGTCTGCACATTGTGGCCTGCGGCACCTCCTACCATTCCGGCCTGTGGGGGCGGCATCTGCTGGAGCACTGGGCGCATGTGCCCGTGCAGGTGGAGATCGCCTCCGAATTCCGCTATCGCGACAGCCTGCTGCTGGACAAGGACGACATGGTGCTGGTCATCAGCCAGAGCGGCGAAACGGCCGACACGCTGGCCGCCCTGCGCATTGCCGGGGAACAGGGCGTCACGACGCTCGGCCTGTGCAACGTGGTGGGCTCGTCCATCGCGCGCGAGGCCGGGGCCGTGCTCTATACGCAGGCCGGGCCGGAGATCAGCGTGGCTTCCACCAAGGCCATGTGCAGTCAGATGCTCATGCTGGCGCTCATGGCCCTGTACTGGGGCCGTCGCAAGGGCTGCATGCCCGCAGAGGAGCGCCGCGAGGCCATTGCCGTGCTGGAGAGCCTGCCCGCCCTGCTGGACGGGGCCTTGCCCGCCATGCACCGAAGGGCACGGGAACTTTCGCGCAAGTACGCGCAGGCACATAACTTTTTCTTCCTCGGGCGCGGGCACTGCTACCCGCTGGCTCTGGAAGGCGCGCTCAAGCTCAAGGAGCTCTCCTATATCCATGCGGAGGGCTATGCCGCCGGCGAGATGAAGCACGGGCCCATTGCGCTCATCGACCCCGCCTTCCCCACCTTCGCCCTGGCGCTGGACGACAGCCTGCTGCCCAAGGTCACATCCAACATGGTGGAAGTGCAGGCCCGGCAGGGCAGGGTCATCGCCCTGACCAACGAAGGCGTGGAGCTGAATGCCGAGGATATCTGGCTGATTCCCCGTCTTCCCGCCCCGCTGGCCGGTTTCGTGGCGCTGCCCGCCCTGCAGCTCTTCAGTTACGAAACGGCCGACTATCTGGGCAAGGATGTGGATCAGCCCCGCAATCTGGCCAAGAGCGTCACCGTGGAATGACAGGGAAAGGTACGGCCCGCCGGGCGATTGCGGTCGCGCTGTTTCCGCGCCTTGCCTGAAGCGGACAAATCGGGCATACTTGCAGGCCGTGGAACTGTTCTCGGCCTGTTGCGGAGGGCCTTATGCAGCCCGAAATCCTGCTTTTCGACATCGGCAACACATCCGTCAAGATAGGTCTGGGCAACGAGCGCCATGTGCTGGCCTCGTACACGCTGCGCACCGTCACGGAACAGTCGGCCGACGATTTCGGTCTTTCCCTCCTAGCGCTTCTGGGGCACGCGGGCGTGGAGGGGGGGCAACTCAGGGCCTGTGTTGCTTCGTCCGTGGTGCCGGGCTTCGATCCCCTGCTGCGCGAGGCGACGGCCCGTTATCTGGGCTGCCCTCTGCTGCGCGTGGGCAAGGAATTGGCCGTTCCCCTGGAAAATCACTATGAACGTCCCAATGAAGTGGGGGCCGACCGTCTGGTCGGGGCCTACGCGGCCCGCCGTCTCTATCCCGAGACGCCGTCCCTGCTGGTGGCGGATTTCGGCACGGCCCTGACCATTGACTGCGTGAGTTCCGATGCCTACCTCGGCGGGCTGATTTTCCCCGGGCCGCGCACGGCCCTTGCCGCGCTTGCGCGCGAGGCGGCCAAACTGCCCAGAGTGAACCTGGACGTGCGCGCGGAGGAGCCCGCGCCCGGCCGCGATACGGCCACCAGCATCCGGCACGGGCTGGTGTTCGGCTTCGCCTGCATGGTGGAGGGCCTGACCCTGCGTCTCAGACGGCAGATGCCCGGTCCGGCCAAGGTGCTGGGCACGGGCGGCTTTGCCGACGTCATTGCCCGCGTGAGCCCGGCGTTTGACCATGTGCTGCCCATGCTGCTGCTTGAGGGCCTGCGCCGCCTGTACTATGAACAGGGGCGCGGGGCGCTTGAGTGAGGCGCGTGTGTTTTTCAACCATGCCGGGCGTTCCTGTCTGTTGTGCGCAAACAAGCCCGCCAGGGCAAAAGGAGTAGACAATGAGCACCATTGCTTCTGTGTATGGCCGTGAAATTCTCGATTCGCGCGGCAACCCCACCGTGGAAGTGGAAGTGACGCTGGAATCCGGCATCAGCGCCCGCGCGGCCGTGCCCTCCGGCGCGTCCACCGGCAGCCGCGAAGCCCTGGAAATGCGCGACGGCGACGCTTCCCGCTTCGGCGGCAAGGGCGTGACCAAGGCCGTGGAGAACGTCAACAGCGAGATTGCCAGGGCCGTCACGGGCATGGACGTGCTGCGGCAGGTGCGCATCGACAATACGCTCATCGATCTGGACGGCACGGACAACAAGACCCGCCTCGGGGCCAACGCCATGCTGGGCGTGTCCATGGCCTGCGCGCGGGCGGCCGCCAATTTCCTGGGCATTCCGCTGTACAACTATCTGGGCGGGGCCAATGCCAAGGTGCTGCCCGTGCCCATGATGAACATCATCAACGGCGGCGCGCACGCGCCCAACAATCTGGACATTCAGGAATTCATGATCATGCCCGTGGGGGCCATGACCTTCCGCGACGCGCTGCGCATGGGCGCGGAAATTTTCCACATGCTGGCGAAAATTCTCAAGAAGGACGGCCATGTGACCAGCGTGGGCGACGAGGGCGGCTTTGCCCCCAACCTCAGGAACCACGACGAGGCCTTCGGCTACATCATCAAGGCCATTCAGGAAGCGGGCTACAATCCCGGCACGGAAGTGGCCCTGGCCATCGACGTGGCCTCCAGCGAATTTTACAAGGACGGCAGCTACGTGGTGGCGGGCGAGGGCAAAACCTTCAACAACGCCGAAATGGGCCAGTGGCTGGCCGAATTCACGCAGAAGTACCCCCTCATCTCCATTGAGGACGGCATGGCCGAAGGCGACTGGGACGGCTGGAGCATGCTCACCGCCAACCTGGGCGACCATGTGCAGCTGGTGGGCGACGACGTGTTTGTGACCAATCCCGCCATCCTGGCCGAAGGCATTGACCAGGGCGTGGGCAACGCCATTCTCATCAAGCTCAACCAGATCGGCACGGTCACGGAAACGCTGGACACCATCGAAATGGCCAAGGAGGCCTCGTACAGCACGGTGGTTTCCCACCGTTCCGGCGAAACGGAGGACAGCTTCATCGCCGATCTGGCCGTGGGCGTCAACTCCGGCCAGATCAAGACCGGCTCGCTCTGCCGTTCCGAGCGCATGGCCAAGTACAACCAGCTGCTGCGCATTGAGGAGGAACTGGGCGACGACGCGGACTTCTTCGGCCCCATCCTGGCGGAGTACTACCTCTCCGGCGACCAGGACTAGCCTTTCCGGTCCCGCGCCGCCCTTTCCCGGCGGCGCGGGCTGCGCGGAACGACCGCCGTACCCGCCGGGCGCGACGGTCGTTCGCATTTCCGGAATGCGTCAACAGGATACCGACAGGGCGGACGGGAGCAACATCCCCCGGCTTTGTTGCAGCAGGCAGGGATACCCGTGTGCCCGAACGGCAGGGAGCAGCATGATTCTTATTGACGGCAAGAAAACCGCCGCCGCCGTCCGGGCCGAGTTGGCGGGGCAGGTGGCGGCGGCCCGCGCGGCCGGGCGCCGGGCGCCCGGCCTGGCGGTCATTCTGGTGGGCGAGGACCCGGCCTCGCAGGTCTATGTGCGCAACAAGGAACGCGCCTGCGCCGAGGCGGGCATTGCTTCCTTTCCGCACCATCTCTCGGCGCATACGTCGCAGCAGGAGCTGCTGCGGCTCATTGCCGCGTGCAACGCCGCGCCGGAGGTGGACGGCATCCTGCTGCAGCTGCCCCTGCCCGCAGGGCTCGACGCGCAGCAATGCCTGCTCGCCATTGACCCGGACAAGGACGTGGACGGCTTTCACCCCGTCAACGTGGGGCGGCTTTCGCTGGGCCTGCCGGGCTTTGTCTCCTGCACGCCCGCCGGCGTCATCGAGCTCCTGCAGCGCTACGACCTGCCCACCAGCGGCAGGAAGGCCGTGGTGGTGGGGCGCTCCAACATCGTGGGCAAGCCGCTGGCCATGCTGCTGGCAAAGCCGGGGCGTTTCGGCGACGCCACCGTCACCGTATGCCATTCGCGCACGCCCGATCTGGCGGCGCAGTGCCGGCAGGCGGATTTTCTCTTTCTGGCTATGGGCCGCCCGCGCGCAATTACGGGCGACATGGTGCGCGAGGGCGCGGTGGTCATTGACGTGGGCATCAACCGCACGCCCGAAGGACTGTGCGGGGACGCAGATTTCGCGGGCGTCAGCAAAAAGGCGGCCGCCATCACCCCCGTGCCCGGCGGCGTGGGCCCCATGACCATCGCCATGCTGCTGCGCAATACCGTGCAGAGTTGGCAGGCGCGGCCCTGACGGGTAGTTGTGGGGGGGGAGGAAGCCTGCCCCCCTTTAGAGAACTTTTCCCCATCGGGCGGCGCGCCGCCCTCTTGTCAGCCGCGCGCCAAAGGCGTATGGCCGGGATACGTCCCGGCATCCGGCCGCACGCGGTGTCCGGTCCGGGCTGTTCCGCGCCGCGCCTGCGCAGGGCGCGCGTCAAACCCTCCCACGGAGAAACAGACATGTACCGCAATGCGAAAAATGTCGGCTACTATATGATCGGTCAGGGCAGCCTGGCCCAGCTGGGCGATTTGCTGGCCGTGCGCCGCAAGGCGTCGGACGGCCCGGCCATCTTCTTCCTCGATCACTTTTTCAGGGACGGCAGGCTGGCCGCGCGCCTGCCTGTGGAAAGCCGTGACCTCGTGGTCTACGTGGACACCACGGAGGAGCCGACCACCGAGAGCGTGGACGGCTACACCGCGCAGGTGAAACAATTCCTTGACGGCAAGCTGCCCTGCGCCATGCTGGCCTTCGGCGGCGGCAGCACGCTGGACACCTGCAAGTGCGTGGGCAATCTGCTCACCAATCCCGGCAAGGCCGAGGACTATCAGGGCTGGGAGCTGGTGAACAACGCCGCGCCCTACAAGATCGCCGTGCCCACCCTGTCCGGCACCGGCTCGGAAACCTCGCGCACCGGCATTGTCTGCAACGAGGCCAAGAACATCAAGCTGGGCATGAACAGCGACTTTACCATGTTCGACCAGGTGCTGCTGGACCCGGACCTCACCGCAAGCGTGCCGCGCGACCAGTATTTCTACACCGGCATCGACACCTACATGCACTGCTTCGAGAGCATCACCGGCTCCTACCGCAACGTGGTGGTGGACGCGCTGGCGCAGAAGGCCATTGACATCTGCAAGGAGGTTTTCCTCTCGGCGGACATGATGGCCGACGAGAACCGCGAAAAGATGATGATCGCCTCCTTCCTGGGCGGCATGGCGGCGGGCTTCGTGGGCGTGGTGCATCCCCTTTCGGCGGGCCTGAGCATGGTGCTGCACATGCACCACGGCGTGGCCAACTGCCACGCCCTGAGCGTGCTGGAAGACATCTACCCCGTCCATTACAGGGAATTCATGGAGATGATGGATCGGCAGGGCGTGGCGCTGCCCAAGGGCATCTGCAAGGGCCTCACGGATGCCCAGTTCGACGCCCTGTATGGGGCGAGCATTGTGCACGAGAAGCCGCTCTCCAACCGGCTGGGGCCGGATTTCAGGAAGATCCTCACCCCGGAGAATGTGCGTTCGCGCTTTGAGCGCATGTAGGCGGCCGTCAGGCCGTATCCCGTCCCGCAGCCCGTTTCGCGCCGTCGGCACGCCCGGCGGCGCGTCCGCACAAGGAATGCCTATGGATTGCAGAATCAATTTCAGCGGTCGCGCCATCCGCTATACGGAAGAGGAAATCGCCGCCGTGGTGGAGGCCATGCGCGAGGCCGACCCCCTGACGCAAGGCCGTTACATGGCCGCCTTTGAGAAAAAATTCGCCGCCTATCAGGGCGTGCCCGAGGGTTCGTGCTTCACCACCATGAACGGCGTTTCCGCGCTGGAAATGTCGGCCCAACTCTGCCGCCTCAAGCCCGGCGACGAGGTGGTCATGCCCTCGCACACCTTCACGGCCTCGGCCTATCCCTACGTCAAGAAGGGCGCGACAATGGCCTGGGCCGACGTGGATCTGCACACCCGCGTGGTCACGGCCGAAACCATTGAGAAGGCCGTCACCCCGCGCACAAAGGCCGTGGTGGTGGTGCACCTCTACGGCTATGTGGCCGACATGCCCGCTATTGCCGACCTCTGCCGGCGCAGGGGCCTCATCCTCATTGAGGACGCGGCGCAGGCCATCGGCTCGGAGCTGGACGGCAGAAAGGCGGGCAGCTTCGGCGACATGGCCATCTTCTCCTTCCACTCGCACAAGAACCTGACCACGCTCGGCGAGGGCGGCATGCTCTACGTGCGCGACCCGAAACCGGCGGCCCTTGTGCCCGCGCTGCGCCACAACGGCCACTGCGCCTACGATTTCGCGCGGCCCGACTACTGGAAGCCCGCCATGGGCAATGTGGACATGCCCATGCTGGACGGGGAATTCCTGCAGCCCAACAACTACTGCCTGGGCGAGGTGGAATGCGCGCTGGGGGCCAAGCTGCTTGACCGCATCGACCGCATCAATGATGAAAAGCGCGCCCGCGCCCTGCGGTTCATGGACGGTCTGGCCGATTTTCCCGAACTGGAGTTCCACCGCGTGGAAACCCGCCGCCACAACTACCACCTGCTGGCGGCCCGCATGACCACGGGGCCGGAGAAGCGCGACGCCTTCATGCGCGCCATGTTCAACGACAAGGGCGTCAAGTGCGTGGTGCAGTATATCCCGCTGAACCGGTACGACTACTACCGCCGCCTCGGCATGGGCGAGGCGCAGTGCCCCAATGCCGACGCCTTCTTTGACAGCATGATCTCCTTCCCCTTCCAGCACTGGATGAGCGAGGAGGACTTTCAGTACATGCTCAAAAGCACGCGCGAGGTGCTGGCGAGCCTGCGCTGAGGGTATTTTGCCGGACGCGGAGCGGGCGACGCATGTCTGTTCCGCTCCGCGCGTCCGCGGTCCGCTGCCCCAACTCCAGCCATGAAAGAACGCTGCATCGTCATTCCCGCCATCAAGAAAAATGCCGTCATCCCCGACCAGCTCGTGAAAAAGCTGGCCGGGGTGACGCTGATTGAGCGGGCCATCCTCACGGCCCGCGCCGTGCTGCCGGGGCAGGACATTGTGGTGCTCACCGACAGCCAGGAAATATCCCTCATCTGCGAGCGCATGGGCGTGCGCTTCCACCGCAACAGCGGGCTGTGTTTCAGGGGGCTCGACATTGTGGCCGAGATGCGCGGCCTGCTGTCCGAACTGGGGCGGGAGTATGGGCACTGCATGGTGCTGCGCGCCTCCTGCCCGCTGCTCACCTGGGTGGACGTGGAAGACGCCTGGAAGCATTACTGCCGCACGGGGGCGGACGGGCTGGTGACGGTGCGCAAGCTGCGCCACCGCCTCTGGAATTTGCGCGGCGACGGTCTTGACGGCCTGCTGGACCCGGATGAGGCCAGCCGCGCCGGCGAGAAAACCCTGGTGGCGGAAAGCCGCGCCCTGCTCATCCTGCGTCTGCCCCTTCCGGCCGACGCGGCGGCCCCCCTGACGCGCGGCCGCGTGGTTCCCTGGTTCCTGGGCGACCGGGCCATTGAGATTCAGGGCTATCAGGACTGGTGGATCTGCGAACGCCTGCTGCAGCGGCGGCATGTGGTCTTTGTGGTGGCGGGCTTTCCCGCCATCGGCATGGGGCATGTCTTCCGCGCGCTCATGCTGGCGCACGAGATCACCAGCCACAAGGTGAGTTTTGTCTGCACGCGCGCAAGCGAACTGGCCGTGGAACGCATTGCGGAAAAGGACTATCCCATCACCCGCCAGGGGCCGGAAGATCTGGCCGACACGGTGCTGGGCATGCGGCCGGACCTGGTCGTCAACGACATGCTGAACACGGATGCGGCCTACATGGGCCGCCTGACGGCGGCGGGCGTGCGCTGCGTCAATTTCGAGGACGAGGGGCCGGGCGCGGCGCAGGCGCGTCTGGTCGTCAACGCCCTCTATGAGGATGCGGCCTCCACGGAGCAGCTGCGCTGCGGGCCGGAGTACTTCTGCCTGCGCGACGAATTTCTGAACGCGGCACGCAATCCTTTCCGGCCGGAAGTCAAAACGGTGCTCGTCACCTTCGGCGGCACAGACCAGTTTGACAGTTCCCGTCGCGTGCTGGACATCATTGAGCCCATCTGCCGGGGGGCGGGCATAACCGTCCGGCTGGTGGTCGGGCCGGGCTATGCTCACAGGGAAGCCATGGAGGAGCATCTGCGTCGGCTGGACAATCCCCTTGTGCAGTTCACCTGGGCCACCAACGTCATGAGCCGTATGATGGAAGGGGCGGATCTGGCCGTCTGCTCCGCCGGGCGCACCGTGTACGAGCTGGCCCACATGCGCATCCCCGCCCTGGTGCTGGCCACGCACGAGCGCGAGGCGCGGCATACCTTCGCCCGGCCGCGCAACGGCTTCGCCTTTGTGGGCATCATGGGCCGCGTGAGCGACGTGAAAATACGCAATGTCTTTCTGGCCATGTGCAGGACACCGCGCCGCCGCCGCTTCTGGGAGCGGCAGAACAGCCTGGACTTTACGCCCAACAAGGCGCGCGTGGTGGGGCTGTTGCAGGATATCTTGCAGGAGCAGCAGTAACCTGCGGCCGACTGCCGCGAAACCGTGCATAAGGAGTGTCCATGTCCGCATACGGCAAGGTCATTGCCATTGTTCAGGCCCGGCTGGGCTCCAGCCGTCTGCCGCTGAAATCCCTGCTCTGCCTGCGCGACGTGCCCGTCATCGACTGGGTGACGCAGCGGCTTGCCCAGGCCTCCCGGCTGGACGGCATGCTTGTGGCCGTGCCCGACACGCCGCTGGACGCCGTACTGCTGGAACATTTGCGCCGTCGGAATGTGCCCTGCATGGCCGGGCCCGAAAATGACGTGCTGGAGCGTTACCGTCTGGCCGCGCGGCAGGCCGGCGCCGGGCTTGTGGTGCGTGTCTGCGCGGACAATCCGCTCATCTGGGGCGAGGCTGTCGACAGGCTGGTCGATTTCTATGAACAGGGCGCGTGGGACTACGCCTACAACCACATCCCCCGGGAAAACCTCTGGCCCGACGGCCTCGGCGCGGAGATATTCTCCCGCGAGCTTCTGGAGCGCATGGCCGACGAAGCCGTGGAACCCTCGCAGCGGGAACACTGCTGCAACTACATCTGGGACAACAGGGAGCGCTTCCGCATCGGCACCTTTGACCCCGGGGAGGACTGGCTGCGCCGCCCCGACCTCAAGCTGGACATGGACTGCCCGGACGACTTCCGCCGCCTGGCGCTGCAGCCCATCCGGCCGGACATGGACGCCCGCGACATTGTGCGCCTCTTCGGGGAGGCATAGCGCATTTTTCTGCAGATTGCGCCATGCTGCCGCCGGGACGCGGGACGTTCCGGCGGCCTTGCTGTTTTTTGCTACAGATAGGGCGAAAAGATCCAGCAGGCGGCATTGCGCAGCTTGACGGGCAGGGGCAGGCTTTCGAGCATGCCGGCGGTGATTTCCAGGCCCCGGCTGATAGCGTGGTCGATGTGGCCGGTGATGGAGGCGTTGAACGCCGGGTCGAACACTTCCATGTTCAGCTCGAAATTGAGGCGCAGGCTGCGCGCGTCCAGATTGGCGGAACCGATCTGGGCGTAGTAGCCGTCCACGGCCAGCAGCTTGGTGTGGGCAAAGGGCGGCGGCTGCAGCCACACGCGCACGCCTGCCTCCAGCAGTGTGGGCAGCAGGCGGAACTGCGCCCAGTGCACATAGAAAAGGTTGTTTTTTGCGGGCAGCGCCACGCGCACGTCCACACCGCGCTGCCCGGCGGAACGCAGGGCGGACACAAGCCCGTGCGAGGGCAGGAAATAGGGCGTCATGATGCGCACGGAGGTGCGGGCCGCACTGATGACGCCGCAGTAGACGTCATTGAGAATGTCCGCGTCGGAACCGGGGCCGTCCATGATGATGCGGCAGCGGCTGTCGCCCCTGGGCAGGGAGCTTGCGGGCGGCAGGGGCGTGTAGTTGCCCGTGCAGAAGCCCCAGTTGAGCAGAAAGGCGCGTCGCAGCTGGTCCACGATGGGCCCTTCGCAGCTGAAGTGCATGTCCTGCACGTAGTTGGCCTTGCCGGCGGTCAGGTTGTCGTCTGCGATGTTCATGCCGCCGGTAAAGGCCACGCTGTCGCAGATGAGCATTTTGCGGTGATTGCGCAGATTAATGCCGAGATTGGGCGGGAAAAGACTCGGCGGCAGGAATTGCGCCACCTTGACCCCGTACTGCGGCAGTTTCTTCCAGGGCTTGCGCAGGGAATAGAGCACGCCGATGCCGTCCACCAGCAGGCGCACGTCCACACCGCGCGCGGCGGCCTGCGCCAGGGCCTTGCTGAAGGCCTGCGCCGTCCTGCCGGCATTGAAGATATAGGTGCACAGGAAGACGTGGTCCCTGGCTTCGCGGATGGCCGCGAGCATGGCGGGATAGGCCTCGTCGCCGTTGTGCAGGGGGGTCAGGGCATTGCCGCCGCACAGATGCTGCTCCGTGAGGACGCGCCCGATGTGCTCCATGCGTACAATGCTTTCCGGCACATGCTCCGGCGGGGCCGCAGAGAAGGGCGGATGGGCGTAGTCCGGCTCCAGGGGTTCCTGACGGCGCATGATACGGCTGGCGCGGCTTTCCGCCCGGCTGATGCCGAAGCAGGCATAGAGCAGCGGCCCCACGAGCGGCAGCAGCAGCGCGGCGACCGTCCAGCCCAGGGCGGCGCGGGGATCGTGCTTGGTCAGCAGCGCGTGGCAGACCGCTATCCACGAAAGGATGTGGATGGCCAGCAGGCCGAGGGAATCAGCGACAAGAAGCATGGATCATAGTACGCGGCCGCAGGCGCGCCCTGTGCCGGGCGAGCCGCCCCGTGACGCCGCGGTCCGAAACCTTCAGCGGCGCACCGCCAGCAGGGTTGTATCCGTATGGCGCAGAACGCGTTCGGTGATGGAGCCCAGCATCATGTCCTGCAGGCCGTCGCGCCCGTCGGTGTACATGACGATGAGGTCCGCGTTCTCCTCGTGCGCAACGCGCACGATGGTTTCCGCCACAGTGCCTTCTTCCACGCGGCAGCGGCAGGGCAGGTTCTTCTGCTTCAGCTCCGCGCCGATGGTGTTGAGCAGGGTCTGTCCCTTGGCTCTGGCGTCAGCCAGCAGGTCGGCGTGATCCTGGCCGCCGACGACCAGGGAAATGGGATCGAAAATGTGCAGCAGCACAATCTCGCCCTGCGTCAGGGGAAGGGCGCTGCGCAGGGCCGTCCGCGCCCGGGAAAGGCCGTTTTTGCCGCTGACGGGAATGAGAATGGTCTTGTACATGAGCCTCTCGCAAAGGTTGAAGGAAATGGCGCTGCGCCTGCCGCCTCAGCGGCGGGGCGTCAGGGCGATGCGGTTGCGCTCCACCGCCACTGCCAGCTCCGGCAGAAGATCCTGCAGCGCGTGCAGGTCTCCCGCCTTGGCCGCGCGTTCCACGCAACGGGCCATACGGGTCAGCACGCGGAAGCCGAAGGCGTCCGATTCCGCGGCGATGCGTTCCGCAGCCTCGCCCACCACAATGCACCGCCGGTTTTTGAAGCCCTGCTGGGCGTCCTGCATGGCCGCGTCCAGGCGCGCCACAAGCTGGGGAATGGTCTGGTCGGCGTCCCCTGACGGCGTGGGCGCGGCGCGTCCGCCGCTGCCGTTCTCAGGCTGCGCGCCGCCCGTCGGCACAGGCGCGCCGACCGACGTATAGGAGGAGGGTGCCGGTTCGGGAGCCTGCACTGCGGGCTCGGGGAGAGATTGTTCCGGCAGCGGCGGGGTATCGGCCGTCGCCGCATGCCCGGAGCCGAGAAGGCTTTCCGCCGCGCCCGCAATGAAGTTCATGAAGGGGCTTGCCTTGCCGCCGTTCGGCGTCGTGGGCTTCTCCGCCGCCGGCGTTGCCCTGCCCGCTGCTTCTGCCGGGCCGTGAGCGGGCCTGTCGCCGGAGCTGTCCAACAGCTTGAGAATGAGCCTGCCGGCGTCGGTGTGCGGCAGTTCCGGCTCTTCGGGCCGGGAGTCTGCCGGGCGTTCGGGTCTGGTGACAGGCATGGGCTCGCCCACCCATTCCCCGGGCGCTGTCAGGCTGGGGCTGACATAACGCGAGCGCGGCGATGCCGGGGCGGCAGGGGGCGGCGGGGCGGCCGGACGTTCAGCCTGTTCCTGCGCGGCGGCGGGCTTTGTGCCGTGCCCGACGGGCGTGCCGATGGGCATGGGCTCGCCCACCCATTCGTCAAAATCGTCGTTCCATGCATTCATGGACGCCGTGATTCCGGCAGGGCGGGGCGCGGCGTCAGCGTGACGCGGCGCGTGCGCGTTGACCGGCGTCAGCGTGGCCTCCCCTTCGCGGCGCAGCATGGCCGCAAGGCCTTTCGCGTCCGACAGGGGTTCCGGCTGCGCATTCTGCGGGGGAACGGCCTGTGGCGCAGGGGCCGCTTCTCCGGCGGACGGCGCGGGGGGCGTTTCTGCCTGCGGGGGCCACGGAAGCGGGGCACCGTTTGAGCTGTCGGCCCCGGCGGTGTCCTGTTCGGCGGGGGCCGCCGCCTGTGCGGCAGAATCCGCATCCGGGGCAAGGGCGTCATGCACCGCCTTTCCTGCAAGCGGGGCGCCGGCGGGCATTGCCGCCGTTGCGGCTTCGGCGGTGGGGCGCCCATCACCCGTTGCTTCCGGCGTCACGGGGGGGGCCGACGGGGGCTGCGGCATTGCAGGAACGTCCGGCCGGGCAGGAGCGGCGGAAGGTTCCATTTCCTGCTGCCTGTCGTCATGCGGCGGCATGGCCGCGACGGGAGCCTCCCCTGCTTCGGGCGTGTCAGTCCCGTCCCAGTGCGGGCCGTCCATGCCTGCCGCCGTCAGGAATTCTTCCGCCACGGCGTCGCCGCCGTACGGCGCGCCCGCGTCTGCGGACGGGGCCGTTTCCCCGCTGTTTATATGTTCCGGCACCTCGGGCGCGGCCGCAGGTTCCACGGGCGCTTCCGCATCCATCGGAGACGCGGGCCCGGCCGCCCCCGGCAAAATGGCCGTCTCCATCGGGGCGGCGTGTCCCTGCGCGGGGAGCGTGCCGGTCGCGACAGCGCGTGCGGGCTCCTCTTCAGCCGTCACGCCCATGCTGAGCGGTCGGAAAAAGGCAGCATCATCCGGTTCGGCGGCGGGCTGCCCCGCGGGAACGTCAGCATCGGGCCCGGTCGGGCGGATGTCGGGCATTGCGCCGGGCTGCGCAAAGGGGGACGTGCCGAAAAGATCGGGCAGCGGCTCCGCCGGGTGGGCCTCGGGCAGCGTTTTCGTGACCGGGTTGCCGTCGGCTGCTTGCGCCCGGGCGTTGTCGGCGGGGGCGGCCAGACCGGCCTCGTCCAGCACTTCACGGACAGTGGCGGCGAAGGCCTCGGCGTCCACGGGTTCCAGCAGGGCGTGCGTATAGCCCCTTTCAGCCAGGGAATCCCACTGGCTGTCATCCGTCGTGACGGCGAGGGCCTTGAAGACGGGCAGGCCCGACTGCATGGCTTCCGCCTCAAAACGGCCCAGCGCGTCGCCTTCGGCAGGGGTATTGTGCGCGGGCTGGGCCACGACCATCATGGCCGGAGCCTCCCTGTTGCATTGCAGCGCCTCGTGCATGCTGCGCGCTTCCGTGCTGCGGCAGCCCAGGGACGTGATCATGCGGGCGAGCGTCTGCCGGGTCACGGCGTTGTCCGCCACGACGGCGATGGTGGGCCGGCGGCGCGTTTCCGCGTCTGCTGCCGGCTCCTCTGCGGCCTCCAGCGGCGTGAGATGCAGGGTAAAGGCAATGGATGCGCCCTGCGGTCCGCATTCCACGGTGAGATAGCCGTTGTTGGCTCCGGCCAGTTCCCAGGCGCGGGTCAGCGCCAGTGAGGAGCGTCCGCGCGGGGGAATGCCGGAACCGGTGTCGGTCACGGTGAAGAGCAGATGCCCGGGATCGGCGCTTTCCGGCACGCGCCGCACGGAGAGGTGCACGGCCCCGCGCGTGGTGGCGCGGACGGCGCTTTCCAGCAGCAGGTCGAGCGTTTCGCGCAGGGCCTGAACCTGCCCCTCGTACATGTGTCCCAGCAGGGGCGGCATGTACCAGGCAATGCCTATGCCCGCGTTTTCCGCCGCAGGGGCAACGCTGTCATGGGCCTCACGCACAAGGTGCTGCAGGTTGAAGGCCGTGCGTTGCTCGTTTTTGCGCGCCTGTTCCTGCGTTTTGCCGGGATTGTCGATGAGCTGCGCCATTTCCCCGGCGGCGGCGAGCATGTTTTCGGCGTATTGGCGCACCGCCGGCGGCAGGGAACAGCCGCCGAGGGCGGCGCCTTCGCGCATGAGGCGGTCAAGAGGCGGCCGCAGCAGGTTTTCCCACGCATGGATGTCTGCTGCGGGCGCAGTGTCCGTCGGGCGCGGCGCGCTGTCTGTGGGCGGCGTGGCGGCAACGGGGGGCAGCAGGCGCAGATTGGGATCGTCCAGGGGCTGATCAAGGGTAATGGGCGCGTCGTCCATGCCGGCGCTTGTCAGCACGGCGTCCAGTGAAAGCGCTCCCTGGGGCGTCGCGGCGGAAGTCTGCGCGTCATTTTCCCGCACGGCGTCGCGGGGAAGGCCCGTGCCCGCGATGAGCAGGGCGCTGAGGGCCGTGCCCCACAGCGGGGCCGACGCCAGCAGTTCCGGGGCAAAGCCGTAATCCATGCCCAGAATGCCCGCCGCCGTGAACAGCGGGGGAATGAGGCAGCCCAGCAGGAAGCGGCGCGCGCCGCCGAAGCCCATGACAGCCCCGCACAGGGCGGTGAACGTAAAGATGATGGTGCATGCGGGCCAGAGGGAAAGGTAGCGGATGGTCCAGCCGAAGCCGGGCAGAAGGGGCAGCAGGGCCACAACCGCGCCGGGCAGGGTGAGCAGCATGAACTGCGCGTCCAGCAGGCGCGAGCGCCCCCTGGCGCGCAGCAGGTGACGGCCCACATGGGGCAGCAGCATCAGGGCCAGCCCCGGGCTCAGCACGGCAGCGGCCTGCCCCGACGTGATGCCGCCCGAGCCGTACGCGGGCATGCCCAGGAAGCCCTGCACCAAGGCCATGCCCACATACAGGGCCGTCCAGATGCGCCACTGGCCTTTTTCGGAGAGCCAGCGCAGCAGGCACAGCAGCATGACGACGCCCAGGGCCAGCAGGGCGGCCTTGCCGGAAAGCCCCGCCCAGTCGGAGGCGGCATTCTGGGGCGTGCGCAGCATCGGCGCGAACCAGATGCCGGGCAGGCCGTCAAGGCGGATATAGCAGGTGCGGGCTTCAGGCCCCGACTCGGGGAGCAGCAGCAGGTTACGGTCTCCGGGCGCGGTTTCGCGCCATTCGAGGCCTTCCGTGACGGGGTTGAGACGCGGTTCGTAAAGAACCGGGCCTGCGGGCGCATCCTGCCCCAGATCAAGAAGCAGGGCCTGCGGGCGGCCTCCCTCCGGCAGGGGGGCGAGGGTGAAGCGCAGCCACGTGACGCCCACCACATCGGGCAGCCCCCTGACGTCCAGGGGGCGGAAGGAGGAGGCGTTGGCGGGGGTGGCGATTTCCTCCACATCCATCGTGCCCGTCACGTCGATAAAATATTCCAGAAGGGGCTGCAGGGGGGTGCTGGGCGCGGCGGGCGCAGACGGCAGCATGCCGCCGCAGGCTGTCGCGGGCGCGCTGCAGTGAAGGCAGGCAAGGCACAGAAAGAGCATGCAGGCCCGCAGCCATACGCGGGCAATGCCGGAGGGGGTCGTCGTCATGGTTGTTCCGCCTGTAAGTACGCCGGAAAGTCTTTGTTGCATATCCTCTCCCGGCCCGGACGGCGGGCGCGGGGACGTTCGGCGCGCCGCCCGCATGCGGCCCGCGACTGCTCAGCGCAGCGTCCTGAGTATGTCGGAAACGGGGCGGCCGTCCGGGGCGCGCGCGGCGGGGTTGACCGCCAGCAGGCGCTGCCAGGCCTTCATGGCGTCATCCTTGCGGTGCAGATCGAAAAACAGCACCACACCCTCGTTGAACATGGCGTTCTCGTGGCGGGGATTGACGCTGGAAGCCCGGCGGAAGTTCGCTACGGCCTTTTCAAACTCGTCCAGTTCGCGGTACATGATGCCGAGATCCGTCAGCACGTCGGCATTGTCCGGCGCGAGGGCGAGGGAGCGTTCATAGGCGGAGGCCGCCTTGCGCGGCTGGCCCGTGTCAAAATAGAGATTGCCCAACTCCGTCCAGGGGCGCGGATTGCCGGGCTCCTGCAGGACGGCCTGTTCCAGACCGGCGATTTTGGCGGCCAACTCTGCGGGGATGGGCGGCTGCCGGTCCGGCGCGGACGGCTGCTTCGGAGGTTGTGCGGGCGCGGACGGCTGCGCGGGAGGTTGCGTGGACGGGGCCTGCGCCGCAGCCTGCGGGGCGGGGGCCGGTGCGGTTCCCGGCGCGGCGGTTTCCGGCGCGGATGCGAGCCTCGGGGGGATGAGGCTGCCGACAAAGAGGCCCAGCACCAGCGCAAGCCCCACACTCAAGAAGAAGACGCTTTTGCTGATGCCGTCCGTTGCGGACGTCGCGGGAGAGAGTTCCACCGGAGAGGAGGGACAGGCGGCGGGCTGTGCGGCCGCAGATGCGGTATCGGAAGGTTTTTTCTTGCGTTTGTCGCTGGCCATGAAATCCTCGTATACGGGCGTGACCGGAGTCTGGAATTCACAGCCTACAACCGGAGGGCAAAAGAGGCAAGTCCGCGTGTGGCGGGCGCGGACGGGAGAGCGCTGCCGCGCAGCTTCCCCTGCCTGCGCGCCCGGCCATGCCCTTGCAGCCGCCGGGCAACGGTTTGCCGAAGCTGCATGCCCCGGCATCGGGCCGGGGAGCATGCAGGAAGTCAGCGCGGGTTGCGCGGATTGCGAGCGGGCACAGGCGAACGCGGCGCGGCCCGGAGGCCGGCGAAGACCGTGCGGGCCGTCAAAGGCGGAAAGCAGGCCGCCGGTGACAGGCATGGCCGGCAGGGGGCTGCCGGCGGCAGCCGCGTGGCCTCTGCAGGGGCGCTACCTGGGCTCAATGACCTCCACGCCGTCCATGTAGGGAACCAGAACCTTGGGCAGCACGAGGCTGCCGTCCTTCTGCTGGCCGTTTTCCAGGATGGCGGCCATGGTGCGTCCCGTGGGCAGGCCGGAGCCGTTGAGAGTGTGCAGCCAGGCAGCCTTGCCGCCCTTGGGCTTGAAACGGATGTTGGCCCGGCGGGCCTGAAAGTCCGTGCAGTTGGAGCAGGAGGAGATTTCGCGGTAGGTCTTTTGCGCGGGCAGCCACACTTCCACATCATAGGTCTTGGCGGAACTGAAGCCCATGTCGCCGGTGCAGAGGGTGATGACGCGGTAGGGCAGCTCCAGCAACTCCAGCAGTCTGCAGGCGTGGCCGCGCATGATTTCCAGCTGGTTGAAGCTGTCGTCCGGATGGGCAAAACGCACCATTTCCACCTTGGTGAACTGGTGCATGCGGATGATGCCGCGCGTGTCCTTGCCGGCGGAGCCCGCCTCGGAGCGGAAACAGGGCGTGGCGGCGCAGTAGGCGCGGGGCAGATCGGCCTCGTCCAGCGTTTCGCCCGCGTGCAGGTTGGTCAGCGGCACTTCGGCGGTGGGGATGAGGTAGTAGTCGGCCTCGCGCAGCTTGAAGAGATCCTCCTCGAACTTGGGCAGCTGGCCTGTGCCGGTCATGGTGGCGCGGTTGACCATGTAGGGCGGGCAGACCTCGATATAGCCCTCATGCCGGGTATGCCGGTCAAGGAAGAAATTGACCAGCGCCCGTTCCAGCCGTGCGGCCCAGCCCAGTTCCACCACAAAGCGGCTGCCTGTGAGGCGCGCTGCGCGCTCAAAATCCAGCCCGCCCAGGGCTGCGCCCAGTTCGCCGTGTTCGCGCGGGGGAAAATCGAAGTTGCGCGGCTCGCCCCAGCGGCAGACCTCCACATTTTCCGTCTCGTCGCGCCCCACGGGCACGGAGGCGTCAGGCAGGTTGGGCACGCGCATGAGCCACGTCTCCACGTCGGCCTTTGCCTGGGCGGTTTCGACGTCCAGTTCCTTGATGCGGTCCGAGAGTTTGCCCAGTTCGGCCAGCAGGGCGGAAGCGTCTTCGCCCGCCCGCTTTTTGGCGGCAACATCGGCCGAGGCCGCGTTGCGCCGGCTCTTGAGCGATTCCACTTCCGTCAGAAGTTCGCGGCGGCGCGCGTCCAGCCGCAGAAAATCGTTCACGTCCAGATCGGAATGGCGGTCCGCCAGGGCCTTGCCCAGCACTTCGGGCTGTTTCTGCACCAGTTTGAGATCAATCATAACCGCTCCTGCATGCCTGTGGTCTTTTCGCGCAAGGCGTCAAAACATACTGCGTGTAGCACGCCGCGCCTCCGGCCGCAAGGCGCGCTGCGCGGGAGATTTCGCCGCCGTTCGGCCGCGCGGCACTGGACGCGCCGGGGTTAAGCCGCTATACGAATTCCCTGCACAGACACCTTCTACACGCGCCGGACGCGAGCAGGCAGACACCATGAGCAACATCATCCATGATTCCGGGCACAGCCATACCCTGGTTCTGCATGAGCCGGAAAAGCCGCAACTCTACCGCGAGCTTTTCCCCTACACCAGCATCTGCCGCACCTCTTTTGACGAGGTGCTGCTCGCGCCGCGCCCCGCCGAGCAGATGCGCATCACCGACACCACCTTCCGCGACGGGCAGCAGGCCCGCCCCCCCTATACGGTGAAGCAGGTGGCGAAGATGTTCGACTTCCTGCACCGCCTGGGCGGCAAGACCGGGCTCATTTCCGCCTCGGAGTTTTTTCTGTACTCCGCGCGCGACCGCAAGTGCATAGACGTGTGCCGCGCCCGCGGCTACCGTTTTCCCCGCGTGACGGCCTGGATACGCGCCAACAAGGAAGACCTCAAGCTGGCCCGCGACATGGAGTTTGACGAGACAGGCATGCTCACCAGCGTGTCCGACTACCATATCTTCCTCAAGCTGGGCAAAACCCGCAGGGAAGCCCTGGACATGTACACCGGCCTAGCCGAACAGGCCCTGGAATGGGGCATCATTCCGCGCTGCCACTTCGAGGACGTGACCCGTGCGGACATCTACGGCTTCTGCCTGCCCCTGGCCCAGCGCCTCATGGAACTTTCGCGCCAGAGCGGCATGCCGGTGAAAATCCGCCTCTGCGACACCATGGGCTACGGCGTGCCCTACCCCGGCGCGGCCCTGCCCCGCTCGGTGCAGCGCATCGTGCGCGCCTTCACCGATGAGGCGGGCGTGCCCGGCGAATGGCTGGAATGGCACGGCCACAACGACTTCCACAAGGTGCTGGTCAACGGCGTCACGGCCTGGCTGTACGGCTGCGGCGCGGTCAACGCCACCCTGTTCGGCTTTGGCGAGCGTACGGGCAACACCCCCCTGGAGGCCCTGCTTGTGGAGTATATTTCGCTCACCGGCGAGGATGCCGCTGCGGATACGACCATCTTGAGCGAGGTGGCGGAGTTTTTTGAAAAGGAGCTCAACTACCGCATCCCGCACAACTATCCCTTTGTGGGGCGCGACTTCAACGCCACGCGTGCGGGCGTGCATGTGGACGGTCTGGCCAAGAACGAGGAAATCTACAATATTTTCGACACGTCCCGGCTGCTGGGACGCCCGGTGCCCATCATCATCACCGACAAGTCCGGCCGCGCGGGCGTGGCGTACTGGATCAACGCCAACCTCAACCTGCCCAGGGAGCGGCAGGTTTCCAAGAAGCATCCGGCCGTGGGCCAGATCTACGACGCCGTCATGGCCGCCTACGAAAGCACGGGCCGCACCACCAGTTTTTCGCACGAAGAGATGGAGGCGCTCGTGCAGCGCTTCATGCCCGAACTTTTCGCGTCCGAATACGATCGCATGAAGCGCCTGGCGGGCGAACTTTCGGCCAATGTGCTTATTCGCCTTTCGCGCAGCCGGGAGTTGCTGGATTTCAGCAAGCAGGCCTGCGCCCGGCTGGACGCCTTTGCGCGCGAATATCCTTTCATTCAGTATTGCTATCTTACGGATGCCACGGGCAGCCTGCGCTGCGCCGCCATCACCGACCCGGCCTACAGGGAGAAATATGAAGCCCTGCCCATCGGCTACGACTTCTCCCAGCGCGAATGGTTCAAAATGCCCATGCAGACCGGCGACCTGCACATCATGGACGTGTACCAGTCGCACTTCACGGACAAGCTCATCATCACCGTGTCCTGCGCCGTCACGGATGAAAAGGACAATATTGTGGGCGTGCTCGGCGTGGACATCCAGCTGGAGCAGCTGCTCAGGCGCGCCCGCGCCCTGCAGCAGGAAGCGGCCGACGACGAGGGCGAGTAGCGGAGTCGCGCAGGCGACATGGCATGTACCTGTCCCGCAAGCGGACAAAGGAAGATCCCCATGCACAGGAAAATCTACTGGATTGAGGGCGACGGCATAGGTCCGGAAATCTGGCGGGCCGCCCGCCCTGTCATTGACGCGGCCTTGGCCGCCGAAACTGCGGACGTGACTCTGGACTGGCAGGAGCTTCTCGCCGGTGAAAAGGCCGTGAAGGAAACCGGCTCCCCCCTGCCCGAGGCCACCCTTGACGCCCTGCGCACGGCCGACCTTGCCATGAAGGGGCCGCTCGGCACGCCCGTGGGCACAGGCATGCGCAGCCTCAATGTGGCTCTGCGCCAGGGGCTGGATCTCTATGCCTGCATCCGTCCGGTGCGGCACTTCGAGGGGCTGGAAACGCCGGTCAAGCACCCTGAGCGCGTCAATATGGTCATCTTCCGCGAGAACACGGAGGACGTGTACGCGGGCGTGGAGTTCGCCGCCCTGACCCCGGAGGCCCGCAAACTGGCCGCCTTTCTGCGCGAGGAACTGGGCGTGACCAAGGTGGGCGACGCGGCGGCCATCGGCATCAAGCCCATGACCGAGGCCGGTTCCAAGCGCCTGGTGCGTCGGGCCCTGCGCTTTGCCCTGGACAACGGGCTGCCCAGCCTCACTCTTGTGCACAAGGGCAATATCATGAAGTTCACCGAGGGCGCGTTCCGCCAGTGGGGCTACGACGTGGCCGCGCAGGAATTCGGCGACAGAACCTGCACGGAGAAGGAACCCGCGCCCGGCCGCCTCGTGGTCAAGGACCGCATTGCCGACGCCATGTTCCAGGAGGCCCTGCTGCGGCCCGAACAGTACAGCGTGCTCGCCACGCCCAACCTCAACGGCGACTACATTTCCGACGCGCTGGCCGCGCAGGTGGGCGGCTTGGGCCTCGCGCCCGGCGTGAACATGTCCGACACGCTGGCCTTCTACGAGGCCACGCACGGCACCGCCCCCACCATCGCCGGGCAGGACAGGGCCAACCCCGGCAGCGTCATCCTCTGCGGCGCGCTCATGCTGGAACACATCGGCCAGTCCGGGGCCGCCGAGCGCATCCGCCGGGCCGTGAGCCGCGCCATTGCGGGCAGGGCCGTCACCGCCGACCTCGCCCCCAACGTCACCGGCTCCCGCGTGGTGGGCTGCCGGGAATTCGGCGAGATTATCGGGGCGAATTTGTAAACGCCCCGCGCAGGGAGTCGCCCGGCCGGAAGGTCTGGGGCCGCCCAACGTGCGCAACACCCCTGTCCTTCGCATTGCGCTGCGAAATAAAAGTTTTTGAAGAGTCGGGGGGGGAAGGGAAACTTTTTCAAAAAGTTTCCCTTCCCCCCCCAAAGGAAAAACATGATTCCCTTGGAAAGCCTGCTGCTCTATGTGCCTATGGCGGCGCTGTTTGTGATGCTGCCGGGGCCGGACTTCGCGCTGATTGCGAAGATATCGCTGCTGGAGGGGCGGCCGCAGGGGCAGGCGGCGGCCTGCGGCGTGGCTCTGGGCATCGGCGTGCACACCACGGCGGCCATGCTGGGAATTTCGGCCGTCATCGCGCATTCGGCCTTCTGGTTCAGCGTGCTGAAATATGTGGGCGCGGCCTACCTTGTCTGGCTGGGCGTGAAGGCCCTGCGGCACGGCGGGGCCACCGGCGCGGCCGCGGCGCGCACGGCGGCGGAAGGCGTTGCACCGCCGCGGGCTGTGAAGCTGACGTTTCGTCAATGGCGTCGCTGCTTCGCGCAGGGTTTTTTGACCAACGCGCTGAATCCCAAGGCGGTCATTCTGTTCCTGACCTTTCTGCCGCAGTTCATGGACCCGGCCGCGCCGCTGGGGCCGCAGTTCCTGACATTGGGCGGCATCATGTCCGGCCTGTGCCTGGTCTGGTATGTTCCCCTGGCCTATATGCTCGGGCGCATCCGCCGCCTGTTCGCCAGCGACAGGTTCCAGACCCGGCTGCAGCGCTGCACCGGCGTCATCTTCATCGCTTTCGGCCTGAAGCTGGCCACGGCGCATGCCCGTTAACCCGCGTCGCCCTGCGACCGCACTACAAGAGGTGGCCCCATGATTGAGCTTGTGAACAATGCCGTGGTCATTGACGGCGAGAGCATCAGGACGGTGGAGGAAGCCCGCGCCAAGGGCGCGGATGTGGAGGCCGCGCGCAAGAACACGCTGGCCGCGCGCATTCTGGCCGCGCACAACACGGCTCCGGAAGGGGAGGGCGCGCTGCGCATCCGTTTTGACGCCCTGGCCTCGCACGACATCACCTATGTGGGCATCATCCAGACGGCACGGGCCAGCGGTCTGAAGGAATTCCCCATGCCCTACGCGCTGACCAACTGCCACAACAGCCTGTGCGCCGTGGGCGGCACCATCAACGAGGACGACCACGTCTTCGGCCTGTCGGCGGCGCGCAAGTACGGCGGTATCTTCGTGCCCCCCCATCTGGCGGTGATCCACCAGTACGTGCGTGAAATGATGGCCCAATGCGGCGGCATGATTCTCGGCTCGGACAGTCACACCCGCTACGGAGCGCTGGGCGTCATGGCCGTGGGCGAGGGCGGGCCGGAGTTGGTCAAGCAGCTTCTGGGCAAAACCTGGGACGTGCCCGCGCCGCAGACGGTGGCCGTGTGGCTCACGGGCGCGCCGCGCCCCGGCGTGGGGCCGCAGGACGTGGCCCTGACGCTCATCGGGGCCGTGTTCAAAAACGGCTTTGTGAAGAACAAGGTGCTGGAGTTCATGGGGCCGGGCGTGGCGAACCTCTCCGTGGAATACCGCTGCGGCGTGGACGTGATGACCACGGAGACCACCTGTCTCTCCTCCATCTGGATCACGGACGACAAGGTGCGGCAGTACATGGCCAATCACGGCCGCGCCGGGGACTACCGCGAGTTGCGCCCTGAAGGCCCGGCCTGCTATGACGCGCTGATCCGCATTGAACTGGACAAGGTCGTGCCCATGATAGCCCTGCCCTTCCACCCCAGCAACGCCTGGCCCGTGGCCGAAGTGGCGCGGCACGGCAGGGAGATTCTTGCGCAGACGCAGGCCGAGGCCGAACGCCAGTTCGGCGCGGCGGCCGCATCGCTCAACCTGCCCGGCAAGCTGCGGGACGGCGGCGTGTGGGCGGATCAGGGCATTATTGCGGGGTGCGCGGGCGGCAGTTTCGAGAATCTCGCCACGGCCGCGGCCATGCTCAACGGGCAGAACACGGGCAACGGGGCGTTCAGCCTCTCGGTCTATCCGGCCAGCCAGCCGCAGGGGCTGGCGCTGGTGAAAAACGGCGCGGCGGCGAAACTCATGCTGGCCGGGGCCGTCATTAAGAACGCCTTCTGCGGCCCCTGTTTCGGCGCGGGCGACACCCCGGCCAACGGGGCGCTCTCCATCCGCCACGCCACGCGCAATTTCCCCAACCGCGAGGGCTCCAAGCCCGCCAACGGCCAGCTTTCGGCCGTGGCGCTCATGGACGCGCGCTCCATTGCCGCCACGGCGGCCAACGGCGGCCGCCTGACCCCGGCCACGGAACTGGACTGGTCCGCGCCGGGGCTGGCCGACATCGACCTGACCTATGCCTTTGAGCCGGAAATTTACCGTCGCCGCGTGTTCAACGGTTACGGCCGCGCCGAACCGCAGGCCGATCTGGTGTTCGGCCCCAACATCACGGACTGGCCCGTCATGAGCGCCCTGCCGGAGCATCTGCTTCTGCAGGTGGCCAGCGTCATCACCGACCCCGTGACCACCACGGACGAGCTGATTCCCTCGGGCGAGACTTCCTCTCTGCGCTCCAATCCGCTGAAGCTCTCGGAGTACGCGCTTTCGCGCAAGGATCCCGCCTACGTGGGGCGGGCCAAGGCCGTGGCCGCGCTGGAAAAGCAGCGTCTCGCCGACCCCGCCGACGCCGAGTTGCTCGGTCTGGCGCGTTCCCTGTGGGCCGCCTGCGGGCGGGAGGACCTAGTCGGGCTTGCCGACCTCAAAAGCGTGGGACTGGGCTCGACCATCTTTGCCATGAAGCCCGGCGACGGTTCCGCGCGGGAACAGGCCGCCTCCTGCCAGAAGGTGCTGGGCGGCTGGGCCAACCTGGCGGCGGAATACGCCACCAAGCGCTACCGTTCCAACCTTATCAACTGGGGCATGCTGCCCTTTATCGTGGACGCCGCGCTGGCCGACAGCCTGGCTGTGGGCGACTGGCTGGCCGTGCCCGATGTGCGCGCCGCCGTGCGCGCCGCCAGGGGGGAAATCGCGGCCTTTGTGCTGCACGGGGGGCAGGCCCGCCCCGTGACGCTGACCCTGCGCGATCTCACCACGGACGAGCGGCAGATCATCCTCGACGGCTGCCTTATAAACTTCTATAACAGCAGCAACTAGCGGACGGCGGGACGCGCTCTTGCGTGCGCCCTTCATTTCCGGTCCCCGGAGGCATGCTCCGGGGACCGTTGCGTTTCCGATGAGTTGCGGTGTTGCGGTCTTGCGGTTCGCGCCGGCATTGCTCCCCGCGCCGTTTTGCGGTATTAGGCAGGGGCCGCCCTCCGTGACGCACGGCGGCCGGGGACGGAGGAAAGAAGCCTTGCGAGGGTTGCAGTATGCTGGAAGCGTTGTGGATAGCCCTGGGCTATGTGCTCGGCTCCGTGCCGTGGGGACTGGTCATCGCCAAAACCTTCTGCGGCGTTGACCCGCGCGAAAGCGGCAGCCGCAACACCGGAGCCACCAATGTGGCGCGGCTGTGCGGCTTCGGCTGGGGCGTGGCCACCTTGGCCTGCGACCTGGGCAAGGGCGCGCTGCCCGTCTGGCTGGCCTTGCGCATCAATCCCTCGCCGTTCTTTGTCAGCGCGGTGGGGCTGGCCTGCATAGCGGGGCATGTCTTTTCTTGCTTCATGAAATTCCGGGGCGGCAAGGCCGTGGCCACGAGCATCGGCGTGTTCCTGCCCTTGGCGTTCCTGCCTCTGCTGGCTGCCGCCGTGCTGTGCGTGCTTGTCATTTGGCGCAGCGGCTTTGTGTCGCTGGGTTCGCTGACGCTGGTGACGGCCCTGCCCGTGGGGCTGGCCGTGGCCGGGCAGTGGGCCTGGCTGCCTCTGGCCTGCTGCGTGTGGGCCGTGGTGGTCTGGAAACACAGGGAAAATATCGCCCGCCTGCGGGCCGGCACGGAAAAGAGTTGGCTCAAGGGCCGGCACGAGCAGCAGGACGGACAGGCATAGCGGCGCGCCGCCGCGACAATCCGCACTGCGGCTACAGTCAAGGAGTGGTGGAAATGGCTCACGCGGAATTTCCGGCCTATCGCGGCCGCATGGAATATGTCTGTCTGGACTGCGGGGCGCGCTATCCCGGCGACAGCCTGCTGTACACCTGCCCGCAGTGCGGCGGCGTGTTCCTGCTGGAAAATCTGGATTTCGGGAAGCTCAGGGAACGCAGCGGCGCGCAGTGGCGGGAGTTGTTTGACGCCCGTTGCGCGACCCGCGCCACGGCCCTCAGGGGCATTTTCCGCTACTACGAGTTGCTGGCCCCCCTCATGGACGAGGAGGACATCGTCTATCTGGGCGAGGGGCTCACGCCCATTGTGGAGGCCGCCCCGGCCCTGCGCGACCGCGTGGGCGTGCCCTTCGGCTACAAGAATGACGGGCAGAACCCCAGCGCCTCCTTCAAGGACAGGGGCATGGCCTGCGCCTTCAGCTTCCTGAAATGGCTCTGCCGCCGCGAGAAATGGGACGAGGTGCTGACCGTCTGCGCCTCCACGGGCGACACGTCCGCCGCCGCCGCGCTCTATGCCGCCTATGTGGGCGCGCCGCTCAAGTCCGTGGTGCTGCTGCCCCACGGCAGGGTGACGCCCCAGCAGCTTTCGCAGCCGCTGGGCAGCGGGGCCACGGTACTGGAGCTGCCCGGCGTGTTCGACGACTGCATGAAGGTGGTGGAGCTGCTGGCCGAGAACTACCGCGTGGCCCTGCTCAACTCCAAGAACGGCTGGCGCATCCTCGGGCAGGAATCCTTCGCCTATGAGACGGCCCAGTGGTACGGCTGGGACGTGTCCGGCCTGTGCATTTTTGTGCCCATCGGCAACGCGGGCAACGTCACGGCCATCATGTCCGGCTTCCTCAAGCTGCTGGACCTCGGCGTCATCACGTCGCTGCCGCGCATGTTCGGCGTGCAGTCCGAACATGCCGACCCGGTGTGGCGCTATTACGACGCGCCCATAAACGCGCGGCGCTGGCAGCCCGTGACCGTCGCGCCCAGCGTGGCGCAGGCCGCCATGATCGGCAACCCCGTGTCCTTCCCGCGCGTGCGCAGGCTGGCCGAGCGTTTTGTGGAACAGGGCGGCGAGCGGGCCTTTCAGGTGGTGCGCGTTACCGAGCAGCAGATCATGGACGCCATGATCACGGCCAACCGCCACGGGCACATCGCCTGCACGCAGGGCGGCGAATGCCTGGCGGGCCTCATCAATGCGAAACTGCTGGGCCTCATCGGCCCGGACGAACACGCGGTGCTGGACTCCACGGCGCACGCGCTCAAGTTCGCGGGCTTTCAGGAAATGTACTTCAATGACGGCTTCCCGCCCGAATACGGCGTTACGCCGGACAAGAGCCTCGCCAACAGGCCGGAACTGCTGCTGCCCGAAAGCGCGCGGCAGGGACGGGATGTGGCCGAGTTCGCCCGCATGGGTGCCGAGGCCGTGGTCAGGCGGCTGGGGTTGCAGAAGAAGTAGAAACGACAGGGAAAAGGGATAGCCAGGGGGCCGCAGCCCCTTGGCTATCCCCTTTGTATGCGTTCGGCGCGATACCTGCCGCATCAGGCGGCGCTTCATGTAACGCTGCTGCGGCGCCGCAGGGGCGGGAATTTCCCTACAGTCCCAGCAATTCCTTCCAGCGCGGCAGCGCGGCATCCAGTTCCAGATAGTCCTGCGGCAGGGGCACGGCCGTGGGCCGGGCCAGCGCGGCCGCCACGTCGACCGGCGTGCCCGTGCGCGGCAGGCCGGGCACGTCCTGCAAGGGGCAGAGGTCAAAATCGTCCGCCGGCAGCATGGCCATGACCGGCAGGCCCCTGACGGCCGCCTCCAGCGTCACGGTGGTGGAGTTGGAGGCCCACACGACCACGCCGGGCTTGAGCTGATCCGCAATGGGGCCGTCCGCCACGCTGATTTCTGCGGCGCGTTTGCCCAGCAGGGCGCGCAATCTGCTTTCCACGGGCAGGTAGGGGTGCGGTTTGACGCGCACCTCCCAGCCGTCCGGCAGGCCGCCCGTCAGGGCGCGGGCCAGCAGAGCCAGGTGCGCCTCGGTTTCGTCGCGGAAAAAGCTCGTCACCACCAGCAGGCGACGCGGCGCGGGCGCTGTTGCTGCAGTCGGCGGGGGGGGCAGGGGCGTGTCGGCCAGGTAGAGGTAGCGCAGGGCCTCCACAACGCCCAGGCGTTCTGCGGGCACGCCCGCCTCACGCCACTGCCCGCAGGCCGACTGCCCGTTGCCGCGTATGGCGTCGGGTTGGAAATCCGCCTCCGCGCCCGTGAACGTGCGCGGGTCGTCAAAATAGCGGAAGTCCGTGGGCCGGATGGTGGAGTGCTGCGCCCCGATGACCGGGCCGTTGCCCGCCTCGTGCATGCTTTGCGTGAGCATGCGTTCCCAGGGGCAGTTCTCCAGCGGAAAGAGGGTCCATCGTTGCGGCCCGGCCAGAGCCGCGTACCGCTGGAAGGCGCGGTGCTGGAGGCAGCGCTCCAGGCAGCGCCAGCCGCGGAAGGATTCCGCCCAGTACCGGCCCAACTCGTTCCAGAAGTTCAGGCGCGAACCGGCCAGCCGGAAGGACGGCCGCACAACCTTTTCCAGCTTCCACGAGGCCAGGCACAGGCGGGCGTAGCGCAGCCACGCGGCCAGCACGTCGCGCAGACCCAGGAATTCCTCCAGATAGTGAAAGCTCGCGCCGTCAACGCCTGCGGCGCGGAAGCGGTCGCGCAGGTCGATGCACTGCCCGAAGTCAAGCTGCGGCGCGGGGAAGCGGATGAACAGCCAGCGCACAAACTGTCCGCCCTCCGCATGGGCCCGGCGGTTCAGCGCGTCGTGCAGGGCCTCCCAGTAGCGGGAGCGGTAGCGGCCCTGTTGTGCCGCCTCCATGTCCACATTGGGGAAATAGGTGACGATGGTGGCGGGGCGGCCTGCCGTTTCGGGCAGGGGCGCGAGGCGGCGCAGGGGCTTGAGGCGGCGGCGCACGGTCCACCACCAGTGCGCGTAGCGCAGCACGGCGCGCAGGGGCGCGGGCAGGGCCGCATACAGACGGCGCAACGGGCTGCCCGCAGGACGCGCCGGGGTCGCCCCGTCCTCTTCCGCAAACATGCGGCGGCTTGCCGCGCACAACTGCTTCAGGGAGCGTCGCAGGCGCATGTCGCCGCCGCGCACGCGCAATGACGTGCAGCCTTCGGCATCCATAAGCCGTTCCAGGGCGCGCAGCTTGTAGAGCGTGTACAGGCCCGGCGTCATCTTGGGATGCCGCTCGTAGAGCAGGGAACACCACCACATGGAGAGCTTCGCGCCGCAGCGGAGGTGGTGCTGCACCTCGCGCCCGGCCACGCGCAGGCGGCCCGTTTCATAGGCCCAGGCCGCGTGTTCGGCCCGGATGGCCTTCAGGTCGTCGCGCAGGCGGGCTTCCAGAGATATCTCGCCTCCGGGGGCATCCCAGCCGGCCCAGCGCACCACAAGGCGTTCCGCTGCCGGGCCTTCGGGCCGCCCGTCGGGGCCGTAGCCGCGCGCATTGTCGTGCGGGAACGATTCGGGCCCGGCCCTGCCGATGACAAGAAAACACTCTTTCGCGGGCATGAACGCTTTCCTCCGCGTCTGTTCACGATGTGGGCATGCCCTTTGGACGGGCGTTACGGCGCTGCCCCGCGCTATGCCTGGCGCGCAAGGGCCGCGCGGATGGATGCCGCATACGGCGGCCGCAGCACGCCCGTTTCGGTGACGATGCCGCTGATGCAGTCCGCCGGGGTCACGTCAAAGGCGAAATTGTACACGGGCACATGCTCGGGGCAGATGCGCACCGGGCCCACATGGGTCACCTCCCGCTCCGGACGCTGCTCGATGGGGATTCCCGTGCCGTCGGGCGTGGCAATGTCAATGGTGGAAAGGGGCGCGGCCACGTAGAAGGGAATGTTGAAATGCCGCGCCAGCAGGGCCACGCCGCAGGTGCCTATCTTGTTGGCCGTGTCGCCGTTGGCGGCAATGCGGTCCGCGCCCACCACCACGCACTGCACAAGCCCCCTGCCCATGAGCAGCGCGCAGGCGTTGTCGCAGGCCACGGTGACGGGAATGCCGTCCCTGTGCAGCTCCCAGGCGGTCAGGCGGGCGCCTTGGAGGAAGGGGCGCGTTTCGTCGGCGATGACACGGATGTTCTTGCCCGCGTCCACCGCGCCGCGCACCACGCCCAGAGCCGTGCCGTAGCCCGCCGTGGCCAGCGCGCCCGCATTGCAGTGGGTCAGCACGGTATCGCCGTCGTGCAGCAGCGCTCCGCCGTGGCGGCCGATGGCGCGGCAGATTGCCACGTCTTCCTTCTGCATGGCCGCGGCTTCTTCCTGAAAGGCCGTGAGCAGGGCATCGCGGCTGAACTGCTTCATATCCGCCGGCCTCTGCCGCAGGCGGCGCATGCGTTCCACGGCCCAGCGCAAATTGACCGCCGTGGGGCGCGCGGCTGCCAGCCGATCCAGCTGCGCGTCCAGACGCGCCTGCCAGTCCGGCCCGTCGGCTCCATGCAGAGCCAGCACGCAGCCCCAAGCGGCGGTGACGCCGATGGCCGGAGCCCCGCGCACCACCATGACCTGCAGGGCCTCAATCACGTCGTCGGCGCTGCGGCAGACGAAATCCTCCTCGCGCTCGGGCAGCAGGCGCTGGTCAAGCAAATGCAGTGCAACCTCCCGGGCGTCAAAACGGATGTGATCTTCCATGCAACCCTCCATGCCGTGCAAGGATACACAAGAGCCCCGCACATGAAAAGCGCGGCGGCGCACGCCGTGACAGGACAAACGGCGGCTCGCCGCTTTACAAAAGCCCGCGCGGCTGGCTATGCTGTTCCACTGCAATGCCGCCCTGCATGGCAAGGAGCGCGCGGGGCGGTTCAGGTTCATGCGGCAGGGCAAGATTTACGCCCGTGCGGTGCGGGCGCACGCCGGCCGCGTCCACAGTGGATACAGCAGGAGCTATTGGAGATGGAAGAATTTTCGCGCATACGTCGCCTTCCGCCTTACGTTTTTGCGGTGGTGGGGGACCTCAAGATGCGTCTGCGTCGGCAGAATATCGACATCGTGGACTTCAGCATGGGCAACCCGGACATGCCGACCCCCGCGCCCATTGTGGACAAGCTCGTCGAGGCCGCCCAGAAGCCGGTGAACCACCGCTATTCGCTTTCGCGCGGCATTCCCAATCTGCGCAAGGCCGTCTGTGACCGCTATGCGCGCCATTTCGGCGTGCAGCTTGATCCGGACAGCGAGGCCATCGTGACCCTGGGTTCCAAGGAAGGTCTGGCCCACCTCTCCCTGGCCATGCTGGAGCCGGGCGACGTGGTGCTGGCGCCGGACCCGACCTACCCCATCCACAAGTATGCGCCCGTCATCGCCGGGGCGGACGTGCGCAGCGTGCCCATCGGCCCCGGGCGCGACTTCTTTGAAGACCTGGAGGCCGCCACGCGGCAGGCCTGGCCCAAACCCAAGGTGCTGTTCATCTGCTATCCGCACAACCCCACCACCGAAGTGACCGACCTGGAATTCTTCGAGAAGGTGGCGGACTTCGCCAAGGAGAACGGCCTCTGGGTCGTGCACGACATGGCCTACGCCGATCTGGTGTTCGACGGCTACAAGGCCCCCAGTTTTCTGCAGGCCAGGGGCGCCAAGGATGTGGGCGTGGAATTCTTCTCCATGTCCAAGAGCTATTCCATGCCCGGCTGGCGCGTGGGCTTTGCCGTGGGCAACAAACACCTCATCCACGCGCTTGCGCGCATCAAGAGCTATCTGGATTACGGCATGTTCCAGCCCATCCAGATCGCGGCCACCGTGGCGCTCAACGGGCCGGAAGACTGTGTAGAGCACATCCGCCAGGTCTACCAGGACAGGCGCGACCACCTTATTGACGGCCTGAACCGCATCGGCTGGACAACCCCCGCGCCCAAGGCCACCATGTTCGTGTGGGCGCGCATTCCCGAACCCTTCCGCAAGATGGGTTCCGTGGAATTTTCCAAGCTGCTGCTGCAGGAGGCGCATGTGGCGGTCTCGCCGGGGCTGGGTTTCGGCTCCTACGGCGACGAGTACGTGCGCCTGGCCCTGATTGAGAACGAGCAGCGCACGCGGCAGGCCATCAGCAACATACGGCGGCTGCTGTCGGGCGTGGGCGACTGAAGGGAACGGTAACGCGCAACAGCGCGGCGGCGCCTTGCGGCCCGCCGCCTCCGGCCCGGCCGGGCGAAACACGCGGAGAACACATGACCAGAAACAGCGAAAAGCCCCTTGTGGCGGGCCTGGCCGGTTTCGGCACCGTGGGCGGCGGCCTTGTGCGGCTGCTGCAGGAAAATGCGGATATCATCCGGCGGCGGGCCGGGCGTGACATCCTGCTGAAAAAGGTGCTGGTGCGCAATGTCGCCAAGGCCCGTGCGGCCCAGCTGCCTCCCGGCGCGGAACTCGTCACCGACCCCCACGCCCTCACCGACGATCCGGAAATCGACGTGCTGGTGGAGCTTATCGGCGGCATTGATCACGCCCGCGCCCTTATTGACCGCGCGCTGGATCAGGGCAAGCACATTGTCACAGCCAACAAGGCCCTGCTGGCCGAAGAGGGGCTGGAGCTGTTCCGCAAGGCGGCCCGCAGGAAGCGCATCCTGCGCTACGAGGCCAGCGTGGCCGGGGCCATTCCCATTGTGGAGGCCCTCAAGGAAAGTCTGACGGGCAACCGCGTGCAGTCGCTCATGGGCATTCTCAACGGCACGAGCAACTATATCCTCTCCGAGATGACCAGCAACGGCATGGAGTTCGACGTGGCCCTGCAGCAGGCCCAGCGTCTGGGCTACGCCGAGGCCGACCCCACGCTGGACATCGACGGCCACGACGCCGCCCACAAGCTCATCTTGCTCATCCGCCTGGCCTACGGGGTGCACTATCCCTATTCGGCGCTTTCCGTGCGCGGCATTCGGGGGCTCTCCGGCATGGATATCCGCCTTGCGCGGGAATTCGGTTACCGCATCAAGCTCATCGGGCAGGTGCGCGAGGCTCCCGGCGGCGAGAACGGCCAGGTGCGGCTGGAGGCCGGGGTTTTCCCGGCGCTGGTCTACCACAAGTACCTGCTGGCCCGCGTGGGCGGCGTGTACAACGCCGTGCGCGTGGAGGCCAATGCCGCGGGCGCGCTGTTCTTCCACGGGCGCGGCGCGGGCGACCTGCCCACCGCCGGGGCCGTGCTCGGCGACCTGCTGGCCGTGGCGCGCGACGAGCGCCCCAACAACACGGGCTTTGCCGACAGGGAGTTGCCCAAGGCCTGCATCGTGCCGCCGGAGGAATGGCGCTCCTGCTACTATGTGCGCGTCATGGTGCAGGACGCGCCGGGCGTGCTGCGCGACCTCTCGGGCTGCATGGCCGCCGAGGGCATCAGCATGGCCCAGGTCATCCAGAAGAGCGACGAAGGGCAGGGCGTGCCCCTGGTGTTCATGACGCACGAAACCACGGCCCGCGCCATGAGCGACGCCCTGCAGCGCACCCTGGACGCGGGGCTGCTCAGAGAGCCCGCGGTCTATTTCCGCGTGCTGGGCGGGGAATAAACGCGCCGCGGGCTTTGCAGGAGGGACGTATGGAGCGGCTTTCCTTTGCCACGCGCAGCCGTTGCGAGATGCTGGACATTACGGCGGAGCTGGCCGCCCTTGTGCGCCGCAAGGCTGCCGAGGGCCGCTGGAGAAGCGGCGCGCTGGCCCTGTTCTGCCCGCACACCACCTGCGGCCTCACCGTCAACGAGGGCGCGGATCCGGACGTGCGCCGCGACATGCTGACCTTCTTCAAGCGCCTTGTGCCGGAGGAGGGCGACTACCGCCATGCCGAAGGCAACAGCGACGCGCACATCAGGACGACGCTGCATGGGCCGTCGCTGCTGCTCATGGTGGAGGAAGGGGAGTTGCGCCTCGGCACATGGCAGGCAGTGTACCTCTGCGAGGGCGACGGGCCGCGCCGCCGTTCGCTCTGGGCGCAGTTCCTGCCCGGCTGTCGGGACGAGTGACAGCTGCGGCGCAGTGACGCCCCCGCCGCCGCAGCGCGGGCATCGTCAGGGCAGAAAACATCACGGCAGTCCGCGTTTTTCGTCCGCGTGCCGCCGCCGCACGACCGGGCATGGCCGCCCGGAGCCGCCATGATCCTGCATATCGACATGGACGCCTTTTTTGCCTCTGTGGAGCAGCTGGACAACCCCGCCTTGCGGGGCCTGCCGCTCATTGTGGGCGGGGGCAAACGCGGCGTGGTCTCCACCTGTTCCTACGAGGCCCGCAGGTTCGGCGTGCACTCGGCCATGCCCATGACCGAGGCGCGCCGCCTCTGCCCGCAGGCCGTGGTGCTGCACGGGCGCTATCGGCGCTATGCGGAAGTCTCGCGGGCGGTCATGGCGGCCCTGGGGGAATTTTCGCCTCTGGTGGAACAGGCCAGCGTGGACGAGGCCTATGTGGACGCCGCGGGGCTCACGCGCCTGTTCGGCCCGCTGGAGCAGCTCATTGCGAACATGAAGGCGCGGGTGCGCGAGGTCACGGGCGGGCTGACCTGTTCCGTGGGAGCCGCGCCGGTGAAGTTTCTGGCCAAGATATGCTCCGACATCAACAAGCCCGACGGCGTGTTCATTTTGCTGCCCGGCGAGGTGGACGATTTTTTGCGCGAGCTGCCGGTGAGCAGAATTCCCGGCGTGGGCCGGCGCATGACGGCGGATCTGCGCGGGCTGGGCGTGACCACCGTGGGACAGTTGCGCCGCTTCAGCCCGGAATTCATGGCGCGGCGTTACGGCAAGTGGGGCAGCGCGCTTTTCGAGCGCGCCCACGGGCGGGATGCGCGCCGCGTGCAGCCGGAACACGAGGCCAAGAGCGAGAGCGCGGAATGCACCTTTGAGGAAGATACGCGCGACCGCGAATTTTTGCAGCGCGCCCTGCTGGCGCATGCCGAACGCGTGGGGACGCGGCTCAGGCGGCAGGGCTTCAGGGGGCGCACGGTGACGCTCAAGGTCAAGTTCGCGGATTTCCGGCAGATCACGCGCTCCCGTACGCTGCCCGAGGGCGTCAATGCTACGGAGACCATTTTTGAGGTGGGGCGGGCCCTGCTGGCGGAGCTGCCCCTGCCACAGCCGGTGCGGCTCATCGGGCTGGGCGTATCCGGTTTTGACGCGCCCGCCGCGCAGCTCTTCCTGCCCGGCGCGGGCTGGGCCGCGCCGCCGGGCTTCGACCCGCAGACGGAGGCCCGGCGGGGCAGGCTGGACGCGGCGCTGGACAGCCTGCGCGAAAAATTCGGCAAGACCGCCGTGCAGCGCGGCCGCCTGTTTGCCCCTGCAGGGAAAGCCCTGCCCCCCTCCCGCGAGGAAGCCCCTGCCGGGGAACCGGCAGGCGACGGCGGGAGGGGGCGGGGCCGGCGGCGGTGATGGTGACGACGGCCACGGGCGCGGCTGCGATGCGCCAGATAGGTCATGGGCCCCACCAGCACGGTGATGATGATCAGGGGCCACATGCCTGCCCTCCCCGCCGTGATGGGCAGAAAGAGGATGCCCGCGCCCACGGCGGTGCCGAAGAGCTTCAGCATCCGGAGCGTGTCAAACTTGTTCCGGCGCTGCTGCTGCGTGCCTGTTACGGCACACACCTCTCTCCTGTGTGGGAAAGGACCTCGCAATCCCTCCACGGGTATCCGGCTCCGGCCGGTGCGCAATACGGCGTCCCCCTCGTCTTCCGGTCCGGCGGAGAGGGCCTGTCGCGCGTTGCGCCGTTGTCCCCGGGGAACCATGTGGGGGAAAGCATCTGCAACGGCCGCGCGGCCGTTGCAGGCGCAGCGCGAACCGGCGGCATGCCGGCATCCGCACCGCCGCGCCCGTTTGGGCAGACGCGGGCGCGGCGACACAGGTTGTACAGAATTACGTATATGCGTCAGGTGACATGTTTTGCCCATGTCCGCAAGCGAAATCTTGTCTGCCCGCGCTTGCGGCCTTTGCGCGCATGCCGTACATGCAGGGAGGAGGCCTTATGCAAACATACCGCGAACAGTGGGGACGGTTGCTGGCCCCCCACCGCAAGACCGGGGAGGGGCGGCGGCTGGACGGCATGGACAGCGCGCGCACGCCCTTCCTGACGGACTATGACCTCATCGTGTTTTCCAGTTCGTTCCGCAGGCTGGGCAGGAAAACGCAGGTGCATCCCCTGGCGCGCAATGACCACATCCACAACCGGCTGACCCATTCGCTGGAAGTCAGTTGCGTGGGCCGTTCCCTCGGTCTCTACGCGGGCGAGGAACTGCGGCGGCGCGGCGACCTGCCGGAACCCTTCACGCCCGAGCACATCGGCCAGATACTGCAGGCCGCGTGCCTTGCGCACGACATCGGCAATCCGCCCTTCGGCCACGCCGGGGAGGAGGCCATCCGCGACTGGTTTGTCGAGGCCAGCAAGGGAGCGTATTTCCGGGAACTGCCGCCCGCGTCCATAGCGGATTTTGTGTGCTTTGACGGCAACGCCCAGGGCTTCCGTGTGCTCAACGCGCTGGAGAACAACAAGGACAGGGGCGGTCTCAGGCTGAGCTTCCCCGTTGTCGGCGCACTGGTCAAGTATCCCCGCTCGGCGTACGAGGCGCAGGGCATGGGGACGCGCAAGTTCAACTTCTACGCGGCGGAACGCGAGCTCTTCGCGGAGGTCTTCACCGTGCTCGGGCTGGAAGGGAGCACGGGCTTTTGCCGTCACCCGCTTTCCTACCTGCTGGAGGCCGCCGACGACATCTGCTACCGCATCATTGACATGGAAGATGCCTGCGAACTGGGCATCATCACCTATGCGGACTTCACCTCGGCCATGTCCTGCCTGCTTTCGGACGCGGAGCGCGACGAGCGCCGGCTGGAAGCCATGGATACGGACCGGCGGCGCGCGGGTATGCTGCGCACCGTGGCCATGGGCCGCATCATTGCCTCAGTCATCCGCACCTTCATGGATGTCTACGCGGACATTATGGCGGGGACGCTCGCGGGGGGGCTGCTGGACCATGCCCAGGAAGATGTGGCGGCCTTCATGAAGGCCGCCAGGGGCGTCTTCAATAACAAGATTATGAATGACCCGCAAAAGACGGCTCTGGAAATCGGCGCGTACTCTTTGTACCGACGGCTGCTGGACGTGTTCATTCCCGCCTGCTTCCACCATGTGCACAGCGCCCCCATGAGCTATCAGGAAACGCGCGCCCTTACGCTGATGGGGGCCAACGCCCCCGGCAGGAATGAGGGCGTCTATGCCGCGTATCTGCGCGTGCTGGACTTCGTCGCCGGCATGACGGACGAGTACGCCACCTTCATCTCGCGGCAGTTCTCCGGGACGGAGGGGCGCTAGAGCGGCGGGTCTCCGCAGCAGTCCGGCCGCAGGCCATGCCGACGCGGCAGAAAAAAGGAACCGTGCGGACTGCAATCCCCAGGGATGCGGCCGCACGGTTCCTTTGCGTGCAAGCGGGCCTATTGTGCGCGTTACAGCGCGATGGCGGCGGCGCCCAGATACGGCCTCTGCGCCGCCGGGAGCATGTGATCCAGCCTGTGCCGCCAGGTCCGGCCCTCATTCAGCGCGTCCAGCGTCAGGTCGCGCAGCTGCTCGTAGCAGACGCCGAGTTCATACCTGTCGGTATCAATGATGCAATCCGCATGGCGCGGCTCGTCAAAGGCGTCCGAAACGCCCGTGAGGTTGTCCACGCGCCCCTGAGCCGCCCTGGCATACAAGCCCTTGGTATCGCGCTGCGCAAGGGTGTGCAGCGAGCAGCGCACCCAGACCTCCCGGTACTGCGGCAACACGGCGCGATTCTGCGCGCGCATGCTCTCATACGGGGTGATGGCCGCCACCACGCAGGCCTTGCCCTGCCCCTGCAGATCCAGCACATGGTCGCGCATGGCGTTGATGTTGCGGATGCGGTCCGCAGGCGTGAAGCCCGTGATGCCGAACTGCCGGCGGAAGCGGTCGCCGTCAATGAGCTCGGTTTCAATGCCCTGCCCTTCGAGATACAGGCGCAGAAGAGAGCCGAGGGTGGTCTTGCCGCTGCCGGAAAGTCCCAGTAACCAGATGATGGGCTTCATGCGAACCTCGCTTGCGTTGAGCCTTGTTATTGTATCCGCGCAGCCTGCGCGTCCGGAACGGCCGCCGCCCGCGCGTGTACTGGCTGGTGCTCGGGAATGCTCCCTCGCAGGTCGGCGTGTTGTTGTTCACGGGATGCCATTTCGACAGCAAAATTGAGGCCAAGATAAATTTTTACTGTATTTTACATATGTTGCATAGAAGGCTTTGCGGGGGAAGGCATTTTTGACAGATGGGCGCGGCAACTCTGTCAGCGTGCTGACAACGCCGGTAGGCCGTCGGCGGTCTGGAGCAGGTCAGCCTGAAACGGTGCCCCGTTCGCCCCGGATGGCCTCCGGACCTGTGCGCGGGCCTGCTGTTCCGCGAATCCTGCGCTTGCGGGCTTTTCGCGAGAGCCAGGCCGGCACATGCCGGCGCTGTGGACATGGACTCCATGTCCTCTCCATGCCTCTCGCGCCATGTTCATCGAAATCAGCCCGGAAAAATGAGAGCGGCCGCCCCCTTTGCGGTGGGCGGCCCTGCGCTCTCCCCGGGGAGTGGCGGCGGGAGACAGGCGGACGCCAAAAATGGAGAAAGCCCGCTCGGCTCAAGGCCTTGCGGGCTTTCTCAAACGTGGATGAATGCTTTGTTGGCGGAGCGGAAGGGACTCGAACCCTCGGCCTCCGGCGTGACAGGCCGGCGTTATAACCGTCTTAACTACCGCTCCGCGGGATGGTGGGCAGTACAGGACTTGAACCTGTGACCCCCGCCGTGTGAAGGCGATGCTCTACCAGCTGAGCTAACTGCCCTCCCGGAGTTCGATTTCTATGCAAAAGCCGGGCATGAGTCAAGTGAAAAGTGCAGTAAAAAAAATTTAACAAAACCATGCTATCAATCAATTGATTTTACAAGAAAAAAGTTTTTATCTCAAAAATGTCCGCAACGTGGGAGCTTGCGGAGCGGCAGGGGGAATGCTAGACCTCCCTATCTTTTTTGCGCTGAGGCCTTATCCATGAAGTTTTTTCTGCATACTGCGGCGATTGCTCTGTGTATATTCGTGGTGTCCCCTGTGCCCGTCCGGGCCCGCGTGGTGGACGGCAATGTTATCATGGATCAGCCGATGCACGAGAACTTGTGCGCCCTGACCTTTGACGACGGGCCTTCCGTCAATACGCCGCAACTGCTGGACACTCTTGCCGGTTACGGCATCCCGGCCACGTTTTTTCTGCTGGGAAAAAACGCGGAGCGATATCCTGACATCGTGCGCCGCATCCTTGCCGAAGGGCACGAGGTGGGCAACCATTCGTATTCGCACCCCAACTTGCGGGCCATCAGCCCTGCGCGCAAGGAGGATGAACTGCGCCGAACCGACGCCATCCTGCGCAGGCTAGGCGCGGCTCCCGTGTTTATACGCCCCCCCTACGGTTCCTACGATGCTTACGTGGAGCGGGTTGCGGAAAGTCTGGGGGCGTCGCTTGCGCTCTGGTCGCTGGACAGCCGCGACTGGCAGCGCCTGCCCGTTAACTACGCCGCACTGCGCAGCACGCGCGGCACGGTCTACGCGCCGGGCACGCTGCGCGGCGTTTTTCTGTTCCACGACACCCACAAGCGTACCGTGGAGGATTTGCCGCGCGTCATCCGTGACCTGCGGGCCGGCGGCTGCCAGCGTTTCGTCACCCTGAGCGATTACCTGGAAGGCCTTATGGACCCGGAACCGGGGCTGCTCATGACCCGAACCGCGCCCGCGCGTCCCGCAGCGCCGGCGGAGCCTCCGCTTATGGCCCGGCACGCGGTGGAGGGCGTTGATGGCCTGGAGGAGCCGATGCACAGTTATCCCGCAGGGTCCACCCCCATCCCGCTGGGGCGCAGCAGCACGCCGTGGCAGGCAGGAGGCGGAACGGACCAACACGCGCCGCTGCCGCAGACAGCCGATCCGGGTATGCCCGACCTGCCGGCAGCGCCTCTCGCTGCGCCTGCGGCCGGGTCGGCTTCCTGACGACCCGGGCTTCGCTTTCCCATGCCCAATCGGGCCGGATCCCCCGCCGACGCCGCAGCACGGCGGCATGATTTGCCGGTATGGGGATGGGGCACACCGTCCCCGTGTCTGGAGCATCCGGCGTCGTGAGCCGGTTTGGCGGGCGATGCCTGCCTGCAGGTCATGGCCGCTGCGCCACGTCCGGGCGCCTGCCGATGGGGAAGGCAATCTCAGGAGAGGCGGCGCTTGAAGTCTTCGTAGCCGAATTCCCGCAGCAGGCGAAAGCGGATTTCGCCTTCCCGTTCCTCACAGATGCCGATGGAGGGCAGGCGCAGGCCGTTAAAGGTTGTGGTCTTGACCATGCTGTAGATGGCCATGTCCTCAAAGACCAGGCGCTGTCCCGCTTGCAGGGGCGCGGAGAAGGAATACTCGCCGGCCGTATCCCCCGCCAGGCAGGATTTGCCCGCCAGACGGCAGGTCCAGACATTTTTGCCGGGTTCGCCTGCCAAAACGGCAGCGCCGTCGGCCTCATAGCGCACGCGCGGGCGGTAGGGCATCTCCATGACGTCCGGCATGTGGCAGGGCACGCCGATGTCCAGAATGGCCACCGGCATGTCCGCCTGCACCACGTCAAGCACTGTGGCCGTGAGCCAGCCGGCGTCCAGGGCAACGGCCTCGCCCGGCTCCAGATAGATTTGCGCGCCGTAGCGGTCACGCCAGGTCGTGAGGCAATGGCAGAGCAGGCCCAGGTCATAGCCCGGCCTGGTAATGTGGTGCCCGCCGCCCATGTTGATCCAGCGGCAGCGGGGGAGCCACGGGCCGAATTTTTCTTCCACGGCGGCCAGCGTGCGTTCCAGCGCGTCGGCCCCCTGTTCGCAGAGCGTGTGAAAATGCAGGCCGGAGATGCCCTCCAGCGCATCGGGGGCAAATTGCGCGCGGCGTATGCCCAGCCGCGAGCCGGGCGCGCAGGGGTTGTAAATGGCCGTCGCGCCTTCCGAGTGCTCGGGGTTGATGCGCAGCCCGCACTGTATCTGCCGGTCAGGGCAGCGGCTTCTGTTGTGCATGGTTATCGCCGGGGCGAACTGCCGCCACTGGGCGATGGAGTTGAACACAATGTGGTCCGCCAGCGTCAGCAGTTCCGCCATTTCCCGCCGGTTCCAGGCCGCGGCGAAGGCGTGCACCTCGCCGCCGAATTCCTCGCGGGCAAGACGGGCCTCATCCACGGAACTGGCGCAGGCCCCCCACAGGGGGCCGCTGCCCTTTTCGCGCGAGAGCAGGGGAAAGGTGGCCCAGGCCGCATACCCCTTGAGGGCCAGCAGTATTTTTGCCCCCGTGCGTTCCTGTACGCTGTTCAGGATGGCGGCATTAACGAGGAGCTGCGCCTCGTCAAGCACAAAACAGGGCGAAGGAATCCGGGCGGGATCAAACAGCAGGTGCCGGCAGTGCATGCAGATTCCTGGTGTGGATTGCGTCGAGGGCAGAAACGCGAACGGCCGCAATGCACGGTACTCCCGCGCCATTGCGGCCGTTCCGGAAAAAAGGTCGTTCAGCGCATCTGGGCCAGCTGCAGGCGCATGACAGCGCGCTGCAGAGAAGCCTCTGCGCGCGTCACGTCCACCTTGTCGGAGTGCTCGGCAAGGCGTTTCTCCGCGCGTTCCTTGGCGGCCATGGCGCGGGCGGTGTCGATGTCGGCCGCCAGTTCGGCCGATTCCGCCAGGACGGTCAGCACGTTGTTGTTCACGTCGGCAAAACCGCCGGAAATGAAGACTACTTCGTCCTTGCCGTCCGCGCGGTAGCGCAGCCCGCCGATTTTCAGAGCGGAAAGCAGGGAAACGTGCTGGGGCAGTACGCCGAATTCACCCTCCACGCCGGGGCAGACGGCCATCTCCACCGCAGTGCTGACCACGGTCTTGTCCGGCGTGACCACTTCAAGTTGCAGCGTGCCCATAGATTCTCCTTCGCTCCTGATGTGCGTTCGTTCCCGTTTCCGGACCGCGTCCGCGCAGGGACGCGGTCCGGTGCGAAAACGCGCTGTTGGTCGGCGCTCTACTTTTCTTCCTGCTTGCGTTTCTCGTACTTGGCGACAGCCTGGTCAATGCTGCCCAGCATGTAGAAGTCGCCTTCGGCCAGGTGGTCGTACTCGCCGTCCAGAATGCCCTTGAAGCCCTTGATGGTGTCCTCAAGTTTCACGTACTGGCCGGGGGTGCCGGTGAAGGTTTCGGCCACATGGAAAGGCTGGGAGAGGAAGCGCTGGATGCGGCGCGCGCGCGCCACGGTCAGCTTGTCTTCGTCCGACAGTTCGTCCATGCCCAGAATGGCGATGATGTCCTGCAGTTCCTTGTACTTCTGCAGCACCATCTGCACGCGCCGGGCCACCGAGTAGTGCTCTTCGCCCACGACGTCGGGGGCAAGGATGCGCGAGGTGGAGTCCAGCGGGTCCACGGCAGGGTAGATGCCCAGTTCCGCAATCTGGCGGGAGAGTACGAGCGTGCCGTCCAAATGCGAGAACGTGGTGGCCGGGGCCGGGTCGGTCAGGTCGTCGGCGGGCACGTACACGGCCTGCACCGAGGTGATGGACCCGTTCTGCGTGGACGTGATGCGTTCCTGGAGGGCGCCGAGGTCCGTGCCCAAGGTGGGCTGGTAGCCCACAGCCGAAGGCATGCGGCCCAGCAGGGCGGACACTTCGGAACCGGCCTGCGTGAAGCGGAAGATATTGTCGATGAAGAGCAGCACATCCTGATGCTCCTCGTCACGGAAGTATTCCGCGCAGGCAAGGGCCGTCAGGGCCACACGGGCGCGGGCTCCCGGAGGCTCGTTCATCTGGCCGTAGACTAGGGTGGCGCGCTCAAGAACGCCGGCTTCCTTCAGTTCGTTGTACAGGTCGTTGCCTTCACGGGTGCGTTCGCCCACGCCCGCGAAGACCGAGGAGCCGCCGTGCTGTTTGGCGATGTTGTTGATCATCTCCATCAGGATGACGGTCTTGCCCACGCCTGCGCCGCCGAAGAGGCCCATCTTGCCGCCCTTGGGGAAGGGCACCAGCAGGTCCACGACCTTGATGCCGGTTTCCAGCAATTCCACCTTGGTGTTCTGCTCCGTGAACGACGGGGCGGGACGGTGGATGGGGTAGTATTTTTCCGCATTGACCGGCCCCATCTCGTCCACGGGGCGGCCGATGACGTTCAGGATGCGGCCCACTGAGGCCTTGCCCACGGGAACCATGATGGGATTCCCGGTGTCCACGGCATCCATGCCGCGGACAAGGCCTTCGGTGGCGTCCATGGCGATGGTGCGCACCACGTTGTCGCCCAGGTGCTGCGCCACCTCACAGATCAGTTCGGGCGCATCGCTGTTGTTCGGGTTTTTTATCTCCAGGGCGGTGAAGATATTCGGCAGGTTGCCGTCGCTGAACTCAACGTCCACAACGGCGCCGATAACCTGAACGACTTTACCGATGTTTTTGCTCATGTTTGGCTCCTTAACCCTTCAGCGCTTCTGCGCCGCCGACGATGTCGATGAGTTCGCTGGTGATGGAAGCCTGCCGCGTCTTGTTGTAGAGCAGGGTCAGCGTGTTGATCATCTCGTTGCAGTTGCGGGTGGCGTTGTCCATGGCGGCCATGCGGGCGGCGTGCTCGCTGGCCGAGGTGTCCAGCATGCCACGGTAGACCTGCACCTTGACGTAGCGGGGCAGAAGCTCCGCCAGCAGCTTGTCCTCCTGCGGTTCGTACACATATTCGCAACGCGGCCCGGCGTCATCTTCGGCGGCTTCTCCGGCCTCCGGCGTTTTCAGGGGCAGCAGGCAGAGCGTGCGCGGGGGCTGTGAACCCATGGACACAAACTCGCCGTAGATCAGCCACACTTCGTCGTAGGTATTGGTTTCGTAACCGTGAATGACTTCCTGAGCCACGGAACTGGCCAGCGCAAAGTCGACGCTGCCCATACGGTCGCCATAGGCGGTGAAGACTTCATACCCGGCGGAGCGGATGGCGTCGCGTCCCTTGCGGCCCACGCAGGCGAAGCTCACCGCCATGCCCGCGGCGGCCTTCTCTTTCGCAAGCTTGATGCCCTGGGCGATGATGTTGCCGTTGAAGCTGCCGCACAGGCCGCGGTCCGAGGTGACCAGCACGATAGCGCAGTGCTTCTTTTCCTCATGCTCAGTCAGCAGAGGATGGGCGTCGCCTTCCACCTTGCTTGACAGTTCGGCGAGCACGTCGCGGTACTTGGCCGCGTACGGCCTGAAGCGCTCGATGCGGGCCTGGGCGCCGCGCAGTTTCGCCGAGGCCACCATGTTCATGGCCTTGGTGATCTGCTTGGTTTTGCCGACCCCCACGATCTTCATTTTTACGTCTTTGAGTGAAGGCATGCTTATCTCCCTTTACAGAGGGGGCCCCTAGGCTTTCCAGCCCTGCTTGAACGCGGCGATGGCATCGTCAAGCGCCTTGGACACGGCATCATCAATGACCTTCTTGTCCTTGATGGCGTCCAGCACATCCTTCTTGGCGTCGCGCAGGAAGGAGAGCATGTCGTCCTCAAACTTGCGGATCTGATCCACCGGCACGTCGTCCATGAAGCCGTGCGTGGCGGCGTAGATGGAGGCCACCTGTTCCTGGGCGGGCATGGGCCGGTACTGGGGCTGCTTGAGCAGCTCCACCAGGCGCGCGCCGCGCTCCAGCTTGGCCTTGGTGGCCTTGTCCAGATCCGAGCCGAACTGGGCAAAGGCCGCCAGTTCGCGGTACTGGGCGAGATCCAGACGCATGGTGCCGGCCACCTGTTTCATGGCCTTGATCTGCGCTGCGCCGCCCACGCGGGACACGGAAAGGCCCACGTTGATGGCCGGGCGCACGCCGGCGTTGAACAGGTTGGGCTCCAGGTACACCTGACCGTCGGTGATGGAGATCACGTTGGTGGGGATGTACGCGGAAACGTCGCCGGCCTGCGTCTCAATGATGGGCAGGGCCGTCAGCGAACCGGCGCCCAGCTTGTCGCTTACCTTGGCCGCGCGCTCCAGCAGGCGCGAGTGCAGGTAGAACACGTCGCCGGGGAAGGCTTCACGTCCCGGGGGGCGGCGGAGCAGCAGGGACATCTGCCGGTAGGCCACGGCCTGTTTGGAAAGGTCGTCGTAGACGATGAGCGCGTGCTTGCCGCTGTTGCGGTAGTACTCGGCCATGGTGCAGCCGGTGTAGGCCGCAATGTACTGCAGGGGCGCGGGATCGGACGCCGTGGCCGAGATGATGGTGGTGTACTCCATGGCGCCGTAGCGGCGCAGGGTGTCGGCCACCAGGGCCACAGAGGCTTTCTTCTGGCCGATGGCCACGTAGAAGCAGTGGATGTCCGTCTCTTTCTGCGCCAGGATGGCGTCGATGCACACGGCAGTCTTGCCGGTCTGGCGGTCGCCGATAATAAGTTCGCGCTGGCCGCGGCCGATGGGCGTCATGGCGTCGATGGCCTTCAGGCCCGTGGGCATGGGTTCATGCACGCTTTTGCGGGCGATGATGCCGGGAGCCTTGATTTCCACGGGGCGCACTTCCTTGGCCTCAATGGGGCCGAGGCCGTCGAGGGGCTCGCCCAGAGGGTTGAGCACGCGCCCCATGACGCTGTCGCCCACGGGCACGGAGAACACCTTGCCGGTGCGTTTGACCGGATCGCCCTCCTTAACGCCCACGTCCGAGCCGAGCAGCGCCACGCCCACGTTGTCTTCCTCGAGGTTCATCACCATGCCCATGACGCCGCCGGGAAATTCCAGCAACTCCATCTGCATGGCGTTCTGCACCCCGTAGACGCGGGCAATGCCGTCACCGACGTAGAGCACGGTGCCGGTCTCGCTCATTTCTACGCGCTGCTCGTAGTTTTTGATTTGATCCTCAATGATCTTGCTTATCTCTTCCGCTTTGATCTGCATGTGCTATTCACCCCTCTTGAATGTCTCCCGAAGGATTCCCAACTGCGCGCGCAGACTTGCGTCCAGCACCCGGTCACCCATTTTGAGCACCATACCTCCCAGGATGTCTTTGTCCACGGCAAAGGTCAGCTCAATATCGGCGCCGGCTTTCTTTTGCAGCGTTTCCTTGAGCTTGGACTTTTTGTCGGCGGAAAGTTTCACTGCGGTGACGCACTGGCCGCGGATGACGCCCTTGGCCTCGTCCAGCAGTTTGCCGTAACATGCGGCTATTTCGCCCAGAAAAGCGAGTCGCTCCTTGTCTGCCAGCAAAAAGCAGAAATTCCGGAGGGTCGCGTCTGCCTTGAGTTTGGTCAGCAGTTTGTCAAGGAGCGCCTTTTTTTCTTCCACGCCGATGACCGGGCTTTTCAGCGTAAGGTCAAGGGCGGGAGCAGCGGCAAGCATTTCGCCAATGGCCGCAAGGCATTCTCCGCGCGCGTTCAGGGCGGCATCCCCATCCTTCCTGCCCAACGCAAACATGGCGTTGGCATACCTGCGTGCAACCACGGTGTTCATCAATGGAGCACCACCTTGTTAAGGGAGTTGGCAATAAGCTTGTCGTGTTCGTCCGCCGTGAGTCTGGAGCGCAGGGCGGCCTCGGCGGCGTCCACAATTTCGTCGGCAATGGCGGCGCGCACCTCGGCGATGATGGCGCGGCCCTCATTTTCCGCCGTCAGGCGGGCCTGCTCCACAATCTGGGCGGCCTGCCGCTGCGCTTCTTCCACGATGCCGTGTTTCAGGGCTTCGGCCTGTTTGCGGCTTTCGGTCAGGATGGCTTCGCGCTCGGCGTCAAGGTTGGCGATGCGGCTCTCCACGGAGGCCAGCTGCTCCTTGGCCCTGGCGCGGCGCTCTTCCAGTTCGTCCAGCGTGTTCTTGATGGTTTCGCGGCGGCCCTTGAAAAAGCGTTTTGCCAGGCCGCCCACGAAATGCCAGAGGATGGCGGCAAAGAGGATCAAGTTGACCACGCGCCAACCGAAGTCGCCCCAGCGGGGCGCGTCATGCCCTTCGGAAGCCAGCGCCTCCACAGGCATGACCGCCAGCGCGGCACAGGCGAAAACGAGCGGCAGGATGAAACCCGCGTGTTTCCATTTGCTCAAAGCCCACCCCCTCTGTTCAGAGATAGCCGATACTGAAAGGAGCCAGTCTACCCCGGGGCGTGCGCCCCGCTGCGGCCTTGCGGCCGGAAAAATGCCGTCAGCCCTTGATGAGGCGATCAGCCACAGTGCCCGCGAGGGCGTTTGTCTGCTTGCGCAGGGCGGCAAGGGCCTCGGCCGCCTGGGCCTGAAGGGCCGCGCGCGTCTCCGCCAGGATGGCGCGGGCCTTCTGCTGCGCCTCGCCCACGAGCTGCTGCTGTTCCTTCACGCCGGCGGCGCGGCTTTCTTCGCGGTTGCCGCTCGCGTCCTGCCGGGCGCGGGCCAACTCGGCCTCGTAGTTGGCGAGGCGTTCGGCGGCCTGATTTTCAAAGGAACCGGCCTCGTCGGACATGCCGTCCATGATGCCGTTGCGTTTCTTGATGATTTCACGGATGGGCCGGATTAGGAGGATGTTGAGGACAAAGAGGGCGATGAAGAAATTCGCCAGCTGAAACAGCAGGGTAATATTGAGATCCAGCATGCCGCATCCTCCCGTGAGTGGCGGATTGAAGGAAAAAACATAAAGCTCCTGCAAGATAGCTGCTTACCCCTGTTATGTCAAAGGGTATTGGTGACAAATTTCGCAAAGTCTGCATTTTTTTCTGCGGCACGTCCTGCGGACGGCGCAAACCTGTGTTGCGGGGAAGGGAGAAGCGACAGGCGGGCATGCAGTATGCGCCGCAGGCGCCATGCGCGACACGCGTTATGATTGTGTACACAATCAATATGCGTCATTCCGTGACAGAGTGTTGTTGAGGGCCGGGAAAGGATTGTCCCGTCGTGCGGCGGGTTGCGTCACGGGCGGGAACAGTCGCATGCGGGGACAGTGCAGTTTCATGTCGGCAGCCATTCCTGCGGTTGGTAGCCCGCCGCGTCCAGCCATTGCGCGGCCTCTTCCGCAGCGCCGTGCGCGGTCAGCGCGTTGAGCAGGAACCCGTGGCCCGGCGGGGGTGCGGCATCGCGCCCCACCACGCGCACGCCGTCCACGCGGTTGCCGATTTTTTTCGGATCAATATCAATATATGCGGCCGGGCGGGGGCCGCGTTCCCAGAGCGGGGCAAGGCGGTGGCGCGCCATGCGTCCCCCGCCCACGACCCAGACCGTGGGGTGGAAGGGGTTGGCGCGCGCAAGGTGGCGGGCCAGCCAGACGGCGCGCAGCCGGTCGCAGGCAGGGCGGGAATACCGCGGGTCGGCCCGGGTGGCCCGGGTGGGCGCGTCATTCCACGTCAACAGCGTCTGCGGCAGTTTTTCCATCAGCGCGCCCGCGTCCAGCCAGCGCAGCCAGAGTTCCCAGTCTTCCGGAAAATTCCCGTCGCGGTAGCCTCCCCATCGGTCAACGGCCTCCCTCCGGAACATGACGGAGGGATGGCATACGGGCGTATCGCGAAAGCGCGCGCGGGCAATGTCTTCCGGGGAGAGCACGTCGTTCTGCCGGTCCACGAAGTGCGCAAAGCCGTGGGCCAGCCGGTTGTCGCCGCCAAAGGCCACGCGGCTTGCGGAAAGGCTGAGGGCAGGCTTGGCGTACAGATGGGCCGCCTGCAGGGCCAGCCGCTGGGGATGGGCCGTATCGTCGGCATCCATACGGGCGATAAGGCGGCCGCGCGCAACTTCCAGCCCCGCAGTGAGGGCCGCAGCGACGCCCTTGTGCGCCAAGCGCAGACTGCGCAGCCGCGAACCCAGCCTGTCCGGGGCCGACCAGAGGGTCAGCAGGGCTTGCGTGCCGTCCGTGGAACCGTCGTCCACGGCCACGATTTCGTAGTCGGGCAGGGGCGCGCCGGGGGCCGGGCGCTGGTCGCGCAGGCTGTGCAGGGCCGCATCCAGCGTGGCGGCCGCGTTCCAGACGGGCAGCAGGACGGAGACGAGCGGCGCGGGCACGGCGGGAGTCCTCCGGATACGGCGGGTACGGGGTTACGCGGCGGGCGGGCGGGCGTCGCCGGGACGCAGCATGTCCGCAATCTGCGTGCAGAGTTCGTCCGGGGGGAGGACGGCGTCCAGCGTGTGGTGGGCAGTTTCCCTATAGAGCGGATGGCGCTTTGCCAGCACTGCGGCCACCTCCTCCAGCGGGCTTTGGCCGGTGAGCGAGGGGCGCTGGGCGGCCAGTGGTTCCGACGCCAGACGCTGCGCCAGGATCGCCGCAGGCGCGTGCAGGTAGAAAACTGTGCCGCGCGCGCGCAGGAATGCGCGGTTTTCCGCCGCCAGCACGATGCCGCCCCCCGTTGAAACCACGCCGCCCCTGCGCAGGCCGCCGACCACAGTACGCAGGGCCGCGCTTTCCCGCGCGCGAAAACCCGGCCAGCCTTCGGCGGCCACGATGTCGCGCACGCTGCGGCCTTCGGCGCGCAGCAGGAATTGATCCGTATCCGCAAAGGGCAGGTCAAGGCGCGCGGCCAGCAGTTTGCCCACTGTGGTTTTGCCTGCGGCCCGCGCGCCCACGAGAAAGATGATGTCCATAGGCAGTTGCATGGCGCGGAGCGGCCGGACGGCGCAGTCCCGGGCCGGGCGCTCCGCGCGTGTTGTCAGAGAATGCGAACGCCGTCCTCTTCCACAAGGACGGTGTATTCCCAGCGCACGCCGCCCCACTGGGGATAGTACAGGCCCGGCTCCACGGTGACGACCATGCCGGGTTCCAGCACGCCTGCGGAGCGGGGCGAGAGGCTGGGGGCCTCATGCGTCTCCAGCCCGACGCCGTGCCCCAGCCCGTGGGTGAAGGCGTCGGCCGTGCCCGCCCGTTCAAAGACCGCATGGGCCAGGGCGTAGGCTTCGGCCAGGGGCAGACCGGGGCGCATGCCCTCTATGGCGGCCGTTTGCGCCCGGCGGGTCAACTCCAGCGAGCGGCGAAAATCGTCGGCAGGGGCATGGCCCACCCAGAAGGTGCGGGTCTGGTCCGAGCAGTAGCCGTCCACGCGGCAGCCCACATCAATGAGCACCGGGCAGTTTTCCGTGATGACATCCCCACCCGGCACGGCGTGGGGCAGGGCGGCGTTGCGGCCCACGGCCACAATATTGGCGAAAGCCAGTTCCGACGCGCCGTTCTCGCGGAAGTAGCGTTCAATGCTCCAGCTGATCTCGGCCTCGCTGCGGCCCGGCGCAAGCTGCCCTTCCACCCATTGCAGCAGCCTGTGGTTGAGGGCGAAGGATTTTTCCAGCGCGGCCACTTCGCACGGCTCCTTGATGCGGCGCAGCCGTTCCACCAGCCCGTCGGCGGCCTCGATGAACAGTCCCGGCCCGGCCTTGGCGAGCGCGCGGGCAAAGGCCAGGCTGACGCCCTGCGCCTCAATGCCGACGCGGCTCCCGCAGCGGCGCAGCAGGCCGTGGAGCTGCCCGGCGGCATTCCCGCCGTAGATGAAGATGCGCTCCGCATCCCACAGGCGGGCGGCGGCGTCCCTGTAGCGGGCGTCGGTGGCCAGCCAGTCGCGGCCGTCGGCGCTGATGACAAGCCTGCCCGCGCTCTCGTTGCACTGCGGGTCGTGCAGTTCGAAGCCGGAAAGGTAAAACCTGTTGGCGGCCCGGCTGACAAGCAGGGCGTCAAGGCCGCGCGCGTGCATGGCCCGACGCAGTTTTTCGCGCCGGGCGGCGAAAATGTCGTTCATGCAAAAACTCCTGCCCTGCACTATACGCCCCCTGCTCCCGGCTGAAAAGCCCCGGACGGCGGCAGGGTCGGACTACGTTATGTCTTGCGGGGGCGGCCCCGCATTCTCGCCGGCGGCTTTGGGGCCGCCAGTGCCGCCTCAACGGAGCGCATAAGTTCCGACGGCTGCATCCCGAACGCCCCGGCAAGCAGCGCCGGCGCAGTGACGGAATCTCCACGCCGCCCCTGTTCCAATTTTGCAATGTAAGCTTCAGAAAGTCCGGCGAAACCGGTCAGTTGGGCTTGGGCCCCTCCCCTCGCCCGTCGTGCTTCCCGGACAGCAGTGCCGATGGCGGACTCAAGGCCGATAATGTCATCCATCCGGCATGGGTAGCGCACCTCTTGCGCAATTATTGATACAAGTGTAACAAATTATCGAGCAAAGAACCGCGACGGACGGTGCGCAGGCAATTTTGCCGTACTTCAGGAACAGTAACCGGGAGGGCTCAATATGCTTTTCACAAGATGCGGCGCAGCGCTTCTTTTCTGCATGTGCGTTGAAGCCATGTTGCCGAACGCTGCCCATGCGTATTTTGATCCCGGCACGGGCAGCATGCTCCTGCAGGCATTGGCCGCAGGACTTATCGGCGTCGCGGCATTCTGGCGTCACATCAAGGAAAAAATATCGAGCGTGTTTTCTTCAAAAAAAATAAAGAACAATGAATTTAGTTCAGGGATCTTTTCGGGACAGGTCTGGGTATGTCTACTGCATTGATGAAAGGATAATTCGGTCTGTCAATGCATCATATCTGAAAGACTGGCAAGCCGCCGTATCTTCGGGCTTGCTTGAGGAATGCCTTGCGAAAAAGTGGCTGCCGGGTTTTCATGAAGTCTCCCCCCCGGAAGAGAATGCTGCCCTGGGGCTTGAAGTGGAGCGCATTCCCTTCATCTCCTATCCTTATGAATGGTGCTTTTCCCAGCTCAAGGACGCCGCGCTGCTGACTCTGGATCTGCATGTGGCGGCGCTGGAAAAGGGCTTAGTTCTGAAAGATGCCAGCGCCTACAACGTACAGTTTGTGGGGAGTTCACCCCGGTTCATTGACCTGCTTTCCTTCGAGCGATGGAAGGAAGGCGTCCCTTGGCAGGCATACCGCCAGTTCTGCATGCATTTTCTGGCCCCCCTCGCCTTGAGCCGCTATCTGGGGCTCTGGGCCGGAACCTTGACGCAGATGCGCACGGACGGCATCCCCCTTGCGCGCGCGGCCGCCCTGCTGCCGTGGCGTGCCCGCCTGCGCCCCGGGCTGGCATTGCACCTTTTTGCCCACGCGGCCATGGAAAAACGACATGCAGACGCGCGCAACGCGGCGGGAAAACTGAAAGACGTCTGTATGCGCAGGGAACAGCTCATCAATCTTGCCCTGTCGCTGCGCAGCCTTATTGAAAAAATGAAGCCGCCGAAAGCGGCAACCCAATGGGGCGGGTACTACGGCGACACCAACTATACTGAAGCCGCTCTTGCCTTCAAACGGGAGAAAGTCGCGGCAATTGCGGCGGCCGCAGGCAAGCCCGCAGGCATTGCCGTCGACTTGGGGGCCAACACCGGAATGTTTTCCGCCTTGCTGGCGCCGCATTTCCGCTATGTGCTGGCTCCGGACGGCGACGCGCTCGCTGTGGAACAGCATTACGCAGCCCTGCGGAACAAGGGCAACAGTTCGATCCTGCCCCTCGTGCTGGATTTGAGCAATCCCTCGCCGGCGCTGGGCTGGGCCAATGCCGAGCGGGCTTCCTTCACAGGGCGCTGCAAGGCTTCCATGGTTGCGGCCCTTGCCCTTGTGCATCACTTGGCGCTCACCGAAGGGATCCCCTTCAGGGAGCAGGCTCGCTTTTTCGCCGATATGCTGGACGACGGCGGGGTGCTGCTGCTGGAATTCGTTCCGCCCGACGACAGCCAGGTGCAGCGCATGACTCTGGCCCGGCAGGATGACTTGGGCTGGTATCGCCTGCCCGCTCTCCTGAACGATTTTGCTGCGGATTTCGTGCTGGAAAACAATATTCCCATAGCGGAATCCCAAAGGAGCCTCTTCGTATGGAGGAAAAGATAGCATGAAGATGCAAGGGTTACGAATTTTGAGTGTAGTGAATTTTTTTTGCATATTCCCGATTTTTCTTGTCTGGCTGTGTTATTATTTGAATGTCAATGATCGTATGGCCAATCAATATGAATGTCTGAAAATCAGCATCATATTTTTTTTATGCATATCAATAGTAATTTATACTTTAATACATTTTCTTGAAAAGTTATGTAAATACTTCTCGTATGCCTATCTTGCATTTGACATTATTTTTGTTGCACTATGTGTGCTGGCTGTGTTGTTCCCTATAGAGCATATACTTCTGGATGGTAAAGAAGTTGCTGATGTACCATTTGGCGTAACAATAAAACAAGTCTGTATTTTTATTGTTGTATTTTTGCTCACATTTTTATTTTGTAAAGTAAAGAGAGACGAGTTTATTTTTTTGAAGCATGCATTCAGCATATTCTGTTGCATTTTTATTTTGTATGCTGCAGTGCAGATGGATAAAGACGCAAATGCCGCGTTGCCTTCCACGATGGAAGAAAAAAATTTCACCTTCGGTGACAGGAATGTCATCCTGCTGGTGACGGAAACCCTGCAGGGGAATTATTTCAAAGAGATTTTTGACGAAAGCCCTGAGATTTTTTCCGAATTCACTGGCATGACGCTCTTTGACAAGGCCGTCACCGCTACCAACTGGTCTCCCTTTTCCACCAACCAGATTTTCAGGGGCGGCAACAACTGGCAATCTTTCCAGACGCGCGCCGAGGCGGTACAGGCGCTGGAGGAGGATTCCCTCATAACGGACGCCCGAAAATATGGCTTCCGTTTTTCCGGTGGCCGCTATACGCCTGTGAAGGCACAATACTTCACAGGCAAAACGGAAGATAGCAATATCCCGTTTCGGGTTCGTTTACCCAAAATTATCCTGACAAATTCGCGTTATTATTTTGCCGCATTCAGGCGCGTTATTCCAGCTGTATTATGGCCTCGTATCAATAAACTTGAAATGAAAATATTTTGGAAATATCTTGGTAGCGGGCAATATCCCAACAAAATATCTGCAAAAAACAATTTACTGCATATCAAGAATACTGCAAGGAAATCTTCTGGAAACGCGTTCTTTTATTTTTTCAACTACATGACGCACAGGGAAATACTCTTTGATCGGAATGGCACGCCGGTACCTGGTCTACCTCAAAATAAGGATACACAAAAAGAAGAATACAGGTATGCCGTTGCTCTTTATGGAGATTTTTTTGCAAAGCTGAAAAAGATAGGCGTCTATGACGATGCATTGATCGTCATAACCGGCGATCATGGTACCTACGATGAACCCTTCGGTTCGTATAACCCCGCAGTCTTTGTCAAACCGCCGCATGCGCAAGGGGGACTTCGTGTTTCATCTGCCAATCTCTTGCTCAGCGACCTCCGCGCTCTGATTGCCGCCTACATGCATGACGACGCCGCTTGCGAGGCCGGCTTTACCGGCATAGCGGCTGCCGCCGGGCCGCGACGTTTTGATGTCTTCGTCTACCGGCCGTCGAAAAACATCCTGCCGGGGAACAAATGGGAAAACGACAACGGCACTGCTTACGTGCGGATACCCATTGAAGGAGATATCGCCACTGTCCGTAACGTGCTGAAGGCGCATGAAAAGCAAAGGCCATGAGGGGACGAGGCGGGTGGCCGCCGGTTGACCGGCCGCCCTCTGTGCGCCTATAGTCACCCGCATGTCGCAACCAAATTCCTGCGAGCTTGAAGTGCTCGACCTTGTGCCCTTCGGGCAGACAGGCAATGAAAGCCGCTTTTTTGCCCTGCGTCTCGCCCGTCCCGACTGGAAGGCGTGGCGTCCCGGCCAGTTCGTGATGCTGCGGCCGCGCAATTTCGGCCTGGATATTCTCTGGGCCAAACCTCTGGGCATCTGCCACATGACCGCGCGTCACATGATCTGCTTTTTTCAGGTGCGCGGCCGGGGCACGCGGCGCATGGCGCGGCTGCGGCCCGGCGATGTGGTGCGCGTGTGGGGCCCGCTGGGCAACGGTTTCGCCATGGAGCCGGACACCCCCACCCTGCTGCTGGCCGGGGGCATGGGCATTGTGCCCTTTGTGGGCTATGTGAGCGAGCATCCCAAGCCGTGGAACGTGTCCATGCTGTTCGGCCACCGCGAGCACATCAGCTGCTACCCCGTGGACAGCATCAACGAGCATGTGCCGCTGGACAGCCTGCGCGAGCCGGAAAACGGCGACCTGGACAACTTTATCTTCACCATTCAGGAACGCATGCGCGAATACGCCGAACAGAAGGGGCTGGTGCTGGCCTGCGGGCCCACGCCCTTCATGCGCACGGTGCAGAAATTTGCCGCCGAGTTGGGCGTGCGCTGCCAGCTTTCGCTGGAAAACCGCATGGCCTGCGGCGTGGGCGCGTGCCTTGGCTGCGTGACCAAAACCACGCAGGCCTGGCCCGTGGAAGCCAAGCGCGGCGGACATGTGCAGGTGTGCAACCACGGCCCCGTGTTCTGGGCCGACCAGGTGGAACTGTAACCGGGCGAATGCGCGGCCGCGGGCACCGGCCCGCGCCGGCACGCCGGAGAGAGCGGCATGGATGTTTCCGTCACCCTCAGGGGGCAGACCCGCGACCTGACCCTCAAGAATCCCGTGCTCACGGCATCGGGCACGTTCGGCTACGGACTGGAATTCGCCACGTACGGCGATCTGGCCTCGCTGGGCGGCATGGTGGTCAAGGGCCTTTCCCTGCGGCCCCGCGAGGGCAACCCCACGCCGCGCATCATTGAAACCACGGCGGGCATGCTCAATGCCGTGGGCCTGCAGAACGACGGCGTGGAAGCGTTCTGCACGGAGAAACTGCCCCGCCTGCCCTGGCGGGAAACCGCCGTCATTGCCAATATCTATGCCGCCTCCGTGGACGAGTTCGCCGAGTTGGCCGCCCGGCTGGACGCGGAGGAGGGCGTGGCCGCGCTGGAGGTCAACGTCTCCTGCCCCAACGTGAAGGCCGGGGGCGCGCTTTTCGGGCAGGACCCGGCCCTGGCCGCCGCCGTTACGGCCGCCGTGCGCCGCGCCGCGCCGCGCAAGCACGTCATGGTCAAGCTCTCGCCCAACGTCACGGATATCGCCCTCATGGCGCGCAGCGTGGAAGACGCCGGGGCGGACAGCATCTCGTGCATCAACACCCTGCTGGGCATGGCCGTTGATCTGCAGACCCGTCGTCCCTCGCTGGCCAATGTGGTGGGGGGACTCTCCGGCCCGGCCGTCAAGCCCGTGGCGCTGCGCTGCGTGTGGCAGGTCGCGCGGGCCGTGAAGATTCCCGTGGTGGGCCTGGGCGGCATCCTCACGGCCGAGGATGCCCTGGAATTCCTGCTGGTGGGCGCGCAGGCCGTGCAGGTGGGCACGGGCAACTTTGTGCGGCCTGACTGCGCCTTTGCCCTGGCGGCGGAACTGCCTGCGGCCTGCGAGCGCCTGGGCATCGACGACCTGGCCGCCTTTTGCGGCAGCCTGCAGCCGGACGCCCGCTCCTGAGGCCCCGCCATGCCGCCCGTCGTCATTCCCGTCCGCTCCGCCGTGGATTTCAACGCCTTTGTGGACCTGCCCTTCCGTCTGCACGCGCAAAGCCCCCAATGGACGCCTGATCTGCGTTTTGAAACCGTGGCCCTGCTCACCCCCGGGCAGCATCCCTTCTGGGCAACGGCCCGGCGCGAGCTCTTCCTCGCCCTGCGCGACGGCCGCCCCGTGGGCCGCATTGCCGCCATTGTGGACGAAAAGTACAATGCCTACGCCAATGAGGCCTGCGGCGCGTTCGGCTTTTTTGAGTGCGAGAACGACGGGGAGGCGGCGCACGCCCTGCTCGACGCCGCGCGCGACTGGCTCCGGACGCAGGGCATGGCCTTCCTGCGCGGGCCGCTGAACCCCTCCACCAACTACACCTGCGGCCTGCTGGTGCACGGCTTCAACCTGCCGCCCGCCGTCATGATGCCCTGGAATCCCCCCTACTACGCGGAACTGCTGGAAGGATGGCATCTGCGCAAGGAGCAGGATCTCTTCGCCTACCTCATTGAACGCGACCGCATGACGCCGCCCGAGCGCCTCAGTGAGGAGGTGGCCCGGCTCAGGGCCGAGGCGCGCTTCACCTGCCGCACCTCCGGCAAGGCCACGCTGGAGGAGGACATCCGCACCATGCTGGAGCTGTACCGGGTTTCCTGGGCGAAGAACTGGGGGTTCTCGCCCCTCTCCGAAGGCGAGGCCGCGCGGCATGTCAGGGAGCTGTCCGGCGTGCTGGACCCCGAATTTTTCGTGCTCTTCTTTCACGGCGACGAACCGGCGGCGGGCATGGTGGCCCTGCCCGACATGGCCCCGCTGCTGCGGCGGCTCAAGGGCGGGCTCGGCCTCACCGCGCCGTGGCACTGGTGGCGCGCCCGGCCGGAGATCCGCGGCGGCTATCGCATCATCCTGTTCGGCATCCGCGAGGAATACCGCCTGCTGGGCCTGCCCCTGCTGCTGCTGGACTTCATGCTGGAAAAGGCGCGGCAGAAGCCGCAGTTCCAGTGGGTGGAAGGCTCCTGGGTACTGGAGGACAATGTGCCCGTCTGTGAACTCATCGAGGACTTCTGCGGTCGGCTGACCAAACGCTACCGCATCTACCGCCGGGAGATCGGGGCATGAGCGCGGCGGACGCTGCCGCCGCATTCCCGCATCTGGCGGGCAGGGCGGTGCTGCTCACGGGCGGCACCGGCTTTGTGGGGCGGCATCTGCTGCCGCAGCTGCTGGAGGCCGGGGCCCGCGTCACCTGCCTCGTGCGCGCCTCGTCCGACACGTCGCGCCTGCCGCGCGGGGTTGCCGTGGCGCAGGCCGACCTGCGCACGGGCGAAGGCCTGGACGCGGCCCTGACGGGCAGGGACGTCATCATCCACATGGCTGCCCTGCTCTTCGGCCTGGGCTGGCAGGACTATCTGCGGGCCAACGCCCTGGCCGCCGGCCGTCTGGCCGAGGCCGTCGCACGCCTGCGCACCGCGGGCCGGTTGCGCGGGGACTGCCGCCTTGTGCTGGTCTCCAGTCTGGCGGCCACGGGTCCCTGCGCCGTGGAACCCGGCGCGGCGGACGATGCCGCGCCCGCGCCAGTCTCGGCCTACGGCTGGTCCAAGCTGCTCACGGAACAGATATTGGGCCGCGCGCTGGGGGAAGGCCTGGTCACGCTGCGGCCGCCCATCATCTACGGTTCCGGCGACAGGGGGCTGCTGCCCGTGTTCCGGGGGGTCAAACGCGGCGTGGCCGTGAGTCCCGGCCGGGGGCGGGAGTTCCCGGTGAGCGTCGTGCACGCGGACGACATGGCCCGCGCCGTGCTCTGCGCCTGCCGCCCCGAGGCCCGGGGGGTCTACCATCTCAATGACGGGCAGGTTCACACCATGACCGGTTTCTGCCGCTGCATGGGGTCGGCCGTGGCCCGCGCCCTGGGGCGGGAGCCGCGGCCCGCGCGCGTCATCCGCATGCCCCTGCCCGTCATGGCCGTCACCGCCGCGCTCTCCTCGGCGTGCGGCACGGTCGCCGACGCCCTGTGCCGCCGTTTTGCCGGGCACGGGCTGCGCCGCGCGCCGGAGTGGAATCTGGACAAATACCGCGAGGCGCGGCAGCCGGGCTGGGTCAGTGACGGCCGCCGCATCTGCCGCGAACTGGGCTTCACGCCGCAAACCGGCCTTGCGGACGGCCTGCTGGAGGCGGCGCAGGGCTATGTCCGCGAGGGGCTGCTGTGAAAATCACCATACAGGAACTTTCCAAATCCTTCGGCGGACGGGACATTTTCAGCAACTTCTCGCTGGAGGTGGATTCCGGCGTGCGCCTGTGCGTGTGCGGGCCCAACGGCACGGGCAAGTCCACGTTGCTGCGTCTGCTGGCCGGGGTGGAAAGTCCGGACGGGGGACGGGTCATCCTGCCGCGCGGCTGCCGTCTGGGCTATGTGGAACAGGAATTTGCCGAGGATGTGCTGGACACGCCCCTGCTGACCTATGTGCTGGACGTGCTGCACGACTGGAACGACTTCTGGGCGCAGTGGGAGGACGCCGCCGCCCGCAAGGATGAGGCGCGCCTTGCCGAACTCATGCGCCGTCAGGGCGAGCTGGAGGCGCAGTACGGCTACAACCCCGAGCACCGCGCCAAGGCTGTGCTCTCCGGACTCGGATTCAGCGAGCGCAAGTGGGGGCGCACGCTGCGGCAGCTTTCCGGCGGCTGGCGCGAGCGCGCCAAGCTGGCCCGTGTGCTTACGGCCGGAGCCGACGTGCTTCTGCTGGACGAGCCCACCAATCATCTGGATGTGGAAGCGGTGGAATGGCTGGAGTCCTTTTTGCTGGACTTCAGGGGCGCGCTGGTCTTTGTGGCGCACGACCGCATGTTCATGGACAATGTGGGCACGCATGTGCTCTATCTGGGACTTTCCCGCCCGGTGTTCCGCAAGGCCACATACACGCAGTTCCTGGCCCTGCAGGAGGAATACAACCAGCAGCGCGAACGCGAGGCGCGCGCCCTGCGCGACGAGCTGGACCGCAAGATGGCCTTTGTGGAGCGCTTCCGCGCCAAGGCCACCAAGGCCCGGCAGGCCGGCTCCCGCCAGAAGATGGCGAAAAAGCTGGAAAAGGAACTGGAAGACTACCGGCCCGAGCCCAAACGGAAGGAACTGAACTTCACCTGGCCGGAAGCGCCGCATTCGGAAAAGATCGTCGTGGCCGCCGCCGATCTGGCCTTCCGCTTCCCCGACGGCAAGAGCATGTGGCCGCCGCTCACCTTCACGCTCTACAGGGGGCAGCGCGTGGCCCTGGTGGGGCACAACGGCTGCGGCAAATCCACGCTGCTCAAACTGCTGGCGGGCACGCTGGAGCGCTGCGGCGGCAATGTGGTCACGGCCTCGCAGATGCGCATGGGCTACTACACCCAGCACCAGATGGAAACCCTGCGTCCGGACACCACGGTGCTGGGCGAAATCCGCCGCCTCTCCGACCCGCACACCACGGAAGAGGAGCTCATGAGCGTGCTGGGGCTCTTCCTGCTGGGGCAGGAGTATTTCGACAGGCAGGTGAGTGCGCTCTCCGGCGGGGAAAAGAGCCGCCTCGTGCTGGCCTCGCTCTTCCTCAAGCGCTGCAACTTCCTGCTGCTGGACGAGCCCACCAACCATCTGGATCTGGAAAGCCGCGAAGCTCTGGCCGCGGCGCTGCAAAAATTCACGGGCTCCCTGCTCATGGTGGCGCATGACCGCTGGCTGCTCTCGCAGGTGGGGGCCGAAATCTGGGAGCTGAACGACAAGGGCCTGACCGTGCATGCGGACTTCGCCGCCTATGACGCGCAGCGGCGCGCCGCTGCGGCGGGAGTTTCCGGCGGCAGCGCCGTCCGGCCTGCGCCGGGCGGCGAAGACAGGGGCAAGGCCGCTCCCCAGGCCCTTTCGCGCGAGGAGCAGAAGCGCCTCAAGCGCGAGCAGGCCGAAAAGCGCAATGCCCTGCACAAGGAACTGAAGCCGCTTCAGGCGCGGTACGAGACGCTGGAGGCGGAACTTGCGCGCGTCATGGATGAGCAGGGCGCAGCCGAAACACAGCTGGCCGACCCCGCGGTCTACGCCGACCACGCCCGTTCCGGCGAGCTGCTCCGGACCTTTGAGGACTGCAAGCGGCGCAGCGAGGAACTGCTGGAGGAAATGACGGCCCTTGAGGCGCGCATGGAGGCCGTCAGGGCAAAGGCCGACGCGGGGTAACCGGGTTGCGCGGCATCCCCTGCAACAGGGCGTTTTCGGAGGAGGCATGCGGCATATCGAGGTGGCGGCGGGGATCATCTGGCGCAATGGGCGCTTTCTGGCCGGGCAGCGCCGGACCGACACGCCCCTGGAAGGATACTGGGAATTTCCCGGCGGCAAACTGGAAGGCGCGGAAACGCCTTTGGAGGCTCTGCGGCGGGAATTGGCCGAGGAACTGGGCATCGGCGTGCGCGAGGCCGCGTTCTGGAAAAACGTGGAGCATGCCTACAGCGAGCGCGGCTTTGCCGTGCGCCTGCATTTCTTTCATGTCACGGCCTTCACGGGCGAACCCTGCGGCAGGGAAGGCCAGAACCTGCGCTGGGTGACAGCGCGCGAGGCTCTCGAACTGGGCTTTCTGCCCGCGGACGCGGCCCTGCTGGAAGACCTCCAGGCCGGGCCGCCGCGCTCCTGACGCGCCCGCGCGCAGGCGTCCTGCTTCGGGGGGCGTCTTGCTTCCGCAGAATAATCAGCCGCCGAAAAATCTCGGCGGTGCCGGCGCGGCGGCGCAGCGTCATAGGTCACTGTGCCGCTTTTCCTGCACCGGCGAGAATCTCCACGAAAAAAATCGGGAAAGCTGTCTTCCGTGTATGGCGTTTTGCGGCCCGGTACGCTATATCTCTTTTGCCGTAGAAAAAGAGGAAGTCCGAAACGTCTCTCCCGCGGGGCTGACGTTTCGGACTTGACGTTTGCCTGCCGTCGGGGGCTCCGTGCGCATCAAACAACACACCTTTCTCACCTGTGTCGGCATCATGGTCATTTTCGCCGTCATCTCCTACATGATGAGCGAGATCGTGGTGTCGCGCGATGTGGACGGCATAGAGAGCCGGCAGGCCGAGGAAAGCATGCGCCTCTTGCAGGGCTGCCTGCGCGCCGAGGGAGCGCAGGCGGACCGCTATGCGGCCGAACTGGCCTTCAGGGAGGATGTCTACCGTTTCATGCGCGACCGCGGGGGGCGCTTTGCTGCGGAATATTTCGACACGGAAGCGCTTGTGGGCATGCGGATTTCCTCTGCCTCGCTCTATTCGGAGGAGGGCAGGCCGGTTTTTTCCCAGACCACGGCGGGCAATGACGGGGATGATGCCGGGCAGGCGGAGGAACGGCGGCTGTGCGCCCGCGTGGCGAACGTCCTGCTGGAAGGCGCGGCGGATGCCCTCAGCGGCCTGCTGGCGGTGGACGGCCGCATCTTCGGGCTCTCCGCGCACAAGATCCGCGGCAGCGTGCGCCCCCGGACGCCTGCGGGAGCGCTGGTTCTGACGCGGCCGATGGACGCCGCTTTCCTCCAGAGATTCAGGGAAGTCACGGGGCTGCATTTTGCCGTGGAACCGGCATCGGCCTTTGACGCTGTTCCGGCCGTGACGGACAGCGCCACGGGCTACAAGCTCGTGCGGGAGGCCGATGCCGTAACGGTCTATGCCGTCATGCGCGACGTGTTCGGCGATCCCGTCCTCTGCCTGCGCCTGGATGCCGGCAGGGACGTGGCCGAGTTGGGACGGGGCATGGGCCGCAAGAATTTCCTGCTGATTGCCGCGTTCGGGCTGATACTGCTGCTGGCCTTCCTGCTGTTCACGGAAGCGCATATCCTGCGGCGCGTCGTCTCCATCCAGCGGCAGGCCCGGCGCATCGGACGGGGCAAGGGCGTGCTGCGCAGGATCGTCATCCCCGGCGATGACGAAATCCATGACCTTGCCATGAGCATCAACCGCATGGTCGGGGCCCTGCAGTCCAGCGAGAGATTCCTGGGCGCCGCGCTGGACACGCTGCAGGCCGGGGTGGTTTCCATTGATCCTGAAACCCGCCGCATCCTCAACGTCAACGCCTTTGCGCGGCGTTTCCTCGGCCTGCCGCGCGAGGACATTGTGGGCAGGGCCTGCCGTGAGGTCATCTGTTCCCGGAAGGAGGGGGACTGCCCGCTGATCGCGCATCCTGATACGCCGGTACGGTCGCTGCTGCAGATCAACGGACGGCAGAAAAGCCTTGTGAAGTCCGGGCGCGCCGTTGAGCTGAACGGGAAGAAAATTATCCTGGAAACCTTCATTGACATCACGGAGCTGGAAAAAACCCGCCACGAACTGAGCAAGTCGGAAGAACGCTATCGGATGCTGTTCATGAACACCGGCATGGCGTCGGCCGTCGTCAGCGACAAGGGGCGCATCCTGCTGGCCAATACCGAATTTGCCGGCCTTGTGGGCCTGCCGCGCGCCGACATTGAAGAAAAGTTGCATTTGTCGCATTTCTTCAACGAGGGCATCCTGTGCCCCGGCGACGGGACGTTCCGCAGCGTCGCCCCCGGCGAAAGCGCCCGGTGTGAGGGGCGGATAATCGGCCGCGACGGCCGCGCCATTGACGTGATGATCACCTGGGCGGGCCTTGACGGCGGGCGCTGCATCCTCTCCCTGCTGGACATTTCCGAGCGCAAGGACATGGAGACGGAACTGGCCTACAGGGCCGACCATGACATGCTTACGGGGCTGCCCAACAAGCGCCTGCTCACGGAACGGCTGGAAAAGGCCATGGCTGCGGCGCGCGGCACAGGCCGCATGGTGGGGGTGCTGCTCGTCGATCTCGACCGTTTCAAGGGCGTGAATGACAGCTTCGGGCACACGCTGGGCGACAAGCTGCTGCGGCAGGCCGCCGGACGGCTGAGCGCCCTCATGAAGCTGGACGACTGCGTGGCGCGCACGGGCGGCGACGAATTTCTCTTCGCCGTCAGCGACGTGACGGACAGGAGCCAGCTGGAAGATCTGGCCAGGAGCATCCGAACCTCCCTGAACCGCTGCTTTTACGTGGAAGACAATTCCATCTATCTCGGCGCGAGCATCGGCATAACCTGCTTTCCCGCAGACGGGGAGAATGCCGAAACCCTGCTGCGCAACGCCGATCTCGCCATGTACCGCTCCAAGGAGCGCGGCAAAAACGCCTACACCTTCTTCACCAATGAGCTGAACATCGACGTCACCAGCAAGATGACCCTGGAGACGGCCCTGTTCAAGGCCGTGGAGAACGAGGCGCTTGAGGCCTACTACCAGCCCAAGGTGGACATTGTGAGCGGCCGCGTGGCGGGCTGTGAAGCGTTGGTGCGCTGGCGGCGGGAAGACAAGTTCGTGCCGCCCCCGGCCTTCATCCCCCTGGCGGAGGAAACAGGGCTTGTCACGCGGCTGGATATGTTCATGCTGCGCAGCGCGTGCCGGCAGATACGCGTCTGGATGGAAAAGGGCTGCGATCCGGTTCCCGTGGCCGTCAACATGTCCGCCCGCACCATCCAGTCCGAGGGTTTTGTGGAAAAGGTGCGGCGCATCCTCCGCGAGGAGGACATGCGGCCGGATCAGGTGGATATGGAGATCACCGAAACAGGCCTCATGTCCGACCTGCATGCGGCGTCGGGAATCATCTCGCAGCTAAGCAACGCGGGCATCAGGATTTTTCTGGATGATTTCGGCACGGGCTATTCCTCGCTGCAGTATCTGCATTCCATGCCCATTGCCTGCCTGAAAATCGACAAAAAATTCATTGATGACCTCAATGCCCCCGAAGGCGATTCCAGGGAGCTTGTGACGACCATCATCGCCCTGGCCACGGGCCTTGGCATGTCCACCGTGGCCGAGGGCGTGGAGCGCAAGGAGCAGCTGGATTTCCTGGCCGAAAACGGCTGCCGGGTCATCCAGGGCCATATTTTTTCCAAAGCGCTCAGCGGGGCGGAGTTCGCGGAATTTTTGCTGCACCAGAAGGAACGCATTGACGCCGTGCTGCGGCACGACGACCTGTGCCGGTTCTGCCCCCTGCCGTCGGCCCCGGCCCCGACGGCATGACCGCTGGGCGGTTCAATCCCGCGCCTGTGGCCCCAGCAGCATTTCCAGCACGGCGTCGGCCAGCAGGGCGGCGGCTTCCGTGACGCGCGGGGCCAGGGGCGGCGCCGTGAGCACATCCGTGGTAAAATCGCCCACCAGCACCATGTTCCCCAGCGCGCGCCGGGTCATGGCGGGGCCGCCCCAGCCGCCCATGCCCGAGGCCGAGGCCACGCGGCAGCCCGCCAGCAGGGCGCTTTCCACCAGCAGGCTCTTGTCGTCGGGGCGGTCAAAGGCCTCCACCCACACGGGGCAGCGGGCCAGCGTCGCCGTCATGGTGTCGCGCGTCAGACGACGGCGAAGAGGTTCCACGTCAATTTCCGGGTTCAGCTCACGCAGCAACTCCGCCAGGGCGTCCACCTTGGGGCGGCCCACATGGCGGGGCCAGTACTGCTGCCGGTTGAGGTTGGAGGCGTCCACCACGTCGTCGTCCACCAGAAGCAGATGCCCTACGCCGCAGCGGGCCAGCATGAGGGCGGCGTTGGAACCGAGCCCCCCCGCCCCTGCCACGCCCACGCGCGCCCGGCGGAGCGCGTCCAGCTGCTCCGGGCTGAAATAACGGGCAAGGCCTGCATAGAGGATGTTTTCCATGGGCGTTGCGGGCGCGAACGACGGTTATGCGGGAACCGCCGTGGGGTCTTCCCAGTCCTTGAGCACGGCCTGGTAGCCGATGCCCGTGAGCGAGGCGACCATTTCTTCCAGGCTGCGGCGGTCGGTGATTTCAAACTGGCCGGGATTGTGCAGGTCTTCGGTGGCCCGGCCGCCCACGGCCGTGGAGACCCCGGCGGAAACGCGCGTCACGCCGATGGGCACCAGATGGTCGCGCATAAACGCGCTTTCACGGCTGGAACAGGTGATGCCCGCGCGCGGCAGGAAACAGCGCAGGGCCGTGACATACTGCACGAACAGGCGGTCATCCACGGCGTGCTGCACCGTGAAGCTGCCTTCGTGCGGGCAGATGCGCGGGATGGACACGCTCACGTCCACGCCGGGGTAGCGCCGCTGCAGCCACCAGGCATGCAGGCCCGTGGCGAAGGCGTCGCGCACGAAGCTTTCCAGCCCGAGCAGCGCGCCCACGCCCAGGCTGCGCATGCCGCCCTCGGCCGCGCGCTGCGGCGCGTTGAGGCGGAAGCCGTAATCGTGCTTGGGGCCCACAGGGTGCAGCCATGCGTACAACTCCGGGCTGTATGTTTCCTGGAACATGGTCATGCTGTCCACGCCCGCCGACGCCATGAGGGCGTACTCGTCCGTGGTCAGGGAGTAAACCTCGATGCCCACCGAGGCAAACCGGGGCTTGATGCGCCGGGCCACTGCCGCAATGTACTCCGGTGAGGAGACCTTGCGCGCGTCGCCCGTGAGCACCAGAATGTGCCGGAAGCCCCGGTCGGCGATGACATCGGCCTCGGCCGCGGCTTCCTCCACGCTGAGGTGGCGGCGCGGCTGCGTGTTCTTGGCGTTGAAGCCGCAGTAGCGGCACTGATTGGTGCACACGTCCGAAATGTACAGCGGCGTGAAGATGTTCACCGCCCGGCCGAAATAGCGCAGCGTCAGTTCGTGCGCGCGCCGGGCCATGCCCTCAAGGTGCGGTGCGGCCGCCGGGGAGAGCAGGGTCAGAAAGTCCTCGGGCCGCAGGGTATCCCTTTCCAGCAGGGCGGGCACATCCTCGTTTTTGGCGCGTGCTGCGCCTTCGTCCCGCCTGTCCGTCGGCCAGGCCGCAAGATAGTCCTGAAATGTTTCCATGGCGCGAACCCCGTCTACCGTAAAAAGCCCGTGAGCGGCGACGAGGCTTCCGCCCCTTGCCCGCGCGACTTCATCGCGCCCGGTCCGGCCAGCCACGCGGCGCGCCCGGCGCGCACGGCGTCGGCAAAGGCCCGCGCCATGACCACGGGATTTTCGGCCGAGGCGATGGCCGTGTTCACCAGGCAGGCCGCCGCGCCCATTTCCATGGCCTCGCAGGCCTGCGAAGGCCGCCCGATGCCCGCATCCACCACAATGGGCAGGTCCAGCTCCTCAATGAGAATGGCGATCATCTCTCTGGTGCGCAGCCCCCGGTTGGTGCCGATGGGCGCGCCCAGCGGCATGACGGCGGCGGCTCCGGCGTCGGCGCAGGCCCGCGCCACATACAGGTCGGGATTGATGTAGGGCAGGACGGTGAAGCCTTCCTTGACGAGCAGTTCCGTGGCCCTAGCGGTTTCATAGCCGTCCGGCAGGAGGTGGCGCATATCGGAGATGACCTCTATCTTCACCCAGTCGCCGCAGCCGGCGGCGCGGGCCAGCCGGGCCAGCCGCACGGCCTCTTCCGCGGTGCGCGCGCCGGAGGTGTTGGGCAAAAGGCGCATGTGCGGCGGGATGTGCCCCATGATGCCCTGCGGGGCTTCGCCCGGTTTGCCCACACGGCGCATGGCCACGGTAATCACCTCCGCGCCGCTGGCCTCGGCCACCGCCGGGATGAGGCTGTCTGCGCCGTATTTGCCTGTGCCGATAAAAAGGCGGCTTTTCAGAGATACGCCGCCGAGTTCAAACATATCGTCATGCATGCTGTTCTGCCTGTACCGCGCGGATGCGCGAAAAAAACGCCCGTAGGGGCAAAAGGATTCCCAAAGATGCGCGAACTCAGCGGCCGGGTCTAGCCGCCGCCCACAAACTGCACAATTTCCAGCCGGTCGCCCGGCATGAGCGTGGTGTCGGCGAAGGCGTCGCGGGGGACGATGTCGCCGTTGCGTTCCACAACCACGGCGGTGGCGTCGTGCCCCCGCGCGGCCAGAAAATCGGCCACGCTGGTCTGTTCCGCGGCCTGTTCCGCCGCGCCGTTGACAATGAGTTCCATAGGCGTCTCCACAAGGAAGGCCTCCGCCTTCCGTGCCGTTGCCGGGGGGTGACAAAAAGCCCGCATAACCTGTGCGGCTGCGGGCGCGAACCTGCCTGGGCAGGCGGCTTCCCTTCGTCGGCACTGTCCGCGTCAGGTGCAGAACCACAGTATGGTGGTCCTAGGGGTCAGGCTCGTTCGTCCTTTCTCAGCCCGTGGGGCTCCCCCAGCCGGTGCGCAGAATATAAGCATCTCGGCGGCGCATGGCAAGCGGAAGCCGTGTCCTGCCCCGCATGTCGGGGCGTTTCGGCAGCGGGGGACAGCGCAGGAGGCCGGCATTCAGCGTTCCCCGGCGTCGCGTCGCCGGGACTTGCGGAAGCGGATGAAGATTTCGTGCAGTTCCTGGCGCGTGAAACCCATGACGGCGGGCAGGCCCAGACAGAGCAGGGCCACGCAGGCCGTGTACACCACGCCGGAGACGAGGAAGCGCGTCAGTGACTCCAGTCCGCCGAGGCCCAGGGCCAGCGTGGCCTGACGGCAGCAGAAGGCCAGCGCCAGCAGCACGGCGAGGCTCCAGACCTGATGGGCCGCATTGCGCCGGAAATTCAGCGGAATGAAGCGTGAGGCCAGCCACAGATAGATGTTGACCGTCACCATCTGCACGCAGACCGTCTTGACGGCCAGCCCCACCGCGCCCAGCCCCAGCCCGAACAAATGGGGCGGGGCCAGCAGGAACCAGGCTGCGGCGAAGCCGTAGACGCATTCCAGCGCGGCCATGTTGCGCAGCACCTTGGTGCGTCCCGTGGCGTGAAAGACGGAACCGGCCAGTTGCCCGTAGGCCTGGTGCAGGGGATAGAGGGCCATGATCTGCACGGGGAGTACGGCGGCGGTAAAGTTTGCGCCGCCGAAAAGAGCCACCAGGGCCGGGCCTTCGGCCAGCGTGAAGCAGGAGAAGTAGGCCGCCACCACATAGAGCAGCGGGGCGAAGCGGGAAAGCAGACGGCCCATGGCCTCCCTGTCGTGGTTGCCCCAGGCGATGGAGAGTTCGCGCATGATGAGCGGCGTCATGGCCGAGACAAAGAGAAAACAGGCCATGCTCACTTTTTGCGACAGGGCGAAGAAGCCCTGTTCCACGCTGCCGTCGAACCACTGCAACAGCCAGCGTTCGGTCGTGAGCATGAGAAAGGAAAGCAGCGCCTGGACGAACAGCGGGTGACTGTAGTCGAAAAATTCCCGTCCGTAGGCGCGCAGCTCGCCGCGCGTCAGGCGGAAGTGCAGTTCGGCTCCCTCCTGCCGCCAGCAGGCGCGCGTCACAAGCCAGTAGCCCAGGGCCGTGGCCCCCAGCATAAGGTACTGCTGGCCGAAGAGCGTGCCGATGTTCAGCCGGCCGCCCCAGAAGAGCAGGCCCAGCAACCCCACCGCCACAAGCGAGACCACGGTGCGCACCATTTCGGAGGAGACGGTGGCCCCCACGGCGTCGTTCATGGAGCGCAGCACGCGTCCCCACCAGGTCAGGAAAGCCCACAGGGCGGCCAGCGGGGCGAGCCACAGGGGCACGTCAGGCATGAGCAGCCCGCCGATGCGGGGCAGCTGCATGCACAGGGCGACCAGCAGGCTGACGCCCAGCACGGCCGCCGTCACGCGCATGTAGAAGCCGATGAGGCCGGTTTCGCGCTGACGGCGGGAGAGGGCGTTGTAGAAGCAGGTGGAGGTGCCCATGTCCAGAAAGCCGAAGAGCTGCTGGAACACGTTGGTCGCAAAGCTGTAGTTGCCGTACATCTGCGGGCCGAGGGCGCGCGGCAGAATGGCCTCCATGACCAGATACACGGGCACGGAGGCGACGTTGGCCAGCAGTTTGAACGCATAGCGTCGGGCCAATGTGGGAGTGGCGTTGGGCATGCCGCAGGGTAGCCTGTTTCACCGGCGCGCTCAAGCGGGGCGCATTCCGGCGCGGACGGCAGGGCGGCAGTTGCGCGGGCGCGCCCCTTTGAGTTTACGGCCGCGCGGTTTTGCCGTATGGTGCGGGCCTGTTCGGAGTCGTCTTTTACCACGAGGAAAATGTCATGGATGCCGAAGAACGCAGCAAAAAAATGAAATTCGGGCTGGAAAAGGCCCCCCATCGCTCCCTGCTCTATGCCCTGGGCCTGACCAGGGAGGAAATGGAACGCCCCCTGGTGGGCGTGGTCAATGCCGCCAGCGAAGTGGTGCCCGGCCATATGCATCTGAACAGTCTGGCCGAGGCGGTCAAGGCCGGGGTGCGCATGGCGGGGGGCACGCCCCTGCAATTCCCGGCCATCGCCGTGTGCGACGGCATCGCCATGAATCATGAGGGGATGCGCTTTTCCCTGCCGTCACGCGAATTCATTGCGGATTCCATCGAAATCATGGCCCGCGCCCACGCCTTTGACGCGCTGGTGTTCATCCCCAACTGCGACAAGTGCGTGCCCGGCATGCTCATGGCCATGATGCGCCTGAATATCCCTTCGGTGCTGGTTTCCGGCGGGCCCATGCTGCCGGGCGACATCGGCCCGCACCAGCGCGGTGACCTCATCACCGTGTTCGAGGCTGTGGGCAAGGTGCGCAGCGGAGCTATGACCGAGGAGGAACTGGAGCGTCTCACCGAGCGGGCCTGTCCCGGCTGCGGGGCCTGTGCGGGCATGTTCACGGCCAATTCCATGAACTGTCTGGCCGAGACCATCGGCGTGGCCCTGCCCGGCAACGGCACCATACCGGCGGCAGGCAGCGCGCGCATCCGCCTGGCCAAGAAGGCGGGCATGCAGGTCATGGAACTTCTGCGGCGCAACATCCGCCCGCTGGACATTGTCACCGCCGACAGCGTGGCCAATGCCGTGGCCGTTGACATGGCCCTCGGCTGCTCCACCAACACGGTTCTCCACCTGCCCGCCGTGTTCGGCGAGGCGGGCCTCAATCTGGGGCTGGACATCTTTGACGAGGTCAGCCGCAAGAGCCCCAATCTCTGCAAGCTCTCTCCGGCGGGCAAGCATTTCATGGTGGATCTGGACAACGCGGGCGGCATCCCGGCGGTCATGAGCGAGCTCGACAAACTGGGCCTCATTCACAAGAACTGCATGACGACCACGGGCAGGACTGTGGGTGAAAACCTCAGGGAACTGCACGCCCGCGTGCTCGACCCCGAGGTCATCCACAGCGTGGACAACCCCTACTCGAAGCAGGGCGGCATTGCCATATTGCGCGGCAGTCTGGCCCCCGGCGGGGCCGTGGTCAAGCAGTCGGCCGTGGCGCCGGAGATGATGTGCCGCGATGTGCGGGCACGCGTGTTCGACACCGAAGAAGACGCCATGCACGCCATCCTTGACGGCAAGATCAAGCCCGGCGACGGCGTGGTCATCCGCTACGAGGGACCGCGCGGCGGGCCGGGCATGCGTGAGATGCTCTCGCCCACGGCGGCCATCACGGGCATGGGTCTGGGCAGGGATGTGGCCCTGCTCACCGACGGCCGTTTCTCCGGCGGCACCAACGGCGCGGCCATCGGGCACATTTCGCCCGAGGCGGCGGACGGCGGCGTCATCGCCCTTGTGCGCGAAGGGGATATGATCCATATCGACATCCCCAACCGCGTGCTGGACCTGCTGGTGGATGAAAAGGAGCTGGAAGCGCGCAGGTCGGCGTTCTCCGCGCCCAAAAAGGACTGCCCCTATTCCGTGCTGCGGCGCTATGCCCATATGGTCAGCTCTGCGGCCAACGGCGGGCGATACAAGGAAATATAGCGGCTGCGGGCGCAGGAGCGTCCACGACCGCGTAATGGACGGCGGACCATATTGCCGGGCCGCGCTCCTCCGGGGCGCGGCCCGGTGGCGGAACGGGCATGGTATTCCTCACGCGCCGGAGGGCATTCCGGGGCTGGCGCTGCTGGGGGCCGTGGGTTTTGCGCCGGCGGCGCGGGGCTGGTTCGGCGCGGAAACGCGCATTCTCCTGCCGCGCCTGATCACCATGAGACCCTGCCGCCCTTCCTCATGTACACCGTCATGCACGCCTTTGAGCGCGACCGGCTGCTGGATCTGCTGCAAGGCTCCCTGCTGCCGCCGGCCTCCATCGCCCTGAGCTTCGTTCCGGCCTGGGGCTGGGGCGACTGTGCCGTGTGGACGGACGGCATTTCGGCCTGTTCTGCGCAAGCGTGGCCCACTCCAACACCATAGCGGACGCGCCCCCGCTTATGGGCAGGGTGTTTGTTATTCAGGCGTCCCTGCCTGTCGTCGCGCAGGCAGCCGTGCTCAGCGCGCAATTCCGTACGGATGCGGCCTTTGGCGCGCAGGCCGTGGCCCTGAGCACGCTGCTCTCCATCGTGACCGTGCCTTTGCTCATGGCGCTGCTCTGAACGACGCAAAACAAGCTCCGCCCCCTGCGCAGCACCGCAGCCGGCGTGGTGACAAGCCGCCCCGGCCCCTGTATGCTGCGTGCATGGCAAGCACACCGAACACGCTGAAAGTCTGGTCGCTCAGCCTCGGCTGCCCCAAGAACCGCGTGGACAGCGAACGCCTGCTGGGCTCGCTGGGCGTGACCGTGGAACATGTGCGGCACATGGGGCGCGCGCGGCTGGTTTTCATCAACACCTGCGGCTTCATTGAGCCTGCGGTGCGCGAGTCTGTCCGCGCCGTGGCGGAGGCGGTGCACCGTCTGAGCCGCTGCAGGCGCAGGCCCCTGCTGGCGGTGGGCGGCTGCATGGTGGGCCGTTACGGGCAGGAGGAGCTGGCGCGCGGGCTGCCGGAGGTGGACTGCTGGCTGCCCACGGCGGAACTGCCGCGCTGGCCGTCCCTGCTGGCCGCCGCGCTGGGGCTGCCGGAACCTCCGTCCTGTCCCCCGGGCGGCGGACGGCTGCTCTCCACGGGGCCGTCCTACGCCTGGCTCAAGGTGGGCGAGGGCTGCGGGCACAACTGCGCGTTCTGCACCATCCCCGCCATCCGGGGCGGGCTCAAGTCCCTGTCGGCCGATGCCGTCATTGCCGAGGCCCGCTGCCTGTTGCGGCAGGGCGTGCGCGAACTGGCCCTGGTGGCGCAGGACCTGACCTCGTGGGGCGCGGACCTGGGCCTGAAGCACGGTCTGCCTTCACTGCTGGAGCGTCTTGCCGGGCTGGAACGGGAGGGGCTGGCCTGGCTGCGCCTGCTCTATCTCTACCCCAGCGGGGTGACGCCGGAACTGTTGCGCTGCATCAGGTCATGCGGCGCGCCGCTCCTGCCCTATCTGGACATACCCCTGCAGCACGCCCACCCGGAGGTGCTCAGGCGCATGGGACGCCCCTTCGCCGGCGACCCGCGGCGCGTGCTGGATCGCGTGCGCGCGGAACTGCCGGAAGCCGCGCTGCGCACCACCTTTATTGTGGGCTACCCGGGGGAAACGGAAGCGCAGTTTGAAAGTCTGTGCCGTTTTGTGGAGGAAAGCCGCTTCCAGCATGTGGGCGTGTTCGCCTATCAGGCCGAGGAGGGGACCGCAGCGGCCGCGCTGCCCGACCAGGCGCCGGACGAGGTCAAACAGCGGCGGCGAAACACGCTGATGGAGTTGCAGGCCGACATCAGCGAACAGTTGCTGGCCTCGCGCGTGGGCGGCCGCATGCAGGTGCTGGTGGATGCGCCCCATCCCGACTGGCCGGGGCTGCACAGCGGGCGCGTGTGGTTTCAGGCGCCGGAGGTGGACGGCATAACCTATGTGAGCGGCCCGGGCGTTCTGCCCGGCGCGCTGGTGGAGTGCGACATTGTGGAAAATACGGCCTACGACCTGACGGCGTTGGCCTGAACCGCGCCCGTCATGCCCGTGACGGAAATATCCCCGAAGGGGCAAACCCCTCCGGGGATATTTGGGGAAACGTGCAGAGCACAATCCTCAACCAGCGTCAGCCGATGAGCTGCATGGCCATCTGCGGCATGCTGTTGGCCTGCGAGAGCATGGCCACGGCGGACTGGGTGAGAATCTGGTTGCGGACGAACTGCGTCATTTCCGTGGCCACGTCCACGTCGGAAATGCGGGATTCCGCAGCCTGCAGGTTTTCAGCCTGGGTGGTCAGGTTGGTGATGGTGTTCTCCAGCCGGTTTTGCAGCGCGCCCAGGTGTGCACGAATCTTGTCCTTGGAGATGACGGCGTCGTTCAGGCCCACCAGGGCGCTCTGCGCGGCCTGCTGCGTGGAGACGGTGTAGGCGGCGGAAGTGGAGGCCGCCTGATTGCCCACACCCAGCGCCGACGCGGTGCTCGTGCCGATCTGGATGTAGTAGTAGTCTTCCGCAGAGTCGTTCATGGTGCCGAAGTGGATCTTCATCTTGCCGGTGGCCGTCAGTCCATCGGTAGAGCCCGCGCCCGACCCGTCGTGCGAGCTGCTGGACAGGTTGCCGTTGAGCAGGTGGATGCCGTTGAAGTCCGTGGCGTTGGCGATTCGGGTGATTTCCGAAGCCATGGCCTGGTACTCCGACTCGATCATCAGGCGCTGGGTGGAGTCGTAGGTGCCGGTGGCGGCCTGCTCGGCCAGTTCCTTCATGCGGATCAGCTTTTCGTCGATGACGCCCAGGGCGCCGTCGGCGGTCTGGATGAGGGAAATGGCG